>FR883421.1:61922-102785 GCA_000435835.1 Clostridium sp. CAG:221
CACAGCCAGCTCCAAAGCCAGCACAAGAGCAAAGTAATATATCTAAAAAACCAAGCAATAATAATATTTCTGAGCTACCAAAAACAGGTGATGCAAGCATAATGGGATTTGTTGGTGCATTATTACTTTCAGTTGGTGGACTTTTAATTAATGATAGAAAGTAAAATGATAGATAATGAAAAACTCCGTTTAGGCGGAGTTTTTTGTGCATATAAATCTGTTTTTAATAAATCTTGCCACAATAAAATAGAAATAATATGGTAAAATTAATATAGAATTAAAAGGAGTAATTTTATGTTAGTAAAAGTGTTGTTTTATTTATATGTAATTATAGCTTTTTCAGTGCCAATTTTTTGGATTTATAAATTAATACAAAGCTTCTTTGGTAAAAGTGGGATATTTATAAGCAAAAAATTTATCTTAAATAATGAGAAGGTAGAAGTATTTTACTCTTTTATTGTTATAGCTTTAAGTAGTTTTAATTTACTGTGTATCAGTGGATTAGTAGATACAGGTAAGCCCCTTCAAATATATGAATTGAGTAATCAATATCTAAACAGCTATACTCCATTATCCTTTCAGCATATATTAACCTTTGTTGTATTTTTTATTTTAGGATTATTAGTGTATTTTATATTGATAAATTTCAATGGAAAAATGGCACCTTTACTTTATGTCATAAGTTGTAGCATACTTTTAATAAATATAGCCTTAAACGTAACATATTTTACTCATACCTTTAGGGTGAAGGATTTGGAATTTACATCTTCTTATATGATAAAAGCTTTAGGACGTCATTTAATTTATTTAAGCATGATGTATGTATCACTTTTAAAGCAATCTATGGATAAGGTTAGAAGTGTAGAAGGAGAAAAAAATAAAATTTATAACAATATATTAGTAAATAAGTTATATAAAATTTTTATAAAGTATGAAACTAATGTTGGTTTTTGGACATTATTTATATTTCCTGTACTTATGGTAATTCAGCTATTTCTTGTATTATTTGGTCAAAAGCCTGATAGCTTTATTCAAGTATTTTTAGATACAAGTACCTATAATTATTCCAAGGTCATACCACCAGATCCAGTTATAATTCCAGGAGATGGACACTATCTATGCACTGTGGCAGCTAGAGGCCATGAAAAAGTAGTAAAGCCTTTAAGAAGTGGCGTTAGAAATGGTAAGAGAATAACTGTAAACAGACAGCTTATGGTGGCCAATGCCTTTGAAAATATTTTAGAGCAATATACTCCTAAGCTTCATAAAATTATCAGAGACATCTATGATAAGTATGGTTATCCATTAAGTAAGCATATAAACAGTAAAATTTCTGCAGATATAGTTTATTATCTTATGAAACCTTTAGAGTGGAGTTTTTTAGTTGTTTTATATTGTGTAGATAATAATCCAGAAAATCGTATCAATATTCAATACAGTGAATTAAGAAAATAATCATAGTGTATTGTTTTTAATAAATAATGAATAATAACATTTCTTAAAAGTAGAATTACATATGATAAATGTATTTAAAATATGGAAAATGTGTTATCATTATGAATTGTGGTGTAAGAGAATTAGGTGGAGGGATGGTAATGAAGAAAGTGAACTTTGGTATTATTATTGCAATACTATGTATTGTTTTAGCAATGATTATTGAAATAAGTATTATGCTCACCGCTAGAAGAAGGGTACATATTAAATCAGAAACTGTTAAGTATAATAGAGAGTGTACATTAAATAGTATAGTTTAATAAGAGGAACAATTAATAAAAATATAAGCAAAACATAAAATATATAAAACGTACGAAACGGGGAAGACAAATGAACTTAAGAAAAGTATCCATAATAATTTTAATGATAATAATGATTTGTATATTACTTTTTGTTAGAGGAAAAATTATAGAAAATAAATTTCTTCTAGATAAGATTAACGGATTAGACAGTATGATATTTGAAGCAGAAGATAGTATTAATTAAAGCGGTATTGATGAGCAATGCTGCTTTTTTTGTGCAGAAAAATAAGGATAAACTTCAAGAGTATAAATAACAACATTTAATGCAAACAGAAGTAGAGGCAGTTATATTTCAAGGGAAACTGTAATATATATTATGGAGTTATTAGTTTGATTTATAAGAAATTATAAGGCAGGGAGGTGGAATGGTGGTAAATATATGTCCAAGGTGTGGAAAGCTGCTGAAGGATTCAAAGTATTGTGATAGCTGTGGCAATATAGTTAATCTTGGAGAAGGAATTCAAGAATATGAAGAGTGCACTCTTACCAATAAGTTTTACAAGATAAAATCAAAGGTAAGCTATGAAGATTTTATTTTCCATAGAAAAACTATTGAAAATCCTCAATATGTTGATGAGGAAAAAGAAGAAATTTACTTTTTAAAAAAAGAAAATAGTAAGTCCTTACATCAATATATAGGTGATAGAAAGCTAGAGTTAAATGAAATAAATAAAATTACCATGAGGCTTATAAAAATCTTTAAAGAACTTGCAGAAGAAAAGCTCATTATAAGTGCTATTAACTTGGAAGATTTCTGGTTAAATAAAGATGATATAGAAACCTTAAAGCTATTTAATAGACGTAGATTCATAAAAAATAAGGTCATTGTAGATAACTTTGATTATGGCTATTCAATAAGTTCACCGGAGGTGTTAAATAAGGTTGAAGAAAAACTTGGACAGGAGTCCAATGTTTATATTTTTGGCAGGCTTTTCTTACAGCTTATCTTAAATAACTTTGGCATCCTAAGTGATGATGAAGAAATGTATTATGGATATAATTTAAGATTATTTAGAGATGATCTACCATATAGATTTCATAATTTTATAATGAAATGCTTAAATATTACTAAAGAAAAAAGGTTTAAATCCATTAAAGAATTGGAGGAAAGCTATAAGTATTTCATTGAAGAAAAATATAATGTTGAAAACACAAAATTAAAGGTAAAAAGCCTTGGCAGTACTAATGTAGGTGTAAATAAACTGAAAAAGGCCTTACGAGATATGCATATAAAAAAATATGAAGATGAAAACCAATTTAATGAAGATATGTTTTTAGTGATGAAGGATGAAAAAAGGGAAATTACCCTTTTAGCCTTAGGAGATGGAGTATCAACGGCAAAGCTAGGATCAGGTAAGGAAGCTAGCTCCATATTAAGAAAAAATATCATAGAGGCTTTTAAGGAAAAGGCATCTCTTTTAAAAGATGAAATTAGTATTAAAGAATTTTGTAGTAAAGTAATTGCAAAATCTAACATAGATATTATTGAGTCAATAAAAACAAAGGTGGATATAACAAAAGAGACACCATCAGGAATCATGGCTACCACATTGATATTGGCTGTTATTGTGAGAAATAAAATGTATTACACCTCTATAGGAGATAGCAGGCTTTTTATATATAGTGAAAAAGATGGACTTAACTTGCTAAATTATGAAGATAATGTGATGAATTTAAAATTGGCCAATGGAATGGCTTGGGATAAGGTGGTAAATTCAGAAGGCAGATATGCAATAACAAGATATATAGGGGGAGGTTCCTTTAAGGATGGCAACCTTTATCCAAGAGAATTTACCATAAGTATACATTGTCTAGACTTGGAACCAGGTCAAATTATTATTATTTGTTCTGATGGAGTTACTGATTACATTAATAAATCTTATTATAATGATGACTTATGGAAAGTCACAGAAAGCCTAGAAAAAATCATTAAAGAAAATAAGGAAAAGTCATTGGATGTATTAAATAACAAGATAATAACTGAAGCTAACTTAAATGGCGGAGGAGATAATATAACAATTATAACTTCTAAAGTTTTAAAATAATTTCATGGAGGGAACTAAATGCAAGATTTAGTAATAAAAACTGGAGCTAATATTCCATATTTGCTTTCAGATAATGAAGAAAAAAATATCATTGTAAGGGTTGGGGTACAGCCTAGCGATGAAATAAGAAAAGACTTTATGGAAAAAGAAAAAGTAAACTCAGGTGTAGATTTATGTTTAGTGTTAGATGTTAGTGTATCCATGACAGATGTTATAGAAGAAGATAATGTTGAATATGGCAGTAGATTTAAAGTAGCTAAAAAAGCAGTGGAAAGTTTAATAAAAAATAGTAGTGATGAAGATAACTTAAGCTTAATAACATATAATGATTTACCTAAAGTAGTATTTAAAAATATCAGCGGTAGTGATAAAGATTTTATGCTATCAGAATTAAACAAAGTAACTGCATCAGGTAATACCAATATTTCAGCAGCCATAAGAGAAGCAAGGATATTAATGAAGGAAGAAGTTAGTGATAAAGTAAAAAAGATAATTTTCGTTACTGATGGTATTCCTACTTGTGATACTGAGGAAGATGGTATTAGAGAAGCAGAATACTTAGGTGATGATAGTATTTCACTAGATTGCCTTGGTGTAGGAAATAAAGATATAAAATTTTCATTCTTAGAAAAACTTTCAATACCTAGCAATGGTAGAACAGATATTATATCTAATGGTGAAGAAGCAGTTAAGATATTTCATAATTTATTTGATAAATCAAAACAAGTAATTATGACTAATGTAAAGCTTAGACTTACTGAAATAAGTCCTCTTGTAAGAATAACAGATCATTATAGAGGTACTCCAGAAAAGAAGTATTTAGGTAAGGCAAAGATTTCATCAGATAGAGAATACGTCATCAATATAGGTCAAATAGAAAAAGATCAGCTTTATAACTTTTACTTTAATGTAACTGTATCCAGCAGAGTTAACTTAAAGGGACCTTTTAATATCATGAAAACTTCTGTGGAATACTGTATACCAGATATGTATGGTGATAATGTAAAAACCAATGCCAATGTAGTTGTGGTTGAATTTGGTACAGATAGTAGAAGGAGCAGATATAGAGTTGGAGATATTGAGAGAAACTTTAAGATGGTGGAAATCAAGCGATATGAGGATGAAATAGAAGAAGATTCTAAAGAAGGTAATGATGTTAGAGTAATAAATAACCTTCAAAGAATTATAAGTATCTGTGAATACTTGAAAAATGAGGAGCTTATTACTGGCTATAAAGGAATACTTGAAAAGTATCGTGAAGAAAAGAAGCTTGATATGTCAAAGATGAATGAAAATAGAAATACCAGCACCAAGATAGGTGATGATGGGCTTATTAATCTGCCTCTAGACATAGAATCAATTTTTGAAGACCAATAATGGGAGGGAGCAAGGTAAATGGAAAAGAAAATATGCATAAAGAATTCCTGTGGCAAGATCTATACTCCAGAAAATGATGAAGAATATGAAGCAAGAACATGTTGTGGAATATGCGGTGCACCTGTGGAAGTAGATTTAGGTGATTACCCTTATGAAATAGTGGAAGAAGAAAGAATTGTAAAAAAAATAGAGCCACTTCCAGGGCAGGGACCAAGGGTTATTATTTATAAAGGAAGAGAAATTGCAGCAGTAGTTAATCTTGAATATGATGAAACCATAATAGGACGCCAAAGTATCAATTCAACACCAGATATAGATATGACTAGTATTGATGAAGATAGAAATGTCAGTAGGCAGCATGCAATGATTTATAAGGAAGATGGTAACTTTTATTTAAGAAAGCTTTCAGCTTCCAATGCACTGCATGTTAACACAGAACCAGTAATAGATGAAGATGTTAAATTAAATGATGGAGATATGATAGTCTTAAGCAGGAAATACGGATTACAATTTATAGCGCAGTAGGTGATGAATTTATGTGGAAGTGTTGTAGATCACTAAATAGAAATTTTCAAGAATTCACCATTGAAAGTGGTGAAAAGGATGAAACACTAAAGGCTCCAATAACCATTGGAGAAGGAAGGTATGAAATCAAGGATATAAAATCTGCTGATGGAGGCTTTGGCATAGTATATAAGGCTATTGATAAAAGACTTAATAATAGAAATGTCCTTATAAAGGCAAGAAGATATGATAATATTCCAGGACTATTCAGTTATGCTTATGATAAATCCCGGGATGATGAAATAAAGGATATGAGAGAAGAAATATCCTTTGAAATAAAGTGTCTTAAGGCATTTAAAAACAGTGGTGAAAGCAGGATGCCTAATATAAATGATGTGGTCTACGATTACTGTCCAGAAATCCATGGGCCGCATATAGATGTAGATGGTGTTAGATTTTATTGTGAAGATGAAGAAATATATAATAATGAACCATATATAGTAATGCAGATGATAGATGGGGAAAACTTAGGACATTATGTTAATATGGGATTTAATTATGTGATGAATGATAGAAATTATACCAATATAAGACGTTGGGAAAATGATGTGATGGAATATGCCTTAGAGCTTACGACTATTCTTTCAAATTTTCATAAAAGACATAAATCAAAAATTTATCCTAAATATAATAAGCAGTATTTCATTTATCAAGACTTAAAGCCAGACAATATCATCATCACCAGCAAACTTTTTATTACTCTCCTTGATTTTGGTTCAATGAACCTTGTATTAGAAAATGATGATGGAGAAGTAATCAGTAATATAAAAGGGGCAGGTATACCAGGAGCAGGAACCTTTGGATATAAACCACCAGAATTTAGAAGTGGTAGTGCTTCTTTGGCCAAGCTTGATGAAAGAGCTGATATATATACCTTGGGAGCAACTCTCTATCATTTATTAAGATGCAAGCCTTTAACAGAAGAATTAAAAACAGAAGATACCATTATTCCTATAGAAAGATTAATGGAAATGGGATACTTAGATGAAACAGCCAACATTATCAAGAAGTGTACTGAATATAGGAAGGAAGATAGATATAAGAATGTAATGGAAGTGCGGGCTGCAATTCTCAAGAACATGGAATTAATAAGGAGAAATATGCTATGACCATGGAAAATATAAATGAAAGATGGAAGATATTATCCTTAGAAGAAATTGAAGAACGCTACAAGGAAAATTTTACTTGGGTAAAGAATGTAGAAGAAAGAACAGATACTCTTACTAAAATAAATATGGCTTATGATCAATCGGTGAAGAGGCTTGTAATAGCAAAAAGTACATGCTATAGGGAAAAAGATATAAATGAAGGGCGTATAGAAGAAAGAAGAGAATACCTAAGGCAGCAGTTAAATATCTTAAATGATATTTCATCAATGCTTTTACCAGAACCACTGGATTGGTTTAAGACCGTAAATGACAACTTTGAAGGTGAATATAGTATTAGTGAGCCTATATTAATTTTAGATTATATACCTGGCACAGATTTAAGAAGTAAAATTAAAGAAAAGGTATTTATAGATGAGTTTGGCAAGGTGCAAGTAAATAGAATAATAAAGCTTTGCCGTAAGATATTAGCATTCTTAAAAGTATTAGAAGAAAAAGGCTATGGAGTAGTAGGTTTAAGTGATGAGCATATTATAATTCTCAATGACGATGTACCTAGATTTGTAGGTTTAAGTCACATATGTAAGATGAGAGAAGGATATCTGGACATAGGGCATTTAAATTTTGAAAGAACTATTTATGGATATTCAGCACCAGAGCTTAATGATTATAGCAGTAACGCTCGTTTTAATATAAAAGGAAGGCAAGTGGGAGCTTTTTCTTTAGGAGTGTTAATGCATCAAATGATTTGTAGTAGAAATAAGTTTACTTCCAGTGATATAAAAGGTGGAGCTTTTGTTTATCCCAATGCAACCACAGGAGATTTTATTATAGAGATTAATAATAAAAGCTATAAGGGCAAGCTACTTCATATGCTTATAACAGATTTATGTAGGCATGAAGTCACTGAAAGGCTTATGGATTATGATGAAATTGAAAGGCGCCTTATGGAAATAGAAGAAGCCAGTGATGAAGATATTTATGAAATGAAACCTATAAGAAGTGGAACAATTCATATCCAGCGCCAAAATAAGAAGGGATTTTTAGATAAGTTAAAAGAAATTTTAGGATTAAATTAATAAATTATTTGTGTATAAGGAAGTGACATAGTGGAAGAAAAATTAGAATTAAAATTTGCACAAATAGATAAAAGTGGAGCCATAGAATTTACCAATAAGTGGCTGCTATCAGAATATAATAATGGGGCTTTCTTTTTAACTAAGGATGATAAGTCATTGGTGGGCAGACGTATAGTAATGTTAGATGATAATGAACAAGAAATATGGACATCAAAAATAATGTGTATGGATAATGTGTTTTTTGATAGCGAAAATGTTAAGTATAATTACTTATCATCTAATGCCATAAATATAAAAAATATGCCTAATATGAATAAAAGCTATCGTATATATGTGGAAGGAACAGAATTATATACTAATTTATCCATAGAAATAGCAACTGATAAAGATGAGATTGTGCTTAATGAAGAAGTAAATGGTCAGGAAAAATCCATTTGTGATTATTTAAAAGGAGCCATTGCTAATTTGCAAAATGAAAGCAAGTATACATTTTTTCACAATAAATCCAGTGTGAACTTTGTTAGATTTGCCCATAATAAATTTCAGTTTTCAGCAGTAGATAAGGACAACGGAAATATATGGCTAGAGGTGGAGTACAGGACACCAGCAGAAGAGGAAGCTTTAAAGGAAGCAGTAAAAAAGATTAAAAATAACTTTAAGGAAATAAATTTAGTAGAAGTTAGCAAGGATGAAGAAAAGTTTGCTTCCATTGCAGAAATTATGGTTAAGAATTAAAATATAGGGAAAATGTATTGCTAATATAGCATAATACATTTTCCCTGTATTTTATTGATCATTAAATTTATCTTTTGAGCTAGCATTTAAAAGCGCAAATATGAAAATATATATAGCTAATAAAATTACTAAAAATATAAACATTTCATCAAATCCTTTTATTTATATATAACCATATAGTAAGTTAAAAAAGTATTTTTATAATATAGTATTTACTAGATAATTTATTTTAAAACAATTTTAAGAAAATAAAAAAACATAGTTTTTTAAGGAGCTTGTATATGTTGTTTTTTGATTATTCTTCTTTTAATTTAATACAATAAATCCTTCTTTAAACAAAAAATACATAATTAATTATATATTTAAAATATATCCAATTAAAGAGGGAAAGATTGAATTATAAATAAACTTGAATAAAAGACATACATGAATTAAAATAAATTAGGAAGATTTATAATGATGAATTATATATTATGAATGATGAATTAAGGAAAAAACTCCAACGGAGTTTAAGTAATTATAGATTAAATTTAGGAGGATAATAAATTGGCAGATTACATAAATGAGATTAAGAAAAGAAGAACCTTTGCAATCATATCTCACCCTGATGCTGGTAAGACAACATTAACAGAAAAATTCCTATTATACGGAGGGGCAATTAGATTAGCAGGTTCTGTAAAGGCAAGAAAAGCATCAACACATGCTGTTTCAGACTGGATGGAAATAGAAAAACAAAGAGGGATTTCTGTTACATCATCAGTAATGCAGTTCAATTATTCAGGACACTGCATCAATATATTAGATACTCCAGGACACCAGGACTTCTCTGAAGATACATATAGAACTCTTATGGCTGCTGACTCTGCAGTAATGGTTGTAGATGCTGCTAAAGGGGTGGAAGATCAAACAAGAAAGTTATTCCATGTATGCTCATTAAGAGAAATGCCAATTTTCACTTTCATCAATAAGATGGATAGAGAAGCACAAGATCCATTCCAATTACTTGAAGATATCGAAAGCGAACTTGGAATCAAAACATATCCAATGAACTGGCCAATAGGTTCAGGTAAGGAATTTAAAGGTGTTTATGATAGAAAGAATGAAAGAATCATTGCTTTCAATGGTGGTAACCACGGTGCTACAGAAGTTGAAGCAATAGAAGGTTCTGTAGATGATGAAAGATTTAGAGAGATATTAGGATCAGCACTTCATGATAAGTTAATGGAAGATATTGAACTTCTTGATATAGCTGGTGATGAATTTGATGTGGAAAAAGTAAGAACAGGAGAATTAACTCCAGTATTCTTTGGATCTGCCTTAACTAACTTTGGGGTTGAACCATTCCTTGAAAACTTCTTAGAAATGACAACATCACCACTTCCAAGACAATCAAACATTGGAGAAATAGATGTATTTGATGAAAACTTCTCAGCTTTTGTATTTAAAATACAAGCTAACATGAACAAAGCTCATAGAGATAGAATTGCTTTCATGAGAATATGTTCAGGTAAATTCCAAAAAGGATTAGAAGTTTTCCATATGCAAGGTGGTAAGAAGGTTAAACTTGCTCAACCACAACAATTTATGGCTCAAGATAGAGAAATAGTTGAAGAAGCATATGCAGGAGATATTATTGGGGTATTTGATCCAGGTATATTCTCAATTGGAGATACATTATGTATGCCTTCAAAGAAGTTCAAGTTTGAAGGAATTCCAACATTCGCACCAGAACATTTTGCAAGAGTAAGACCAGTGGACACTATGAAGAGAAAACAATTCGTTAAAGGTGTTACACAAATAGCACAAGAAGGTGCAATCCAAGTATTTAGAGAAAACCATGTTGGTATGGAAGAAATCATTGTTGGTGTTGTAGGGGTACTACAATTTGAAGTTCTTGAATATAGATTAAAGAGCGAATACAACGTTGAAATAAAAATGGATAGACTTCCATTTAGATATGTAAGATGGATAGAAAATAATGATGTAGATGTAGATAAGTTAAACTTAACTTCAGATGCTAAGAAGGTAAAAGACTTTAAAGATAGAAATATATTAATATTCCAAAATGACTGGGGTATCAATTGGGCTCTAGAACATAATAAAGGTTTAATACTTTCAGGTGTAGGGAAAAGTGACGAATAATTAGATTAATTTACATATAATGAAATATATGTAAATTAAAATAAGAAAAAGCTATTGAATTTAAAGTGAATTCAATAGCTTTTTTTATATTATTCAAGAAATAATTCAATAAATAGAGAGTGTTAATGGAATATATAGAAATATTAAAAAATAAAAAAAATAATAGGATAAAAGAGAGAGAAAATAATTATGTAATGTTGAAAGCTATCAATTTGAATCGTAAATTTGGGGACGAAACTTTTTTTCTGTATATTTAAAGAGTGTTATACTAAATTAAGTAATAATGTTAAATAATGGGGGGTTGTGCTGATAAATACTTTATTAAAATTAAATATAGAAATGGTAGATAAGGGGGAAATCTAATGACAAATATTACGCTGGCAGAAGATGTATTAAAAAATAGAAAGATTAAAGTTGGGGTTTTACTTTTATTGGATTTTTCTTTAATTATATTTTCATATTTTTTATCTTATATATTTAGATTTTATTTAGAAAATATGAGTTTCTTAGAAGTTATGACATACTTTAAAGGAAATTTTAATAAGATAATTTTAGCAGCAGTAATATATATTATAGTAATGGCAATATGTAAGCAATATAACAGTATATGGTCGTTGGCTGGAGTTTCAGAATTAAGTAATGGAATTATTGCAATTACAATAGCCTATTTAATAAATGTTGTATCATCATTAGCATCAACAAATAGAATTCCAATGATGGTAACTACTTTGTCAGCCATATTTATCATGGCTTTTTGTAATGGTCTTAGATTAGGTTGGAGAATATTAAGACGAGCAATTATTTTTAGCACAGCCATTAAAAATAAGGATTTTAAGAAAGTACTAGTTATTGGGGCAGGAGCAGCAGGAGCTTTAGTGGTAGGAGAATTAGGCAGAAGACCTGAGCTTAAAAAAAGAGTTGTAGGACTTATTGATGATGATAAGCAAAAGCTTGGAACTTATATAGATGGTGTGAGAGTATTAGGCAATAGGCATGATATGAAGCAAATAGTTAAAGAAAAGGATGTAGAAGAAATAATAATTGCCATTGCCAGTTTGGAAAAAAAGATATTAAAGGAATTAATTAATGAATGTAAGGATCTAAAGGTTAAAGTTAAAATAATGCCTGGTCTTAATGAAATAATTGATGGTAAATTTTCCGTTGAAAGCATTAGAGATGTGGATGTTAATGACTTATTAGGAAGAGAAGCAGTGAAGCTTGACTATAGTGGAATAGCTGATTATTTGCAAGAAAAAATAGTATTAGTAACTGGTGGAGGAGGCTCTATTGGGTCTGAGTTGTGTCGTCAAATAGTAAGGTTTAATCCAAAGCAGCTTATTATATTTGATATTTACGAAAACAATGCATATGAAATTCAAATGGAACTAAAAAGAAATTATCCAGAACTTAACTTAGTAACTCTTATAGGTTCAGTGAGAGATAAAGCTAGGTTAGAACATGTATTTAATAAGTACAGGCCTAACGTTGTTTTCCATGCAGCAGCTCATAAGCATGTACCTCTAATGGAAGATAGTCCATGTGAAGCTATTAAAAATAATGTTGCGGGTACATTAAATGTAGCAGAAGTATCTAGTAAATATAAAGTTGAAAGATTTGTTTTAATATCAACAGATAAAGCAGTAAACCCAACAAATGTTATGGGTGCAAGCAAGAGGCTTTGTGAGATGATAATACAAGCTATAAATAAAGAAAGTAATACAGATTTTGTGGCTGTAAGATTTGGTAATGTACTAGGATCAAATGGTTCGGTGGTTCCATTGTTTAAGAAGCAAATTGCTAAAGGGGGGCCAGTTACCCTTACTCACAAGAAAATTACAAGATTTTTTATGACTATTCCAGAAGCAGCACAGCTTGTGCTTCAAGCAGGTGTTTATGCTAAAGGTGGAGAAATATTTGTTCTTGATATGGGAGAACCAGTTAAAATATATGATTTAGCAGAAAACCTAATTAAGCTTTCTGGTTTTGAACCTAATAAAGATATAAAGATAGAAGTAACAGGATTAAGACCAGGTGAAAAACTATATGAAGAGCTTCTTATGGATGAAGAAGGACTTAAAAATACAGCTCATGAGAAGATTTTTATTGGAAAGCCTGGCACATTTGATTTAGCAAAATTGAAACAATCAATTTCAAAATTAATGAATATTTCAACTAATGATGACATGGGACAGTTAAGAAATACATTGAAGCATATAGTACCAACTTATAAAGAAAGTACGGAAAATAAAGAAGTATTAAATGATATATCAAAGAAAGAAATAGCAGCAACTACAGTTTTAATAGAGTAAATAATTATGATAATTAGAGGTGTTTAGTATGAGTAATAAGAGAATATTTTTATCATCACCACATATGGGAGAATTTGAAAGAAAATTTGTTAAAGAAGCCTTTGATACAAATTGGATTGCACCACTAGGACCAAATGTTAATGAATTTGAAAAAGAATTATCAGAATATGTAGGGATAAAATCAGCAGCAGCCTTAACTTCAGGTACCAGTGCTATTCATTTAGCAGTGAAGCTTTTAGATATAACAAAAGGAGATTATGTTCTTTGTTCATCTTTAACATTTTGTGCAAGCTGCAATCCTATAGTATATGAAGGTGGAATTCCAGTATTTATAGATTCAGAGCCAGAAAGCTTTAATATGTCACCAAAAGCTTTAAAAAAGGCTTTAGAAGATTTAAAAGTAAAGGGAATCACTCCAAAGGCAGCAATTGTTGTTAACCTTTATGGTAATAGTGCCAATATGGATGAGATTAAGGAATTATGTGATGAGTATAATGTGAAAATTATTGAAGATGCAGCAGAAAGCTTAGGTTCTACTTATAAAGGTAAAATGAGTGGGACTTTCGGTGAAATAGGAATATATTCTTTCAATGGTAATAAGATAATTACTACTTCTGGTGGAGGAGCATTAGTATCAAATAACGAAGAATATGTGAAAAAAGCAAGATTCTTATCAACACAAGCAAAGGAACCTATGCCTTATTATGAACACAAAGAAATAGGATATAACTACAGAATGAGTAATGTGGTGGCAGGAATAGGTCGTGGTCAATTAAGAGTATTAGATAATAGAGTAAAAGAAAAGAATCATATATTTAACACATATAAAGAAGCTTTTAAGGATATTGATGATATAAATATGATGCCAATAACAGAAGGGTGTACAAGCAATCAATGGTTATCAGTGATTACATTAAAAGAAGAAAGTAAGGTTAAGCCAACAGATATAATTGATGCTTTAGAAAAAGAAAACATAGAATCAAGACGTATTTGGAAGCCAATGAATTTACAACCTGTTTATAAAGATAATATGTTCTATAACCATAATGAAAATGGTATAAGCGTTGGAGAAGATATATTTAATAGAGGAGTATGTCTTCCATCAGATACAAAAATGACTAATGATGATTTAAAAAGAGTTATTAATATAATTACAAGTCTTTTTAATTAATATGAAGAGGTGAATTGATATTAAAGCAAATATTTTATATGAAATTGTAAAAAGGTTTTTCGATATTATTCTTTCTTTCACTGCATTAATAGCTTTATCGCCTATATTAATTGTAGTGTCAATTCTTGTTTATTTTAACTTAGGAAGTCCTGTATTTTTTGTGCAGGAGAGAGTTGGTAAAGATAATAAGGTTTTTAAAATGATTAAGTTTAGATCAATGAAAGATAGTAAAGATAAAAATGGGAATTATTTAAGTGATGAAGAAAGATTAACTCCTTTTGGAGCTAAGCTTAGAAGTTTAAGTATAGACGAGCTTCCGGAGCTTATTAATATATTAAAGGGAGATATGAGTATTGTGGGACCAAGACCTCTTTTAACTCAATACTTACCTTTATATAGTGAAGAGCAAAAAAAGAGACATGATGTAAGACCAGGATTAACAGGATGGGCTCAAATAAATGGAAGAAACTCAATTACTTGGACAGAAAAATTTAAGTTAGATGTTTGGTATGTAAAGAATAGAAGTTTTCTATTGGATTTAAAGATAATATTTTTAACTGTGAAGAAGGTAATTATTAAAGAAGGTATTAACCAGGATGATAATGTAACAATGGAGTATTTTAATGGAACTAACTAAAGCAAAATAGGAGGCGAATCTAATGGAAGATAAATTAATTAACTTAGAAGATATGAGAAGTTTATTTAGAAAGAGGTTATGGATAATTATAGTAGTTACAGCTTTAACAACAGTTTTAGGTATATATAAAACTAGACAAATGGCACCTACTTATACATGCAGTATGAAGTTTTTAGTAAGTACCAGTGATAAGATACTAGATAATTATTCTGAAAATGAGATAGAGGCATATAGTAAATTTATGGCTACTTTCAATGAAATAATGAAGGTAGGAGATTTTTTAGATGATACTTTAAAGAAAAATAAAATATCTAAAACATCAGATCAAGTTAAATATGCAATATCTTATTCAGTATCAACAACAGCTCCTATATTTACATTAAATTATACTAGCTCTTCAACAAATGAAATGGAAGATATCTTAAATGCTGTTTGTGAAAAATTTGAATATGAAATAAAAGAAATAGATTCAAGGGTAAAAGTAAAGATACTAGAAGAGCCTACAACATATAGTTCGCTTCCTAATAAGGCTAAGGTTATTTTAGTTGCCATTGCAGCAGGAATAATAATATCTATTGGAATTATATTATTTTTAGATTATATAGATGACACTATAGGCAAAAGAGAAGAACTTGAAAAAATACTACCAGTTCCAGTGTTAGGCGATATACCACATCATGAAAGAGAATTTGAGAGGGAGTTAAAAAAATGTTCATAGTTAATAAAATGCCTCAATCTTTATCGGCAGAAAGTTATCGTTCAATAAGAACAAGTATAAAATATTCATCGGTAGATAATCCAATAAAAACAATTGTAATTACCAGTTCTAATAGTAGTGAAGGTAAGTCTACAGTGGCAGGAAATTTAGCTTTTAGCTTAAGTCAAAATGGAAGTAGAACTTTACTGATTGATTGTGATTTAAGAAAACCTTCAGTACATAAGAAGTTTTTAATACCTAATGATAAGGGATTAACAGATGTATTATTTGATAAGCAAGATTTAAAAGAAGTTATTAAAAAGATAGAGAATAATCTTTATGTATTACCATGTGGAACAATTCCACCAAACCCAGCAGAAATTCTTGGTTCTAAAACTATGGAAGAATTCTTAGATGAATTATCAATAAATTATGATTATATAATTCTTGATACACCACCAGTGTTAGCAGTGACAGACGCACAACTTTTAGCAGCAAAGTCGGATGCAACAGTATTAGTGGTGAAAGCAAATAAAACTAAAGGAAAAACTGTTATAAATTCATATAAAGAATTGGAAAAAGTAAAAGCAAATATAATAGGTACAATTTTAAATGATTATGATAATTCAGGAGAAAGACTTTATTATAGACATGAAAGTGATAAAAAAATTTCTAAATTTTTAAGAAAGTTTAAAAGGTAAAAGGAAATTATTATGAAAAATATAGTTATTGTTGGAGCAGGAGGCGTAGGGCGAGAGGTCTCTTTAATAATACAACAGATAAATATGTTAGAGCCAACTTGGAACTTGCTTGGGTATATAGATGATAATCCTGCAAATTGGGGTAATGTTGTAAATGGTTATGCAGTTTTAGGCGGAACTGATTCTCTTATTATGATGGATGAAGATACTTATGTGGTAATTGCCATTTCCAATTATGAAGCTAAGAAGAGTATTGTAAAAAAATTAAATAATAAATTTAAATTTGCTACAATTGTACATCCAAATGTTTGGATACATGATTATATGGAAATTGGAGAAGGATGTATAGTTTATGAAGGTGTTATATTAACAGCGAATATATCCATAGGTAATCATGTAATAATAAGTCCAAAATGTGGAATTGGTCATGATACAGTAATAAAAGATTATGTTTCTCTTTTATGGAATGTCAATATATCAGGTAATGACAAAATTGGAGAAGGAGTTATGTTTGGAACAGGATCCACAATAATTCAAGGGAAAACAGTAGGTATGGGAGCTATTATAGGAGCAGGAGCAGTAGTAATAGAAGATATACCAGTAGGAGCTACAGCAGTAGGGGTACCTGCTAAAGTAATAAAGGTAGGAGGAGTTAATGAAGAAAGTATTATATGTAACAACAGTAAGTAGGACAATAAATGCATTTCTTGTTCCTCACATTGAAATGTTATTGAAAGAAGGATATGAAGTGCAATGTGCTTGTTCCATAGATAAGCCTGTAAATAAAGGACTGCTAGAAAAGGGAGTAAAGATATATGATATTCCTTTTTCTAGAAATCCTTTAGGTTTAGGAAATATAAAGGCATTTAAAGAACTTGTTAATATACAAAAAAGAGAAAATTTTGATATAGTACATGTTCATACACCTATAGCATCTATATATGGAAGATTATTAAAGCTTAGGTTTAAGTATTTAAAAACAATATATACTGCCCATGGATATCATTTTTTAAAAGGTGGTTCAAAGTTAGGATGGATAATGTATTATCCCATAGAAAAGATAATGGCCAAGCTTACAGATACTACTATTAATATTAATTCTGAAGATTATGAAATAACTAAAAATAAGTTAAAGCCAAAGAATTGTTATTTATTAAATGGTGTAGGTTTAGATTTAAATCAATATAAGAAATTATCAAAAGAAGAAATAGTAAATAAGAAAAAAGAGCTTGGCTTAAAAGAAAGTGATTTTGTTATTTTAATGATAGCAGAACTTAATGAAAACAAAAATCAAATACAACTTATTAAAGCAATGGAAGTTTTAAAGGATAAATATCCAGAAATAAAAGCCATATGTGTAGGCGAAGGAGATAAACTTTTAGAACTAGAAGAAGAAGTTAAAAATAGAGGATTAAAAGATAAAGTTACATTCCTTGGTTTTAGAAATGATATTAATGAACTTATTAATATATGTAATATAGGAGTACTTCTTTCTTATAGAGAAGGACTACCAAGAAACTTAATGGAACTTATGGCATGTGGTAAAAAAGTAATTGCTACTAATATAAGAGGCTGTAGAGATATTGTGGTAGATGAAACCGTTGGTGAATTAGTGGAAGTAGGAGACTATGAAGCTACAGCTAAAGCCATAGAAGAACAATACCTTTATGGAGATAATGAGTTTACAGTTTCTAAGGAAATTGAAAAATATGATGTGGAAAATATTAATGAAAGTTTAAGACTTATTTATAAAGGGCTTTGTGATAGTAGCGTAGTTAGTTCAAATAAGTATGTATTAACAGAAAATAAATAAAAGAAGTATGAGGTAAGTATGAGTAAATCAGAAAAAGTAAGAGTTTTAGAAATATCTCATGGATTAGCTCCAGGAGGGATAGAAGCATTTTTGTTGAATGTTTTTGATAATATTGACAAAGAAAAAATAGAATTAGATTTTGCAGTAGCATGTCAAGGAAAGCAATATCATGAACAATATATTCTTGATAATGGAGGAAAAGTGTATCACACTGCAGATTTAAATGGAACTAGAAATATAGTAAAACATTTTTTCAGACTGATAAAGCTTTTAAAAAAAGAAGGACCTTTTGATGTTGTTCATACTCATATTGACTTTTTTAACGGAATAAATTTATTAGCTGCATTTATTGCTGGAGTTCCAATTAGAATAGCACATTCCCATAATACAAATAGTGCACATGCTAGAACAGTTGGAGTAAGTAAAAGCATAAAGATATATAGAAAATTCATGAGAATATTAATTAACACATTTTCAACTTTAAATGTGGGATGCTCAAGTGAAGCTAATATATATATGTATGGTGAAAAAAATATAAAGAAAAAGGGCAACAATGTTATTTTTAATGGAATAGATTTAAAAAAGTTTAGTCAAAAAGATATTGTTATTAAAGATCTAGATATAGATAAAAGTAAAATAAATTTTGTTACAGTAGGAAGAATGTGTGAACAAAAAAACAGTATCTTTATAGTAAAAGTAATTAATGAGATTAATAAATTAAGAAATGATATTCATTTATATTGGTTAGGAAAAGGGCCTGATGAGGAAAAAGTAATAAATTTAATCGATTCATATAAGTTAAATGATGTAATTACTCTTTTAGGAAATAGAAAAGATGTAGGGGATATTTTAAGTAATATGGACTACATGATTTTTCCATCTAAATGGGAAGGACTTCCTGTTACATTAGTTGAAGCTCAAGCAGCAGGATTACCATGTTTTATTTCAGACAAAATTACTAAAGAAGCAGATTTAGGTTTATTAAATGTAATATCACTACAAGAAAATGAATTTAAATGGGCTGAACATATTAATAAATTTATTAATGAAGATAAAAAAGACTTTAGTAAAGCAAATTTAGAGAAATTTAATATAAAAAATGTAAGTAAACAGATTGATAAAATTTATTTAAGTGGCAGATTTAATTCGGAGGTAACTTATGAAGAAAATAACTCCAGAAGTAAGTATAGTAGTACCAGTATTTAATGTTGAAAATTATATAGAAAGATGCGTAAAAAGCATAATTTCACAGACATTAAAAGATATTGAAATAATATTTTTAGATGATGGTTCAACAGATAATAGTTTAAATATATTGCGAGATTATGAAAAAAAAGACGAAAGAATACAAGTTTTCGATTGTGGAGAAATTGGAGTATCTAAATGTAGAAATAAAGGAATTGAGCTATCCAGTGGAAAATATATCATGTTCGTAGATAGCGATGATTGGATAGATTCTAATATGCTTGAAGTAATGTATAAAAAAGCAGAAGAAAATAATCTTGATTTAGTAATGTGCAGTTATATAAGAGAGTTTAAAGATCATTCAAAAGAAAAGATATTTAATTTACCAGAAGAAATAATTTATAAAGAAGATAAAGTGAAAAATGAATTGTTAAGAAAATTAGTTGGACCAATTAAAGAAGAATTATCAAATCCAGAAATGTTAGATGCATTAGGTACTGTATGGGGAAAGTTATATAGAGCTGATATATTGAAAGAAAATAAAATAAAATTTGTTGATTTAAAAAAAATAGGATCAGCTGAAGATACCTTATTTAATATATTTACATTTAATTATTTGAAAAAAGTAATGTTTTTAAATAAATCTATGTATCACTATTGGAGAGATAATCCTAAATCAGTAACATCACAATATAATCCAAAGTTAAAAGAGCAAAGAAAAGTTTTTTTCAAGTATATTAGTGATTTTATAAAAGAAAATAACTTTGAACAAGTATTTGAAGAAGCATTAAATAATAGAATATGTACTTCTGTATTAGGATTAGGTTTAATAGAGTGTTCTAAAAATAATAAGATAAGTGGAATTAATAAAATAAAAAATATAAAGAAAATAATCAATGAAGAATATATAAGAAATGCATATAAGAATTTAGAATTAAAATACTTTTCCATTCATTGGCGTTTTTTTTACTTTTTTATAAAGAATAAAATGAGTTTTTGTAGTTATTTAATGTTAAGTACAATAGAATTTTTAAGAGCTAAAATATAGAAATATTTAAAGGAGAATTTATGGAACCAATTAGAGTATTACAAGTAGTTACTATAATGAATCGTGGTGGACTTGAAACAATGCTTATGAATTATTATAGAAAAATAGATAGAAGCAAAGTTCAATTTGATTTTATGGTTCATAGAAGTGAAAGAGGTCATTATGATGATGATATAGAAAAACTAGGTGGAAAAATATATAGAATGCTTCCAATACGACCAGGAAACTATCATAAATACTTTGGTCAATTAGATAAATTCTTTCATGAACATAAGGAGTATAAAGTAGTTCATTCTCATATGAATGAAAATAGTGCATTTGTACTAAAGGCTGCGAAAAAAGCAAATATACCTTGTAGGATTGCACATAGTCATTTAGCTGATTTAAAACTAGATTATAAATATGTTTTTAGAATATATGCAAGAATGAATTTAAAAGATAGTATAACTGATTACTTTACTTGTTCAAAGAGGGCAGGAGAGTGGCTGTTTGGAAAAGAAATAAATAATTCTGGACAAGTTATTACGTTAAACAATGCTGTTGATAGTGAAAAGTTTCAATTTAATAATGATATAAGAAATAAAGTAAGAAAAGAATTAGGTATTGAATTTAAAAAAGTTATAGGACATGTAGGACGATTTAATCCCCAAAAAAATCATGAATTTTTAGTTGATGTATTTAATGAAATTCATAAAAAAGATGAAAATACTGTTTTGCTATTAGTAGGAGAAGGTGACTTATACTCAAAAATAAAGGAGAAAGTTAAGTTGCTAGGTATTGAAGATTCAGTAAAGTTTTTAGGGGTTAGGGAAGATATAAGTGATTTAATGCAGGCAATGGATTTATTTTTATTTCCATCTTTATTTGAAGGGTTAGCTGTGGTTTTAGTTGAAGCGCAAGCTGCAGGACTTAAATGTATAACTTCTACAGGAGTAACAGAGGAATCAAATATATGTGGTGATGTAGAATTTATAGATTTAAATTTAGAAGCTAAAGTATGGGCAGATAAAATATTAAAGATGAACTGGAGTAAATCTAATAATATGAGAAAAATTATTGAAAGTGGATATGATGCAGCAACAAACGTAAAGTTTTTAACAAAGTTTTATTTAGATAAATATAAGGAGGAAAGAACATATGAAGACACTAACAGTGTTTACGCCAAGTTATAATAGGGCATATACTTTGCATAAGTGTTATGAGAGTTTATTAAGACAGACTTCCAAAGATTTTACTTGGGTAATCATTGATGATGGTTCTAGTGATAATACTAAAGAATTAGTAGATAGCTGGATAAATGAAAATAAACTTGAAATAAATTATATTTATCAAGAGAATCAAGGAATGCATGGAGCTCATAATACTGCTTATAAAAATATAAAGACAGAATTAAATGTATGTATTGATTCAGATGATTATATGCCAGATGATGCAGTGGAAAAAATAATTAGTTTCTGGAATAAAAATAAAAGAAGTGACTTAGCCGGAATAATGGCATTAGATGCTTATACAAATGGAAAAGTAATAGGTGATAAGTTTCCAAATGAATTAAAGGAGTCAACTTATTTTGATATTTATAATAAATATGGCTTAAAAGGTGATAAAAAGCTTATATATAGAAGTGAGCTTACTACACAATATCCATATCCAATATTTGAAGGAGAAAAGTATGTAAGTTTAGCATATAAATATGCAAAGCTTGATTCTAAATATAAATTAGCATTAATGAATGAAGTTGTATGTAATGTTGAATATATGGAAGATGGATCTTCCTTAAATATGTTAAAGCAATATAGAAGAAACCCTAAAGGATTTGCTTTTATAAGAATTGATAATATGAAAAATCCAAAGGCTTCATTAAAATTTAAATTTAAAGAATGTATTCATTATGTATCTAGTAGTTTTATAAGTAAAAATAAGAATTATTTAAAAGAGACACCATGTAAAATACTCACTGTTTTAGCTATTCCAGCTGGATATGTATTATACAGACATATAATAAGAAACACGTAATAAATATAGTTTATTCAGGAGGATAATTTATGGGGGCGTTTTATTTTGCTTTAGTTACTACATATTTATTAGGGTATATAAGTAGAATAGCAAGGAATAGAAAATGCTTATCAATTTTTTATGCTTTTCTTATATTTTTAGTTATTTTTTTAATATCAGCATTTAGAAATGATATTGGTGATACATTTCAATATAAGCATAGTTATTCATTATTATATAAATATAAATTTAACACAGAAGGTGATTGGGGATTTAATTTATTTCAGTATATTCTATATACAATAAATAAAGATCCATTATTATTAATAGTTGTAACTTCATTAATAACAGTAGGATTTAATATTTATAATTTGTATCATTATAGCAATTATTTAGAATTAGAAATATATATGTATATCACATCAGGATATTTTACAACAACAATGAATGGTATAAGGCAAAGCATGATTGCAGCAGTAATATTTACATTTACAAGAATTATTGAAAAAGGAAATACAAAACTATATATAATCTCTATTTTGCTAGCATCAACATTTCATCAATCGGCATTAATACTAATTCCAGTATATTTTATAGTAAAACAAGAAGCTTGGTCAAAAACAACAGTAGCAGTAATAATTGTAAGTTGTATAGGATTTATGGGGTTTTCAACTATATTTCCGGCATTATTAGGAGCACTAGAAGATACTAATTATGGATACTATTCAAATCAAACTGATATGGGTGGATCAAGCTTTATGAGAGTAATAGTAAATGCTGTTCCTATAGTTTTAGCATATATAAAGAGAAAAGAACTTAAAGAAAGTTGGCCTAAGAGTAACATATTTGTAAATATGTCTTTAATAAATGTTATATTTGTTGCTTTTGGCATGTACAATTGGATATTTAATAGATTTACAATTTACTTTCAATTATATAATTTCGTATTAATTCCGTACATAATCCAAAATTGTTTTAAGGGAAAAGAAAAGAGATTATTATATTTTGGGTTTATGCTTTGTTATTTTGGATTTTTTTATTACGAACAGGTTATTGGATTTAATATGCAGTATAATAGTAAGTATTTAAAATTTGATAAGATATTTTATAAATAAGGGTGAGTATATATGGATAGAAGTATACCTAAAATAATTCATTATTGTTGGTTTGGAAATAAGGAAAAGCCAAATATAGTTAAAAAGTGTATTTCATCTTGGGAAGAACATTTAAAAGAGTATGAGATTGTAGAATGGAATGAGAAAACATTCGATATAAATAGTAATAAATTTGTTAAAGAGGCTTATAAAAAAGGAATGTATGCATTTGTAAGTGATTATGTAAGAGTTTACGCTTTATATAATTATGGTGGTATATATTTAGATACAGATGTTGAGGTTAAAAAAAGTTTTAATAATTTATTAAATAATGATTCTATATGGGGATTTGAAGAAAAGAATTTTATAGCTACAAGTACCATTGGAGCATGTAAAAAAAATAAATTAATTAAAGAGTTTTTAGATTCCTATAATGATAAAAGCTTTATAAAAAAAGATGGAACAGTAGATACATTAACTAATGTGGCAATAGTAAGCAAGATGGTAAAAGATTTAGGAATTAACCTTGATGGAACTTATCAAAAAATAGATGGAGTAGCTACATTTTATCCACAAGAATACTTTTCACCTTATGATTATATTAATTGCTATATGAAGGATGGAAAAAATACTTATGCAGTACATCATTATTATAAAAGCTGGTTACCAGTAAGTACTAGAATTAAAACATCAATAAAAAAATCAATGGCATTTATTATTGGTGGAAAAAATATAGCTAAATTTAGAGAAGTGCTTAGTAAAAATTAATTTAGATAGGTTGAGATAAATAATATGAAAAAAATAATTAACGTTTTAATAAATGAATGTAAAACAAGAGGTTTTTACCATACTTTTATAATGTATTTTTCTAATTTTATATCAGTGCTAAGAGGATTAAGATATAAAATTTTCTATTTTAAAAATATCAAAAGTTCTATTTTTTTTATTCAAAGTAGAAGTAAGATAGATATATTCAGCAATAAATGTAGGATAATAATAAAACCTTTCGTGTTTATAAGAAGAAATACAACTATAAGAATAGATCATAAAGGACAATTAATTTTAGGTGATAAAGTATTTATAAATGATAATTGCAGTATAAACTGTATAGATAAAATAGAAATTGGTGAATACACAAAAATAGGACCAGGGGTTTCTATAAATGATAATGATCATAACTTTAGAAAAACTGGTGATGGAAGAATGTTAACTGGACAAGTTATTATAGGGAAAAATGTATGGATAGGTGCTAACTCAGTAATATTAAGAAATACAGTAATTGGAGATAATGCAGTAATTGCTGCAGGAAGTATTGTTAAAGGTGAAGTTCCTGCTAATACAGTTTTTGTAGATAAAAGAGAAAAAAGTTTAATTAAATATAAATAATAAAAGGAGTAATAAATCTTATGAAAGACGTGTTAATTGCATCTTTTGATATGGAGATAGGTGGAGTAGAAAGAAGCCTTATAAGTATGTTAGATAGTTTTGATTACAAAAATAATAATGTAGATTTAATGCTATATAGTCATACTGGGGATTTTATGAATTTAATAAATAAAAAAGTGAATTTAATAAGTGAAAATAAGAAATACTCCACCTTTAGAAAATCAATAGGTGAGATATTTAAAGAGGGGCAAGTAGCATTAGGTATTTCAAGACTTAGAGCAAAAAGAAATTGTAATAAAATAGCTGAAAAGTATAAATTAAATGAAAGTTCTTATGTTCAAATGCAATTAATGTGGAAATATTCAATGAAGTATTTACCTAAATTACAAAAACAATATGATATTGCAATAAGTTACCTTTGGCCACATTATTTTGTAGCAGAAAAAGTAAATGCAAAAATTAAAGTGGCATGGATACATACTGATTATTCAAAGCTAGATACAGATATAGAATTGGATTTAGAAATGTGGGATAAATATGATTACATATTTGCTGTTTCTGAAGAATGTAAAAATTCTTTTTTATCTAAGTATCCCAGTTTATTGAATAAAGTGAATGTACTTGAAAATATAACAGCAGTTAACTTTATACAAAAAATGGCTAATGAAGAAGTAAAAGATTTTAATACAAAAAAAAATGAATTTAGTTTATTATCAGTGGCAAGATTTTCACCAGCAAAAGGTATTGATAATGCAGTAAAGGCATTAAAAGTATTACATAATAGAGGGTTAACTAATATTAAGTGGAATGTTGTTGGCTATGGTGGAGATGAAGAAAATATAAGAAAGCTTATAAAGGATAATAATTTAGAAGACAGTTTTATATTGCTTGGAAAGAAGACAAATCCTTATCCGTATATGAAAAAGTGTGATTTATATGTTCAACCATCACGTTATGAAGGTAAGGCAGTAACTGTAGTGGAAGCACAAATATTAAACAAGCCTGTGCTCATTACTAATTATCCAACTGCAAAGAGTCAAGTGAAAGAAAATTATGATGGAGTAATTTGTGAATTATCTGTGGAAGGAATTGCAGATGGTGTGGAAGAATTATTCAAAAATAGAATGAAGTTAAATGCACTAGAGGAGAATTGTAAGAAAACTAATTATTCCAATAGTTATGAGTTAGAAAAATTATATAGTTTATATAGATAATGAGGAAATATTTATGAATGTAAAAGTATCAGTTATTATTCCAGTTTATAATTGTGAAAAGTATATTGAAGAATGTATAGAAAGTTTAATAAACCAAACTTTGCAAGAATGCGAATTCATATTTGTAAATGATGGCTCTAAAGATAAAAGTGAAGAAATAATTAAGAAGTATGCAGATAAAGATGAAAGAATTACACTTATTAACCAAAAGAATAGTGGAGTAAGCGTAGCAAGAAATGTTGGTATAAAAAAAGCTGTAGGAGAGTATATTGGATTTGTTGATGCTGATGATTATGTAGAAAGTAATTATTATGAAAAATTATATAATGCAGCTAAAAGTAATAATTGTTCAATTGTAGTATGCAATTGGAAATCACAAATTAATGGAAAAGAAAATAAGTTAAGTTTACCATTTGAAAAAGATAAAATATTAAATAAAAGTTATATAGAAGAAAAAATATATCCCTTTCTTATAGAAAATGATAGTTTTAATTCTGTTTGTAATAAATTATTTAATAGTAATTTAATAAAAGAAAATAAAGTAGAATTTCCAGTGGGAATTGAATTAGGGGAAGATGGAGCATTTAATGTTCAAGCTTTTACTTATTGTAAGGATAGTTATTATATAGATTACTGTGGTTACAATTATAGAGAAGTTGAAGGCAGTGCTACAAGGAATATCGTTAAAAAAGATTATTTTAAAAGGGCACTTAATGTATATGAAAGTAATTTAAAAGAATATGATAAATGGCCAATTAAAAAGGATAAAATTGAGAAGTTAAAGGCTATTAAATTTCTAAATGTAGTAATAGGATTAACATATATTTATTTTGTACCTAATGAAAATACTCAATTTAAAGACAGATATTTATATGTAAAAAATATGATTAATAACGAAACTGTTTCGAGAAATATAAATAAATATTATGAACTTATAAGTAAAAATAAGGGACGTTATGAGAAAAAAATAATTGATTGTATAAAAAATAAAAATACAGTTGGAATATATTTATTAACTTTATACAGCAGATTAAGAAATAGATAGTGGAGGATTTAAATGATGAAAATAATGATGTTTGCACATAATGGAAGTTTAAATAGAGGTTGTGAAGCAATAGTAAGATCAAGTAGTAAAATAATAAAAGATTCTATTGATAATGCTTATATAGAATTGGCATCAGGAAGACCTGAAACAGATAAAATAATAGATAATGTGGACAACTTTTTTAATGCGGCACCAAGGGAATTAAATCCGTCATTGGTTGATAAAATAAAAATGTTTTTAGAATTAAAAATCAATAAAACAGAAGAATATGCACAAACACAAATATATAAAAGTATTGTAGATAAAATTGATGATGTGGATGTTTGTTTATCAATAGGTGGAGATAATTATTGCTATGGTGAGCAGCAATGGTTATATTCAATTGATAGAAACATAAAGAAAAAAGGTAAAAAACTTGTATTATGGGGATGCTCTATTGGTGATGAAGATTTATCAGAAAGAAAACTTGAGGATTTAAAAACCTTTGATTTAATTTTAGCAAGAGAAACTTTAACTTACGAAGCATTAACATCAAAGGGGCTTACTAATGTTAAACTAGTGGCAGATCCAGCTTTTACTATGGTTAAAGAAGAATTACCTCTTCCAAAGGGATGGAAGGAAAATGATACAGTAGGGTTAAACTTTAGTCCATTAGTATTAGAAAGAAATCCTAAAGCAATGGAAGCCACTATTGAATTAATAAAGTATATATTAAAAAATTCAGAATCAGTAATAGCACTAACTCCACATGTTATTGATAAAGGTAATGATGATTCAGAGTTATTAAAAAAATTATATTATATGTTTAAAGATACTAATAGAGTTATTTTACTACCAAATAATTTAACTGCCATTCAATATAAGGGATATATTGCAAGAATGAGATTTTTTATAGGGGCTAGAACTCACGCAACTATAGCAGCTTATTCTAATTGTGTACCAACTATGGTATTGGGATATAGCATTAAATCAAGAGGAATTGCTAAGGATTTATTTGGAGAAGAAAAATTAGTATTAGGAATAAATGATATTTCAAATACAGAAAAATTAACTAAGGGATTTGATGAATTATTAAGAGATGAAAATGAAATAAGAAAAACATTAGAAAAAAGAATTCCAGAAATAAAGAAAATGTCATATAAAGGGGCAGAATATTTAAAAGAATTATTTAACTAATGGGAGATACTATGAAAAAGAATATTTTATTTATTATTCCCAGCTTAGGTGCAGGAGGTGGGGAAAAAAGCTTAATTAATTTATTATCACAATTTGATTTTAATAAATATAATGTTGATTTGTTTTTATTAAATCATAATGGACTTTTTATGGATTTTATTCCAAAAGAAGTGAATGTGCTTGATATTCCTAATGATGTAAAAGTGTTTAATAAGAATTTAAAAAAATCAATTATTGAATTTTTATGTAATGGAAAAATAAAGTTAGCATATAGTAGATTAATGTTTTGTATAAAAAATAGGAGACATACTGTAGGAAAAGGTGAGCAATATGCTTGGAAGTACTTAAGAAATGCTATAGGCAAATTAGATAATAAATATGATACTGCCATTGGATATTTAGAAAAAACATCTAATTATATATGCGTAGATTGTGTACAAGCTAATAAAAAAATAGGTTGGATACATAATGATTATAGAAAATTAGATTTAGATAAGGATTTTGATAAAAAATATTTTAAAAAATTAAACTATTTAATTACTGTATCAGAAGAATGTGAAAGTGTATTAAAAAGTGAGTTTCCAGAAGAAAAACATAAGATAAAACTAATTTATAATATAGTATCTAAGAAAGCTATAGAAACTTTGGCACAAGAGAAGCTTGATGAAGATGAGATGCCAAAAGATAAAATAAATATTCTTTCCATAGGAAGATTACATGAACAAAAAGGCTTTGATATGGCCATTGAAGCATGCAAAATACTTGTTGATAAAGGGTATAAAATATGCTGGAGTGTCATTGGAGAGGGAATGGAACGAGAAAGATTGGAGAATTTAATTGAAAAAAAAAAATTGCAAGAATCTTTTAGGCTTCTAGGCTTAAAAAGCAATCCATATAAATATTTAAAAGCATGTGATATATATGCACAACCTTCAAGATATGAAGGAAAATCAGTTGCAATAGATGAAGCAAAAATATTATGTAAGCCTATATTAGTTACAAATTTTTCTACGGTTTATGATCAAATAGAAGATAAGAAAACAGGTGTGATAACTGAAATGAAATCAGAAAATATAAGTGAATGCATACAAATGATTATAGATAATAAGGATTTAGTAGCGAAGTTAAAAATAAAGTTAAAGTCTTTAGATTTAGGAAATGAAGAGGAAATAAAAAAACTATATATTCTTATATAGCGAATAATAGTATATGAAAGGAATTAATTCTATGAAATTAAAAACATATATAGTATATAGCTATAATAGGGCATTAAAATATTTTTTAAATCTTAATATTTTAAATACTGATGAATCAATTGATGTAATAAAAAATTCAAATAAATCTTTAGTAAGATATGGTGATGGTGAAATGTCTATTATTTTAGGTGGATTTATAAATTTCCAAAAATATGATGAAGTATTATCAAGGAGATTGCGAGAAATATTAAAAAGTTCAGAAAGTAATTTAGAAATAGGAATTCCATTAGCTATAAAAAATACAGATGGTTATAACAATGCAGCTAAAAAATTTTGGAAACAAAATATGGATACTGGAAGAATGCATTGGAAAAGACTTTGTAATTCTAATAGAATATACTGTAATGCAAGTATGACAAGATTATTTAGAGATTATGAAGATAAAAGTAATTCAATTAGATGGTTTAAAAATTTCAAGCAGATATGGAATGATAAAGATATACTGTTAATTGAGGGAAGTAAAAGCAAATTAGGAATTAATAATGATTTATTTAGTAATGCAAAAAGTGTTGAAAGAATAATAGCACCTTCAAAGAATGCATTTGATAAATATGATGAAATTTTAGCTGTAATAAAAGAGAGATGTAAAGGAAAACTAGTATTATTATCATTAGGACCAACAGCAACTGTATTAGCGTATGATTTATGTAAAAAGGGAATACGTGCACTAGATATAGGCCATATACAATTAGAATATAATGAATTTTGTCAGTATATTAATAAGAATAAAATAGAAATAGAGTCCAATGAAAAAGTACTATCAGAGGAAGAATATAGGAATCAGATAATATTTAAAATATAAATGATGGAGATTGAGGAATGATATATGAAAAATGTGTTGTTTTTAATAACATGTATGTCTATAGGTGGAGCAGAAAAGGTTCTAATTGATATTGTAAATAGTTTAGATAAAAATAAATATAACATTACAGTAATGCTAATTTATAAGAGTAATATATATGGTAAGGATACTTTTAAATATGAAGACTATTTTGATAAAAATATTAAAGTAAAGTACATGTGTGATAATGAAAGTAAAATTATGTATAGGACATTTAATAGGGCTTTGAATAGAATTAATAATAGATTTATTCATAAATTATTTATTGGAGATAAATATGATATAGAAATAGCATTTTCTGAGGGTTTACCAACTCAAATAATTTCATCATCTACAAATAAAAAAAGTAAAAAAATAGCTTGGCTACATACTGATTCAGTAAATAGAACCAAGGGAAAAAATATGGATGATATTGAAAAAGAAAGAATAATGTATTCAAAGTTTACTAATATTGTAGCAGTATCAAAAGATGTAGCTAAGTCATTTAATATAGTTCATAAAGATTTAAATAGAGTAACTGTAAGTTACAACCCCATTAATATAAATAATATTATGATGAAGGCTAAGGAAAATGTAAAATTCGATTTTGGAAAATATATAAAATTTATATGTATTGGAAGATTAACAGAAGTAAAAGGGTATGAAAGATTAATAGAAGTAATGTATAAATTAAAAAAGGAAGGGTTTAATTATAGATTGCTGATTATTGGAGGGGGGGAACTGAAAGATAGATTAAAGGCTTTAGTTGAAAAATATAATTTAGAAGATATGGTATTATTGTTGGGGTTTAATAGTAATCCATATAAATATTTATATAGAAGTGATGTATTAATTTGTTCATCTTTTGTTGAAGGTTTAAGTACTGTTGTGTTAGAAGCTATTAGTTTAAATAAACCAGTTATAACTACAAAATGTAATGGAATGGATGAAATATTTGGAGGAAATAAATGTGGGATAATTTGTGAGAATAGTGAGGAAGGATTATATGTTTCAATAAAAAAAGTACTTTTAAACCCCGATTTGATAGAGCAGTATAGTAAAAATTGCAAAGAAAGAGCAGCAGAATTTGAAATAAATAAAATATGTTTGAACATTGAAAAATTAATTGATTAGAGTTAATAGTGAGGTATATAAAAATGAGTATTGGAATATATTTAGTTACATATTTAATAATACCAATAGTCGTTGTATTTAGTATTAGAAGGAAGAAAGATGAATATGAAAATTTAGATAAAGAAACTACAGATTCCATAAAAGGTGTACTTGTATTAGGAGTTGTATTAAGTCATTTGGCGACTAGAGTAAATAAGGGACCATTTTTATTACAATTCCCATTTGGACAAATAGGAATGTATTGTGTAATACTGTTCTTTTTTTTATCGGGATATGGGCTTATTAAATCATATATGAAAAAAGGAGAAGTTTATTTAGATAGTTTTTGGAGCAGAAAAATAGTTAAACTATACATTCCTTTTATTATTGTTAATATTATAAGCGTAATAATGAGGTATCCACAAAAACATAATATTTCTTTTTTAGATTTAATTTTGAACATATTAGGGATAAAACTTATAGATACTACATTGTGGTTTATACAAACAATTTTTATTTTTTATTTAGTATTTTATATTGTAATAAAATATTTTAAAAATAAAGCAATTGAAGCAATGTTGGTAAGTTCTATTATGTATATATTAATAGAATATTGTATAGGGGCAGGAGTATGGCAGATAGACACATCTATCTCATTCTTTATAGGTTTTTTATATGGATATAGAGAAAGAATAATTTCAAAATTTATGAATTGGCACTATAGAAACGTTTTAGTGGGATCATGTATTTTATTTATTATTACTAAATTTATTTCAATGAAGTTTTATACTGAAGTTATAGATATTATATTTGTTAATATTTCGAGTATATTTTTTATAATATTTACAGTATTAATATTATATAAAATATCAATAAAAAGTACTATTTTAAAGTTTATAAAAAATTATTCATATGAGATGTATTTACTACATATGAAAGTGATGTTAATTTTAAATACTAATAAGCCCGTTAGAGTTTTAGAAATAATGATATTTTTAAGTATGTTATTTTTTTTATCCATTATATTTAGTAAATTGTGTAATATTATTAATAAAATATATTTCAAAATATTTAATTAAAGAGGTATATCATGATTATTAAAAGAATATATAATTCAATAAAATTTAGATTAAACCCTAAAAGTGAACTTGAAATTTTGGAAGAAAAAGGGTTGATACATGGGAAAAATTTTGATTTAATAAATAGTCATATTGATTATGGACATGCATGGCTTGTTGAAATTGGTGATGATGTAACTATAACTCATAGTAGCATATTAGCTCATGATGCAAGTATAAAAAAAGCATTGGGAAAAGTTAAAGTAGGAAGAGTTATTATTGGTAATAGGGTATTTATTGGATGGGGAAGTATTATCTTACCAAACGTAAGAATTGGTGATGATGTAGTAATTGGAGCTGGAACTGTTATAAGTAAGGATATTCCAAGTAATAGTGTAGTAGTAGGAAACCCAGCAAGAATAATAGGAAAAACTTCTGAATTTTTAGATAAGCATAGAAATAATTTAAATAAAAAACATGTTTATAGTGTATATGCTGATAATAAGACTTATGAGCAAAAAGAGCAGATGAAGAATGAATTAATAAATGATTTTGGTTATGATGATTAAAAATAAGTTAGGTGAAATGAATGCAATATAAGATTACAGTATGCACTCCAACATATAATAGGGGGCACTTATTAATAAAATTATATAATAGTTTTAAGCAGCAGGAATTTAAAGAGTTTCAATGGTTAGTTGTAGATGATGGAAGTAATGATAATACTGAAGAAATTATTAAAAAATTTATAGATGAAAATATTATTAAAATAAAATATATAAAAAAAGCTAATGGCGGAAAGCATACTGCACTTAATGTAGCAATTGACAATGCAGACGGAGAATTATTTTGGATAGTAGATTCAGATGATTATATTACCAGTGATTCCTTGAAATATATATGGAGTCAATGGAGTAATATTGAAAACAAGGAATTATATGCTGGGATATCTGGATTAAGAGCATATAAAAATGGAACAGTAATAGGTACTAAATATAATGAAAAATATTTAGATACTGATGCCTTAAGTTTTAGATATAAATTTAAAGTACAAGGTGATAAAGCAGAAGTGTATAGAACAAGTATATTAAAAAAACATAAATTCCCGGAATTTAAAGGTGAGAAGTATGTAACTGAAGCTTTAGTATGGAATAGAATAGCCAATGAAAATTTTAAGTTACGTTATTTAAATAAAATTACATATATATGTGAATATTTAGATGGCGGGTTAACTAATACATCTGATAAAAATATAATGGATAGTTGGCAAGGAACAACATTATATTATAAAGAGCTTCTTAGGTATAAACAGGTTCCATTAAAAGACAAGATATTAAATGGAGCAAGAGCATACTTACATTATTGCTATGAAAAAGGCATAGGATTTAAGGGAATATTCAATATTACAAAGAATCCACTATATTTAGTTTTATCTTGGTTTGTATATATATCTAAATTAAGTAAAAGAGTAATAAAAAGAGGTTAATGATATGAAAATAATTAATTTTCTAAGATATAGATTTAGAAAGTTTTTAATGGAAGAGAAAACAATAGATGATTATATTAAAAGAGGATTAAAAATTGGTATAGGATGTGATATTAAAGACAATGTTATATTAGATTATGGAGCATGTAATCTTATTACAATTGGGAATAATGTAACTATAGCTCCTCAGGCATATTTATTAGCACATGATGCATCGACAAAAAGAGATTTAGGATATACAAAAATAGGGTTAATTAATATAGAAGATAATGTATTTATAGGAGCAAGATCAATAATCATGCCAGGAGTAACTGTAGGTAAAAATTCTATAGTAGCAGCAGGTTCTATAGTGACTAAAGATGTTCCGCCTAATACAGTTGTAGCCGGAAATCCTGCTAAAATAATTACAAGTAAAGAACAATATATAAATAAAAATAAAATGTTATTAGAACAATGTCCTAAATTTTCATGGGATTACACATGCGATTCAGGTAAATTAGATAAGAAAAAGATGGACGAACTTAGAGAAAAATTAAAAAATACTAAAGGGTATATTGTGTAGTGAAAGGAGAAATTAATGAAGAGTATAACAATAATTATATTTGCTATAATAATCTTAATTGATATTATTCCAATAATGAAAACATGGGCATCTAGAATACATATAGGAAGATATGATAATAAAGATATTTGGAAAAATGTTATAGCTAAAGAAAGTATTAAGTGGTTAAATAATACTCCAAAAATTAAAGTTACTGATAATACGAGATTAGTCATTATTGATAAATTAAAGGGCAACTATAGCAAGAGTGCTATACAGCACTGGCAGCATGCTGCTTTATTACTAGGGTTAAATGAAGGTGGAGATAATAAAGCAAATGAATCAATAAATAAATATTTAAATTCTCATTTTGATGGTAATGGGCAATGGAAAGAAAAACCGGAATTTGTTGATTGTTCGATATTATCTTATGCAATTATGAAATATGATACAGCAGATAAGTACAAGCCTTCTTTAGATTATACTTATGAATTGATAAAAGAGCTTGTAGGTGAAGATAATACTGTTAAATATAGGGAATCTATGCCGAATTATAGATATGTAGATACAGTTGGTTTTATAAGTCCATTTTTAGTTAGATATGGACTAAAATATAATGATGAAAAAGCAATAGAATTAGGTATCAAACAAATTACTGAATATTATAAGTATGGATTTGACTCTGAAAGTAATATTCCATTTCATGCCTATGATGTAAATAATAAATATAAATTAGGTTTATGCGGATGGGGAAGAGGGCTTGGATGGTTTGCTATTGGATTAATAGATGCGTGGAGAGAACTTCCAAGTAGTAATGAATATAAAAATGTTTTAGAAAAAATAGTAATTAAATATGCAAATACAATATTAAAATTACAATTAGACAATGGTGGATTTGGATGGACAGTAACTAGAAAAGAAACTAGGATAGATTCTTCAACAACAGCTACTTTAGGTTATTTCTTAGTATGTGCATCAGAAATTGAAGAAATTACAGATAAATGTTTAGAAGGATATAATAAAACAATTAAATATTTAATGTCTGTAACAAAGAAAAATGGAGAAATAGATTTTTCTCAAGGAGATACAAAGGATATTGGTGTATATTCAATACTTTTTGATATATTACCATTTGCTCAAGGTTTTGCATTAAGAGCTATAAATAAAAAAATAATAAATAGTTTTACAATAAATAGCGAAGGATTGAGATAACTAATGAGAACAAAGAATTCAATGTTTAATATGGCTGCAGCTTTTGGTAGTCAAATAATTACTGTATTATTAGGATTTATTTCGAGGACAGTTTTTATAACAGCATTAGGAGCAGAATATCTTGGGGTTAATGGTTTGTTTACTAACATATTGTCTATAATATCATTGGCTGAATCAGGTATAGGGTCTAGTATAGTATATAGTTTATATAAACCAGTAGCTGAAAATGATGAAGAAAAAATACTAATATTAATGAATGTATATAGAAAAGCGTTTAAGGTAATTGGATTAATTGTATTTACTATTGGGATTACGATAATGCCATTTTTGAAATATTTTATAAATGGTGAAACAGGTATAAGCAACTTATATCTAATATATTTTATATTTGTATTTAATTCAGCAATAACATATCTTTTTTCATATAAGATTTCATTTTTAAATGTATGTCAAAAAAATTATGTGGTAACTTCAATAACAACAGGCTTTTCTGTAGCTGCAACAATAATGAAAATATTAATATTATATTTTACACAAAATTATATTTTATTTTTAGTTGTAGATTCCATAATAACAATTGTAACTCAAGTTATGGTATCTAGGAAGGCTGACAAATTATACCCATATTTAAAAAATAAGACTGATAAAAAATTAGATAATGAAACCAAAGGAAGCATTATTAAAAATATGAAGGCTTTAGTAGTGCATAATATAGGTGGAAGGGCAGTATTTGGAACTGATAATTTACTTATTTCATCTTTTGTTAGTGTAGCATCAGTAGGGTTATATAATAACTATTTAATGTTTATTAATTTATTTAGAAACTTAATAAATACTGTATTTAATGCAGTAGAAGATGCTTTTGGAGATCTTATAGCACAAGAAGATAATAATAAAACTTATGATGTTTATAAAGCTGCAAATTTATGTGTATTTTGGTTAAACTCATTTTTTGCTATAGGGATGTATATATGTTTAGAGCCTGCTATGGAAATATGGTTAGGTAAGAACTATTTAATGGGACAAACTGTTGTAGCTGTGTTGATGGTAAGTTTTTATGTATCAGGTATGAGAAGAGCTATTAATATAGTTAAATCAAAGGCTGGTATATTTCATGAAGATAGATTTGCTCCTTTATTTGAAGCTGCAGTAAACCTAATTAGCTCAATAATATTAGTTAAGTTTTTTGGAATAAGCGGTGTATTTTTAGGTACTATCATAAGTACATTAGCAGTTCCATTTTGGATAGCACCTTATTTAGTATATAAAAAAGTGTTTAATAAATCACCATGGCTGTATTTTTTAGAGTATATAATATATACAATTATTGGATTAGTAACATGTATATTAACTGTTCTAGTATGTAGTTTTATACCGAATAATGGGATGATAGCATTTTTAGGAAAAGTAATTGTGGCAGGAATAATTCCAAATATAATTTATATTTTAATTTTTCATAAAACAAAAGAATTTAAATATTTATGGGGTGTTGCTGATACAATGGTATTTAGCAAATTTAAAAGAAAAACAAATTCAGAAAATGAGCTTGGAGCATAAGTTGGGAGATAGAATATGAAAATAAAAAAGATATTAGTATATTTATGGAATAAGTTTTTTGATATAAAAATAAGTGTAACTAATAAATTATTAATCTTTAAAGATAGTATTTTTTCAAGATTTCAAAAAATTCCTTCAATTAAAAGTATAGAGGAAACAATAAATTATATTATTGAAAATAAAGCTTCAGTATCTAGATATGGAGATGGTGAATTTAAATTAATTAATGGTCTAGATATTGCTTTTCAAAAAAATAATAATGAATTACAAAAAAAATTAGCAAGTGTTTTAAAGGTTAAAGAAGATAAATTTATTGTTTGTATTCCAGATGTATTTAGTAGTTTAAATCAATATGCAGATGAACCGAAGGCTTATTGGCAGCTACATATGGCTAGATATAGAAAAGAATGGTGTAGAGTTCTTAATTTAAATATGAATTATGGAAATGCGTTTATTTCTAGATGTTATTACTCGTTTAAAGATAAAAATAATTCGGAAAAATACTTTAACTTATTAAAAAAAATATGGAATGATAGAAATATAGTATTAGTGGAAGGTGCTAAAAGTAGATTAGGAATTGGCAATGATCTTTTTAATAATGTTAAGGGAATTGAAAGAATTTTAGTACCAGAAATAAATGCTTTTAATAAATATGATGAGATAATAAATGAAGTAAAGAAATTAAGTAAAGATAAACTAATATTATTAGCAGCAGGACCAACAGCTACAGTGCTTGCTTATGATTTATATAAAGAGGGATATCAGGCTATTGATATAGGACATGTTGATATAGAATATGAATGGTTTTTAAGAAAAGCTGAAACAAAAATAAAGATAGAAAATAAATTTGTATGTGAAGCTGGATTTGGGGAAGGTGTTGGAGAGTTAGATAATAATGAATATAAAAAACAAATACTAGCACAAATATAATGAAAGTGAGGATAAGTGATGAAAGATACTAGTCTTAAGATATCAGTAATTATTCCAGTATATAATGTAGAGAAATATTTAAGAATTTGCTTAGAATCAATTTTAAATCAAAATTTTAAAGGGTACGAGATTATATTAATAAACGATGGATCTACTGATAACTCACTTAATATTTGCAGAGAGTATGAAAAAAAATATAGTAATATAATAGTTATTAATGAAGAAAACTCGGGTCCAAGTGCGGCAAGGAATAAAGGATTAGAATATGCAAAAGGGAAATATATAAGTTTTATTGATTCTGATGATGAACTTTTACCAAATTATTTTAAAATACTTTATGATACAGCAGAAAAAAATAAATGTGACGTATTAACATGTGGATATAATACAGGAAAAAATACAGTAGATATAAAACCTAATTTTATATTTAATAAAATTATGTCAGGAAGAGAATTTATATTGAGTAATAAGAAAATCCATAGCAATAATGATTTATGTTTTCCATGGAGATATTTTTATAAGAGAAGTATTATAAAAGATGGAAAAGTTAAGTTTAATACTAATATAACAATAGGTGAAGATACTGTATTTAACTTAGAAGCTATTTTAAAATCAAAAAGAGTAATGGCAATAGAAGATATATTGTATAGTCACAGAATTGATAATCCAAATAGTTTAATGACAGTAAAATATAAACCGAAGTTAGAAGAAAGTTTAATAAATCAATATGATAAAAGACTTCAATTATCTGAAGAGTATGGATTAATGAGTAATATGAAATATTGTAAAAATATGGCTAATTATTACATAAATAACATATATACAATGATGGTAAATAATATTTTAAACAGTAATTCTAGAGATAAAAGAACTGATATAAAAAGAATATTGAATTATAAAATGTTTAAAGATAGCTTTAAAGTTTTAGGAATAGGGTATAAAGCTAATTCTTTAAAAGAATATATTTATTATTTAGCTATTAGATTTAAAATATATATAATAATAAATCATGTAATGGGAATTTAAATAGGGGGATAATTAGGAGTGAATACTATTAATAAAATAAATGAAGGTAAAGATAAAGAGCTAATTATAAGTGAGCGGTATGTTGCTATAGATATATTTAGAATTGTATGTTCTTTATTGGTTGTAGCTATTCATTGTAGTATATTTATTGAGCAATATTCTGAGTTATATTTTATTATTAATAATATTATTGCTAGGATAGCGGTACCTTTCTTTTTTATGACTACAGGATATTTCTTTTATAAAAAGTATAGTAAAAATAGTAATATTTTAAAAATAACAATATTAAAATTATTACAAATTTATATATTATGGTCAATTATATATTTAGCAATTGAGTTATATAGTAAAGCAAAAACAAATTCAATCAATATAGGATATTTAATTGGTATGATAAAAAGAATTATATTTAGTGGAAGTAATGCTATCCTTTGGTATATACCAGCTTCAATTATTATTTAAATATAACTAGTTTTGATATGTATATTTCTTTATTATTTGTTGTTCCATTAATTTTTATAATATTAACTAAAATAAAAGTTAATATAAAAATAAATTCAGAACTATTTAGGAATATAAGTTTGTATATATATGTGTCTCATGGTGTTTTTTTGATTATTACTAGAGCTATATTAGAATATTTAAATTTAAATGCTATTAAAGGAATATCTAGTATTAAATTTTTAATAGTGAGTAGTACCTCTATAATTTTTTCAATATTAATTATAAAAGCAAAGCAAGCATTAATAAAAATAAAGAATATATATATGGTTGGTTGATTTTAAGCTCAAATAGTGATTTAATATATCACAATTTGAGCATATTTTTATTATCAAAAATCAAATAAAATACATTGCATTTATTGAAAAAATATAACTAAAATGTATAATCATTACATAAGAGTTATTTATTTGTGAAAGGAATGATATATATGCCAGAAATAAGTATTATAGTACCAGTGTATAATGTGGAAAAATATTTAACGAGATGTATAGATTCAATATTAACTCAAACTTTTACTAATTTTGAATTAATACTTGTAGATGATGGTTCAACTGATAAGTCAGGAGTTATCTGTGATAGTTATGAAAAAAAAGATAAAAGGGTAAAAGTTATTCATAAAAAAAATCAAGGAGTATCTGAAGCTAGAAATACTGGATTAAATTTTGCCAAAGGAAAAAAAATAAGTTTTGTTGATAGTGATGATTATATTTATAAAGATATGTTAAAGAGAATGAATGAAATAATGAATAGTGAAAATGTAGATATAGTTGAATGCGAATATTCATTAATTAATGAGAAAAATTTATCTATTAATTATAAGGAAAAAGATAAAATTATTGAAATAGGAGATGAAAATTTAGGAATAAAAAGGGTGATAGAAATTCCGTTTAGTAATGTAGTATGGAATAAAATATATAAAAAAGAAGTTATAAAAGGTTTAAGTTTTGTTAAAGCAAGAATATGTGAAGATACAGATTTTTCTTACAAGGCCATTTTAAAATCAAGAAAGTATGCTTATACAAAAGAAAAGTTATATGGATATTGTTAT
>FR883422.1 GCA_000435835.1 Clostridium sp. CAG:221
TTATTTAATTATGGTAGACAAGGATACATTACAAACATATAAGTATTCTTCAACAGGAGAAATTACACCATTTATTAGTGATTAAAAATAGAATTATTAAATATTAAAAATTAAAAAATATATATTAATAAACAAAAAGAGTGGGACTGTATCAAAATAATATTTGATACAGTCTATAAAAAAGGGAATTCGTGTTTGAATTCCCTTTTTAGATATAATATTATTTATACTAAGCAATAAATAATTATTTTTAAATCATTAAAATAAACTTATAATAGTATAGCAGACAAGTTGTAATTAATTATCTTAATTTAAATTAAAGAAAGGAAGAATATAGTGGATATAAAAGAAGTTTTAAATGGCAATATATTTAAAGTTTGGGCTAAATTCATTATAGCATCTGTTGTTGGGGTTGTCTTAAATACAATTTATACAATGGTAGATGGAATATTCATAGGTCAAGGTGTTGGTGAAGTAGGACTTGCAGGTGTAAATATAGCTTGGCCAGCAGTAACGCTTGTTGTAGGTATAGGACTTATGATAGGAATTGGTACAAGCAGCATAATTGCTATTTATATGGGGAAAGGAGAAAATAAAAAGGCTGAAAAAGTATTAGGTACAGGTGTTACTTTAATTGTATGTATTGGTGTAGTAGTAACAATCTTAGGTTTATTATTTAGAATGCCAATAATAAAACTATTAGGGGCAACAAGTGATACTTTAGAAAGTGCATTAGATTATTACACAATAATATTTATAATTGCAGTGCCATACATATTTGCTACAGCATTAAATCCTATAGTTAGAACTGATGGAAGACCTGATTTATCAATGATAATGATAGGTATAGGGGCTATAGCTAACATAGTATTAGACTGGATACTTGTTATGAAGCTAGGTTTTGGTGTTAAAGGAGCTGCTATTGCAACAAGCGCAAGTATACTAATATCAATGAGTGTATCTTTATATCATTTTATAAAAGGTAAAGCTACTATTAAGGTTAAAAAAGAAAACTTAAAAATTCATATGGAAATAGTAAAAAGAATACTTAAGATAGGTTTTGTAAGTTTCGCAATACAGATTTCATATGGAATTATTTTATTAACACAAAATAGAACTATGTTTACTTATGGAAGTACTATTGATGTGGCAATATATACAGTTGCTACATATATAAATTGCTTTTTAGTAAATACATGTATGGGTATAGCACAAGGATTACAACCATTAATAGGTTATCATTATGGAGCTAAGAAGTTTGAAAGAATGAAAAAACTTGTTTATATTACAATAAGTATATGTATAGTATCTGGTATATTAATTTATATATCAATACTACTTTTTGGTAGAGAAATGATTGCAATTTTTGGAGTGAGCAGTGAATATATTGAATCTGCTTATGAAATGATAAGAATTTACTGTATAGGTAGTCCAGCCATAGGAACTATCTTTACCATTAGTGGATATTATCAAGCTATAGGCAAAAATACATATGCTAATATAATATCAATAGGAAGAGGCTTTGTTTTTCAATTTATCTTTACATTAGCTTTACCTCCATTTATAGGCACAACAGGAGTGTTTTTATCATTACCTTTAGCAGAATTAATAACTATGATGATAATTGTAGCAATTATAATTATTGATAGAAAAAATAGCAGTTTAGAATTAATAGAAAATTATTAAGTTAAATGACTGGTTTGAATTAAAATTTCCAACCAGTCATTTATTTATAATAAAAGAGAATAGAGAAATATAATGACTTATACAACTTTACTAAAAGTAATATGATAAAATTTAGATTATATTTTAAATTATTGGATGGTGAAAGATGATAAAAGAAGGATTATATGAACAAATAATAAATGAAGAAATACTGGAAAACTTAAATAAGTTAGATAAAGAAAAATATATAATTGATAAAGAAAAACTTGATAATGAAGAAGCTAGAGCCATATTGGCTCAATACATAGAATCAGTAATAAGGAAAGCATTAAATTATGTAAGAGATAAAGTTAAGGAAGATAATGAAAAACTTCTTAAGCAAATAGAAGCATGTAATAAAATAGTTTACATATTAAGTGAAGTGTCCAATGAAGATGATATTAAAAAATATAAAATAAGTGAAAATGGAGAAATGCTTACAGCTCTTTATTCTAAAATAAATAATAAAAGAGCAATATCTAAAGAAAAAGCCATAAGGCCAGTTACACCAATATCACAAAGTTCGCTTTTTACAGGTGCAACAATGGAACCTAATATGCTAAGTGAACTTAATAAAGAAATCCTTTCATGTGATTCAATAGACTTACTTGTGTCCTTTGTTAAATGGAGTGGAATAAGATGTTTAATTGAAAGTTTAGAAGAAGCAGCTTTAAATGGCAAAAAGATAAGAATAATAACAACATCATATATGGGAGCTACAGATGAAAAAGCCATATATGAATTAGCAAAATTACCTAATATAGAAATTAAAATTTCTTATGATACAGAAAGAACAAGACTTCATGCTAAGGCGTACATGTTTAAAAGAAATACAGGTTTTACTACAGCTTACATTGGTTCCTCCAATATATCAAATGTTGCTTTAACTTCAGGATTAGAATGGAATATTAAAATTACAGAACAGGATTCTTTTGATATAGTTAAGAAGTTTGAAGCTACTTTTGAAAGTTATTGGAATGATGGAGAATTTGTTTTATTTACTGGTACAGATGAAGACAAGCTTAAATTAAGAATGGCATTAAGAAAAGAAAATAAGGAAGAGGAAAAAGAAAATAATTTTCTTTTTGATATTAAGCCATATTCTTATCAAAAGGAAATACTAGAAAGATTAGATGCTGAGAGAAAACTATTTAATAAGAATAAAAATTTAGTAATTGCTGCTACAGGTGTAGGAAAAACAGTAATATCAGCATTTGATTATAAAAATTATTGCAAAGAAAATAAAGGTCAGGTAAATAGACTTTTATTTATTGTACATCGTGAAGAAATCTTAAAACAGGCAAGAGATACATTTAGAGCCATTTTAAAGAATAATAATTTTGGTGAACTTATGGTAGGTGGAAAAACTCCAGAAAATATAGATCATTTATTTGTATCAATCCAAAGTTTAAATAGTAAAAAATTATTTGAAGTAACTTCAGAAGATTATTATGATTTTATAATAGTAGATGAGTTCCATCATGCAGCAGCACCTTCATATCAAAAGCTTTTAAGTTATTATAAGCCTAAGATATTATTAGGACTTACGGCTACACCAGAAAGAAATGATGAAAAAGAAATCTTTTCATATTTTGAAGATAGAATAGGTGCTGAAATCAGACTACCAGAAGCAATAGATAGAAAGCTTCTTAGTCCATTTCAATATTTTGCAGTTACAGATAATATTGATTTATCAAAGGTCAAATGGACTAGAAAGGGATATGATATAGCAGAACTTAGTAATGTTTATACTAATGATGATTTAAGAGTTTCTCAAATAGTTAATAGTTAAATAAATACATTACTGATATAAATGAAATTATAGGATTAGGTTTCTGTGTAAGTATAGAACATGCTATTTTTATGGCTAAAAGGTTTAATGAACTTAATATACCATCAATAGCTTTAACATCAAAAAGTACTATAGAGGAAAGAAATAAAGCTAAAGAAAATTTAGTAAATGGTACTATTAAATTTATTTTTGTGGTTGACCTTTATAATGAAGGGGTAGACATACCAGAAGTAAATACTATTCTTTTCTTAAGGCCAACAGAAAGTCTTACTGTATTCCTACAACAATTAGGAAGAGGATTAAGATTAAGTGAAGGTAAGGAATGTTTAACTGTCTTAGATTTTGTAGGGCAAGCACATAAGAATTATAATTTTGAAGAAAAGTTTAGAGCACTCATTGGTAAGAGCAATAGATCTGTAAAAGATAATATAGAAAATGGATTTTTATCTTTACCTAAAGGGTGTTATATTCAATTGGAAAAGCAGGCCAAGGAATATATTTTAAGAAATATAAAATCCTCAGTAAATAATAAAAATAAAATAATAAATCTTTTAAGAAATTTTAAAAATGAAAGCTTTGCAGAACTTACCTTGGAAAATTTCTTAAATCATTATGAATTATCATTAGTAGACTTTTATGGTAAATCAGGAGATAGAAGTTTTGCAAGAATGTGTGTAATGGCAGGGGTTAAAGAAGATTTTAATGAGGAAAATGAATTTGAAATAACAAAGAAGCTAAGAAACTTATTCCATATAAATTCAAGAAGATTAATAGAATTCTTCAATAAGATTATTGATGAAGAAATTGATATTTATAATGTAAATAATGAAGAAAAATTAATGTTGAATATGATGTATTATACTTTTTATAATAACTGTCCAGAAAAAGAAAACTTAAATTCACTACAGGAAGGTTTAGAAAGACTTTTAAAGAATAAAACTATGATGGCAGAAGTTAAGGAAATATTAAAATATAATTATCATAAATTAGGATTTGTGGACAAAAGAGTTGAACTTGGATTTGATTGTCCTATGGATTTACATTGTAATTATACAAGAGATCAAATAATGGCAGCTTTAGATTATTTTAATGGAGAAAAGAAACCAGCTTTTAGAGAAGGAGTAAAATATTTTGCAGATAAAAAACTAGATGTATTCTTTATAACCTTAAATAAAAGTGAGAAAGATTTTTCACCATCTACTTTATATGAGGATTATGCTATAAATGAAAAGCTATTCCACTGGCAAAGTCAAAGTACAACTTCTGTAGAAAGTATTACAGGAAAAAGATATATTAATCATAAAAAAGAAAACTCTAAAATAGTACTATTTGTAAGAGAAAATCAAAAGGATAATGGAATAACCTCTTCATATACTTATTTAGGATTAGCAGAATATAAAAGTCATATGGGAAGTAAACCTATAAGTATTACTTGGCAGTTACAAGAGGAAATCCCTAGCTGGATGATTAATAAGGCAAATAAGAGCATTGTAATATAATTTATATAAATATTAGAGTATAGAAAATGATAAATACGTCAAGAAATAAAGAAGATATATTAAGAAAGCGAGATACGAAATGATAATTGAAATTATAATTTTATTCATTATATCTTTTTTAATAAAAAAGAAGTATTTAGATAAAGGAAAACTTGGGGAAAGAAGTGTTGCAAAAAGACTAAAAAGATTAGATAAGAATAAATATAAAGTAATTAATGACGTAATATTAAAAACTTCTAGAGGTACAAGTCAAATAGATCATTTAGTAGTATCAAATTATGGAATATTTGTAATTGAGACTAAAAATTATCAAGGGTGGATAGTAGGGAGTGAAAATGCTGATAATTGGCAACAAATAATATATAACAAAAAGAACTTTTTTAGAAATCCTATTAAACAGAATTATGGTCATATTAAAGCAATAGAGGAAAATTTAAAAGTAAATAATAAGATTGAATATATTTCCATTATTGTCTTTATGAATAGATGTGATTTAAAAGTTAACACTACAACACCAGTAGTATATGTTTATGACTTATTAAAGGAAATATATAAATATAAAAAGCATGTTCTTTCAGAAGAAGAAGTTAAAATTACATATAAAATGCTTTTAAAAGCAAATAAGAATTCTATGTATATGAGATGGAAACATTTAATTAATGTAAAGAACAATATGAAGAAGTATTGATTTAGCAAACTAATTAATCTAGAATTAATATATTAATATTTAATGCAATAGGAGGTGGAATATGGCGCTATATTTAAATACAAATAGGAATCTTGAAAATTATAAAGAATTGTATAGAAGCAAATATTTTATAGATAAATCATTAATTATAGATAATTTAAACCTAATGTTAAAATTAAGGAAAACTATGCTATATGGGATATACTAAATGAATTAAATGAAAAATTTATATTTATTTTTGATGAGTGGGACTATATATTTAACAGTAATCTTTTTAAGGAAGATCAAAATGAGTTTTTATCATTTTTAATGAAGTTTTTAAAGGATCAGCCATATGTATCTCTTTGTTATATGACAGGAGTATTGCCAATAAAAAAATATTCAAATGGTTCTGCACTTAATATGTTTGATGAATATACATTTTTAAAAGATAGAATATATGATGAATATTTTGGTTTTACAGAGGAAGAAGTATTAGAACTATGTAATAAAAATAAACGAATGGATTTTAAAGAATTAGAAAATTGGTACAATGGCTATTTAACAGCTACTGGAATAAAAATTTATAATCCAAGATCAGTGGTAAAAGCACTTGTTAATAACTATTGTGAAAGTTATTGGACTAATACAGGAGCTATGAATGAAGTGCAGAATATCTTAAATATAACGTTCTAGACATTAGAGATGATGTAATAGCAATGGTTTCAGGAGAAGAAATTGATATTATTATTAATGAAGAATATAGAGCAGGCCAAGGAGCACCAAGAAATAAAGAAGAAATATATTCTGCTATGATAGTGTTAGGATTTTTATCTTATTATGATGGCTATTTAAAAATTCCCAATAAAGAGCTTATGCAAGAATTTGAGAAAGCTTTAAAAGATGAATCTTTTGGCTATAAGAAATAAGGCATTTGCAGATTTTACATTCCATCCAAGAAGAAAGAATGATACTGCCTTTATAGTAGAATTGAAAAAGGATGAAGATCCTGAAGTTGCAATAAATCAAATAAAAGAAAAAGAATATGTAGAAAAATTTAAGAAGGAAAATAATCATCGTTTAATTTTAGCTGTAGCCATATGCTATGATTCTAAAACAAAAGAACATCACTGTAAAATTGAAGAGTTAAGATAGTAGTAAGCGAATATAAATTAATTATTTAAAATAATAACCTAAATACATTAATAAAATTAATGTGTTTAGGCTAATTTCACAATTAAGAAAAGAGTTGTTCCAGAAGAAAGGCAAAATATAGATGAAGTTTTAATTAGTAAAATAGTAACTATTTTTAGGAATTATAAAGGAAAAGGTAAAGCAAGTACAAATTCTGCTGGCTGGGAAAGAAATGTAGGAAAGCATTTTAGAGAGTTATTAAGCAAGAATCCAGAATTTTGGAGTACAACAAATGTTGAAAGAATAAAAAGAGGATTAGTTCCAGAAGTAGACGAAAAATTTATTGAGTTTTTTCCACAATATAAGGATTGCTTAGGAAGTAAGTTGGTTCAACATCATATAGGAGGAGGGTTACAAGCAGTTGCTGTTCCACAAAATTTACATGAAGGATTTGGAGGAATGCATAATATAGAAAAAGAATTCAGAATTAGAAACAATGATTATTTGACGTATATTGCAGAGGTTCTATTTGAAGTTAAAGAGGGATATAAATGATGGAAGCAAATGAATTTAAAAAAATGGAATAAAGAAATCAGTCAGTTGGTAGATTATGATGAAAGTAAAGTTAACAGTTTAGGAATACCTGATAAGGATAAGAAATTTTTAATTGAAAGTTGATTACCAGAATCAGCAGCACCGTTTATGAATTTTGAAACAATTGATAATGGTGCATTATTAAAATTAAATGAAAAATTTAATATAGATATAGAAGAGAATTATATTTATATTGGATTTACTGGAGAAGGGGATATTTTAGCACTTGAGAATGATACAGGTAGTGTTGTTTGTATTAATCATGAGAATTTAGAGAAGATGTACATAAATAATACAGTATCTCAGCTAGCTGAAAGTTTATTAGAATATGAAAAGTTTATTCAAGAAATAAATACTAACAATGGTGAATTTGCCTATGTAGATAAAGAATGGAGTTTAGAAGAACTTAATGATATAAAAGAAAAATTAATTTCAATAGATATAAAGAGTCTACAAAAAAATAGCTTTTGGAGTAATGAGTTATCATTATTTAATAATTAAATTTAGAAAAAAGAACACATACTTTATAGAAGATTATAAACATGAAGTATTTCTATATAATAAGAGCAGTTGTGAATTTTTTTGCAACTGTTCTTTTTATAAATTTAAATAATGTTAAAATATTAATGAAAACAATTAAAGACTAGCTCTGTAATATAGTAGGTGTGATGATAAAAGAAGGTTTTGGTCTTATGTCAATATTTTGGACACAAAAA
>FR883423.1 GCA_000435835.1 Clostridium sp. CAG:221
AGAAGGGACTATAAGTGTTACAATACCAACAGCTCTAGCTTTTACAGTTAATAATAAAGGGGTAGTTAAAGGTACAAGTTTAGATATTAAAAACAATGGTACAGCAGATGTAGAAATATATGCATATCAGTTTGTTGATGGAAATGGTGCAACTGGTATAGAAGTGATTAAAGATAGAACAGATATAGGCACTAAAAAAACAAATAAGGTTGTTTTAAATCTTGAAGGAAACGCAGGTACTGCTGGTCTTGTATCAAGTAAAAATGGAAATGGAATATATGACGCAACAAATCCTTTGCAACAGGATTTGGTAACTAGTGATGGGGTTAAAATAGCTAGTTTAGGTAAAATAGGAGGGCAAAATACAAGTACAACAATAAATTTAACAGGAATTGCTGGGGGAGATGCAGATGATACAACTGCTATCACAGAACAATTTACCTTAAAATTAAGAGTAAAAAAAGCAGTGGATTAATTATGTTTAAATTGTTGTTTAAAAAGTAAATAAAAATATAAAATTTAAGAAATTATAAAAATAATTAGTGAAGATGTATTTGCTTACTTAGAGTTTAAGAATTTAAAATGAAAAGAATTAAAAGAAAAATCGACTTAACATTATTGGGGAGTCGATTTTTGCGCTTTGTGTTTAGAATTAGCGTATAAAAGTTAAAATTTGCGAATTTAGATTTTAAAATAATTAAAAATGTGATAAAATTTTAAGTAGTATAATTTTATAGTGACATAAATTATAAAAAAATAGTAATTTATGGGGATGTGGATATGAAAAGAGAAAAAATAATATGCAAATTAAAAGAAAACTATAAATATAAAAAGAAATATTGGGCTATAAGTGGAATTGTAGTTTTTTCAGCTATTTTTTGCATAACAGTGGTGAAACCTCCTAAATTTATAAAGGATTCAAAACTATATATACAATCGCTTATAGATGGGGATCCTAATTATGAAAAATTAAAAGAAAAGGTTAGCCTTTATGTATACAAAAAGGAAATTAGCCTTAAGGAATTTGAAGAAGGAACTATTGTAAAGAAAGAAGATGAAGTAAAAGGTCCAATTACAGCTTCTGCTATTAAAAGTGGATTTGATAGCTTCACACCATCAGAAATTCCAAAAGATGATACAACTATAGAAACTTCCACTTACAGTAATAATACTTTAAACAATGGTAGTAGTTCTAATAATTACTATGTAGAAGAAAAGCCATCATCAAATAATAGCAATAATACTTCATCAAGTAATGATAATGAGAAAATTGAAAATAAGAAAGAAGAGTTTATTGATAAATCTTCTTTTGTAGGAAAAGATTTAATGATTTATGAAGGTGATAAATTTGATCCTTTAAAAAATCTCAAATTATCTGCTACTGATATTGATGGTAGTAATATAACTAATAAGATAGTTATTACGGAAAATACTGTTGACACATATAAACCAGGTTTATATACGGTAAAAGCTAATGTTCAATTAAGTGATAATACTAAGCTAGAAAAAGATTTTTTAGTTAGAGTTGAAACAACAGCGTTGGAATTAGCGGTGGTATCTTTAGAAACAGAATCTGATATAGTAAAAAAGAAAGAAGAAGTGAATATTGATTTTGATGTTAAATCATCTAAAGATTATATATATGTAGAAAAAGTTGTTGTTAATGGTAAAGAATATAATGCCACAAGAAAATTAACTAGAAGTTTATTTTCTAAATCAGACAAGTATTCAACAGTTGTACAAGCTCCTGAAATAGCAGGAATTAATAATCTAACATTGGAAACTATAATAATGTCAGATGGTACTGAAGTTGCAATAAATCAAAGTGTTCCCATAGAAGTTTTACCAGAAGAACCAATAGTTGATGATTTAGTGGTAGATGGAAATATTGAAGATGATAATATAAATATTGATGCTGAATTTACCATTAAAGATATAGACAATACTTTAGAGTCTGGAAAAGTTATATTATATGATGAAAATAATGAAATAATAAGAGAAGATTATGTAAAAACAAATGAATTAGTAAAGTTAAAGTATGATCTGCTAGAAGAAAAAGTATATACTTTAAGAGTTCTTAAATATACTAAGTCAAGACCAAGAGAAGCTGAATTAGTAAATGAAGTAATAGACTTAAGAAATGCAAAAGCGATGCTTGTAAATAACTATAATTTACTTTCTGTGATGAATGATGAATTAACAGATGGGGTAGTTGAAGAAGAAGGAGGAAATTCTTCAGGTGATGAAAGTATTGAAACTGAACAAGATATAATTACAAGTAGTGGGACATCAGATGCAAGTATAAGTACTGAAGGTAGAATTAAAAGCAATGCAGGAGAAACTCCAAGAAAAACAATAAGTGTAACTGTTCCTACAGCAGCGATGTTTACAGTTAATAAAGATGCTAAGTTTATAGGCATGAATATAAATATAACAAATAATGGAGAATTGCCAGTTGATATTATAGTGAATGATTTTATAGATGTTAATGGTAATTACGGCATAAAGCTTGTAACTGATGAAGTTGTAACACAAAGTAATGGCAATACAAGAACTATTGACACATTAACTTATAGAAGAAATGAAATTAATTTATCTATTAAAGGAAATGTTAAAAAAGTATATTTAGGTGATAGAAAAGTTTTAGGTTCTTTAGGTAGTGAAAATTTAATTAATGAATCACAAAAGAAAATTGCTAAAGTATTGGCTAACCAAACTGTAGGATTGGTTTTAGATGGAGAAGCTGGTACAGCAGAGCTAGAGAGAAATTCTCCAATCCAAGATAGATTTACTTTAATTTTAAAGATAAAAAAATCTACGGACTAATAAAAATTAATATATACATATAAGGAGAATTAATATAATTCTCCTTATATGTATATAGAATAATTTATCTTTTATAAAATATATAGAAGGGAAAGATAATTATATGAAATTTCAATTTAATAAAAAAAATATTAAATTTATTTTGATTTTTGGAGTATTTATTGGAATAGGTGTAATTGCAGGATTAAGTGTAAATATTTATAAAAATTATGGTAGCAATTCAAGTGGTGCCATAATTCAAGATGGTGTCATATCAGGATATACTGCATCTGAAATTGAAGAGATAATGCAAAGAAAAGCCGATGAATCAACTTTTTCCTTTGAGATTAACTCAAGACCGTTTTTCGAAAATGGAAAATCAGAAGGTAATATAAGAATATATAATCCACCTTTTAATAATTATTTAATAGATGTAGAAATTAAATTAGATTCCAATAACAAAACCATATTTAAAAGTGGTAAACTTAAACCTAATCAATATATAGAAAAAGCAAAATTGAGTAGAAATCTTAAAAAAGGTGAATATGAAGCAACGGCTACTATAAGTGCATATGATCCAACAACAGAAGAATTATTAGGAATATCTGCAGCTAAGATGGTAATAGCTGTGGAAAATTAATGAGTAGGGGGATATTAATGAAAAGAGCAATACTTTTAGCTTTAATGTTTGCATTAACTAATTTTTCAATGACAACACAAGGGTACTCACAAATTGATTCTATAAGAACTATTGCAGAAGGAGAAATAGACGCACCTCCATCTAGTGGCGGAGAATCAGCAGGAAATACACCTTCAACTGGTGATGGAAGTACTTCTGAAGGAGAAAATGATAGTGATACTACAAATCCAAATCAACCAATTGAGCCCATAAGACCAGGCACTTCTCCAGAGCCTGTTGATAAGGAAGTTGAGCTTGATGGTGCAATAGGACCATGGGAACCCGACAATAAGGATATGCCTAATTTTGATAATATTCAGGATGGAGATTTAATAGGAACTAAACCAAGTGATGATAAACTTTTTAAAATATCAGTGACAGTTCCATTAAATATGGATTTTATGATAGTAAATAGACTTGAAAATGGGGGGTCTTTTTACGGTAAGTTTGTGTCACCATATCATAGTATAACTAATAATGGGACATATCCATTAAATGTTTCCCTTAATAGCTTTACAAGAGTGAATGAAAGTAATAATTCTGCTAGTAGTGCAAGAACTGATAGTTCAACTAAAGATACTAAGTTATATATAAGGGAGCCGGAAGCAGGAAACAATAAAGTTGAAATGAGATTAAGCTTAAACTACGACAGACCACAACAAGGTACATATTTAAAAACAATAGATTTACATACTTTGAATAAAAATAGAACTTCTGAAGAAAATAAATTAGGTGAAATTGGTTCTAATGAAACTGCTAGAATATATTATAGAAGTGATTTATGGGAAACACCTAAAAGTGAAGGAATTGAAACTGATGTTGTTTCTAATTTTAGTTTAATATTATCTTTCTCTACTCAAAATGCAAATTCAGGTATAGGAAATGGAGCAGGTGGTAGTGCAGGCACAGGCTCTGAAGGAAATGCTTCAAGTACACCTTCTAGTGGAAATATAACTAGTGGTGGAAGTAATGAAGGTGCTGATTCAGGTTCAGGTTCTACTGGAAGTGGTGAAAATTCAGCACTACAAAATCCTAGTGAAAGTTAATATAAATTACAGATAAAGTTGGTGAGCAATTATGTAAAAGAAAAATAGCATTATTGCAATTGGAATTGTAGTAGGTATAGGTTTGATTGCATTTTTAGTTTCATTTACTAGCAGTAAATTTAATAATATCAGCAAATATAAATTATTAGAAGCTCCTGACAGTGGAAATGAAGAAGATTTAGAATTTTTAAAGTATAAAGTTACATTGAAAAATGGAACTTATATGGAATATGATCAAACAACAAATACTTATAATTGGTCATAAAAAAGGAGGTGCTAGTTTGAAAATTAATAAAAATATAATAATAGCTATATCTTTAATAGTTGTATTTATCTTGGGGGCATTTTTAATTATAAAAAGCACTAAAAATACAGAGGAAAGTAGATTTTTTACTGCTATAGAGCAACCTTTTACTATAGACACTATAAATGTTGTATTTAATATAAACCAAGATGGAGATCATCCGTTATTAAAAACTTATTATGAAAATAATTCTAATAAAACAATAACAAATATGACTTTACAAGTTAAGTATAAAAATACTGACACTGTTGAAGATATTAATATAAGTGGTTTAGTATCTTCAGGAGAAAAGTCAAAAGAAGTGTTAATAGTAGGACCAGATAGTAGATTAGTTGAAGATGTAGAAATACTAAAATATAAGATATCAATAGAAGATGGAGTTTATATGGAATATAATCCAATAACTAGTGAGTACAATTGGTCATAAAATATATTAAATTTTTTATATAATGAATATAAAATTTTCCGAAAAAATAGAGAAAAAAATTGAAATATGTTAAAAGTATAATAGATTTAAAGGTATTATAGTTAATAGTTTATTAGTTATAGTATTTTTAAATCTTTTTTATATGTTTGTAAGAATGAAGGGATGAAATAAAAAAATAAGCTACGCTTATTTAAAAGTATAATAAGTTAGTGAGAGAACTACTTAAAAGTATCAAGAATATGTGAAGTATTATAACTTTACATAATGGAAGGTAATGTAACAGTTTATAGAATGTTAGAAAACTTTTTAAAATATTAGATAAAAATTACAAAGTTTGGCATAATAGTTTTAGGAGATGGGACTTTTGAAATATTATTCAATAGGAGAATTTGCTAAAGCTATTGGAAAAACTACAAAAACTCTAAGAAATTGGGATAAAAATGGAAAGTTAAAATACAATAAAAAAGGTTTAAATCAGTTGATAGATATGATTACTAATTCAGAGGTTAATAAAATAGTGGTTCTTTACAAAGACAGATTAATTAGATTTGGATATGAGTTAATAGAAAATCTTTGTGAAAAATATGGAATTACTATTGAAATTATTGATAATACTGAAAAAACAGAAGAACAAGAATTAGTTGAAGATTTAATTCAAATAGTTACAGTATTTAGTTGCAGACTTCAAAGTAAAAAAGCAAACAAAGCTAAAAAAATAATTAAGGAGTTATTGGAAGATGATACTTGCAAAAAAGATTAGATTATATCCAACAGAAGAACAAGAACAAAAATTATGGCAATCTGTTGGTACCGCAAGATTTATCTATAACTGGACTTTAAATAGACAAGAAGAAAGTTATAAAAATGGTGGTAAATTTATCAAAGATAGTGATTTAAGAAAAGAGATTACTCGACTTAAAAAAGATAAATTATCATGGCTTAATGAAGTGTCCAATAATGTAGCAAAACAATCAGTAAAAGATTGTTGTAATGCTTATAAAAACTTCTTTAAAGGTTTAGTTGATAAACCTAAATTTAAAAATAGAAAGAAATCAAAACCATCTTTTTATAATGATACTTCTAAATTAAAAGCTAAAGAAAAATCAGTTTTAATTGAAAAAATAGGTTGGGTTAAAACTAAAGAACAATTACCTATGGATGTTAAATATACAAATCCAAGAATTAGCTATGATAATAAGTATTGGTATTTATCCGTAGGTATTGAAGAAGAAATGCCCGTAGTTCAATTAACTGGTGAAAGTTTGGGTATTGATGTTGGTATTAAAGATTTAGCTGTATGCAGTAATGGAATGACTTTCAAAAATATTAATAAATCTAAGGAAGTTAGAAGGTTAAAAAAATCTTTAAAAAGAAAACAAAGACAATGTTCAAGGAAATATGAAAAAAATAAAAAAGGAAAGGAGTATGTCAAAACTAAGAACATTGCAAAACTTGAAAATCAAATTAAACTTATTCACCGTAGATTATCTAATATAAGATTAAATTATATTCATCAAGTAACTAGAATGATAGTGAAAACCAAACCATCGAGAATAGTTATGGAAGATTTGAATATAAAAGGAATGATGAAAAATAAACATTTATCTAAAGCAATAGCAGAGCAATGTTTATATGATTTTAAATTAAAAATGAAGTATAAATGTGAGTTTTGTGGTATAGACTTTGTTGAAGCAGATAGATATTATCCATCATCAAAATTATGTAGTTGTTGTGGATCTATAAAAAAAGATTTAAAACTTAAAGATAGAATATATAAATGTTCATGTGGTTTAAATATAAATAGAGACTACAATGCAAGTATTAATCTTTCAAGATATAAATTAGCAATTTAATCACTTATAAGATATTGCTAATATATACCATGCGTTGTATGGAAATTTACGCCTTTGGAGTGTCATATCAAACTAAAGTAGTCTATGTTTATCAAGACAAAATAGGACACGTTGAATAAGGAATTAAACAAGCTTTATAAAGTTTTATAAAGTTTTGGCAACGGTGAAGTAGTGAAATAAAGAAAAAGACTTTTATATTTGATATGTGTAGCATTAATGACAATTGAATTTTTACCAAAACAATTAATAGCTAATGCTACATTAAACTCAAATTAAGTCAAAGAAATAGAAGAATCTGAAAATAAAGATATATAAAGTGAAAGTGAAGTTTCACCTATAGCCTTATACACTAGAGCTCAACCAATATCATTAACAGATATTGTTTTTACAGTAAAAGGTGTTAGATATAGTAATGGTAACGATGAAAGATTTAAAATTAAATTCGATATCAGTAAAAAGCTTATAAAAGTAACGTTAAAGGTGATGACAACAATTCATATGTTGAGGGAACTGCAAGCTTAGAAAGAGGTAAAAAGTTATTTAAAGTAACTAATACTGGATTAGAAGTAGTAACTAATGACGCTCCAACAATAACTATAGGTTCTGAAGCAGGATATACTGAAGTAACTGAAAATAATGAAACAGTTTGGAAAAAGACAATAAAAAGAGAAGATGATATAGATTTAGCAAAAGGGATAACAGTAAGTGATACTTTTGATCAAGATAATCATATTCCTTTATTATTAAATTATAGTGTTTTCAATAATATGAAGTTAGGTGAACAAACAGTTATATACACATTAACAGATAGTTGGGGAGCAAGAGTAACTAAGAAAGCTATAATTACAGTATAACCTAAGAATGATTTAGAGTAAGTTAAATTTAAGTTTTATTCTAAAGGTACTAATAATGAGTTGTTTAATATGACTATTGACTCTGTAAATCATAAAATAGAAGTTAATAGAGTATCAAGTAATAATCAAGCTATAAAAGGATATTCTGGAGCTGCTTTTAAAATTAAGATTATAGATAGTGTTGGAATTGAATTAGAAAAAATAAATATGTATGAAAGTTATTATGTAAGCTTATGGCTTCAAATCATAACAAGTTAAAGATTTCAGGAAATGTTATTAAAACAGATAGAGTGTCAGAAGATGATTATAGCAATGGAATAAATGTAGAACATTAACTATTCAAAAAGGTTTAGAAAGAAATGAACTAATATTTGGTGGTCGTAATATAAGTGAATAAGATCTTCCAGCTTTTAAATTAAAATTAGTTGAAGAAAACAATAAGCCTAAGATTAATTTTGAAGCTTTAATAAATGATCGAATTTCTTGCTACATCTAAAAGTAATTATGATTACTATGGAGTATAAATATTTAGAGATACTGAAAATACTGGAGTAAGAAATAGACTTGTTGAAGTTAAAGTTGGGGTACAGGATAATCCAAGTAATGAAAGTTTTAATATGAGAAATTTAGTAAGTCAAGATTTAGAGTATGGAGATAAAATTAAATTTTTACAAAAATGAGCTGTGCACTAATTATTTAGTGCGATATCCCTATAGATAATTCACCCTCCCTTCATAGATTGTGATATTAATATAAAGAGCATTTTTAATGCTAATCGTAAAGATAGCATTATACTTTTATTATTTTACACTAATATTTAAATTTTTGTAGCTTTTCGTCGCAATTTGTTTTATTCTGTAATTAATCATTACTAGTTTATTGACATAATTAATTTAAATATTTATAATTATTATTGCAGCACTTTACAATAAATTTGACTAGCTTTATTGCTATCGGTAAGATATTTAAATATATCTTCAGAGGTAGTAATATTTTTATCTAATTGCAGTGTTTTAAGCAATTTACTAAAAATAAATTCCTTAGAAATACACTCTGATAAATGATATTTCACTTCTTGTGGACTTTGAAATTTATACTTATAAAGATTGTTGCTGATAAATGGTAATAGTATTGTTAGGCTATAGGCTATACCTAGTAAATTAATTTACTTATTTATAGACTCCTTACTCTTTACTATATAATTTCTTAATGACCAAAAAGTTTTTTGTTGGTAGAAAATAGTTTCTATATTCCAACGTATTTTATGTATGTTATAGGTTGATTTCTCTACAGGTTTATCTTGTTTAGTTTCATCAATTGATATATTATCAAAACTATTAATTTCATTAGGATCGATAATACTAATGTATAATCTAACAGAAGTAAATTTAACTATATCTGTAGTAGTAATTGTTATATACACTGGCGTATCAATTAAGTTTACAGCTAACTTTATGTGAGTAACAAAGAATTTACAATCTTTTTTATATTTTAAATTATGATAGTCTATTCTTTTACCTCTTTTTCTAGGTCTACCACGTTTGTGAGTTTTTTCTATATTAAGATTAAACATAGCTGTATCGCTACGCAAAGCACCTATTATATTTATATTTTCAAATTTTTTAATTGAACTTATAAATGGTGCTTTAGTATACCAACTATCACAAGTAACAATTACTTGATATTCTGCTAAAGCATGGGTTATATCCATAACCATATCTGCTGCTACTTCTAATTTAGTTTTAGTTTTATCATAAAGTCTATATTGGATAGGAAGTTTTAGATAATTAATTTTAGTATTATGGGTTATTGGAATAGCTATAGCTAATGATATAAAACACTGGCCATTTAAATAAGATGATCTATTTTTACTTGTATGATCAAAAAGCTTTTCATAACAATCAAATTTTTCACCAAATTTAGCTTGAAGAGTATCATCTATTATTAAGTATATAGTTGTAGTTTTCTTTAAAGTATTTGGTATAAGACTAATTGCCACGTTAAGCGTAGCTATCGCTAATTGGGATATATTAAAGCTTTTTTTGTGCTAAGAAATAGTAAAATCTATTTAAGCAAGCATTCCAGTATTTCTTTATAAATTTATAGATCTAACTTCTTGAACATAAAGTAATGCAATAATAGTAATTTTAAAATTTTCAAAGCTTCTTTTATAAAAAATATCTTTATATTGAGATAAATATATTTCTAATGTTTTAATTATTGATTTATTGTTAATACTATTCATAAGGCCAAATACACTCCTGCTCTTGTTTGTATTTTGTTTTATGATTAGTTTTTGCAGGGGTTAAGTATTTGGCTCGTTTTATTTTATGGGATTTATTTTTAAATTACTTGTAAAGTGGTGTAATTAAAAATTAAGCTAATATATTATAGTATTTATTTTTAATGAAACAACCCCATTT
>FR883424.1 GCA_000435835.1 Clostridium sp. CAG:221
CCATCGAAAATTTTATACTTTCCTGTACTTTAAAAAAAAGCTAGAGAAAACTCTAGCTTTTTAATAATTAATTTATATTGTATCTAATGCTTGTTTAAAATCATCTATTATATCTTGTATATCTTCAATTCCTACAGAAACTCTCAGCATATCCTTTGTTACACCACTTGCCGCTAAATCCTCATCATTTAACTGACTATGAGTTGTAGTTGCTGGATGAAGAATACAGCTTCTTGAATCACCAAGAGTAACAGCTAAAGCAACTAAGTTTAGTGCCTTACAGAATTTTTTGCTCTCCTCTATACCACCTTTTATACCAAAGGTAAGAAGTCCACTGCCTGCTTTTAAATACTTCTTAGCATTTTCATATCCTTTACTACCTTCTAAATAAGGATAGTTAACCCAGCTTACTTTTGGGTGATTTTGTAAATATTTAGCTAATTGTAAAGCATTTGATGAATGTCTTTCCATTCTTAAATGAAGTGTTTCTAATCCTAAATTAGTTAAGTAAGCATTAAAAGGACTCATACATGGTCCTAAATCTCTTAAAAGTGTAACCCTTAATTTAAAAATATATGCAGATGTACCAATGTCCTCAGCATATCTTAAGCCATGATAACTTTCATCAGGATTTATAAAGTCTGGAAACTTATTATTGCTCCAATTGAAATTACCTCCATCAACAATTATTCCACCTATGCTCTGTGCATGACCTTCTGAATATTTAGTTGTTGAATGTACTACCACATTGGCACCAAATTTAAATGGATTTATTAAATAAGGAGTTCCTACAGTGTTATCCACTATAAATGGTACTTCAAGCTTTGATGCTACCTTAGCAAATTTCTCAAAATCTAAAACATTTAAGCCTGGATTACCAATAGTTTCGCCATAAACAGCTTTTGTATTTTCTCTTGCAACCTTTAAAATCTCTTCTTCAGATGCATCTGGATCTACAAAAGTAACCTCAATACCTAAATTTTTTAAATGGACATTAAATAAATTTACTGTACCTCCATATAAAGATGATACAGATATGATATGATCCCCTGCTTTACAAATATTTAATATTGATAAAAGTATTGCAGATTGTCCTGATGCAGTGGCTACAGCCCCAACGCCACCTTCAAGCTTACTAAATTTCTCTTCTAATGCTGATAGTGTAGGATTAGAAATCCTAGTATATAAATGTCCATCTGCCTCTAAATTAAATAATGCTTCAAGTTTGTCAGGATCATCATATTTATAAGTTGCACTTTGATATATTGGTAATACTCTTGGTTCTCCACTATTTGGCGTATACCCTCCTTGAATACAATTAGTGCCCTTTCTCCAGTTATTAGTCATATTAAAAAGCCCCCTTAAAATTATAATTACTAAAAAAACTACTTCTCATTATTATCCTATAGATAATGAGAAGTAGTTAATAAATCATAATAACTATTCATTCATATAATATCTCATTTCTCAAGGCAAAGCCTTGCAGGATTTAGCACCACAGTTCTTAATGATGAATTATGAGTGATGAATGATGAATTAAGGATAAAACTCCAAGAGTTTTTAATCAATTCATAATTCTTAATTCATAATTCTTAATTGAAAAACTAGGTTGCTAGGTTTCACAGGGCCAGTCCCTCCACCATTCTTAATAAGAAGTATTTTGTTGTTATCTTTAATTATACATATATGGAATTTATTTTCAATAAGTTTTTATAATTTTTTCCGTATTTATTATAAAATCAACTTTTATATCATGATAATCAGTTTCTATTTTTTCTAAAATCTGCTCTTCATAAGCTAAAGCTATTTTTTTTGCTTTGAAGATGTTTTTTTCTAGGTACTTGTCATAATATCCACCACCATAGCCTATTCTATTTCCTTCCTTATCAAATGCCACTCCTGGCATTACAATTGTGTCAAAATCACTGGCTATTTTTTCTTTATCCACACTTATAGGCTCTAATATACCATAGTTGTCCACATTTAACTCAGTAAAACTGTGAATTTTTACAGCTATCATTTCTTTTTTATTAATATCTGTTTTTGGTACATATATATTTTTCTTATCACTAATTGCTTTATTTATTATTTCATGAGTACTTACTTCTGATCCAAAACTCACGTATATAAATATATCTTTAGCTTTTTTGTATAAATCACTATTTATAAAAAGATCATATATAAGCTTGTCTTTTAATTTTCTTAATTCATTAGACATATTATTTCTTGTGTGTAATACTTCTTTTCTTACTATCTTTTTATCCATATTTACCTCTTTATTTTAAATTTATTAAATCTCTTAAAATAGCAGCAGCTGCATTTATTCTGCCTGATGCTCCTCCAATTATACTTATTTCACCTAAAGAATCTGTCTTATAAGTTATTCCTTTATTTTTACCATCCACTAAATACAAGGGATGACTTTTATCTATTTCACAAAGCTTAACTTCTGCTGTTGCTTTTCCATTTTTCATGGCTACTTTACCCATCAGCTTTAACTTTTTTTCTTGCTCTTTTAACACTATAAGTTCTTCTTTCTTTATATGACTAATTCCTTCAACCTTTATATCATTTAATGATAAATCAGTATTTAAAATTACATTTGATAATATTATTATCTTTACTGCAGTATCATATCCTTCTATATCTAATGTTGGATTCTTTTCTGCAATTCCTTCTTTTTGTGCTTGTTTAAGTGCTTCATCATATGAAATATGATTTTTCATCATTTCTGATAAGATATAATTAGTGGTGCCATTTAATATTCCTTCCATAGAAGTTATCTCTGAACCAGCTACTTCAATTAACCCACCATTTATAGATGGCAAAGCTCCACCGGTAGTGCATCCTACCATTAATTTAACACCATTTTCACCAGCTAATTCATTAAGATATTTATATTTTAAAAATATAGGTCCCTTATTTCCTGTAACCACATTTATTTTATTTTTTAATGCCTTTTCCATATGCATTAATGCTGGCTGTCCACTTGATATATTAGTATGGGTAAGCTCAACAATTGTATCTACATCTCCATTTGCAATAATACTATCTATGTTATAATTGCCCCAATCTTTATATTCACTTATTTGCTTTCCCTTTTGAATATGATTTATTAAATGTATTAAATCTATTTTCTCTGGATTATATATTCCACCTGAACTATTAATAATATATTTTAAATTAATTTCTAAATTATATTTTTCTCTTAAATATTTCTTTTTTTCTATAAGTAAACCAGCTAGTGCTTGTCCTACTCCTCCAAAACCAATTAACCCAATATCCATACTCAATACCTCCAAGTTTTATATATAATTTAATTATATATAATTAAAAATTAATAATAAACTTAGCTAATTATGAATTATGAATGCTGAATTATAAATTAAGGAATAAACTCCAAGAGTTTAGAAAAATATAATTTTAGAAACTCTTGGAGTTTCCACATTAATTCATTATTCTTAATTCATAATTCATAATTGGATTAAGTTCTTTAGAACTTTGGAACAAAGGTGTTGCATTCTGTCTTGGAAACAGATGAAACTGGGCCTCCTGCTATACTTATTGAATCTGCTCCACACATTCCTAATTCATTGTATACACAATTTACAGCTTCACAATTAACTGGCATAGCAGCCTTTGGTTCTTCTGTACTATTTAAAAATTCCTTTGTTTTTTCAATAAAGCTTTCACAACATGTAGTTTCACTTACAAAAGCTTCACTTCCACCTACTTGTATGCCATCTTTACAACAAAGATTATGCTTATTATGACCACAAGTAGTAACATTACACATTAAATTTGGCATAAAATCACTCCTATCTATTGCTAAATTCCACCTAGTTATTTTTACAATTTCTTTCTTTATTTATACATAAATCCGTCTTTTAATGTTTTTCTTTATTTTTTCTTTATATTAGATTAAAATTATTATTAATAGTAAACTATGTTAATAAGGTAAATTTTTATATATATTTACTTAATTAATAAATAAACTTTGAGCGAGGTAAAACAATGTCAAATGAAATTAATTCTTCTAATTTTATAAGAAATATAATCATTAATGACTTAGAGAGTGGAAAACATAATGAGATAATCACTCGTTTCCCACCAGAGCCAAATGGTTATTTACATATAGGTCATGCAAAATCTATATTATTAAACTTTGGTTTAGCTGAAGAATTCCACGGTAAAACACATTTAAGATTTGATGATACTAACCCTGTAAAGGAAGATACAGAATATGTTGAATCAATTAAAGAAGATGTTAAATGGTTAGGCGGAAATTGGGATGCTTTATTCTTTGCATCTAACTACTTTGATACTATGTATGAAAAAGCTGTTCTTTTAATTAAGAAAGGATTAGCTTATGTATGTGATCTTACTCCTGAAGAAGCAAAAGCATATAGAGGATCATTAACTGAACCTGGAAAAGAAAGTCCTTATAGAAATAGATCTGTTGAAGAAAACTTAGATTTATTTGAAAGAATGAAAAATGGTGAATTCAAAGATGGAGAAAAAGTTCTTAGAGCTAAAATAGATATGACTTCTCCAAACCTTAATATGAGAGATCCAATAATCTATAGAATTGCTCATGCAACTCACCATAATACAGGAGACAAATGGTGTATCTACCCAATGTATGACTTTGCTCATCCATTAGAAGATGCTATAGAAGGAATTACTCACTCTATCTGTACATTAGAATTTGAAGATCATAGACCTCTTTATGACTGGGTTGTAAGAGAATGTGAAATGGAATGTGTACCTAGACAAATTGAATTTGCTAGATTAAACATGACAAACACAGTTATGAGTAAAAGAAAACTTAAGCAATTAGTAGATGAAGGTGTTGTCGATGGATGGGATGATCCAAGAATGCCTACTATATCTGGTCTTAGAAGAAGAGGATGTACTCCTGAAGCTTTAAGAAACTTCTGTGCAGCTATAGGTGTTGCTAAAGCAAACTCAACAGTTGACTCTCAAATGCTTGATTACTTTGTAAGAGAAGATTTACAAATGAAAGCACCAAATGCTATGGCTATACTTAATCCTTTAAAATTAGTTATCACTAATTATCCTGAAGGACAAACTGAAATGCTAGAAGTAAGCAATAATGCAAAAGATGAATCTTTTGGTAAAAGATTAGTTCCTTTCTCAAGAGAATTATATATTGAACAAGAAGATTTCATGGAAGTTCCAGTTAAAAAATACTTCAGATTATTCCCTGGAAATGAAGTTAGATTAATGGGTGCATATTTTGTTAAATGTACTGATGTAATTAAAGATGAAAATGGTAATGTAATTGAAGTTCATTGTACTTACGATCCAGAAACTAAGAGTGGTTCAGGATTTACAGGAAGAAAAGTTAAAGGTACTATCCACTGGGTAGATGCTAAAAATGCTGTTCCTGCTGAATTTAGATTATATGAACCATTAATCTTAGATGATGCTGAAGGAAATGAAGGAAAGCACTTCTTAGAACAAATAAATCCTCATTCAATAGAAGTATTACAAGGATTCATCGAGCCAACAGCTATCAAGGATGCTAAGCCTCAAGATAAATTCCAAATGGTTAGAAACGGATTCTTTAATGTAGATCCTAAATATACTACACCAGAAAAACTTGTTTTCAACAGAATTGTATCTTTAAAATCCTCATTCAAACTTAATAAATAAAAATAAATAAGTGGAGAATTATCTCCACTTATTTTCTATATCTACTCTATCTTCATAAAACCCATAATCATCACTATAGTCATTTAGACTATTAACATCACAATCTATATCCCAATTATTTGCTTGTATATTATTAAATTTCATCAATACATTTTTCTTAATACCTTTCTTTTGGATAGCCATATCTCACATTCTTCTCCTTTCTAGTTTTTAGTTATATATAGTTTAAGTTTTTCTATTATTTTTATTCATTAAAAAGTGAGCTACATGAAGCTTGTCTTGCCACTCATGGTGTATAAGCTTAAAACTTCATATAACTCACTTAATAAAATGGTTTTTTCCTACCCAAGTCTATTTTTAATTATTTATGCCCTTCATCGCATGCACATGCACAACTTCCTCTGCTGGCAGTTGTCCATTGATTATTTGTCGCACTTTTTTTTGCTTCTTGGCTATTGCTGCAGCCACAGCCCTCCACTGATGCTGATGACAGTTCATGATTACAGTGACATCTTTTAGATTTACTCATAATCTTGACCTCCTATAACTATCTTTCATTTTTGCAATACTACAGCCAGTCCTATAGTTCTAGCCATAGTATTGCTCATTAACTTTCTATTTAGTTGTAAAGACTCTTAGGACTATCAACTAAAGCAACATCCTATCCTTAAGTCATTACTATTGTGTGCTTTTTATACAAACTATATACCTGAATTAATTATGAAGAATAGTAATTAGTTAGGCACTTATGTATTATGAGTGATTAAAGATTAATTATGGAACAAACCTTTATGAATTATAAAGCTAAAAATTTATTGAATCTTTCTCTAACTTTTTCTTCACCCATAATTTGCATTATAGTGTAAAGATCAGGAGTATTTGTTCTGTGTGATAAAGCGCTTCTTACAGCACCAGCAACATCAGAAATCATTCCTTTATAGTTTTCTGGATTAGCTTTGTATTCTTTTCTATTAGCACAGTATCCAAGTTCTGCTCCAATTACTTTTAATTCTTCAAACCATTCTTCTTGGCTTCCAACATTAAATGTAAATTTTTTAGCATATTCTTCAATTACAGCCTTAGCATTTTCTAATGATAAAGTCTTTGGTAATTCAACTTGTTCTGCAGTTTCATTGTAGAATAATTCATCAAAGAAGTAGAATATCTTATCTTTAACTTCATCCCATTTTGCAAAGTCTTTTCTTGGCTTTGGACCTTCTTTATCTATGTTGAATATTTCTCTAGCCATAGCTTCATTAGAAGTAACTAATTCATACATTTCTTTATCATATTCTTTAGCCCATTCAGTGTATTTTTCATACACTTCAGAAGCTGGCATTCTTGCTATAACATCTTTTGAAACGTCATTTAACTTAACTAGGTCAAATAATGCTCCACTCTTACTCATCTTATCTAAATGAACAACAAATTCATGGTAATCAGCAGATGGATTTTCAGTTCTCCATTCTTCATAGCTTGAATTAACAATATTTAATAAGTATTCTATAACACATACTACTGGATATCCAACTTCATTGTAGTAAGAAACAGCTGCTTCTGCATCTTTTCTCTTAGAAAGCTTTCTCTTTGATCCACCTTCTTGTTTCATTATTGTTGGTATATGTGCATAGTTTGGTCTTTCAAATCCTAATACATCAAATAATTGAACGTGTATTGGTAATGAAGAAAGCCATTCTTCTCCTCTAATAACATCTGTAGTTCTCATTAAATAATCGTCTATAGCATGTGCAAAGTGATATGTTGGAAGTCCATCACCTTTTATAAGAACAACATCTTGATTGTTTTCAGGGAATGATATATCACCTTTAATTAAATCATGGAATTCTACTCTATTTTCAGGATTTCCTGGTGATTTTAATCTTAATATATAGCTTTCACCATTATTTATTCTTTCTATAGCTTCTTCTTCAGTTATATTCCTGTATTTAGCATATTCTCCATAGTATCCTGGAGTTATTTTATTAGCTATCTGCTCTTCTCTTAAAGCATTTAATTCTTCTGGAGTGCAGAAATCTGGATATGCTAATCCTTTTAATAATAAATCTTTTGCAAAGGCATTATATATATCTGATCTTTGACTTTGTCTATATGGACCATATTCACCTTTTGAAGTTTCTTGACCAGTCATTCCTTCGCTGAAGTCCATTCCAAAGTTGTGCATAGTTGAAATTGTATCTTCTATAGCTCCTTGAACTTCTCTTTTTTGATCTGTATCTTCAATTCTTAAATAGAAAACACCTTCACTTTGACTTGCTAATCTCTCATTGATTAACGCAGCAAAAACTCCTCCTATATGTTGGAACCCTGTTGGTGATGGTGCATATCTAGTTACTCTAGCACCTTCTTTTAAATTTCTCTTTGGGTATTTTGCTATATAATATTCTCTATCATGTTCAACATTAGGAAATATTATTTCAGCTAATTTTTCAAATGCCATAATGTTAGTCTCCTTCTCTCTCTTTTTTATTAAAATATAAAAAGTCTTTCATCCCATGAAAATATAGGACGAAAGACGTACTTCCGCGTTACCACCTAAATTGGTTAATAAGAATTAACCCACTCAAATACTTATTTAATTTTATTGCTCCAAGGTTTCCTTCAATAGTTTTAAATTTTAGGCTCACACTCTCCCTAAATCGCTTTAAATTAAACTTCTATTTACTGCTCCTCTTCAACGCAATTACTATTATCATTTTTTGCAAATTACAGATTAATTATACAGATTCAAATTATTATTGTAAAGTATTTCTCTTATGTATAACTGTTATAACATTATACACTAAATATATATTTTAATAATAAAAAATAAATTGAGCTTAAATTATCTCTGTTATAGATAATTTAAGCTCAATTTTTATAAACAAAACTCTATCTTATAGCAAAATATACTATAAATAATAATGATAATACATACATTACTGGATGAACCTTTTTAGCTTTTCCTTTAAATATCATTAAAATAACATATGTTAAAAATCCGCAAGCAATTCCTTCACCAATGCTATATGTTAATGGCATTAATAAAATAGTTAAGAATGATGGAATAGCTATTTCTGCTCTTTCCCATTCTATTTCCTTAAGTGAAGAACACATTAATGATCCAACTATAATAAGTGCTGGTGCTGTAACTGCTGATGTTATTACTGTAAGTAATGGTGAGAAGAATAATGAAACTAAGAATAATCCTCCAACTACCACACTTGAAAATCCTGTTTTTGCTCCAACAGAAGCCCCTGATAATGATTCAACATATGATGTTGTATTAGTTGTACCAAATATTGACCCTATACATGTAGCCACTGAATCAGCCAACAATGCCTTTGAACCATTTTCTATAGAACCATCTTTTTTAAGAAGTCCAACCTTTGAACCAACAGCCACTAATGTTCCTGCTGTATCAAAGAAATCCATAAATAAGAAAGTAAATATTACAAGAATCATTTCTGGATTAAATATATTCCCTATATTCTTAATAGCAGCTCCAAAAGTAGGTGCCATTGATGGTGGCATTGATACTACTGATGTTGGCATATCAATAAGTCCTGTTATCATACCCACAATTGCTGTTAAAGTCATACCTAAGAAGATTGCTATTTTAGAACCTCTAACCATAAATATTGAAATTGCTATAACACCAAATATAGAAAGTAAGACTGTAGGATCTGTTAAATCACCAAGACCTACAAAAGTTGCTGAATTAGCTACTACTATTCCTGCATTTTTTAATCCTATAAAAGCAATGAATAATCCTATTCCTGCACTTACTGCAAACTTTAAATTAGTTGGTATAGCTTTAATAATCATTTCTCTTAAACCAGTTGCTGATATTATTAAGAATATAATTCCTGAAGCTAACACACCTGATAATGCTACTTCCCACTTAATACCCATTCCTAAACATACGCTATATGCAAAGAATGCATTTAAACCAACACCTGGTGCTAATCCCATTGGGAAGTTTGCAAAGATACCCATTATAAGTGTTCCTAAAGCTGCTGCAAGTCCTGTAGCTACAAATACACTACCTTGTGGCATACCAGCTTCTGCAAGTACACTAGGAATTAAGAATAACGCATAGGCCATTGTTAAAAATGTAGTTATACCACCTATGGTTTCACTTTTAAGATTTGTTTCTTTTTCTTTAAATTTGAAATAATTTGATAAGAATTCCATAATTTGTTCCTCCATGCATTTTACTTTACAACCGAATATCGCATGATATGAGGAAAAAGATATGTATTATATTAATAGAATTTATACTGTATGTATTTATGTATAAATATTAAATCCATATCGTAGTCAAATCATTTATGGTGATTTGGTAGAAACTTCCGGACCATATTTCCGGTATTATACGAACATTCGATTGTATTTTACTATAAAACATATGATAATATATTTTTTATAGCTTGTCTACCCATAATTTTATACTTTTATTCCTTTATATGAAAAAGGCATTAGATGTTAAATACTTTTTAACTTCTAATGCCTTTTTACATGATAATTTTTTATATTATTTATTATAATTAATATTCTTTATACTTCTTATGTTTTTCTTTTTCTATCTTTTTTTCTTTAATCCTACTTGCTATAGCCCATATTATCATTGCTATTGATCCTATAGCTGTAAGTATCCAAAAGCCAATGTATAATATAATAATCCATGTTTCATTCAAAATACATTACTCCTTTTTATTCCACTACTACTGCTGTACCATAAGCCACCATTTCTGCTGCTCCTGCTGCTACAGCAGAAGACATTAACTTCATTCCTATAATTGCATTGGCTCCCATAGCTTCTGCCTCATCAACCATTCTTCCAATAGCTATTTGTCTTGCTTCTGTAAGCATATCATTATATCCTGACATTTCTCCACCTACAAGGTTTTTAAAAGAAGCAGTTATATCACGTCCAATATTTTTACATCTTACAGTACTACCTTTTACTAAGCCTTTAACTTCTTTAATTTCTTTTCCTGGAACATTTTCTATTGTTAATATTATCATAATTATTACCCCTCTCCATACCGTTCTCTTAATCTCTTTAAGAGTTATTTATTAACCTTTAATATGATAATATACTATATTAAAAAGATTGTCAATAATCTTTTCCATTTTTTGTTTAATATTATACTATATATCCATCCATTTTTTGTCAATTATTATGTATTTTATATTATAGACAATTATTACTTAGATTAAACTTTCAAATATATGAGGAAAAAGAAAAACTCCTCAACTTTGAGGAGTTTTTTTACCGTCATTTTTCATTCTTAATTCTTAATTTTTAATTCTTAATCTAGTTTCTTTGTGTCTATCCAAGACATCATTTCCCTAAGTTCTTTACCTACTTTTTCTATTGGATGCTCTGCTTCCATTCTTCTCATAGCATTAAATGTAGGTCTTCCAACTTGATTTTCAAGAAGCCACTTCTTAGCAAATGTTCCATCTTGAATTTCAGTTAAAACTTGTTTCATTTCCTTCTTAGTTTCATCAGTAATTATTCTGCTACCAGTTACATAATCACCATATTCAGCTGTATCAGAAATTGAATATCTCATGGCAGCCATACCACCTTGATACATTAAATCTACAATAAGCTTCATTTCATGCATACATTCAAAATAAGCATTTTCTGGTGCATATCCTGCTTCAACTAAAGTTTCAAAACCAGCCTTAATTAAAGCTGTAACTCCTCCACAAAGAACTGCTTGTTCGCCAAATAAATCTGTTTCTGTTTCATCTTTAAATGTAGTTTCAAGAACACCGGCTCTTGCTCCACCTATACCATTTGCATAAGCTAATGCTAAATCCTTAGCCTTTCCTGAATAATCTTGTTCTACAGCTATCAAACAAGGAACTCCTGAACCTTCAGTATAAGTTCTTCTTACCATATGTCCTGGTCCCTTTGGAGCTATCATAAATACATCAACATTTGAAGGAGGTACTATTTGCTTAAAGTGAATATTAAATCCATGAGCAAATACTAAAGCATTTCCCTCTTCTAAGTATGGTGCAATTTCTTCTCTATATAATTTTGCTTGCTTTTCATCTGGTACTAATATCATTATAATATCAGCTTTTTTAGCTGCTTCTGCAGTTGTAGCAACTTCTAACCCTGCTTCTTTTACCTTATCCCATGATTTACTTCCTTCATATAATCCTACAACTACATCTACTCCACTTTCATGTAAGTTTAATGCATGGGCATGTCCTTGGCTACCAAAACCAATTACTGCTACCTTCTTTCCTTGTAATAATCCTAAATTAGTATCCTTCTCATAAAACATCTTTGCCATTTTTATACCCTCCAATTTATAATTTAATATCTTCTTTACTGATAATTTTATTTATTGGCGCCCCCGGTGCAACCATCGGGAACACCATATCATCACTATCAATTTTGTAATCTATAATTACAGGCCCATCAGTGGCTAATGCCTTTTCTAGTACCTCCTGTAACTCTTCTGGCTTTTCTACCCTAAAACCAGTTCCGCCAAAAGCTTCTGCCAATTTCACAAAATCAGTTGCTCTATTTAATGTTGTTTCAGCATATCTACATTCATAAAATAAGCTTTGCCATTGTCTAACCATTCCTAAAGCATTATTATTCATCACTATTACTTTTACAGGAATCTTAAAATTAACTGCTGTGGCAAATTCATTACAATCCATGCCAAAGCTACCATCTCCAGCAATATTAAATACTACAGCCTTAGGATTTGCCACTTGTGCACCAATGGATGCACCCATTCCAAATCCCATAGTTCCAAGGCCGCCTGAACTTATAAATGTCCTTGGCTTATAGAATTTATAATTTTGAGCTGTCCACATCTGATGTTGTCCAACTTCTGTGGTGATAATAAAATTACCCTTATCCATTTTATTTAATAAAGTAAATAAATATTCTGGTGTAAGGATTCCTTCTTTAACTACTTCCTTATTATTTAATGCTTTAAGCTCATTCATTTTATTTATCCATGCTATATTTTCTTTTTCATTTATCATTGGAATTAATTTATTTAGAACTTCCTTTATATCACCTATGATATAGGAATCTACTTTAACGTTTTTATTTATCTCTGCAGGATCTATATCTATTTGAATTACTCTAGCATTCTTTACATGATTTTTATGACTTATTACTCTATCACTAAATCTTGCTCCTAAAGCAATAATCAAATCACAACTGGTAGCCAAGAGATTTGAAGCTTTAGTACCATGCATTCCAATCATTCCTGTATATAATCTATGATCATTAGGAATAGATCCTATACCCATAAGACTAGTTGCCACTGGTGCATTTATTTTTTCTGCCAAAGCTAAAACTTCCTTTTCTGCATTGGAACTTAATATACCTCCACCTGCATAAATAAAAGGATTTTCACTTTCATTGATAAATTCTACAAAGTCTTCTAGAGAACTTATATTTATGGTTTGTAAGCTTTTTTCTCTTTTCTTAGGCTCCATCTTTGTATAATTATACTTTTCTGCTGTTATATCCTTAGGAATATCAATAAGTACTGGACCTGGACGTCCTGATGAAGCAATATAAAAAGCTTCATTAACTATTTTTTGTAGTTCCTTTATATCTTTAACTATATAATTATGCTTAGTTATAGGCATTGTAATGCCTGTGATATCTACTTCTTGAAAACTATCTTTTCCAAGTAAAGGCCTTGTAACATTACCTGTAATTGCAACCATAGGCGTTGAATCCATATAAGCTGTAGCAATTCCTGTAACCAAATTTGTTGCTCCTGGCCCTGAGGTTGCTATACATACACCAACTTTACCTGTTGACCTGGCATATCCATCAGCTGCATGAGCTGCACCTTGTTCATGACAAGTTAAAATATGCCTTATTTTATCGCTTTTCTTAAATAATGCGTCATATATATTTAAAACTGCCCCACCTGGATAACCGAATACAGTATCAACGCCATTATCTATCAGCGAATTCACCAAAATTTCAGCACCAGTCAATAACACATAAATCGCCCCCCCTTTAGTTAATGATGAATGATGAATTACGAATTATGAATTAATGATGAAACTCGAAGAGTTTCTGAAAATATATTTCTAAACTCCTTTAAAGGAGTTTATTCCTCAATTCATCATTCATCACTTGTCATTCATCATTATTTATAAACTGCTCCTGTGCTGGCTGAACTTATTAGCTTAGCATATCTTGCAAGATATCCTTCCTTAATTTTAGGTTCAACTTTTACAAGATTCTTCTTTCTTTCTTCTAATACCTCTTTATCAACTAATAATTCTAGCTTACCATTATTTATATCTATGGAAATTATGTCGCCATCTTCTACTAAAGCAATTACTCCACCTTCTGCTGCTTCTGGAGATACATGTCCTATTGATGCTCCCCTTGTGGCTCCACTAAACCTTCCATCTGTAATAAGTGCAACTGATTTATCAAGCCCCATTCCTGATATAGCAGATGTTGGTGAAAGCATTTCTCTCATACCAGGACCACCTTTTGGACCTTCATATCTTATTACAATAACATCTCCTGCCACTATCTTATTATTAAATATAGCTTCTACAGCTTCCTCTTCTGAATTAAATACTTTAGCTGGTCCTTCATGAACTAACATTTCAGGAAGTACTGCTGATCTCTTTACTACAGCTCCATCTACTGCTAAATTTCCTCTTAGTACAGCTATACCACCTGTTTTGCTATATGGCTTTTCCACATGCTTTATAACATCATAATTTAATACTTTTTTATCTTTAATATTTTCGCCTATGGTATTACCTGTAGCTGTAATGCACTCTAAATCTATTAAATCTTTTTTACTTAATTCATTAATAACTGCAGATATTCCACCTGCTTCATATAAATCTTGAATATGAATATTTGATGCTGGTGCTAACTTACAAAGATTTGGCACCTTTGATGACATTTCATTTATAATATCTAAATTCATTTCTAGTTTTGCTTCATTTGCTATAGCTGTTAAATGTAATACGCTATTTGTTGAACATCCTAAAGCCATATCTACAGTAAGTGCATTTCTAATAGACTTTTCATTTACTATATCTCTTGGTTTTATATCATTTTTTAATAAATTCATAACTGCCATTCCAGCATGTTTAGCAAGTATTATCCTTTCTGAATAAACTGCTGGAATAGTTCCATTGCCTGGAAGCCCTAATCCTAGAACTTCTGTAAGGCAATTCATTGAATTAGCTGTAAACATTCCTGAACATGAACCACATGTTGGACATGACTTACATTCCAACTCTTTTAACTCTTCTTTAGTCATTTTCCCACTTTCCACAGAACCTACTGCTTCAAATAGTGTTGATAATGATACTGCCTCGCCGTTATATTTACCTGCTAACATTGGTCCTCCACTAACAAATACTGAAGGTATATTAAGCCTTAATGCAGCCATTATCATTCCTGGTACAATCTTATCGCAATTAGGAATAAATACTAAAGCATCAAAACCATGAGCTTTCACCATACATTCAACACTATCTGCTATTAATTCTCTTGTAGCTAATGAATACTTCATACCTTCGTGACCCATAGCTATTCCATCACATACTCCTATGGTTGGAAATACTAATGGAGTTCCTCCACTGATAAGTACACCCTTTTTAGTTGCTTCAACAATCTTGTCTAAATTAATATGTCCAGGTATTATATCATTTTGTGATGTTACTATTCCTATAAGGGGTCTTTCTAACTCTTCGTCACTTAACCCTATTGCTTTAAAAAGAGCTCTATGTGGTGCTCTTCCTATACCCTTTTTAACCATATCGCTTCTCATTTACATTCACCTCTATACCTTGCTTAATCTTTCAATAACTAGTTGTCCCATTTTTCTTGTACCAACAAGAGTTGTACCTTCACTATAAATATCTTTAGTACTATAACCATCTTCTAGTACTTTAACTACAGCATTTTCAATTGCCTTAGCTTCTTCTTCTAAATTGAAACTATATCTAAGCATCATAGCTACTGATAATATTGTTGCTAAAGGATTAGCTATATCCATTCCTGCAATATCTGGTGCTGAACCATGAATAGGTTCATACATTCCTAACTTGCCCTCTCCTAAAGATGCTGATGGCAACATTCCTATAGACCCTGTTATCATGGAAGCTTCATCTGATAAGATATCACCAAACATATTTGAAGTAACTATCACATCAAATTGTGCTGGATTTCTCACAAGTTGCATTGATGCATTATCTATATACATATGATTTAGTTTTACTTCCTCATATTCTTTAGAAACTTCAATTACTGTTTCCCTCCATAGCCTTGAACTTTCTAAAACATTTGCCTTATCTACACTAGTTACCTTCTTATTTCTCTTCATAGCAGTTTCAAAAGCAATTTTAGCAATTCTTCTTACTTCTTCTTTATTATACTTTTCTGTATCGAAAGCAGCTTCTACACCATCTTCAACCATTCTTCCTCGTCTACCAAAATAAATTCCTCCAGTAAGCTCTCTTACTACAGCTATATCTATTCCATCCTTAATCACTTCTTCTTTAAGTGGAGATGCATCTCTTAATGGCTTATAAAGAAGAGCAGGTCTTAAATTGCAGTAAAGGTTCAATCCTTCCCTTAAACCAAGTAAAGCTTGTTCTGGTCTTACTTTAGCAGTAGTATTATCCCATTTATATCCTCCTACAGCACCAAGTAACACTGCATCACTACTTTCACAAAGCTTTAAAGTTTCATCTGGCAAAGGAACTCCTACTTCATCAATTGCACAGCCTCCTGCTAAAGCATATTTTATTTGAAATTTATGATTAAATTCTTCTCCAATTTTCTGTAATATAAGTGCAGCCTCCCTAACAACTTCTGGTCCTATACCATCTCCTGGTATTGCTGCTATTGTATAATTCATAAAAGCGCCCCCTTTGTTAATGATGAATGATAAGTGATGAATGATGAATTAATGATGAAACTCGAAGAGTTTCTGAAGAAATATTTTTTTAAACTCTGTGAGTTTATTCCAAAATTCATAATTCATCATTCATCATTCATAATAGTTCATAATTATTAATTCTTGATGTAATTAATAAGTCCATTGCTATTGATAATATTTTGCATAAATTCTGGGAAAGGTTCTCCTTTGTAATTTTCATTTTTAGTGATATTTTTTATGATTCCACTGTTAAAATCTATTTCTAATTCATCCCCGTCTTCTATAGCTTTTGCCGCTTCATCACACTCAATAATAGGTAATCCTATATTTATTGAATTTCTAAAAAATATCCTAGCAAAGGTAGATGCTATTACACAGCTTATTCCACTTGACTTTATAGCTAGCGGTGCATGTTCTCTTGATGAACCACAACCAAAATTCTTTTTTGCAACGATTATATCCCCATTATTAACTTTCTTTGCAAAATTTTTATCTATATCTTCCATACAGTGGATTGCCAACTCTTTAGGATCCGCTGTATTTAAATACCTTGCTGGTATTATTACATCTGTATCTACATTGTCCCCATATTTAAAAACTCTGCCTCTTGCTTTCATTTAATAACCCCCATTTTTATAACAATTCTGGATTTGCTATCTTACCACTTATTGCTGAAGCTGCTGCAACCGCTGGACTTGCTAAGTATACCTCAGATTCCACATGCCCCATTCTTCCGACGAAATTTCTATTAGTTGTTGATACTGCCCTTTCTCCCTTTGCCAATATTCCCATATGTCCCCCTAGACATGGGCCACAAGTTGGCGTAGAAACTACAGCACCTGCTTCTATAAAATCTTTTATAAGACCTTCATTCATAGCTTCTAGATATATTTTCTGTGTTCCTGGAATAATAATGCATCTTATATCCTCATGAACCTTTTTGCCCCTTAATATCTCTGCTGCTATCCTTAAATCTGAAAGTCTTCCATTAGTACATGAACCAATAACAACTTGGTCTATTTTTACTTCCCCAATTTCATCAATAGTCCTTGTGTTATCTGGTAAATGTGGAAATGCTACTGTTGGCCTTATCTTTGATAAATCAATTTGATAAACTGCTTCATATTCAGCATCTTCATCTGCATTAAACTCTGTCCACTCTTTTTTAGAGTGTTCTTTCATATATTCTATGGTCTTTTCATCTACTGGAAATATTCCATTTTTCCCTCCAGCTTCTATAGCCATATTACATATAGTAAATCTATCATCCATTGATAGGTATCTAATTCCCTCGCCTACAAATTCCATAGATTTATATAATGCTCCATCTACTCCTATTTCCCCAATTATATGAAGTATGATATCTTTTCCACTTACCCATTTTCTTGGCTTGCCATTAAGTATAAACTTAATAGCTGATGGAACCTTAAACCAACATTTTCCTGTGGCCATTCCCGCTGCCATATCTGTTGAACCTATTCCCGTTGAAAAAGCACCTAATGCCCCATATGTGCAAGTATGTGAATCAGCCCCTATAACTACATCCCCTGCAACCACAAGACCTTTCTCCGGCAATAAACAATGTTCTATGCCCATCTGTCCAACTTCAAAATAATTACTAATCTTTTTACTCTTTACAAATTCTCTAACCACTTTGCATTGCTCTGCTGCCTTAATATCCTTATTTGGTGTAAAATGATCTGGCACAATGGAAATTTTATCTCTATTAAAAACCTTATCTATGCCTAACTTTTTAAACTCATTAATAGCTACAGGTGAAGTTATATCATTGCCTAAAATCATATCTAATTCAGCTTCAATAAGTTGTCCACTTCTAACACTTTCTAGCCCTGCATGCTTAGCTAAAATTTTTTGTGTCATGGTCATTGCCATATTATTGCCCCCTTCTTTATTTCTTAAGAAAATAATCTATCTTTTTCTTTAATAGATTTTTCTCCTCTTTCTAAACCACATATTCCTGTTCGCACCACTTCTTTTATGCCATATTCATTTAAAAGTCTTATTAAAGCATTAATTTTGCTTTCATCACCAGTAAGTTCAACGGTTAATGTACTTTGTGAAACATCTACTATTTTACTTCTAAATATTTTTACAACTTCATTTATTTCAGCTCTCTTTTCAGCATCAGCCTTTACCTTGATTAATACCAACTCTCTATAAACTGAATTATCTGATATAAGCTCTTGAATATTTATAATATCTTCTAATTTGTTTAACTGTTTTATAACCTGTTCTACTACTTCCATATCACCTGCTATTACTATAGTCATTCTTGATATATCTTCTTCTTCAGTCCGCCCTACAGTAAGGCTATCAATATTAAAACCTCTTCTTGAAAAAAGTCCTGAAACTCTAGTCAATACACCTGAAGAATTCCTAACTAGTACTGAAAGTATATGTTTCTCCATGATACACCCCCAAATCATAGCTAATACCATAAAAAAACACCATTATAACAGAATTATAATGGTGAATTATTATACTAAATTTATAACTTACACCATCGCAAGTTTTTGTATTGTTTTTACTGCATTGTAAAGATTTTACTCTTTTTTATATATGAAAGTCAATAATAATAGATTTTTTTTTCATTTTATTAATATCTAACAAAAAGCTTTTAATAACATTAATAATTCATTAAAAATGTCATATATATTTTAGTATTTTATTACCTCAATATATCAGATTTTATTTTATTAATAATCATTTTCACATTTTATTATTATTTTATAAATACATCTTTCTACTATTTTTGATATTTATTATTAAAAATAGTACTAATTCTATTTATATGTAGAAAAAAAGTGAAAGTAGAAAATTCTACTTTCACTTTTTTAATTTTTTTATATTTTACTTAATATTAAATTAACTATGCTATGAGCCATTTCATTAATTTCTTCTTGATTTTCACCTTCAAGCATAACTCTAACTAGTGGTTCTGTTCCAGAAGGTCTTATAAGCACTCTTCCTACTCCATTTAGTTTATCTTCAACTGCTTTTATTGCTTCTACTACCTCTTCATCTTCTAAGTATATATTTTTCTTATGATTAGGTACTTTTGCATTTACTAATACTTGTGGAAGTTCCTTCATTATACTAGCAAGTTCACTTAAAGTCTTATTTTTTTCTTTAATAACTTCTGCAACTTTTAATGCTGTAACTAGTCCATCACCAGTAGTATTATGATTTAAGAATATGATATGTCCAGATTGCTCTCCTCCAAGAACATATCCGTCCTTTAACATTTCTTCAAGAACATATCTATCTCCAACCTTAGTTTTGAATGTTCTTATTTCTTCTGCCTTACAAGCAATATCTAAACCTAAATTACTCATTACTGTAACAACTAAAGTATCATCCTTTAATTGCCCCTTTTCTTTTAATGCCTTTGCACAAATAGTTAAAATGAAATCTCCATTAATAAGATTTCCTTTTTCATCTACTGCTAAGCATCTATCTGCATCTCCATCAAAAGCAAATCCTACGTCACATTTTTCTCTAACTACATATTCCATTAAAGCTTCTGGATGGGTAGATCCACAATTTTCATTAATATTTGTTCCATCTGGAGTATTATTAATCACATGAACTTCTGCACCTAAGCTTTTAAAAGCGTTTACTGCAACTTCATAAGCTGCTCCATTAGCACAATCTAAAGCAACTTTTAATCCTGTAAGTTCAGTTGCTATAGTTGATTTAGCATGCTCCATATATTTATTTATGCCATCTGCTTCAAAGTGACATTTTCCTAAATCTTTTCCTATTGGACTAGGTACCCCTACAAATCCATCTTCTATTGTTTTTTGTATCTTATCTTCTAATTCATCTGATAACTTATACCCTCTATTATCAAAGAACTTTATACCATTATATTCTACAGGATTATGAGAAGCTGAAATCATTACTCCTGCATCTGCATTATACTCTCTAGTTAAATATGCAACTGCTGGTGTTGGAACTACACCTATCATTACAGCTTCAGCTCCAACTGAAAGAATTCCGGCTACTAGTGCCGCTTCTAACATATCTCCTGATATTCTTGTATCTTTTGCTACTAATATTTTTGGTTTATGAGTTCCTTCTGTTAATACAAAAGCCCCTGCTCTACCTAAATTATATGCTAATTCAGATGTTAATTCAGTATTAGCTATACCTCTAACACCATCTGTACCAAATATTCTACTCATACAAATACCTCTATTTCTTTTATCTATTAATATACTACACTAGTAAATAGCAATTTCTACTACAAACATTATTGTAACTATTATAGTATATATCCTTTGCAATTTTTTTACAAGAATCTAACTACTTGCTTTCTGGGTAAAGTCTATTTAGTACTAGATTATAACCTTCCTCACCATAATTTAAACACTTATTAACCCTGCTTATAGTTGCTGTACTAGCACCAGTAGCTTCTGCTATTTCAGTATATACTTTCTTTTCCTTTAACATCTTTGCAACCTGCATTCTTTGTGCTAATGATTTTAATTCATTAATTGTTGCTATATCTTCAAAAAATCTATAACATTCATCTTCATTTTCTAGCTTTAAGATAGCTTTAAATAATATATCTAATTCTTTTTTAAAATCTGTATTTTTAAGACTCATTACTTTCACTCCTAAATAAGCTTTTTTCAATACAATTTTATCACTTTAGCTCGATAAAGTGAAGTAATAGAATTTTATTGCTCTTGCTTTTCATTAATATCTTCTGAAAAGTCCTCATAACAGCTTAAAGTTGGCAATATCCATACTTCTCCAATACCTTCATAAACATGTAGATATTCTTTTTCACTTATATCTGAATGGTTAAAATTATTATTAATTGATTCAATAGATACATCGATAGAGCCACTCCTTAACACAGCAAACTCTCCATCTACTATAAGCTTATCATTAAATAATTTACATCTTATTATCTCATCTTCAGGAACTTGCATAAGCAAAATAACAATTCCACTTCCTCTAAGCTTTATTTGTAATTTATCTTTATCTAATAAATTTTCCCCATCTTCAATATTAATTTTAATAGAATCTTCACATATATAAAAAATATCCTCATCAATTACTATTTCTTCATCATCTAATTCAATTAAAGAAAAATACTTAAAGGATGGCTTGAAATACACTTCTCCTGTGCCGCTTAATGATATCTTTCCACTCTTTTCTCCAACGCCCAATAGTCGTCTGGTGATGCTTGAGGACTTAATCTTCTTATCCTTTATTTCAATATCACCTTTCATATAGCTTAATATTTCACTTTGTATCTTTATAGTACTATTCTTTAAGATAACTTTAATTTGCCTCAACGAATCATTATTAGCATATATATCCTTTATTTGCTTAAACCTTTTATAACTTGTATATCCAGCTATATTATTATATTGTAAAACTTGGAATAATGAATCTCCTACACTTTGAAAAATAACTTCTGCCTTGCTTTTAGAAGTAATAGTTGTCTTCATATAACCACCCCTTCCTTAAGTATAGACACATTTCCTCATTTTAATCTTTCCTCAAAGAAAAAGAGCTTGAAAATCTAATTTTCAAGCACCCTGAATTAATTATGAATGATGAATTACGAATGATGAATTGTGGAATAAACTCACAGAGTTTAGAAGGTATATATTTTTAGAAACTCTTCGAGTTTCATCCTTAATTCATCACTCATCATTCATAATTCATCATTGACTTAGTTAATTATTAACTAAGTTAATAATTTATTTGTATTCTTTTGCTTCTTCTTCCCCACTTAATACTCTAATTCCACCTTGTGCTAATGCTAAAAGCTCATCTTCTCCTGGATATACTTTTACTGGTGCAATCCAACCTATGGCTTTTTTCAAATCATCTACTACAAATGGTGAATATGCTATTCCTCCAGTTAAAATTATTGCATCAACTTGACCTTTTAATACAGTTGACATGGCTCCTATTTCTTTAGCTACTTGATAAATAAATGCATCATAAACTAATTTACATTTTTCATCTCCATCATTTTTCTTATCGATAACAGATTTTAAATCATTGGTTCCTAAATAAGCAACTACTCCACCTTTTCCTACTATTTTCTTATATACTTCATCCTTACTATACTTTCCACTGAAGCACATTTTAATAAGTTCTCCAGCAGGTACTCCTCCAGCTCTTTCTGGTGAGAATGGACCATCTCCATCTAAAGTATTATTTACATCGATGACTTTTCCATATTTATGAGCACCTACAGAAACACCACCACCCATATGAGTAACTACAAGCTTAAGGTCTTCATATTTTTTGCCACTTTCCTTTGCAAGTCTTTTTGCAACTGCTTTTTGATTTAATGCATGGAATATACTTATTCTTCTTAATTCTGGTACTCCAGATAATCTTGCTACATCGCTTAGTTCATCAACTACCACTGGATCAACTATAAAAGCTCTTACATCTGCTTGCTCTGCAATTTCTTGTGCTAATATTCCACCTAAATTTGAAGCATGAGGTCCTTGAACTCCTATCTTTAAATCTTCAAGTAAAGCCTTGTTTACTTCATAAGTACCGCTTGGAATTGGTTTTAAAAGTCCTCCTCTTCCTACTACTGCATCTAATGTGTTTATATTAAAGTTATTTTCTCTTAAAACATTAAGGATTACTTCTTTCCTAAAATCCTTTTGTGAATAAATAGTTTCAAATTGCCCTATTTCTTCTGCACTATGCCTTAAAGTCTTTTCAAAAATTTGTTTTTCATCTTCATAAACACCAATCTTAGTTGATGTTGAACCTGGATTTATTATTAATAATCTAAATGCCATTTTTAAACCTCCCAATAATTCTTATTTGTTTTCAGCTACTAATGCAGCTAATGCTATAGAATTAACCTTTGTTTCAAAACTATCGGCTCTTGAAGTTAAAATTACTGGTGCTGATGTACCTACCAATATTCCACCGTTTTTAGTATTAGCAGTATAAGTTAATGTTTTATACATAACATTAGCTGTTTCAATATTAGGTAATAATAAAATATCTGCATTTCCTGCAACTGGTCCGCTTATTCCCTTATGTTCAGCTGCTTCAATTGATAAAGCATTATCTAATGCTAAAGGTCCATCAACTATACAGCCTTTAATTTGCCCTCTATCGCTCATCTTTGATAATAGTGCTGCATCTACTGTTGCTTGCATATTTTCATTTACAACTTCCACTGCACATATTGGAGCTACCTTTGGTGTTGATATTCCACATGCCTTTGCTACAACCACTGAATTTCTAATTATTTGAGCTTTATCTTTTAATTCAGGATAAGTGTTAAATGCTGCATCTGTTAAAAGAATTAATCTATCAATACCTTCTATTTCAAAAACAGCTACATGAGACATTAACTTTCCTGTTCTAAGCCCAACTTCCTTATTTAATACGCTTCTTAAAAACGTTGCAGTATCTAATAATCCCTTCATAAGCATATCTGCTCGCCCTGTGGATACTAATTCAACTGCATGTAATGCTGCTTTCTTAGGATCTTCTATATTTACTATTTCAAATTTATTTAAATCCATACCTATGTTCTTTGCAATTAAAGTTATTTCTTCTTTATTTCCAACTAATATTGCATCAGCTATTCCTCTATCATTTGCTTCTTTAACAGCTTCTAAAACTGGTTCATCCTGTGCTACTGCTACTGCCACTTTTTTTCTTTGAATCCCTTTTAATTTTGTTAATAAATCATCAAAGCTCTTACTCATAATACACCTCTTAACTTTTACTTTATCCATTTTATTATATTTTTTGGTAATTTTTATAATATTTTACATTTATATTTTATCAAACTTTATCATAAATTCCTAAACTTTCAGAAAACTTTTATCTATTTTTTAACAGTACAAAAGTGGCTGACGTAGCTTCAGCGAAGAAAGCAACTTTTGTTAGCCAACCAAAAGGTTCTAAAAGAAAAATAAGTCCTTACAAAAATTTAATTAATTATTTTTCTTTTACGGTTCTTTTGGGGCACTATAATTTTCTTTTTAACGCATTAGTAACATTGTATATAAGAAATGGCTAATTTATTAGTATTGCCTATGCTAAAATTTCTATACTTTCCTAAGCGTTAAAAAAACAATGAATCAAGTATATTGATTCATTGTCATTTTTCCTAGTTATCTAGTCTTGCATATTTTCCTATGATTTTTTCGGCAACCTTTATACCATCTACAGCTGCAGAAATAATTCCTCCTGCAAATCCTGCACCTTCTCCACAAGGATAAACACCTTCAATAGAAACACTTTCAAAATCTTCATTTCTTGGCATTCTTATAGGTGCTGACGTTCTTGTTTCCACACCTGTAAGAACTGCATCATCCATGCCATACCCTTTAATTTTTCTATCAAAGTTAACTATACCTTCTTTAATTGATTCAACAACGAAGTCTGGCAGGCATTCTCTCATGTCTACAAGTTTATATCCTGGTTTATATCCTGGTGTTACAGAACCTATTTTAGTAGAAGCTCTATCCTTCATAAAATCTCCTACAAGTTGTACAGGTGCATTATAATTAGCCCCACCTACTTTATAAGCAAGCTCTTCATACTTTCTTTGGAATTCTACACCTGCTAAAACATGATCACTACCAAAATCTTCTGGATGTACTTGAACAACTAATGCTGAATTAGCATTTTCTAAGTCTCTAGCATGATAACTCATTCCATTAGTAACAACTCTTCCCTCTTCTGATGCTGCCGCTACTACTACTCCACCTGGACACATACAGAATGAATATACTCCTCTTCTACTTTCTTTACATTGATAAGTAAGCTTATAATCTGCTGCCTTCAACTTAGGATGATTATGGAACTTACCATATTGACTTTTATTGATAAGATCTTGTGGATGCTCTATTCTTACCCCGATGGCAAAAGCCTTTTGTGCCATTTCAAGACCTACTTCATAAAGCATTTCATAAGTATCTCTAGCACTATGTCCTAATGCTAATATGACAGCTTCACAAGAAATTTCTTCACCATTTACTATTATACTTTTTACCTTACCATTTTCTTTATTTATGTATTCAAGCTTAGAAGAAAATCTTACTTCTCCACCTAACTGAATAATCTTCTTTCTTATGTTCTTAACAACATCTTTTAAGATATCAGTACCAACATGTGGCTTTCCTATGTAAGTAATTTCTTCTGGAGCTCCACCTTTAACAAGCTCTGCTAAAACATAATCACATCTTTTATCTTTTATTCTTGTAGTAAGCTTTCCATCTGAAAAGGCTCCTGCTCCACCTTCACCAAACTGTACATTAGATTCTAAATCTAACTTTCCTTCTGTCCAGAATCTATCCACAGTTTCAGTTCTTTTATCCACATCTTCTCCACGTTCTATCACCAATGGTTTATAACCTTTTTCAGCTAACATTAAAGCAGCAAAAATTCCTGCTGGGCCAAATCCCACCACTACAGGTCTATTATTAAGTTTTTCACTACCTGGTTCTACATCTGGTTCATATTTGGTAGCATCTATTTTTACATCCTTATCATGTAATCTTTCCACAAGCTTTTCTTCATTTTTATGTTCTAATTCTATGGCATATGTAAGTCTTATATTATCTTTATTTCTAGCATCTAAGCTTTCCTTTATTATCTTAAAGTTTTTTATCTCATCAATAGATATTCTTAACTTTTTGCTAACTTTCTTTTTTAATATACTTATATCGTCATCTAAGCTAAGTACTATATTATTTACTCTTATAGTCATATAATCACCTTCTCAATTATTATTTCCTAATGTTAGATTATTTTATCATACCTCACATATTAATTAAACACTACGTTAATTAGTTAAGTTGTCTTCGGCTAGTTAAGGAATGAAAAATTAAAAATTCAGAAGGAAATTCCTTTATAGAATTCCTTTTTTAATTATGAATTATGGATTATGAATGATGAATTAAGGATGAAACTCCTAAGGGAGTTTCTAAAAATATATATTTAAAAGAATTTCGTAGAAATTCTCTCCTTAATTTTTTATATACTTGTATATAAAGTTTAACTAGTAAATAAGCGTAGCGATATTTACGACTTAACTTAGCCATTTATGGCTATTTAATTAAGTGCATTAGCGTAGCGTTATGCACTGGTTAACTGAATTACGGTCATTTATGGCGACTTAACTAAGTAAATGAGCGTAGCAACATTTACTTTTTAATTAAAAAATAAAAAGCCCCTTGGGGCTTTTTATAACATCAATTGATAATTCATAATTCATCATTAACTACTATGGCACTAAAGTGCTTTCCTCATCGGTGGTTGTTTCATCAAAAACACCCTCGCTGATTTCTTCTTTAGTTATATTTATTATTACGCTTTCAACACTGCTTATTTCAACACCTTGAACATCTCCTGTAATATTAACAGCTGGAGTTTCTGTGTATTGCCCTGCTTCAGTTATTGAAGATAAATCTATACTAGCTACTATATTTTCTATACTTATAGAATCTAGTTTGCTTTTACTACCTTTAAGTACAATCTTTACTTTATTTGATGAAGCTGTCATATTAAGACCACTTGCTAAACCGCTTGTGGTGTACTCTACTTCAAATACTCTTGTTACTTCATTTTCTTCATTTTCCTTAGTTTCTTCCACTTCAATACTTACTGTAACATATGATATACTTGCTTTTTCTATTCCATCTGGAAAAATTAAAGCAACTTCCTTATTACTGTCTTTTGTTATTATAGATAAATCAATATTTTCCGTGTATATTTCATTGATACTGTCTAAAACCTCTTTAGGACCTGTTATTTCCACATAATCCTGTGATAATTCCATTGATGTTATATTAACATTATCATTGGCACTACCTGTAGTACCCACCTTAATAGGTACTGATTTTCCTGAGTTTACTTTTATAATAACCTGCACTCTTTCAGTTGAAAGTTTTACACCTTCTACAGTATATCCACTATCATCTATAGGTATAACTTCATAATTTTTAACTATATCTTCTGAAACATTATCTTCTTGACCTAATACCACAACTTCCTTAACTTGACTCACTAGTGAATGTGGTCCAGATACTGTCACTGTTTCTGGCTCTATTTCAGGCTGTGCAGCATAATAATTCACTTTGGCTGCTACATCTATTCTGGATTCAACTTTAAAATCTTTTTCTATAAGTTCTTCTATTTTTACTGTCACAACTAAATTAGAAGTATTCTTCACAGTAACATTTGATGGGGTATCCACTATGGTTATGGGGATTGAATTATCACCTACTTTTAATGCATATTCATCTAAATCTATCTGAATTGAAAAATCATCCTTATTTAATTTATATACATCCTGGCTATACCCTTCAACTTTTAAATCTACATAAATATTTTGATTTGGTACTAATGCTATTCCCTGATCTGATAAAGCATTAGCATTTAAAAGCTGTACCGGAACCTTGCTTACTTCTACAGTCCTTATTGGATTTTCAGTATTTGTTACATATAGCCATAACCCAATGGATATAAAAAGCGATACAACTTGAACTATTATTTTTTGCTTAGTTTTCCAGCTATCCATCCCTTCACCTTCTTGCTTGCAGTTTTAACTCTTTTATTTTCTCTTTCTTCCATTATTTTTAATAGTATAATCTTCAATCTGTCTCTATCATAATTTCTTGTAAGCCTTCCGTTGATGGCTAATGAAATTATTCCTGTTTCCTCTGAAACCACTATCACTAAGGCATCAGATATTTCAGATAATCCTATGGCCGCTCTATGTCTTGTACCAAGCTTTTTATTTATATCTTGATTAGTAAGTGGTAACACACATCCTGATGCTAATATTCTTCCTTTTCCTATTATTGTTGCACCATCATGTAATGGTGTATTAACAACAAATATATTCTCTAGAAGATTTGCTGATATTTTTGAGTCTATCTCTGTACCTGATGCTATTAACTCTCCAAGTCCTGTTCCTTGTTCAATGGCAATTAATGCTCCTGTTTTAGTTTCTGCAAGATTAATAACTGCTTCAACTATTTCATTTACATTTTTATTCCTCTGTTCTTCATTTTCAAAGCCATGCTTATCTTCAAAAGCGCTTCTTCCAAGGTGCTCCAATGCCCTTCTTATCTCAGGCTGAAAGATAATTACCACTGATAAGACACCTATAGCTAATGTCTTATTTAATATGTAATATAACATTGATAAATTAAATAAATAACTTATTGGTATTAATACTATAATTAAAGCAATTCCTTTTAATAATTGTTCTGCTCTTGTTTCTTTTATTAAAAAGTATCCTTTATAAAAAATAAAAGCCACAACTACTATATCTATACATGCACTTATTGAAATATTTCTTAAGGCATTTACAATCATTGAAACCAACTCTTCCATAACTTCACCACCATTACTTTTCTATTTAAATTATACACTATAACTTATCTTTTTTAACAATATCTATAATATTTTTAAGTTTATCTTAATAAATTTATGTAAAGACAATTTTTCAAGGATGTGATTTTTAATGAATATCAATAAAGAGTATTTTAAAAAGAATTTTAACTTCATAATTTGTCTTACAATATCTATTATCATTACCTCAACCTGTGTTATTCTTTTAAATATTAGCTCTAATATAAAAAGCACCACTGCCTCTAGTAATCTTTCAACTTATGCTCTTATAGCTAATAATATTAATTCAATTAATTCTTCACTTAATAATTGTATTGCAGATACTTCACTAAATATCGATGCAGCTTCATCTTTATTAAAAAATGGCCTTTCTGATCTAGATAATTGCAAAACATCTTTAGCTAATTTAACATCTAATAACAATAGCCAAATAGCTATTAATCTACTAAAAGCATTGGATAATACTTATGATTTATACACATATTGCCTTAACTACATTTCTACATATGAAGACTATTCATTAGATGAACTTACAGCTAATTTAGATGCCTTAAAAAATAACTGTATTGCTTCTTATTCCAAGCTGTCTGATGAAGGCATTTCACTTAATTATAGTAGTTCTTTAGAAAACTTTTTATACGCATTTGTTTCTCATTATTCTAAATTAAATCAAAGTAAGATTCAAAGTGAACTTAAAAATGCACAAGTTGCAGAATTTATTACTAAGCTTTCAACTATCTCTAATAACTTTTCCAATCTTTTAGAAGACCTTAAACCAGCAGTTGAGCGTATTCGTGAAGAAAATAGAAGCTTTGATTCCATTCTTAATGATTTAAATGATAAAGAAGATTCCTTTAACTCTTTAAAGAAAGATTTAAGCACACTCTCTATTCCGGAAGGTTATTTAAATTATTATAATAATTTAAATGATATATTTTCTTTGTATTCATCTTATTTAAATTCAATCCGTACTGCAATAATCTATGAACGCTCTTCTTCTGGATATGAAAAAAATAAAAACGTAATTGATAAAAATTATGATACTGCTTATGAAAAGTATAATAATGTTTTAGACAATATCCATGAATTTTTAAGCTTATTAGAAAATTCTTAGTATTATTTTTCTCCTTATGGTTACACTATATTCTGATTGGGTTGTAACCAAAAGGAGGTTTTTTATGAAATTGGTTAATTTTTTAATTATTTTTATTTTAACCCTTTCTCTTTCAGCGAATATTAGCTGCAAAGGTTATGAACTAGCAGATAATATTAATTTATTAAAAAATTTAAAGTATGATGAAAATGTTGAAAGCTTAAATTGCTCTAATGAGAGCTGTATAGATTTATCTGATAATGATTATGTAGAAGTTTTTTCAGATAATAATAGTTCAATTTATTTAACAGAAAATGACATATATATTATGTCTCAAGTTGTATATGCTGAAAGTAAAGGCGAGCCATTTGAAGGAAAGGTAGCCGTAGCATCTGTAATCTTAAACCGTGTGTTAAGTCCACAATTTCCTGATACGGTTCAGGAAGTAATATTCCAACCCTATGCTTTTTCTTGCGTAGTGGATGGAAAGATTACCGTTGAGCCATCATCAGAGTGTTTTGATGCTGTTTATGATGCCATCAAAGGCTATGATCCAACTGGCGATGCGTTATTTTTTTATAACCCTGAAACCGCAACCTGCAGCTGGATGAAAAGTGTAGAAAAATCTGATACTACTTTGATAGGTCAGCATTTATTTTTCTCTTTGGCTTATTAAGAAATAAGAGGCTATATCTTACTTAGATATAACCTCTTATTTTTTATTAATAAAAAATATTATCTGTAATAGCCTTACCATTTTCCACAACTATTTTTCCTTTGGCTATTACACTATCTATCTTTAAATCTTTATCATCTATAATAACTAAATCTGCATCTTTGCCTGCTTCAATAAAGCCTTTACTCCTTAATTTTAATAACTCTGCCACATTTGAAGTTATTACTTTAATAGCCGTTTCCATTGGAATATTATATTGTTTCACAGCTTCCTTAACTTCTCCATATAAACTTGATACATTGCATATTCCTAATCCTAATAATTTACCTTTATCAAAAACAGGCATACTTCCATTGCCATCAGAAGAAAATGTTATATTTTCTATATTAACTCCTTTACTTAATAAATATGCCAATGCTTCTGATGCTCTCATTTCTTCAGGCTCTAAATGCTTTGGGTCTGAACTTGTGGTTAAGTCTATATACCCATTCTTCTTGGCATATCTTAAGCCTTCATTTAATAACTGTTTACTTCTGTTAAGATGGGTTGGTAATAATTGTGTTGTGGGTATTTCTGTTTCCTCTATCATTTTAAAAAGATAATCTAATTTTTTCTTGCCATCACCTAAATGGATATTTACAATCCCAGCTTTTCCTGATAATAATCCACCTACCCTTGTTTCTGATACAGCTCTAATAAATTCATCATAAGTAGGCTGTGTGCTTCTATGATCTGATAAAGCAATTTCTCCTACTCCTATTATCTTTTCTATCAATATTACATCTTTCTTTATGCTGCCTGTTAAGGTCTTTACAGGTATATCATATGACCCTGTATAACAATATGCTGTTATTCCCTCTTCTTCTAATGCATTTGCTTTTGCTAAAAGTGTTTCCATATTTCTACATACAGAGTCAGTACCTAAACATCCTACCACTGAAGTTATTCCACTTTCTATGAGAGTTTTTACATTTATCTCTGGAGTACGGGTGCCAAATCCACCTTCGCCACCTCCACCAATAATATGAACATGTGAATCTATAAATCCAGGAAGGCATGCCTTTCCACGTCCATTTATCCTTCTAATTGTAAGAAAATCTTCTGGTACTTTTACTTTGTCATATATTCCTTCTATTTTCTCTCCTGCTAAAACTATTGTTTTTATACCTAAATATTTGGGATGATAAACTTTAATATCCTCAATTATAGTAATTATAGTTATTCGCCTCCTTTATTTAGAGATTATTTGAGAGATCTTGCTGTTATTATATATGGAATTACTAAACTCCTTCTTTATATGTTCTGCGTATTCTTTACTCTTATTTAAATCTGTATCTTCATATGCTAAGGCTAATTTGTAATATATTTCCTCAATATATGTTTCATCATATTTAGCAATATATTCTTCATAATATCCTATAGCTTCTTTAAACTGATTCTTTTCGTAATAACATGATGCTAGTAAGAATAATATATGCTTATGATAATATGTATCTAAATCACTATTATAAGCACTTTTTAATACTTCTATTGCATCATCATATTTTTCTCCATCAAATAAATCAATTGCCTGTTCATATGCTTTTTCAATTTCTTCTTCTGAATAAAGCTTATTAATTTGCTCCTTTTCTACATCTTCTAATATAGTGACATCATTAGCCTCTTCATTTATCATTATTTCTTCATTTACCACTAGACCATCATTTTTATTAGATAAAATATCTTTATTATCTTTATTGCCTATATTTATTACATTAAATATGGCTGTAGCACTTATTAATATTAGTAAGATTATCATACCCATCTTCTTCATTGAACTTTTGAATTCATCTCTTGGATCTTGTAAATATCCATTGATTTGATTCTTTATTTCAAGAGCTGTCTTTCCTTCTTTATTGATATTCAGTGCCTTTTCATTGAATTCCATGGCTCTTAAATAGTTGCCTTTTCTTAAGTAGCATATTGCTAAAGAATTATTAACATTTATGCTATTAAAGTCACTGACCCTGCATTTTTCTAACTTTTCTAAGGCATCATCTATTTTAAATTCTCTAATGTCACTTTCTGCTAAAGAATATAACTTAAGGTTTTCCTCATCTTTTTTTGCATCATTAAGATAAATTTTTGATATTTCATCATTATTATAATGGCTATTTATCTGCCATACAGCTATTGCTCCCTTTAAATCTCCTTTTATATATAATAGCATTCCCTTTAAATTTAATAATCTCACATCTTTTAAATTTAAAGATATGCCTTTTTCACATTGTTCCAATGCTTTCTCAATATAGCCTCCATGGTAATTATCCATGGCCTTTTCATATATTTTATTAAGTCTATTTCCCATCATTGTCTCCATTAATTAAAATTTACTATATATACTATCGTTATTATATATACAATACTAAACCAAGTATTGCAGCAATTACAATCACCAATATAGGATGTACTTTTTTTGACCAAAGTACCACTGCAATTATTAAAGTAATAACAATACTCTTCCAATCCTTATAAGCATCTACTGCCAAATCCCAAAAAGCATATATTATCAGTGCTATAAGTGCTGGCCTCATTCCTAATAGTGCTGATTTAACTATTTTAGATTCCTTAAATTTATCCAAGACCCTATTTATGATTATCACTAAAATAAATGAAGTAGTTATTACCCCTAAAGTAGCAACTATACTACCTATCACTCCATTAATCTTATATCCAACAAAAGTTGCCGAATTAATTGCCACTGGCCCTGGCGTCATTTGTGAAATACCAATTATATCGGTAAATTCGGTACTGCTTATCCAATTATTTTTCTCCACAATCTCCTTTTGAATAAAAGGAAGCATTGCATATCCGCCGCCAAAACTAAAAGTTCCTATCTTTAAAAAGGCTAAATATAATTTTATTAATAATTTCATAGCTATACCTTCCCTCTTAAAAATATTGCTCCATAAAGCCCTGACACTATTATTACCACCACAGGATTTATATCAAAAAATATTAATGCAATTAGTGAAATAACTATTGTTATAAGGCTTCTTAGATTTTTGGGTATTCCTTTTCCTAAACTTATAGCCCCTACTAATACAAGCATTGGTACTGCTGCTGTTATTCCCATAAAAGCAGCATTAACATAGTAATTATTTCTAAATTGCATGAAAAAGGCAGCTATTAAAATAATTATCACGAAAGATGGTAATATTACTGCAATTAAGGCTGATATGGCGCCTAAAATTCCAGCTATCCTATACCCTAAAAAAATGGATGTATTAATGGCCATTGCACCGGGAAGACTTTGAGCCACTACCAACACATCCATAAACTCATCTTTATTAAGCCATTTCTTATTGCTAACTACTTCCTGTTCAATTAATGGAATCATTGCATATCCACCACCAAAAGTAAATGCTCCAATCTTAAATATAGATAGAAAAATATCAAAAATAATTTTCATAAAATCACCACCCAAGATTATTATACCTAAATAATGTAAAGCAAATACTAATGTCATTAAAAATAAAAAAATTAATACCATCTAACCTTTTACATAAAAAATAAGAGGTAAAGTATTTAATAACTTTACCTCTTATTTTTTATATTATTCTTGTTCTAAGATTATTTTCTTAGCATTTAAGATTGAAGTAGCACTCATTGAGAACTCATCTAGTCCGTATTCAACAAGTGTTGGAATAGCAGCTTCATCTCCTGCCATTTCTCCACACATTCCAACCCATTTACCATTCTTATGAGCTCCATCTATAGTCATCTTTATTAATCTTAATACAGCTGGGTGCATTGGATTGTAAAGGTATGAAACTTTTTCGCTCATTCTGTCAGCAGCTAATGTGTATTGGATTAAGTCGTTTGTTCCTATTGAGAAGAAATCAACATACTTAGCTAATTCATCAGCCATTACTGCAGCTGCAGGGATTTCAACCATGATACCCCATTGAATTGAATCTGAAGTAGCTATTCCTTCAGCATGTAATTCTGCTCTACATTCTTCTACGAATTCTTTTGCAGCTTGGAATTCTTCTAATCCTGAAATCATCGGGAACATAACTGCTAATTTACCGTATACTGAAGCTCTAAGTAAAGCTCTTATTTGAACTTTGAATATGTCTTTTCTATCTAAACATAATCTTATAGCTCTGTATCCTAAGAATGGGTTCATTTCTTCTGGTAATGGTAAGTAAGGTAATACCTTATCTCCACCGATATCTAATGTTCTTATAACAACTTGTTTTCCGTTAGCTTTTTCTAATACAGTTTTGTATGCTTCAAATTGTTCTTCTTCAGTTGGAGCTGCATCTCTATCCATGTATAAGAATTCAGTTCTGAATAAACCTACACCATCTCCACCGTTAGCTAAAACTTGATCTATATCTTCTGGCTTACCGATGTTTCCACAAACTTCTACTCTTTTACCTGATTTAGTAACTGTTTTAACTTCGATAAGTTTCTTTAATTCTTCTTGTTCTGCTTTGAAAGCTTCTTGCTTAGCTCTGTATTCTGCTACTACTTCTTCTGAAGGGTTAATTATAGCTATACCTTTAATACCATCAACTATAACTAAGTCTCCATTTTTAACTGAAGTAGTTATATCTCCTAAACCAACTACTGCTGGTATTTCTAATGTTCTAGCCATGATAGCTGAGTGAGAAGTTCTTCCTCCAATGTTAGTTAAGAAACCAACAACTAATGATCTATCTAATTGAGCTGTATCTGATGGAGTTAAATCGTGAGCAACTACAACTGTGTTCTTTTCAGTTATAGCGAAATCACTTCCACCTTTTCCTGCTAAGTTAGAAATTATTCTCTTAGAAACGTCTTTAACGTCAGCTGCTCTTTCTCTCATATATGCATCTTCCATTGATTCAAATATCATAACGAAAGTATCTGTTACCATTTGAACAGCTTTCATTGGATTTATGCTTTCATTTTCTATAGTGTTTTCCATTTCTCCAGCAAATCCTGGGTCATCTAATAATTCTAAGTGTGCTGCGAAAACTTGAGCTTCGTGCTCACCGATTTCTTCTAAAGTCTTAGCTTTGATAGCTTCTAATTGAACTTTTGAAGCTTCTAAAGCTTTGTTTAATTCTTCTTTAGCAGCAGCAACATCTGTTACCTTCTCATCTGTTATAACTATTTCTTCATGTTGTTGAATAAATACTTTACCTATTGCATATCCTTTTGAAGCAGCAATACCATTTTTCATTGCGATTTCCTCCCTGCATTATAACAATGTAATTGTTTAACATTGTAATTCCATAGTTAATTAAAATATTATGATTATCTTTTAATTATAACATAAATTCTCTGAATATTATCAAAATTTCTTGAATTTTTAATATATTCTCAAAATTCCTTATATTTTTTTGAATAAGTAACATAATTAAAACACTTTTTTTGTTATTTTTCCCATAATAGTACTGTAAACGTTACTCTTAAAGATCATCTATTAATACACTAGCCTTTGCATATGCTGTAGATTTTGCTTCAAAAAAGTCAGTTTTTACTGAATTTGCATCTGCTAAAATATCTACCCATTTAGCTGGATTTTCATCATAACCTTCAAAAATAGCTTCAAATCCAATTTCTTTTAGTCTTCTATTTCCTAAGTATTTTATATAACTTTCAATTAAATTACTATTTATCCCTTGAATTTTATCACCAATTACATATTTTCCCCAGTTAATTTCATTTTCAACACCGATTTTCATCATTTGTCTTAACTCTTCTTTTAATTCTTCTGTAAATACTTCCGGTTCTTCTTTCATAAGCTCTCTAATTATGCTTCTAAATAACCAAAGGTGAGTATTTTCATCTCTATTAATATATCTTATTTCTTGAGCTGAACCTGGCATCTTTCCGTTTCTCTCTAAATTGTAGAAGAACATAAAGCCAGAATAGAAGTATATCCCTTCTAGGATGTAATTGGCCATAACTGCCTTCACTAGATTTTCTACAGTAGGCTCTTCTAAAAAGCTATTATATTGAGCTCCTATAAATTTATTTCTTTCTAATAATACTTCATCATCTTTCCATTGATATAGTATTTCATTTCTCTTTTCTGGAGAACATATAGTATCCAGCATATAGCTATAGCTTTGAGAGTGTACAGCTTCTTGGAAAGCCTGTATTGTAAGACATAAATTAATTTCACTAGCTGTAATATAATTATTTATATTTCCTAAATTAGCTGTCTGTATTGAATCTAAGAATATTAAAAATGACAGTATCTTATCATATGCAGTTTTTTCTGCCTCTTCTAACTTGTTATAGTCTTTTAAATCTTGTGCTAAATTAATTTCTTCAGGTATCCAAAAATTATTCATCGCTTGTCTATACCACTCTGAAACCCATCCATATTTCATATTATTAAAATCATTTAAGTTAGTAGTATTACCATTAATCATTCTTTTTTTACTGACTTCAACATCCCCATTTTCATTAAATAAAGCTCTCTTTTTTACATCCATATTATTTACTCCCAAATATTTTATATTTTTATTATGCTGAGCAACTTTCACACTCTTCCACTGTTAGTGATTTTGATCTTACATAATATATTGATTTCACTCCACATTTACATGCATTTATATATAAATTCATTATTTGTCTCATAGTAAAATCTGTTGTAATGTATAAATTAAAAGATTGTCCTTGATCTATATGTCTTTGACGTATTCCATTAACTTTAACACTAAAGTTTTGATCTACATTATATGCTGAATTATAGAACCAGAAGTTTTCCCAGCTTAAATTAGGTGCTGTCTTTGGTACTATGCTTCCTTTTTTCTCTTCTAGCCAAAATCTTGCCATAACTGGATCTACACCTTCTGATGTACCTGCTATAGTAGCTGTTGAACCGTTTGGTGCTACTGCTATTAAGTATCCATTTCTTAATCCATTTTCATTTACTTCCTTCTTTAATTCATTCCATCTTTCACTAGAATAATCTCTTAATTTAAAGTAATCTCCATTTTGCCAATCAGAGCCTGCAAAGCATTCATATGAACCTTTTTCTTTAGCAATCTTCATACTTGCTTTTATTGCATAATAATTAATATTTTCATATACTTTATCAGCAAACTCTAAGTGCTTTTCTTCTCCCCAGTGAATTTTGTTGTTAGCAAGCATATGATGATATCCACTGGTTCCAAGGCCTATTGCTCTATATTTCTTATTAGTGATTTCAGCAAATGGAATAGCATAGTAATTTAAATCAATTACATTATCCATGGCTCTTATTTGTGTTTCTACAACATATTCAATTTCCTTTTCATCATTTACATTAACATTACCTAATACTATTGATGAAAGATTACATACAACGAAATCACCAGCTTTTGTTTTTTCAATTACTATTTTATCCCCATTTTTATCAAAGACTTCTTTTTGTTGTATTTCCATTGCACTCATGTTTTGCATTATTTCCGTACAAAGATTAGAAGAATAAATAATTCCCTTATGCTTATTTGGATTCATCTTATTAACAGTATCTCTGTAAAATGCAAATGGTGTGCCTGTTTCTGCTGCACTTTTTATAATTAATCTTACAATATCTTTAACACTCATGACACGCTTAGAAATTCTATCGTCATTAACACATTCATAATACTTTTCTTCCCACTCTTCACCATAGAAATCTTCTAATGAATATCCTTTAACAACTTTAATCTCATGAGGACACATCATGTACCAATTTGCATTAATATCTTCCTCTGCCAATCTCCAGAATAAATTTGGATAACATAATCCTGGAAAAACATCATGAGCTTTCTTTCTATCATCTCCATTATTAGTTCTTATTTGAAGAAACTCTGGAATATCTTTATGCCATGCATCAAGCCATATTGCTACAGATCCATTTCTAACTCCAAGCTGATCTACTGCTATTGCAGTATCATTAAATAATTTAATCCATGGAATAACCCCTCCAGCAGCTCCTTTAAAACCTCTTATACTTGATTCTAAGGCTCTAACCTTTCCTATGTATATTCCCATTCCACCACCAAATTTAGAGACATTGGCAAAGTTATCTAGAGATTTATATATTCCATTTAAACTATCATCAACTGTATCAATGAAGCATGAGCTTAATTGATAAAATGGCTTTCTTGCATTAGACATAGTTGGCGTTGCCATTGTAGCTTTTAATGAACTTAAAACATCGTAGAATCTCTTAGCCCATTCTATTCTCTTATATTTTTCTTCTGGAATTGCTAAATGCATAGCTATTCCCATAAACATCTGTTGTGGCAACTCTAATGTATTCTTATTATAATCATGTATTAAATATCTTTTAGCTAGTAAATCAATTCCGCTATAAGTAAATAGATAATCTCTTTCTGGCTTTATATATTTTTCTAATTCAGCTACTTCTTCTTGTGAATAATTTTCTAAAATATATTTTCCATATAAATTTTTTGCGGTCATTTCTTCAATAAAATTATAAAAATTGCTATATGGTTTTTCTTCTTTTAATCCTCTATTATTACTTACTTCTTTGTATAACTTATAAATATATATCTTTGAAGCTGCATACTGCCACTTTGGTTCACTTTCTGTTGTTAATTCTAAAGCACATTGCATAACAGATAATAATATTTCCTCTTCAGTCATTCCTGGTCTTATTATATTACTACAGCTTTTAATTAATTTTTCTTCATTATATATTCCATCTTTATCCTTTATATCTTCTATAGCAAATTTACATATTTTATTCATTTAGCCATTTCCTCTCTTCTACTACATATAGTATATTCTATATACATATTTTCATTATTCCACACAATATATTGTCTTATTATAAACTCACATTTTTAATTTGTAAAAATAGTTTTTTTATTGTTTTACTCTAATTTTTTAAAAATTTTCTTTTTTTCCTCTTCTATTCTCTTTTAATCAATAGTTTTTATTTATTAATAATTAATATCTGTTGGTAAAATTTTTTCCACTTCCTATTGCCTGTCCTTTACTATATAATCTATTATATTAATTGAAAATCTAAAGATATTGATAAGGAGAACTTTTATGAAGATGTTTTTAAAAAACAAGATAGTTATTCTAGATATTATACTTATAATTTGTGGAACATTTATTTCTTCATTGGGAATAAACTTATTTATTTCTAATGCTAGACTTCTTAGTGGTGGTGCAACAGGTATCGCACTTATTTTTGAATATGCTATGAACATTCCTTCAGGGCTTATTGTATTCTTAATAAACATTCCATTATTCTTTATAAGTTATAAATTTTTAAGCAAACGCTTTACAATATATACTGCTATAGGAATGATTTCATTCTCTACAGCACTTATTGTAACTAAGCCACTATCATCATTAGTGCGTGTAGATGATCTACTTCTTTATTGCATTTATGGTGGTGTGATAAATGGTATTGGTGCTGGACTAGTTTTTTCAAGAAATGGTTCCACTGGAGGAACTGATATTATTACCATGGTAATTCGAAAAAAACACCCTAATTTTGAAATAGGTACGGTTAATTTCTATTTCAATTTAATAATTGTTGCTATTGGTGCATTGATCTTTGGATTACCTCAAGCACTTTACACATTAATATCAATGTATATTCAAGGATTTGTTATTGATAAAGTAATTAATGGATTTAATAGCAAAAAGCTATTCCTGGTATTGACTGATCGCGAAAAAGATATTATTGATTTTGTATTAAAAGATATGAATAGAGGAATAACTTCCTTAATGGCTGAAGGTGAATTTACAGGACATAAGAGAAAACTTCTATATGTAGCTGTAACCACTTCTCAAATGGTCAGTTTAAGAAGAAAAATTTTAAATATAGATCCAAATGCTTTCATTACCATAGTTGATGTTTCAGAAGTAAAAGGTAACGGATTCCAATCAATATAACAAAAACACAGCTTAACAGCTGTGTTTTTCTAATTATGAATTATGAGTGATGAATGATGAATTAATGAATAAACTCACAGAGTTTATAAAATATATATTTTTCAGAAACTCTTCGAGTTTCATCCATAATTCATCATTCGTAATTCATCATTCATCATTATCTAAGTTCATCATTATCTAAATGCTTTTCAAGTATTGAGCTTGTCCTATTTCATATAGATTATTTCCTTCACTATCTATAATAACTGTAAGTGGCATGTCTTTCACTTCTATTCTTCTTATTGCTTCTGCTCCTAAGTCCTCATAGGCCACAATTTCTGAAGATATTATACATTTGCTTATAAGTGCTCCTGCACCTCCTATGGCTCCAAAATAAATGGCTTTATTTCTGTTAATTCCTTCAACTACTTCCTCACTTCTTGCTCCCTTACCAATCATTCCTTTTAACCCTAAGTCTAAAAGCACTGGTGCATATTTATCCATTCTATAACTTGTAGTTGGACCTGCCGAACCAATTACTTGCCCTGGTTTTGCTGGTGTAGGTCCTACATAATATATCACTGCATCCTTAAGCTCAATAGGTAGCTTTTCTTTTTCCTCTATAAGTTTAACAAGCCTTCCATGAGCTGCATCCCTTGCCGTATAAATTATTCCGTTTAATAAGACATTGTCTCCAGCCTTTAAATTTACAGTTTGTTCTTCAGTTAAAGGAAGATATATTCTCTTTTCCATAAATATCACCTATAAAACCCTTTCTTTGTGTCTAGTAGCATGACAATTTATATTTACTGCAACTGGAAGTCCTGCAATATGAGTAGGATATGTTTCTATATTTAAAGCTAATGCTGTAGTCTTTCCTCCAAATCCTTGAGGCCCAATACCTATTTTATTTACCTCTTCTAACAACTCTTTTTCTAAATTGCCATAAAACTCATCAGTATTATTTTCATTAACAGGCCTTATTAATGCTTTTTTAGCAAGATATGCTGCTTTATCAAAGCTTCCACCTATACCAATACCTATTACTATTGGTGGACATGGATTAGGACCAGCCATTCTTACTGTTTCAAGTACAAAGTTCTTTACACCTTCTAATCCATCAGATGGTTTCAGCATAGCAATCCTACTCATATTTTCCGAACCAAAGCCCTTAGGTGCTACGGTTATTTTAACTTTATCTCCTGGCACCATATTGTAATATATTAATGCTGGAGTATTATCATTAGTATTTACTCTATGTAATGGATCTTTAACCACTGATTTTCTTAAAAACCCTTCTGCATATCCCTGTCTTACACCTTCATTAATTGCCTCTTCCAAGCTTCCTCCTGTTATATGGACATCTTGTCCAATATCAATAAATACACAAGCCATTCCTGTATCCTGGCATATTGGCATCTTTTCTGCTGAAGCTATCTGACTATTTTCTAGTATCTTATTTAAAATATTATTTGCTATTGGCCATTTTTCATTTTTTTCTGCCTTTTCTATTGCTTCTTTTACATCATTAGGCAAATAGTAATTTGCTTCTATTGATAACTCCTTAACTGTCTTTATTATTTCATTTACATTTATAGTTTTCATAAAATCCCCCCTTATATTTAAATTTTATACACTTTCTTACATATATTCAATAAAAAAAGTGTAGTTTAAAAGCTACACTTTTTTAATGATGAATGATGAATTATGAGTTATGAATTAAGGTAGAAACTCGAAGAGTTTCTAAGAAATATATTTTCTAAACTCTATGAGTTTATTCCACAATTCATCATTCGTAATTCATAATTCATCATTATTTAAGTTCATCATTATTTAAGTTAATCATTATCTAAGATTTCCTTGGAAATGTCTCTATCCTTAGGTTGCTCCATTACTTTCTTCTGTTGAACTGTCATCACTAAAGTACTGATCAATTCCTTTAACAATTCCATCTACTAATAATTGCTGATGATTATCTGTTTTCAATTTACTTTCTTCATCACTATTTGATAAGAAACCACATTCCACTAATATAGATGCCCCTTCATATTTATCTCTTAAAATTAAATAAGCTTGCCCTGCTGGTTTAGCTACTCTTTTATTACCATCATTAACAGTTGCCTTTATAGAATCCTGTACCACATTTGCTAATCTTTCACTGTCAGAGTTAGATGCATACCATACTTGTGCCCCAAAGCATTTTGCTTGAGGAAACATATTTTCATGGATAGAAATAAAAATATCGCAATTAGTTTCAGTTTTTAATGAAACTCTCTTTTTTAAATCTTCTCTCTTTTTTTCCTTTATACTTTTTCCATTTTCATATAAACCAATATCACTATCTCTAGTCATAAAGACTTTATATCCTCTATCTTCTAAACTATCTCTAAGCTTTAATGCTATAGATAAATTAATTTCTTTTTCCACAGTACCATTTTTAGAAATTGCCCCTCCATCAATTCCTCCATGACCTGGGTCTATCAAGATTATTTTTTCATTTAATTCTTCAGCCTTTACCACTATATTACCTGAAAGAATTAAAAACATACTTATAAAAACTATTATTAACTTCTTCATATTGCTCCTCCACAATCTTTTATCTTTCCTATCTTTATTATGTTTAAAAGCTCTTTTATTATTCTAATGGTAATAATAAAAAAAGTGGCTAACACCACGCTTCAGCGAAGAAAGCAACTTTTGTTAGCCAAC
>FR883425.1 GCA_000435835.1 Clostridium sp. CAG:221
AAAAATGCCTTATTCAAGATTTAGAAAAATAAATAATATAAAAAAATTAGATATACTTAGAATAATAGCTATAATTGTTTTATTAATTATAACATCAACATTACTTATTAAACCGACTGTAATAGAAACTTTTAATCAAAATAGTAGTTACCTACAAGAATATTTTACTAAAATTCCTATACTAAAATACAATACTAATATTAGTATGTACATAATTATTGCTATAAGTGCTATAACTATGCTATATGTAGCAAGTGTATTTATAAAAATTTTATTAAGTAAATTTACTATAAATTCAATACAAAACAAAGATGGAAATATACAAGTAGGTAAGAGACAAAAAGAAGAATCTTTTAATCAATATTTAGATGAAATAATGTATTTTTTTGAAGTGTTTAAATATAATGTAATTTTCTTCGAAGACTTAGATAGATTTAACAATGTTGAAATATTTACAAAGTTAAGAGAGTTAAATAAATTAATTAATAGTTCTGAGAGTATAAATAGAAAAGTAACATTTGTATATGCAATTAAAGATGAGTTATTTTTTGTAGAAAAAAATAGTGTTAATGAGTTTGTAAGTATAGATAATAAGGAAAATAATAAAAATAGGACAAAATTCTTTGATTTTATTATACCTGTTATACCAATAGTAAATAGTGAAAATTCATATGATCTTCTAAAAAGGAAAATTGATGAATTTAATACTATTTATAGGGAGGAAAAAGAAAAAGTAAGCGATGAGTTGATAAGTGATATTTCATTTTTTATAGATGATATGAGATTGCTTACAAATATATATAATGAGTTTAAAATTTATTATAAAAGAATTATTATTGAAGGAAAGTGTGAATCGCTAAATGTAAATAATTTACTTGCTATGATAGTATACAAAAACTTATATCCTGTTGATTTTACTATGCTATTAAGACAACAAGGTATGGTGTATAATGTCTTTAATAAAAAAGCTGAAAATGTAGATAGTATTATGCAGGAATTATATATCGAATTAGAACAGTATAAAAGTAATATAGAACAATTAAAAAAAGAAATAGTAGAAAATGAGGAAGAATTAAAATTAATATATTTAGATGAGTGGAAGAAGAGTAATATAAGGAGGGTTAAGATTGATGATACTGAATATGACATTTCTTCATTAATAGACTTTGAAGTAATTATGAAGGCAAAAAACGCTACAAGAATTTATAAAAATATGTATTATTCATGGCAAGAAATAAGTTTTGAAAACCTAGATACTATAAATGGTAAAAAGACAAGTTATTCGAAAAGGATAACAGCAATAAAATCTATTGGAGAGAATATAAAAGATAAAATAAATTATAATAAAAAGGAAATTGAAAAACTCGATAAAAAAATAAATGAATTTAAGAGCAGTTCGATTGAACGTTTAATGAAAGATTCAAGATTTGTTAGTAATTTAGATGAAGATATAAAGGCACAGCAGCTTATAATTAGGTTATTAAAATTTGGTTACATAAATGAATCATATTCCTCTTATATTTTATATTTTTATGAAGGTAGATTTACTAAGAAAGACTTCGAGTATATTCAAGGTGTTATTCAAAATAAACCATTAAGATATGATACAGATTTGACTAATATAAAAGAAATTTTAGGTAGATTAAGAATAGAAGATTTTGAGTCAGTGTCAATATTAAATTATAATTTATTGCAATATCTTTTGGAAAACATTGATAGTAATAATAATAAGTTAAAATTAGAAAAAATTATTGAATTACTTTCAGAGTTTAATGATGAGTATCTTAATTTCATTTTTAAATTTATTGAATTAAATAATAAAAGTGGTATATCAAAATTCATTAGGTTATTATGTAATACTACAGATAAATTCTGGAATGCAGTATTTTTGAGTAGTATTATTACATGCGAACAAAGGGATAGTATTTTAAAATTAATATTTAATAATTGCGATATAAACGAGATTGTATTATTAAATAGTAAAGGTACTATGAAAGAATATATTGAATCAAAAGAAGATTTCATTAGAACAATAGCTTGGGAGTGTTATAGCCATAATTTTGGGGAAAAATGTTTAAATTTAAATATAAAAATAAAATATATAGATGAAGAAACATTTGAAATGATTTGTGATCCTAAAGACAATGTGTGTAATAAAATTATAAAATATTTATATTTAAATAACTTATATGAAATTAACGAACAAATGTTAAGAGTAATTATAGCTATTGAAAAAAACTTACTTAATGATTTAGAAAATATTAATCTTAACTACTCTAGTATTAAAAGTTATGAGTTAGAAGAACTTAAAAATTATATTGACGATAACATAAATATATATATACAGAATATCTTCAATTACAGTGATATAAGTGAGGATTCAAACACTATAATAGAACTAATAAATAATGAAAATATAGAAGATAACCTAATAAGAAACATAATAAAACAAAAAGAGTTTATCATATCAAATATTAATAATATTAAAGATAGTAATTTCTGGGGAGATGTACTTAAAAATTTAAAAGTAAGCTTTAGTTGGAGAAATATTTTTGAATATTATAAAAATCGAGATAAAGTAGATGAAGTTTTAGCTGGATTTGTGAATAAAAAGGAAGTTTATGAAAAGTTAAAAGAAGATGAATTATATGAGAATGATTTTTCAGAAAAGCAAGTTAAGGAGATAGACGGATTTGTTGAAGAATTTATAAAGTCAGAAATGGTTTCAGACATAGTAATAAATTTAGTAGCATGCAAATTAAGAGAACCATTTATTGATTTTGATTTTAATGGACTAAGCATAGAAAGAGTTAATATATTAATTAATAACGAATTAGTTACAGTAACTGAGGAGGTATATAAAGCATTAAAAAATAGTCATTTTGGAATGCATATTACTCTAGTTGAATCAAATATTAATAAATTTATTAATACTAAAATTGAATGTTTTGATACTAAGGATTTAGTATTGGTAATTGAATCACAAAAAATTACTAATGTAGATAAATTTAAGATACTTCAGGAATACAGTGAAAATATTAAAATAGATGAGTCTATAGCAGCATTAATTTTTAATTCAATAGAAGATATATTGGTTAAAGAGGAATTAAAATATGCAATGATTAAGGAAATGATTGAGTACTTACCTAATAAAGAGAGTAAAATAAAATTGTTAATATATCAAATAAAAAATATTTATAAAGAAAATATTGTTGAACTATTAGAAAAAATAGATAGTGAGTATACTGGATTATTGGAATTCAGCAGTAAAAAAATGAGAATAAGTGGTAATCATGAAAATGAGTTAATATTAAAAGCTTTAAAGGACAATGGGTATATATCATCATTTAAAAGAGAAAAAGCAAATTTAGCAGTATATAGGAAACAAAAATAAGATATTAAAAGCTTAATAATATTGTTTAGAAAATTGAAATTCATAAAAAGAAAGTAAAGAATGTAACATTAAAAGTTAAAAGGTATGGAAGTATTCACTTAACAGTGCCAGAAGCAGCTACAGATGATTATATAGAAAGAGTTATAGCTAATAAGAAAGAGTGGATACAATCACAATTAAAACATTTTAATGAGAATTACAAGAAGCCAAAAGAAAAAGAAATGGTTAGTGGAGAGAGCTTTAAGTATCTTGGTAAGAACTATAGATTAAAGATAATTGAATCTAATAAAGAGTACGTAAGGCTATATAGAGGCTATATTGAAATTCATGTTAAGGATAAAAATAATACTGCTTAAAAGCAAGAGTTACTTAAAAAGTGGTATCAAGAGAAAGCAAAAAAGAAGTTTGCAGAATTAGTACATGAATATGAACAGATAGTAAAAGAAGAGGTTAATAGTATTAGAGTAATAACAATGCAAACAAGATGGGGTAGTTGCAATGTTGAAAGAAGAAATATTAATCTGAATTTAGAGCTAATTAAAAAGCCACGTTATTGTATTGAATATGTAATACTTCATGAATTGGCACATTTAAAGTATCCTAATCATGGTAAGAAGTTTTGGGAGTATATGAGTGTACACATGCCTAACTGGGAGTGGAGAAAAAATAAATTAGAGTCAATAAATTAGATATTAAGGGAGAAAGTGAATAAAAGTTTTAGAGTTAATGTTTAGGTTATTAAGCATTAACTCTTTTTCTTTAAAAAATGTATCAATATTATTGAAACGATTTAAAAATCAAATAGAAAATGTACTAATTAGTGCATAAAAATTGACTATGTGTATATAATATAGTATTATAATAACTAAAGATATAAAAGTTGGGGGTTGATGCGGTGTCAGAACATTATAATCAAAATTATACAAGAGAAGAGGTTCAGGTTATTTTAAATAAGATAAAAGATTGTATAAATGATAACCAGTACATAATATCGCAAAATCAAAATAGAGCAGAGAATGTTCAATTTATTAATGAATATAGATTAGATGAGAAAAAAAGAAAAGAAATTTTACTAAGTATAGAAGTGGATGATTTTTGTCATTCATTAAATAACACAAATCCAGGGTATGAACATGAAGTACTTTATGTATTTTGCCCACAAAGAAATTTATTTGATATTTTTGGAGAAGAAGAATTTGTTGATATATATACTAAATTTAATATTATAGAATATAAGATTGACAAAAAGAGAGTGGTTACAATTTCATTTCATAAAAGAAATAAGCCAATTGCTTATCTGTTTAGATAATCAATTGGGGTTTTTTGAGGGAGGAATGTAAAATGAATAAGAATATGACTTTTTGCGAGCAGTGTAGGGATGATGTTCTTTATATTGAAAAAGATGAAATTATGGAAGCAAATTTAAAAGGTGAAATTTATAGATATGCTGGTAAAATAGCATTTTGTAAGGAATGTAATAGTGAAGTATTTGTTAGTAATATAAACGATTATAATTTAAAAAATTTATATAATGAGTTTAGAAAACAAAATAATATAATTTCACTTGAGCATATATTAGAAATACCTAAAAAATATAATATAGGGAAAAGACCATTATCTTTATTATTAGGATGGGGAGAACAAACATTTAGCAGATATTGTGATGGTGATATGCCAACTAAACAATATTCGATGATTTTGGAAAGAATATTTAATGATCCTAGTTATTATTTAGAGTTATTAGAAAGTAATAAAGATAGATTAAAATCTAAATCAACATATGATAAGAGTAAAGAAGCAACTAAGATGTTAATACTTGAGCAACATAGTTGCAATGAAAGTAAAATAGATTCAGTTGTTAATTATTTATTGCATGAGTGTGAAGATATTACGCCACTTGCATTACAAAAAATATTATATTATATTCAGGGTTTTTATTATGCATTTTTAAATAACTTTATATTTGAAGAAAATTGTGAAGCATGGGTTCATGGACCAGTTTTTAGGGATATATATTATAAATATAAAGAGTATAGATTTGATCCAATTATAGGGTATGATATTAGTAATACATCTGATTTATCGGTTTCTGAAAAAGCTGTTATAGACAGTGTTATAAAAAATCTAGGATGTTATAGTGGAAAGATATTAGAAGCATTTACACATGCAGAAATGCCTTGGCTAAAAACTAGAGGTGATTTGCCACTTTCTGTAGGTACAAATAGAGTAATTGAAAAAGGTTTAATAGCAGATTACTTTATGGCTGTTAAAGAAAAAAATAATATGATAAATCCTTCAGATATTGGGGACTATAGTAAAAAGATGTTTGAGCAAATTTTAAATAATAGATAGAAAAAATATAAATTTATTCAGAAAGATGATAACTACATTATCATCTTTCTGAAATTCACCCAAGTATTAGGCAAGAACTTAAATACTTGGGTTTTGTTTAACAAATATATTAATAAATAAAGTGGACAATACTATTTTTCATTGTAAATTTTCAAAGACCAGTGATCATTACTCCTGGACTTTAAAATATGTATAATCAACATTAAGAACTTCAGCTATTTCTTTTATAGTTTCTGTTTTGGGTATTCTATTTCCTTGTTCCCAATTACATACACTAGTAAAGCTCCTGTTCAATAAATTAGCAAATTCATGTTGATTTAGATTTCTCTCAAGTCTAAGATATCTTAATTTTTGAGCAAATGTATCTAATTCCATATCTTGTAGTATATTAGTATTAATATTAAACTTTATTACTGAAAACAATGTTGCAAAAGTTGCACTTTTGTACACACTGCACATGCTAAACTGATGACCACATATTATCCACTTGAAAAACTTAGAAAGATTCCTGGACTAGAATATGCTAAATATATTGATCCTTATGCAGGAAGTAAAGGAAATTCCATAAGATATCTATCTGTTGCTCCAAGAACTAATGATCTTAAAGTTGAAGGAGTTGACAATCTATTTTGTGCAGGAGAAAAGAGTGGTTTGTTTGTAGGTCATACAGAAGCAATATGCACTGGTAGTTTAGCAGGACATAATGCTGTAAGACTTGCTATAGGAATGCCTCTTCTTATATTACCTAGCTCAATTGCCATTGGAGATATAATTTCTTATGCTAATGAAAAGGCTAAAACAAGAGAAGGCAGAAAGAATAGATATACTTTTGCAGGCGCAGAGTATTTTAAGCATATGCAAGAGGTTGGTTTATATACCCTTGATAAGGATGAAATTAATTTAAGAATTAAGAAGTTAAATCTTGATAATATATTTAATCTAAAATTAGTATAAAAAATAAAAGGCTAAAGGTATCCAAAACTGCTTTTAGCCTTATTTTTTATGTAAAACTATTGAAGAATTAGATTTATTTTTTGGCATTATCTTTTAGAAAAAGCAATATTATATAAATGTGAGTAAATAAGTATATAGAAGTGTGAAGTATGAAAAAGAGAAAGCTTCCAAAGGAAAAGTTCTTTGGCAAATTAGAATCAGTATTTTCTTTTTATGGTGCAATGCCTACAGGTGTTACTATTTCTAAAAAAGGACGTATTTTTGTAAATTTTCCCAAGTGGGGTGATGATGTTAAATTTACTGTAGCTGAAATAGTAGATAATAAGTTAGTTCCTTATCCAGATTTAAAGACGAATAAGGTAGATTATGATAACCTTCTAAGATGCTTTATAAGTGTACAGAGTGTTGTTGCAGATGAGTGTGGAACACTTTGGGTACTTGATACTGCAGCACCAAATTTTTCTCAGCCTATTGATGGAGGATCAAAGCTTGTTGCAGTAGATCTTAATACTAATAAGATAAGAAGAATTTATTCTTTTCCTGATAATGTAGTTTTACCTACAACATATTTAAATGATGTACGTATTGATTATCGTGTTGGGAAAGAAGGCTATGCATATATTACAGATTCATCAGACAAGGGTCCTGGGGCAATTATTGTGGTTGATTTAAGCGATGGCAGGTCATTCAGACGTTTAAATGGAGATTCAACAACCACAGCAAATACAGATTTTATCCCAAAAGTTGAAGGAAAGGTATTGCTTAATAGAGATACTGATGGAAAAACTTCTCAGATTACAATTGCTGCAGATGGAATTGCAATATCAGAAGATGGAAAGACATTATATTACTGTCCTCTTGCCAGCCGTGATCTATATTCAATAAATACTGATGTTTTAAGAGATGAATCTATTCCTGATTCTGTTCTCTGCTCCTATGTTAAGTATTTAGGGGAGAAAGGAGCATCTGATGGCATGATTACAGATTCGAAAGGGACAATATATGCAGGTGATTATGAGAATAACAGCATAAGAAGAATTTCTCCTGATGGTGAAATGGATACTATTGTTCATAGTCCACATCTGTTGTGGCCAGATACATTTACTATAGGATGTGATAAATATTTGTATGTTATAGTAAATCAGCTACATAGACAGGCTAGATATCACTATGGAAAAGATATAAGAGAAAAACCATACAGCTTATTTAGAATATTTATAAATGAATTACCTTCACCAACAAAATAATTAAAAATGTTAACCAAGATTTATAGAATGCATAAATTAGAAATTTAAAGATAAGACTATAATCATAAATAAAGGAGGGTCTACTACAATGAAAGTAATAAATTTAAATGATTCTATTTATAATCTTCATAGTAAAAATCCTGAAGTTATTGAATTACTTTACTAATTAGGGTTTGTTGATATTAAAAAGCCAGGAATGTTAAATACAGCAGGTAGATTCATGACAATAAAAAAGGGTGCTGCTATGAAAAAGATAGATCTTGCTTTAATTAAAAATAAGTTATTTAAAAAAAGTGGTACTGACAATCCTGCTGATATTCCAGGGCATCCTGTAAATCAGGCAAAAAAATAATGAGGATTTTTGGATTAATATAGGTGAACAATTTGTCTATATACGGTATTTTGCAGTGCGTAATGAAAAAAATCAATATCTTGGAACTCTTGAAGTTACTCAAAATATAAAACATATTCAAGAAATTACAGGTGAAAAACGCCTTGTAAGTGATTAAGTAATAAAATATAAATACAGATACTGCTGACAAAGAAAAATATATGTTAGTAGTGTCTGTATTTGAATCTATGTCAAGACCTAAGATGACAGTAATAAACTTAAGATAATTAGCAATATCGGAGGAATAATTATGGAAATTAAAAAAACTAATTTAAAAGTTACAGATAGAATGGAATTAAATCCAATAGATGTAAATAGTATTAATGAACCTAAAAAATTATTAGGCATGACTCCTAAATTTAAAACTATGTATTTTGATTTTGAAGAGGGTAAAGGACTTCCAGATCATGTTCATAATGGCTATGCATCAATATTTATTTATGAAGGTAAAGTTCAAATATCATTTGAAAGTGGAGAAAAATTTGAACTTAACAAGGGTGGATATTTAGCTTTTGATGCAAGGGTAAAACATAATGTTATAGCAGAAATACAAAGCAAAGTACTAGTAACCATATCTGAATCTTTAAAATAATAAAATATGTGGAAGGTGCACTGTAGCTTTATAGCTATGGTGCTTTTTTTACTTAATATAATAATGAAAAATCATAAGATTGGCATTAAGTTATTAGAAAACGTTTGGTAGAGATTATCTACAATTGAAAGTTTAGCTTAAAACTTATGAACAAATGATAATGAGTAGAGTCCTTAGAAGAGGATATTGTTGAATCATTAGAAGGAAAAAGCATATTGTAATATTTTCATAAGAAATATATAATATACATATCGAAAAAAATAGATATGAGATGATAAAATGAAAAATAATTATCAAAATAATGCAAAGGTGTTTAAAGCTTTTTGTGATGAAAATCGTTTAATGATTTTAGAAATGCTTCAAAGTGGCGAGAAATGTGCATGCCATTTATTAGATAATTTAAATATAAGTCAATCTACATTATCACATCATATGAAGATTCTTTGTGAATCAGGTGTAGTTAATAGCAGAAAAGAAGGTAAATGGACATATTACTCAATTAGCACTGAAGGGAGTAGCTATGCTGGTGAATTATTAAAAAAACTAACCACTATTAATACCGACAAATACTTTAAAGAATATAAATGCAATATTTAAAGTTAAAGTTCATCTACTTAGATGGTTAAAATAATATATTACGTATGGAAAATAGATGAGAATTGAAAGGATGATAAATAATGAAGAAAAAAGTAGCTTTTATCTGCGTTCATAACTCTTGCAGATCACAAATGGCCGAAGCCTTAGGAAAAATTTATGGAGGAGATGTATTTGAAAGTTACTCAGCTGGTACAGAAACTAAGACACAAATAAATCAAGATGCTGTAAGAATAATAAAAGATTTATATAAAGTTGATATGAATGAAACTCAAAAGTCTAAATTATTAAGTGATATACCAACCATTGATATAGCTATAAAAATGGGATGTAACGTAGTGTGTCCATACTTAAAAGCAGATCATACTGAAGACTGGGGGTTAGAGGATCCAACAGGAAAAAGTGATGAAGAATTTATTAAAACAGCTAAAGTTATTGAAGAAAAAATTAAAGATTTAACAAGAAGAATTAAAAATAATGAAATTTAAATATCTGTCAAATAAAAAAGTTAGCAAATGAAATTGCTAACTTTTTTACTTATGCTGTTATAAGTTTATAACATGATAATCGTAATTCACCAGTAGGTGAAGTTCGTATAAACCATTGATAATTGCTAGTATTGTATGTTTGCTTTTTTATGTCCAAAAGCTCACAAGAATTTACTACAGGAATATAGTAGTACAGAATCTTGTCTTTTTGCAAAGTTATAAAAATTGTTGCTTCATTGTCAGTAAAATAATCTGTTAATGCATCAAGATGAATTTCAATATATTCATCAGTGGCATCAAATTCACATTCATATTCTTCACGAGTTTTAATATTTTGCAATGTTACATTTATCTTTGAAAACTCTTTTAGTTCTAATTTAGAATAATATAAAAAAATACTGTTTGAATTTTTTATAACTTTTTTTACTTTTAGCCTTTTATTGGGAAAATAAATCAATGATTCATGAGTTCCTAGTTCATTAATTTCTATCATTTTGTGACCCCTTTCTATATATTATAAATATTTTAATGATATAATATATAGAAATAACTGTCAAATGTTACCAATTATATAAGCATTTCTATCATTAAATCTAATGTTGATTTTGTCTTTTTTAAGTTATCAACGTAATCAGCTATATGATTTTTATAAAATTCTACACCATCATCGGTAATGGCATATACCTTTTTGCTTCGCTTATTCATGGCTTCATCACCTATCCAATGACTTGTTACATATCCTTTAAGTTCCAAATCATATAATGTTTCATATATAGTACTTGATGAAACTGGAAAAGGTCTCTCAGCATTTTGAAATTTATTACGAAATACCTCTAATATTTTATTACCAAATATGGTTTCTCCTTTAGCCAATTCTTTTAATATATAAAATGTATATAACATCTTTGTATTAACAACATTTCTTGGTGCAACAAGACGATTTCTATTACTGCTCATTTTTTTCATCCTTTCAAACTTGTATATTTTAATAGTATCAAATATAACTAGTAAAGTCTAATTATTCAAATTTTAATATGCATATTTTGAACCGAAATACTACGTTAAGAATAGAATATACTATAGAACTAAAGATAGGAGATGATTAACTTGTCAAGTAGCAAAAAATCTTGTAAATGCTGCAAGTGTTGCTGCACACCTTGCAATACATGCTGTACTTCTTGTTGTAATCAATGTTGTAATCCTTGCGGTTACAATAATTGCTGTGGTGGATACGGCGGCTATGGCGGTGGCTATGGTGGATACGGCGGAAATTGTGGTTGTGGAGGATTTGGCAACGGCTTTGGAGGCGGCTATGGCGGATTTGGTGGCTGTGGCGGCTGGTGGTGGTGGATAATTCTTATCTTCCTATTTGGTGGCTGCTGCTGGTAATAGTCATTAGAATTGAAGTATTGAAAATTTTTTTCAATACTTCTTTTTTAAAATTTAATAATTTTTTTTCCGTAAAAGGGCAACATATTATTGTAATTAATTTGTTGGAGGGTTTTAGTTGAAAAAAATATTATTAGTTGTAATGATAGTAACTTTACTAACTCCTTTAAAAATACCTATGGCATACGAAGAACCTGATGATTCTGGAGAAAGTGAAAATGAAGAAAGCTTTCCTTATCCTAAATTAGATGATTTAATGAAAGAATTAAAAGACAAGAGAAAGCAAATTGAACAGCAAAGATTAGAGGAAATAAAGGCAAAAAAACTTGAACAAGGTGAATTAATTGATGAGTCTGCTGAAGAAGGCAAGGATGATAAAAAAGATACTGAAAAAAATAAAGAGAAGGAAGTAATTCCATCATTAATAGTTAGGCTTAGAGGCAAACATTCAACAAAATATCTTTGTTCATATAGCTTTACAGAAGTTGAAAATAATTCTGAAAAAATAATTGCAAAGGATATTATTACTGATTATGAAAAACTTCTTAAAAAGTCATCTTTAAAGGTAAGAGCTAATGAAAACATTAACTTTCAATTTAGTACTGATCCTAAAGAAATCACGGTTTCAATATGGAATTTAGACAATAAAGCTTTAACTGTCAAAAGAGGTTGCATTAAAGTTCCAGATTTAGAGGGAAAATATGTTCTTATTGTTAAAGGAAATTATAAAAATGGTTTTGTAAAATATGCTGTAGTACTTGATATAAGAAAATAAAATATTAGTTAGAAAGGATATTAAATATGAATGAAACTTTTAATGAAAAAAAACATATAAGCGAATTAAATCCTGAAATTAGCAACGAAAATGGTAATAACGAAAATAATACTTCATCTAGTTGTAATACCAAGGCACAATCAGAAAAACTTGAAGAAATAAAAGAGTTAGGTACTGATAACAAGAATCAAAGCGTACATATATTACCTATAATTGGACAAATTGAAGGTCATATGGTACTTCCGCCACAAACAAAAACAACAAAATATGAGCATATAATACCTCAATTAATATCCGTACAGCAAAATGATGCTGTAAAGGGTTTACTTATAGTGTTAAATACTGTAGGAGGAGATGTTGAAGCTGGGCTTGCAATTGCAGAAATGATTAGATCTATTTCAAAACCAACTGTTTCTATAGTAATAGGTGGAGGACATTCAATTGGGGTACCACTTGCTACTTCAGCGGATTATTCATTTATTACACCATCAGCAACAATGATAGTTCATCCTGTGAGAATGAATGGATTTGTCATCGGTGTTGCACAAACATTTAACTATTTTAAAAAAATGCAAGAACGTATTAACAACTTTATTGTACGTACTTCACATATTGATAGAGAAACTCTTGAACAAATGATGCTAAAATCCGATGAGCTTCTAAATGATGTAGGAACAATTTTGATTGGTGATCAAGCGGTTGAATGTGGTCTTATTGATGAAGTTGGAGGAATTACACAAGCATTAGATAAGCTTAATGAATTAATTGAGTCTAAAGAAAATAATATGTAAAAGGAAATCCTTATGGATTTCTTTTTTTAATAATAAATCTATTTTAATTAAATTTGTACTATAATATAATTAATCTATTAAATATTTATTTAACATTCACTAGGGGGGATAAAATGGCTAAGAATAAAAAAAAGCCAATGAATAAAAAAAATACTAACGAAAATTCCAATAATAAAACTGATATAAAGGGCATAATTTTAATTGGCCTAGGTTTGATATTAGCCTTAGCTATATATACAAATTTTGCTGGTGCTTTGTCTGTTTTTGCAAGAAAAATTATTTATAATTTAATAGGTATATTATCATTAGCACTTCCTATATATCTAATTTACTTTGGAATTAATCTTATAAAGTTTAGGAGTAATATCAAATATACAAGAAAGATTATAGGTATAACGGTTATCTATGTAATTATTGGTCTATTCTTTGCTACTGTTAAGATTCAAACTGTTAATTCTATAGGATTCGCTAATACATTAAAAGATATTCTCCAAGATAATGGATTAAATATCCACGGAGGACTACTATGCCATATTGTTGCATATCCTTTATCAAGGCTGATAGGGTTTCTAGGTGCTTATATATTTTATATAACCTTTGCAATTATAAGTTCTGTATTGTTAATGGACATAACAATATATGAAATATATATGGGATTTATGAATATTTTCAAATCAAAAGAAAAATATAATAAGAAGTTTAAGTCTTCAAATAAAAAAGCCTCTTCTCCATCCATAACAATAGATGATTCAGATGAAGATAAATTTATTAAGGAAATTAATAATAAAATTCAGATATTAGATTTTATGAAAAATTCTGAAATTAAAGATAATGATAATACATTACCTGAAATAAATATCCATATAGCAGAAGAAGATAATCTTGATGAAGATAATGTGGAGCTTTTTAATAACGATACAAAGCATTCTAATGCTAAACATAGTAAAGGAATTACTGAAGCTGAGAAAAATGTTGTAACTAAAGAAATTGATACAATGCTTAATACAAATAAAGATAATTCTATTAAAATTTATACTTATCCAAAACTAGATTTATTAAATAATAATACTAAATCAAAAATGAAAAATGAAGATAAGCAAGATCTATTTGATAATGCAAATAAATTAGAAGATACTTTAATGAGCTTTGGCGTAGAAGCTAAAGTTCTACAAGTTACAAAAGGACCATCGGTAACACGTTTTGAAATACAACCTAGTCCAGGTGTTAAGGTTTCAAAAATTGTAAATCTACAAGATGATATTGCTTTAGGACTTGCTGCTAGCGCTGTAAGAATGGAAGCACCAATTCCAGGTAAATCAGCCATTGGTATAGAAGTACCTAATAAAAAGCAAACCCCAGTATTCTTAAGAGAAGTACTTGATTCTAAAGAATTCCAAGAAAGTACTAAAAAGATTTCTTTTGCTTTAGGTAAGGATATAACTGGTACATGCATAGTTGGTGATTTAAGTGAAATGCCTCATATGCTTATTGCTGGAGCTACAGGTTCAGGAAAATCTGTATGCATAAATTCACTTATAGTGAGTCTTTTGTATAAATATTCTCCTGATGAGATAAAACTTCTGATGATTGACCCTAAGGTTGTCGAGCTTAGTGTTTATAATGGAATTCCTCATTTATTAATTCCAGTAGTTACAGAACCTAAAAAAGCTGCTGGTGCTTTAAATTGGGCTGTAAATGAAATGGATAAAAGATATGAACTATTCACTAAATACAAGGTTAAGAATATAAAATCTTATAACCAGCAAGTTGAAAAAGGATTCATAAGTGAAAAGCTTCCTTATATAGTTTTAATCGTAGATGAGCTTGCTGACTTAATGATGACATGCCCTAACGATGTAGAAGATTATATATGTAGACTTGCACAAAAAGCTAGAGCTGCTGGTATACATCTTATTATTGCTACTCAAAGACCTTCTGTAGATGTAATAACAGGTGTAATAAAAGCTAATATTCCTTCAAGAATTTCTTTTGCTGTTTCATCAGGTATTGACTCTAGAACAATCCTTGATCAGACTGGTGCTGAAAAATTATTAGGAAGAGGGGATATGCTTTACTCTCCAATGGGTGCTAATAAGCCACTTAGAATACAAGGAGCATTTATATCTGAAGAGGAAGTGGAAAATGTAGTAGACTTTATAAAAAGCAGTGAAGATGAAGTAAATTACAGAGAAGAAATTATTGAACATATTAATAACGAAAGTTTATCCACTACTAATAACAGTAGTGGAGGAGAAGAAAATGATGTGCTTTTAGATGAAGCAATACAACTTGTAGTTGAATATCAACAGGTTTCTACGTCCTTTATACAAAGAAAGTTTAAAATAGGATTTAATAGAGCTTCAAGGATTATGGAAGAACTTGAGGCCCAAGGTATAATTTCTGAAAGGGATGGTAGTAAGCCAAGGAAAGTACTTATATCAAAAGATGAAATTTATAATAAACAGTAATACAAAATACTTGTAAATATAGCTGTGTTCAATTAAAATAAGTTATGGTTAAATACAAAACACTTAGGAGGAAAAGAAGTTTGAGTAAGTTTAAAGTCGGAATGGTCAGCCTTGGCTGTGATAAAAATAGAGTTGATTCTGAATTAATATTAGGTTCAATCAATAAGTTTTATGAAATAACAAATAATCCAAAGGATGCTGAAATTATAATAATAAATACATGTGGATTTATTGAAAGTGCTAAGCAGGAATCAATTGACACCATCTTAGAAATGGCAGAATATAAAAAGACGCATAAATGTAAAATGATTATTGCAACAGGTTGTTTAACTCAAAGATATGGAGATGAGCTTCTAGAATTAATCCCTGAAATTGATATATTAATGGGTGTTAATGACTATATGAAGCTACACAAACTTATTGTTGATTTTATAAAGACAGAACAAAGAGTTTCATCAACTACTTATAAGGATGAAGGAGTAAATGAAGGTGAAAGAATATTAACTACAAATTCACATACTGCTTACCTTAGAATTGCTGAAGGATGTAATAACTTCTGTACTTACTGCATAATTCCTAAAATAAGAGGAAAATTTAGAAGTAGAAGTAAAGAATCTATATTAGCTGAAGCTAATTCATTAGTAAATCAAGGTGTAAAAGAAATAATACTAATTGCTCAAGATTTAACTAACTACGGTGAAGATCTATACGGAAAGAACCAATTACATGTTTTAGTAAATGAATTATCAGAAATAGAAGGATTAGAGTGGATAAGACTTCTTTACTGTTATCCAGAAGAAATAACTAATGAGTTAATAGAAGTTATAGCTAATAATCCAAAGGTTATGAAGTACTTAGATTTACCAATTCAGCACATAAGCAATAATATTTTAAAAATGATGGCTAGAAAGACTAATAAGGAAACTATCATTGATAAAATTGATTTATTACGTGAAAAAGTACCTGGAATAACTTTAAGAACATCATTGATTGTTGGATTCCCTGGTGAAACAGAAGAGGACTTTAATGAGTTATGTAGCTTCTTAAAAGATTATAAGCTTGATAATGTAGGTGTATTTACTTATTCGCAAGAAGAAGGAACAGCTGCAGCTAAATTACCAAATCAAATAGATGAAGATGTTAAAATCAAGAGAAAAGAAACTCTTATGAATATTCAAAGAGGTATTGTTAGAGATTTAAATAAATTGAAAATAGGTAATATATATGATACTATTATAGATGGCAGTACTGGAGAATATTACATAGGAAGAAATTATGAAATGGCTCCAGAAATAGATGGCTTAATTTATGTTACTAAGAAGAAAACTCTAAAGAAAGGTGATATAATTAAAGTCAAGATAACAAATGTTATGGAATACGATTTGGTGGGAGATGTTTGGGATGAATCTAGCAAATAAATTAACTATGTTAAGAGTTATATTAGTTCCTATATTCCTAATATTCTTAATTGGGAAAGGAATTCCTTATGGCTCAATAATAGCTACATTAATATTTATAATAGCTTCATTAACTGATCAACTTGATGGATATATTGCAAGAAGCAGAAACCAAATAACTAACTTCGGTAAGTTTATGGATCCATTAGCTGATAAATTATTAGTTACAGCTGCATTAATTTCACTAGTTGAATTACATTTAATACCTAGTTGGGCTGCAGTAATAATAATTGCAAGAGAATTTGCTGTATCTGGCCTTAGAACTGTTGCTGCATCAGAAGGTACTGTAATAGCTGCCAGCTGGTGGGGAAAAATTAAGACAGTTACTCAAATAATAGCTATATTATTATTATTATTGCAAGTTAATATTGAATCAATAAAGGCATTAAATAGTTCGTTTGAAGCAAGTGCATTTTTAAATAATTTCTTTGCATATGCTCCAAAAATAGCATTATTTATAGCAATAGCTATGACTATAATTTCTGGAATTGACTACTTTATAAAAAATAAAGGTGCAATTTCATCAAATAAATAGTTTAAAATATTAAAAATAGGTTATACTTAAAAAAGTTCCTTCTATTATTAGATGGAACTTTTAACATATAGCAAAAACTATTATATTTTTATTGACTAACAGAATTATTTTGTTTATAATTTACTTATGGAACAAATGTTCGAGAAAGGGTGAAGTTTAATGGCAAATATCGATATGGATAAAATGAAAGCTATCGAAAGTGCAATGGGACAGATAGAAAAACAATTTGGTAAAGGTTCAATAATGAAATTAGGAGAACATAGCTCACTAAATGTTGATGCTATTTCTACTGGTTCTCTAGATTTAGATATAGCTTTAGGAATTGGTGGTGTACCTAGAGGAAGAATAATTGAAATATACGGTCCTGAAAGTTCTGGTAAAACAACAGTGGCATTACATATTTCAGCAGAAGCTCAAAAAAGGGGAGGGGCAGTTGCGTTTATCGATGCTGAACATGCTTTAGATCCTAGTTATGCAAGAAATGTTGGAGTTGATACTGAAAATCTTATCGTATCTCAACCAGATACTGGTGAGCAAGGATTAGAAATTACAGAAGCATTAGTTCGTTCAGGTGCTATTGATGTTGTAGTAGTTGACTCTGTTGCTGCTTTAGTACCTAGAGCTGAAATTGAGGGAGAAATGGGTGATTCTCACGTTGGTCTGCAAGCAAGACTAATGTCTCAAGCTTTAAGAAAATTAACAGGTACAATAAATAAGTCAAACTGTATTGTAATATTCATTAACCAATTAAGAGAAAAAGTTGGTGTAATGTTTGGTAATCCTGAAACAACTACAGGAGGTAGAGCTCTTAAATTCTATGCTTCTGTAAGAATGGATGTTAGAAGAATAGATTCTATTAAACAAGGTGATGAAATAATAGGTAATAGAACTAGAGTTAAAATAATGAAGAATAAAGTTGCACCTCCATTTAAAGTGGCTGAGTTCGATATTATGTACAACGAAGGTATTTCTAAAGTTGGAAATATTATAGATGTAGGTGTTAAAGAAAGCATAGTTCAAAAGAGTGGAGCTTGGTTCTCTTACAATGACATCAGACTTGGTCAAGGTAGAGAAAATGCTAAACAATACTTAAGAGAAAACCCTGAAGTAGCATTAGAAATTGAAAATCAAATTAGAAGCAAATACGATTTACCTTTAAATCAAGGTAACGTTAAGGCTACATCTGAACAAACTGAAGAATAATTAGTAAAAAAATCGCTTTATAGCGATTTTTTTTGTTGTATAAACAAAATGATATAGGTTATAATAATAAGGTAATTGCTTATTAATAAAATATGATAAAATCAACTAAACTTGACATAATTTTATTTATAAGATAAAATAATAACAAATACTGGTTTATCATATTCAAGGTTCAGTGAGAATAATATGACACCTACTACGCTTTTATTTTTATATATACGTATAATTAATGTGCTAGGAGGTGTTGGAATGAATATATTACTAATAATATTAGGTAATATTATTGTGTTAGCAATTATGAGTTTCATAATTTATAAGCTGATACAAACAGCCACAAAAAAAAGAGTCAGTATTTTAGAGAATGAAGCAGAAGAGTTACTTAGAAAAGCGACACGAGAAGCAGAAGCTACTAAAAAAGAATCTATTTTAGAGGCAAAAGAAGAAGTTCACAGACTTAGAAGTGATTTTGATAAAGAATCTCGTGAGAGAAGAAATGAAATTCAAAGACTTGAAAGAAGAGTTATTCAAAGAGAAGAGACTCTTGATAAAAAAGGTGACCTTTTAGAGAAAAAAGAGGAAACTATCAATAAAAGACTTCGTGAAATAGATGAAATGGAATCAAATGTGCAAAAATTGTGCCAAAAAAGAAGAGAAGAATTAGAAAAAGTAGCTAATCTATCTTCAGAAGAAGCTAGAGAAATATTACTAGCTGAAGTTAAAAGAGAAGTATCTCATGAAGCTGCACTAATGATAAAAGAAATTGAATCTAAAGCAAAAGATGAAGCTGATAAAAAAGCTAGAGAAATAATAACTACAGCTATTCAACGCTGTGCTGCAGATCATGTTTCAGAGTCTACTGTACATGTTGTACCATTACCAAATGATGAAATGAAGGGTAGAATTATTGGTAGAGAAGGGCGAAATATAAGAACAATAGAAACATTAACAGGAGTAGATTTAATTATTGATGATACTCCAGAAGCTGTTATATTATCAAGTTTTGATCCAATAAGAAGAGAGGTTGCTAGAATAGCACTGGAAAAATTAATAGTTGATGGTAGAATACATCCTGCTAGAATTGAAGAGATGGTTGAGAGAGCTCAAAAGGATGTTGAAAATGACATTAAAGAAGAAGGTGAACAAGCAACGTTAGAAACTGGTGTACATGGTTTACATCCAGAAATAACTAAATTATTAGGTAGATTAAAGTATCGTACTAGTTACGGACAAAATGTTTTAAAACATTCTATCGAAGTTGCTTATTTAGCTGCATTAATGGCTTCAGAATTAGGTCTTGATGTTAATTTAGCAAAAAGAGCAGGTTTACTTCATGATATAGGTAAAGCTGTAGATCAAGAACAAGAAGGTCCTCATGCATTAATAGGGGGAGATTTAGCTAAGAAATACCATGAATCTCCATTAGTAGTTAATGCTATTGCAGCACATCATGGTGATGTGGAAATGCTTTCAATGGAAGCAATATTAGTTCAGGCTGCAGATGCAATATCAGCTGCAAGACCTGGCGCAAGAAGAGAAACTGTAGAAACTTATATTAAGCGTTTAGAAAAGTTAGAAGAAATCGCAAATTCTTATGAGGGTGTAGAAAAGTCATATGCTATTCAAGCTGGAAGAGAAATAAGAATTATGGTTAAACCGGAAGTATTAGACGATGCTGGTTCAATTGAATTAGCACGTGATTTAGCTAAGAGTATTGAAGAGCAATTAGAATATCCAGGACAAATTAAAATTAACGTAATTAGAGAAACTAGAGCAGTTGATTTTGCTAAATAATAAATAAAAAATACATTTTGTTTTAACAAAATGTATTTTTTTATAAAATAAAGAGGATATTCTTGCTTTTAATAGAATATATATAAGTGTAGAAGTAATATTATATTAATATTTATGTAAACGATTTAGGAGGAATCTAAATGGAAGTATTAAAAGTATCAACAAAATCAAACCCAAATTCAGTTGCAGGCGCTTTAGCTGCAATAATCAAAGAAAAAAATATAGTTGAAATTCAAGCTGTAGGTGCAGGTGCAATTAATCAAGCTGTAAAAGCTATTGCCATTGCTAGAGGATTTGTAGCACCAAGCGGAAGAGATATAGTATGTGTTCCTGCTTTTACTGATATTGAAATAGACGGACAAGAAAGAACCGCTATAAAGTTAATAGTCCAGCCTAGATAACATATATTAAACATTAAAAGCTATAAATATTTTTATAGCTTTTTTTTCATTTTCCAATAAATTCATAGTATAAATCCAAAAAATAGTGCTTTTTTTCTAAAAGATATACATAATACTTGAAATTATTTTTTTATCGTTATATAATGTAATCGTTAGATATATATATAAAATTAAGTAAAGAGGTGTGTTAGATGGTATCTAAAGAAGTAGTAGTTAACAATGGAACTGGTTTACACGCAAGACCAGCGACTTTATTAGTAAAGAAAGCTTCAGCTTTCAAATCAGATGTAAGCATTGAATTTAACGGAAAAAAAGCTAACGTTAAGAGCTTAATTGGAGTTTTATCTTTAGGAGTAACTAAAGGTGCAGCAATAACTGTAAGTGCTACTGGTGATGATGAAACTTTAGCTTGTGAAGAAATTGCTAAGTTAATCGAAAACATGGAAGAATAAGAAAAAAAGTGCATAAATGCACTTTTTTTGAATTTATGAAAAAAAACCATGTAAATTTTCAATAAAGTATGATATAATACGAATGAAAAATTAATTTAATAACTTTTTATTCGGAGGTATTAATATGAGAGATTTATACAGTACACCACTAAATTCAAGATATGCATCTAAAGAAATGAGCTACATATTCTCAGAAGATATGAAATTTTCTACTTGGAGAAAGTTATGGGTCGCATTAGCTGAAGCAGAAAAAGAATTAGGCTTAGACATAACTGATGAACAAATTAAGGAATTAAAAGATAATATATATAATATCAATTACGATGATGCCATAAAAAAAGAAAAAGAAGTAAGACATGATGTAATGAGTCATGTATATGCATATGGATTACAATGTCCTAAAGCTAAGGGTATAATCCATTTAGGAGCTACAAGCTGCTATGTAGGAGATAATACAGATATAATATTAATGAAGGAAGCTTTAGAAATAATTAAAGAAAAGATTGTAGCAGTTTTATCTCATTTATCTAAATTTGCTTTAAAATATAAGGATATGCCAACTTTAGGATTTACTCATTTCCAACCTGCTCAGTTGACTACAGTAGGTAAGAGAGCAACGTTATATATGCAAGACCTTGTGATGGACTTAGAAAATATAGAATTCTTAATTTCTACATTAAAATTAAGAGGTGTAAAAGGAACAACTGGAACACAAGCAAGCTTTATGGCATTATTTAATGGTGATGAAGAAAAGGTAAAAGAATTAGACATGCTAGTTGCTAAAAAAATGGGCTTTAGCAAAAGTTATGGGGTGACAGGGCAAACTTATCCTAGAAAATTAGATTCAATAGTTTTAAATACATTATCAGAAGTTGCACAAAGTGCATATAAATTTAGTAATGATTTAAGACTTCTTCAAAACTTAAAAGAAGTGGAAGAACCTTTTGAAAAGAACCAAATTGGATCTTCAGCTATGGCATACAAAAGAAATCCAATGAGAAGTGAAAGAATAAGTGCATTAGCAAGATACGTAATAGTAAATTCATTAAATCCTGCAATAACAGCTGGAACACAATGGTTTGAAAGAACTTTAGATGACTCTGCTAATAAGAGACTTTCTGTTGCTGAAGGCTTCTTAGCATTAGATGGTGTTTTAAATCTATATATAAACATTGCTGAAAATATGGTTGTATATGATAAAGTAATAGCATCTCATGTAATGAATGAACTTCCATTTATGGCTACAGAAAACATTATGATGGCTTCTGTTAAAAAAGGTGGAGATAGACAAGAATTACATGAAAGAGTTAGAGTTCATTCAATGGCTGCAGCTCAAAGAGTTAAAGGTGAAGGTTTAGACAATGATTTAATTGAAAGAATCATAAATGATCCAACTTTCAATTTATCAAGAGAAGAGATAGAGTCAATAATAAATCCTACAGATTTTGTTGGAAGAGCACCAAGTCAAGTTGTTGAATTCATTGATGAATATGTAAACCCATATCTTGAAAAATATAAAGAATATCTTGATATAAAGACTGATATAAATGTTTAATAGAAATTAATATAGATAAAAGTGAGGATAGATTTTTTAATCTATCCTTTTTTATTTGTATAAGAGAGCCTTAGTAAGCAAAAACTTCTCTACTATGTAATCTTATTTATATCTAAATCATAAAATATATGGAACCTATATTAATAGAGAGGTCTAAAATTATATGATGAAGGATATGATTAATTTAGATGATAGTAATAAGGAGTTAAGTGTGTCAAAAGAAAAGATAGACATACTAATTAGAGAAATTAAAGCTAAAGGAGAAAAAGTAATAAAGGTATATAATTCATTTTCACAAGTTGATTCCTGTGGTTATTCATTAACACAATTATATAAATTAACAGAGCAGAATATAAATTATAAGGATAATGAATATCGTTTTTTCACTACTATGACTAAATGCTCAATGTTTCAGTGGAATAATCATGATAATGTACTTGAGTTATCTAAATATATACTTAATGAAAAATTATTAACAGTATATTTTAAATATATAAAATTTAAAAACAATAAAATATTTTCTGTGTTAAGACAGGATATAAAAATGGAAGAATTAAATATAGCTATTAATAAGTTAAGTGCACTATTAAATAATAGCTTTGCTTTATTACCACCCATATATAGTAATGCCTATACAGAAGATTTTATAAATTCTGATATTTATAATAAGTCTTTATCAGAAGAAGCATTACAAAATGAAGTTAAACGTATTAATTTTAATCATAACGGACATTTAATAACAAGTTATACTAATAATAGTATAAGTTATTGGATTAAGGGACTTATTTATAGAGATAAGAAAAATGAAGCATTTAATAAATATTATGCTTATGAACGAGAAATATTAAAGCAATTTAAAGAAAATATTGATTGCTTAAATATATACATCAAATCATTTAAATTTTTAAAACCAGTATTGATTGATGAAGAATATAATTCAATATCAAAATATATATTAAACGAGGATGAGTTTGGATTATATTTAAAGGATTTATGCAATAAATTAATGAAGTATAGAAACTATCTAAGCATTATAAATAAGGTTGAAGCATTAGATGAAGAAGTATTGAATCTTTTAAACTTTATATATACCAATACTAAATCAGTATATGAAGGTGAAGAATTATTAAGGTTCATCAATAAATATTACTATTACTTGCTTATAAATAACCTTGAGAAAAATAATTCGTATATTAGTGAATATAAATCAATTGAGGATTATTTTAATATACTTATTAAAGCTGTTAAATTTACAAATAGAATTTTAAATAAGGATTCTACTTTGGATATTTATTTAAATAAACTTTTTAAGGAAGATGTAAGTACTGAAACTGATGCTGTTGCTAATACAGGAATTAATTATGAAAGTGAAATATTATCTTTATTAAAATCCTGGGGATACAAAATAATATATAATTACCATTATGATAATTATATATTAAAATATATAGTGTGTACGAAAGAAAATTCTAAAAACTTCATACCTATATATTTCGATAGTTTAAATAACTTTAACGAAAATAACTTAAAAGAAATATTATATCTTTTAGCTGATTCTAAAGACATTTTATTTATATGGAGCCGCGACTGGTGGTATAAGCGTAATAGTGAAACCATAAGGATACGCTCACTCCTTAATAGAATATTATAAATATTGATTTTTTTGATAATTTTGTGTATAATTAGTATCAGACAGTTCGAGAACCTCCTGTCTTTAAATAAAACTAGGTGTTTATAATAGACTTATTAAGGTTATTATGGTACCTATATTTATATATAGGTACCTTTTTTATTTGGTCTATTTTCTTAAAAGGTTCTAATATTATTATTAGGAGAGACGTAAATATGAATAAGACTAAAAGAATAGTTACAACAGCTGCAATAGCAGCACTTTATGCAGCTACAACATTAGTTATAGCTCCATTATCTTTTGGAAACTATCAATTTAGGATTTCAGAAGTATTAGTACTACTTGCTTTATTTGATCCACTTTATATTGGTGGATTAACACTAGGGTGCTTTATTGCAAATATGCTAGGCCCTAATGGGATAATGGATGTAATCTTTGGAACTATAGCTACATTTATAAGTGTGCTTGCTGTTTATTACACACCAAAGGTTATAAGAAATAGTAAAACTGCATTAATTATAGCATCTTTATGGCCAACCATAATAAATGGGCTAATTATAGGAGTTATGTTAAGTTATCTTTATGCTTTACCATTAATACTTACAATTTTCCAGGTGGCACTAGGAGAGTTTGTGGTGGTAACTATATTAGGAGTTCCTTTTATAAACTTTATAAAACCATATATGAAAAAGATAATACCAAATTTATAATTAATAGGCATTTCATTAAATTTACTTAATGAAGTGCCTTTTTGATTTTTATACATGACTTATGTTAAAATAAGATGTTTAATAATATAAATAAAGGAGTTCAATATGAATTTAATTACATTAGATAAAATAAGTAAATCATATAGTGAAAAAGTACTATTGGATAATGTTACTTTAAATATAAATGAAGGTGATAAGATAGGCTTAATAGGTTTAAATGGAGCAGGAAAGTCTACGCTTTTAAAGATAGTGGCTGGAAGAGATGAATTCTTCAGTGGTGATGTTACTAAAAGTAAAGATTTAAGAATAGAGTATTTATCTCAAAATACAGAATATGAGGATGATACTACAGTACTTGAGCAAGTTTTCCATGGTGATAATATGGAAATGAAGCTTTTAAAAGAATATGAATTATTACTGGAATCCATTAATAATAGTGAGTTTTCTGAAGAACTTAATAACAAACTTATAGCATTACAAGCTAAGATAGATAATCTAAATTTATGGAGTTTAGAAAGTGAAGCAAAAACAATCTTAACTAAGCTTGGTATACATAACTACAATGTTAAAATGTCTACTTTATCTGGTGGACAGAAAAAAAGGGTCTTTCTAGCATCTGCTTTAATAAGTCCTTGCGATTTATTAATACTAGATGAGCCTACTAACCATTTAGACTCTTCATCTATAGAATGGCTAGAAGATTATTTAAATGCCAGAAAAGGTGCTTTACTGATGATTACTCATGATAGATATTTCCTAGATAGAGTTGCCAATAGAACTATTGAACTAGATAGGGGAAAGCTATACTCATACGATGGAAACTATAGCTATTTCTTAGAAAAGAAAGCAGAAAGACTAGAGCTTGAGGCTGCAATGGAGGAAAAGAGACAAAAACTTATACTTAAAGAATTACAATGGGTAAGACGAGGAGCAAAAGCTAGAACTACTAAACAAAAGGCAAGACTTCAACGCTTTGATGAATTAGTAAATAAAGAATATATCGCTGCTCCTGAAAATATAGATATGCCTTTTGTGGGAAGAAGATTAGGAAAGAAAACAATAGAATTATATAATATATCAAAAAGATATGATGAAAAGGTATTATTAAATGATTTTTCTTATATATTCTTAAAAAGCGATAGAATTGGTATTATTGGCGATAACGGTATGGGAAAAACAACACTTACTAATTTAATTAATGGTAGTGTAAAAGCAGATTTAGGAAGTATTGAAATTGGAGATACAGTGAAGATATGTACCTTTGCACAAGATGATTCTCATATGGATTTAAATATGAGGGCCATTGATTATATAAAAGAAGGTGGAGAAACAATTCCAACAGAAGATGGCACTGTAATAACAGCTTCACAATTGGCAGAAAGATTTTTATTTGATGGTATACTTCAATATACAACTATCAATAAACTTTCAGGTGGAGAAAGACGTAGACTTCATTTACTGAGAATACTAATGGAAGCACCAAATGTTTTAATTCTAGATGAGCCTACAAATGATTTAGATATTGAGACATTAAAGATATTAGAAGATTTTATTGATGAATTTATAGGAATAGTTGTAGTTGTATCCCATGATAGATACTTCCTTGATAGAACTTGTAATAAGATTTTCTCTTTTGAAGGTAATGGTAATATAAAAATATACAATGGTAATTACAGTGATTATTTAATTCATAAAGAAATAGAGTTAGTAAATGAAAAAGATAATAACAATAAAAAAGCAACAGTGAAAAAAGAATATGTAAAAACTAAGGAAGATAAGCCTAAATTTTCATTTAAAGAACAGAAGGAATTTGAAACTATCTATGGTGATATTGATAAATTAGAAGAGAAAATAGCCAATATAGATAAAGAAATGGAAGCAAACCCATCGAATTATGGTCTTTTAAATGAACTTACCAATGAAAAAGAAGCACTAGAAGAAGAACTTCTTTATAAGTATGAAAGAGTAGAGTATTTAGAAGACTTGGCTAAGAAAATAGAAGAATATAAGAAAAAATAAATCATAAAAGTTAGATTGCTAAATTAACAATCTAACTTTTATATAAGGAGAAAAAATGGTTTTTAGTAGTTTAATTTTTTTATTTAGATTTATGCCTATTTTCTTTATTTGCTACTTCTTACTTCCAATGAAATACAAGAATTTTTGTTTACTTATCTTTAGCTTATTATTCTATTCATGGGGAGAACCCAAATACATTATTTTAATGATTACGTCTATTTTAGTGGATTACTGTATCTCGCAAAGAATATGGAAAGAAGAAAAGAATAAAAAGAGGCAAAAATTACTCTTAAGTGCATCAATTATATTTAATATAGGTATGCTATTTGTTTTTAAATACTATAATTTTATAACTGTAAATGTGAATAACATCTTTAAAAGCAATATACCATTAAGTTCAATGACATTACCTTTAGGAATAAGTTTTTATACATTTCAGACGCTATCATATACTATAGATGTATATAAAGGAAGAATAAGGCCTGAAAAAAACATTATTAATTTTGCGGCTTTTGTAACAATGTTTCCACAGTTAATTGCTGGCCCTATAGTTAAATATACAGATATAAGGGAAAAGCTTATAAGCAGAAAACATAATTGGTCTTTAGTAGAAGAGGGAGTGGAAGATTTTATTATAGGTTTAGGGAAAAAGGTATTACTAGCTAATAATTTTGGAATGCTTTGGGAAGAGGCACAAAGTATTGGTTTTGCAAATATATCTACCCCTATGGCTTGGCTTAGCTTATTGGCTTTTTCATTGCAAATTTACTATGATTTTAGTGGTTATTCCACAATGGCCATAGGACTTGGAAAAATGTTAGGATTTGTATTTCCTAAAAACTTTAATTATCCTTACATATCTAAAAGTATTTCTGAGTTTTGGAGAAGGTGGCATATAACTTTAGGATCTTGGTTTAAAGAATACATATATATACCTCTTGGAGGAAATAGAAAAGGGAAGAAACGTACATTCTTAAATTTACTGATAGTGTGGTTTTTAACTGGACTATGGCATGGTGCAGAATTTAACTTTATCTTATGGGGATTATACTTCTTTTTATTAATTTCCTTGGAGAAGTTAATTTTAGATAAATATCTTAATAATTATAAGTTTTTTGCACACATTTATACAATATTTATGCTTTTAATGGGTTGGGCTATATTTGCTATAACAGACTTAAATTTATTAAAGGTATTTTTAAAACAACTTTTTGCATGCAAATATAATACAGAATGGATTTATTATCTACAAAATTATCTAATTATAATTGTCATTGGAGTAGTATGCAGTACACCAGTGGTTTCATCTATCTGGAATAGCTTGAAAATAAATAAGTATGTCAGTACACTAATTTTAATATCAATATTTATTTTATCAGTGGCATATTTAGTAGATTCTAGTTATAATCCATTTTTATATTTTAGATTTTAGGTGATACTATGAAGAAAAATATTTTTAAAAAATACCCAACATTCTTTGTGTTTAGTGCCATAGTAATTCTTTTTACAGTGATAGATATTATTAATTCTCCAAAAGAATTTTCAGAACTTGAAAATAGGAATTTATCTCAAATTCCTATTTTATCACTTGAATCATATATTGATACTAGCTTTTCATCTGATTATGAAAAATATATTAATGATCAGTTCTTTTTAAGAGATAAGTGGATTGATTTAAAGTCAAGAATAGAGTATCTATTAGGAAAAAGAGAAAATAATGATATAATTTTTGGCAAGGACAATTATTTATTTAAAAAATTTACCACTTTTAATGGCGAAATGCTGGAAAACAATATTAATTCTATTTTAACTTTTACTAATAGTTATAAAACAGATGTGGATTTTTTTATTATTCCTAATTCCTATGCTATATATGATGAATTAACACCAAGATATTTACCGCTAGTTGATCAATTATCATTAATTAATTCTATTAATAGCTATCTTTCTTTGGAAAGTAACAACCATATAAACGCCATAAATGTTGCTGAAAAATTATTAAAAAACAAAGATGATTATATATACTATAAGACAGATCATCATTGGACATCTTATGGGGCTTATTTAGCTTATTTAACTTATATGGATTCTTTAGGTTTAGAAGCTATTGATATTGATAAGTTAGAAGAAATAAAAATAAATAACTTCTTTGGAACCTATTATAATAGAAGTAAATATTTCAAAGCAGATAGTGATTTTATTACATATTACAATATGCCAAATTTACAAATTGAAATAGATGGAAAAGAATATCTTTCGTTAATGGATTTAGATAAATTTAAAAGCAGTGATAAATATTCAGCTTTTCTTTGGGGTAATAATGGATTAACAAAAGTAATTAATGAAAATATAGCTGAAGAAAGAAAGGGGAGTAGCATATTAATTTTTAAGGATTCTTATGCCAATTCATTTATTCAATTTCTAGCAAACAATTATGAAACTATTGATATTGTAGATCTACGACACTTTAAAGAACCTATAAGCAATTTTATGAAGGATAAGGAATATAATCAAATCCTAATTATGTATAGTTTTGACAATTTATCTAGTGATATTAACATAAGAAGATTAAAGTTTTAAAAATTATTATTGACTAAAACTTAATGTTCTGTTAATCTAGGATAGTCGATTTTATTTATACAACAGGGGGAAACATAATGGAAAACACAAATGAAAGAAATGTAAAAGTTCTTGTTGCTGATCCATCTGCATTAGGATTATTTGGTTTAGCAATAATAACTTTAGTTGCTTCTTCACAAAAATTAGGTTTAACTTCAGGAGTATCTTTAGTTTTACCATGGGCTATATTTTTAGGCGCATCAGCACAATTAGTTGCATGTATTAATGATTTCAAACATAATAATGTATTTGGAGCTACAGCATTTGGAGCATACGCATTCTTCTGGTATGCAATGGGATTCTCTTGGATGATCCAAAATGGAGTATTTGGAGAAAAGTTAGCTGCTTCAGTTGATACAACTCAATTAGGTGTTGCATTCTTAGGTTACTTAATTTTCACATTATTCATGACAGTAGGTGCTTTAGAAACTAACAAAGTATTATTCTTAATCTTTGTATGTATAGATTTCTTATTCTTAGGGTTATCATTAAGCTCATTTGGTATAGCTACAGAATTAACTCACGGAATAGCTGCATGGTCAGAATTAATAATAGCTATCTTATCATTCTATGGATGTGCAGGTAACGTATTAAATGGTCACTTAAAGAGAGTTATATTACCACTTGGTAAGCCATTTGGGATTTTAAAATAATTATAAATAATTTATTTGAAACTATAGATAATTAAATTTATCTATAGTTTTTTTATTTAAAATTTTATATAATTAATTTAAGTAAATACAAGGAGATAAATATTATGGAAATTAACGTTTATTTAAAAAACAAAAAAGATCCAATTAAATATACTGGCGACCGTATAGATGTTCTTGATTTTGAAATGGATAATGTTAAATATAAGCAAATTAGATATTTTAGAAAAGGTTTTTCAAAATCTGAATTAATTATGAGTGATTTAATTGTAAAAATTAAAGAAGTTTAATAAAAATAGCTAAAGATCAATTTATTATAATCTTTAGCTATTTTTATTATTTTAACTATTATTAGTATTAAATGTTATTTATATTTAGCTATTGAAAATTAATTTATTTAAGTATTTATTATCCATATTTTACTTATAAAAGAATTTAAAATCTGAGCGAAAAAATATTTCTAGTTTTTATACAGATTAGTAAATATACTTTTCAATTGTTTTAGAAATTTTTAAAACCTACAAATCGATATGTATATTTTGAATAGATGTTTCATATAAATTAATTAACTTATTTAATTTAGTTAATATTATCTATTTCGCTAAATACCTATTTAGCGAAATTCGTATTATTGAATTATTAAAACCTCTATGATATAATAAAATAGAGGCTTTAGAGCGTGTAATGGGGGTATAAAATTGACATTAAAACGAACTTCAAATAATAATTATTCTGATTTCGCTTATACAAGCGAAGTAAAAAAGTTATTAAATGTAACTTTAAATAAGCGAGATGAAAATAAATTAAAGAAAATATATACTAATTTTTATGAATTAGAATCATCTCGTAGTTATGAACCAATTATTGAGGATTTATATATTCTTGTTGAAAAGCATCACTTGAGCACAAAGCAATTATCTGAAATTTATCACATTGGTGTAAGGAGCATTCAAAAATGGCTTAAGGAATTAGGAATAAATAGATCTATATCAAAAGCTCATAAAATTTCAAATAAAAGTACTGTTATAAAAAAAGGCATTGAAATAGAATCATTAAGTGCACAAGTTTCAGAGGCACCTAAAATAAATCCATTTGGAATAGAAATTGAAGAAAAAGAAAATCTTCCTATGATGGTAAAGGATTTTTTAAATTATTTAGAAACAATCAAAGGTAAATCTATTAATACAATAAGTGCGTATAAAACTGATTTATCAGTATTCTTTAAGTTTATGAAGATTTATAAAGGTTATCCAGTAGATGACACTCTTCAATTTACAGAGATACCTATTGATGATTTGGATACGGATTTTATAAAAGCAATTAAGTTAACTGATATGTATGCTTTCTTATCTTTTGCGGAGAAACAACGAAACAATAGTAATTATGCAAGAGCTAGAAAAGTAGCAACCTTGAAATCTTTTTATAATTATCTACATAATAAAGCAAAGGTTATTGAGAACAATCCTGCAACTGAGTTAGAATCTCCTAAAATTAACGAAAGGCACCCTATTTACCTTACATTAGATCAAAGTATTACATTACTTGAATCATTAGATAAGACCAATAAGAATTACCAAAGAGATTATTGTATTTTAGTTTTCTTTCTTAATTGTGGTCTACGGGTTTCTGAATTATGCAACATTGAAATTAGTAAAATTAAAGGAGACACTTTAACCATAATTGGTAAAGGTAATAAAGAAAGGACCATTTACCTTAATTCAGCATGTATAAAAGCTTTGGAGCAATATTTATCTGTTAGAGATGATTCTAAAGCAACAGCTGTAAATAAGAATTACTTATTCTTATCAGCAAGAAATACACCTATTAACAAAAGAACTGTTGAGATATTGGTTAAAAAGCATATTTCAAATGCTGGTTTTACCAATGCTAAGTATACTCCACACAAGCTAAGACATACAGCAGCGACACTTATGTACAAGCATGGTAATGTAGATATTAGGAGCTTACAAAACATACTAGGCCACGAAAGTATATCCACAACTGAAATTTATACCCATGTTGATGAAGATCACTTAAGAGATGCTGTAAATTCTAATCCTCTTTCCAACTTGTAAATAAGAAAAAACTATATTACTTAAAGTAATATAGTTTTTTCTTCAGACTGTTGAATTTTAGTTTTTTGTTGCTTAATTTGATAATTTCCTGATTCAATCATTATATTTTCTAGAGTTTTTTTATTCATATTATTAATGGTACACTTGGCATCATCAGATGCATATTTTTGATTATATGTTCCATCCATATATCCTTTTGTAGAAGCACACTTTTTTATCACCTTATTTCCTATATAAGAAAATAATTTTAAAATAATACCTTTATACTGATACGCTTTTAGCGATTCAATCATAGCATACTGAGCAAATGTCCTTTGCTTTTGTAATATTTCTGCTGCAACATGTGCTCCCAAAGATGCTCCACAAATTAACAACAAATCATTGATTCCATGTTTCTGAAACCAAGTAATAATCAATTCTGCTTCATGTGTTGAAGAAATAAAATCAACATCATTTAACTCATGTCCACTCATTGTAGGAGCGTAAACATGATACTCTTTTTATAATACTTCAATTTGTGGTGTCCACATCTTATATGTACAACCAGCACCATGTAGAAGTAATATCTTCTGCTTATTTTTTTTTCCAAACTCATGCATTTTCAACTACCATTACCTCCCACAAATTCTACTTTCCACTTTCCATTTTCATTATACCACTTATATTTTCAGTTATATACCAATTATCAACTCAAATATTATGCTTTCAATACTTCTACTAAAAACAATTAGCTTCTTTTTAACTCAAAAAATATAAAATAACCCCGAAAATGCATATTATATTAGCATTTCCGAGGTTCTATTTGTTATTCGAATTCTATAGTTGCTGGTGGTTTACCTGTGCAATCGTAGAATACACGGTTAACGCCATTAACTTCATTTACTATTCTTGTTGTTACTTTTCCAAGTACTTCCCATGGAAGATCAGCAGATTCTGCTGTCATGAAATCACTTGTTGTTACAGCTCTAAGTGCAACTGCATAATCATAAGTTCTTTCATCACCCATAACTCCTACAGATCTCATATTAGTTAACGCTGCAAAATATTGTCCAATTTCTTTATCTAATCCAGCATTAGCAATTTCTTCTCTATAAATTGCATCAGCTTCTTGAACTATTCTTACTTTTTCAGCTGTTACTTCACCAATTATTCTTATACCTAATCCTGGACCTGGGAATGGTTGTCTGTATACTAATTTTTCAGGAATACCAAGCTCTAATCCTGCTTTTCTTACTTCATCCTTAAATAGTAATCTTAAAGGTTCAATTATTTCCTTAAAATCAACATAATCAGGAAGTCCACCAACATTATGATGTGATTTTATTACTGCTGAATCACCAAGACCACTTTCAATTATATCTGGATAAATTGTTCCTTGAACTAAGAAATCTACCGCACCTATTTTCTTAGCTTCTTCTTCAAATACTCTAATGAACTCTTCTCCGATAATCTTTCTCTTTCTTTCTGGATCTTCTACTCCAGCAAGAGCTTCATAGAATCTATCTTGTGCATTTACTCTAATGAAGTTTAAATCATAATGACCTTCTGGTCCAAAGATAGCTTCTACTTCATCACCTTCATCTTTACGAAGTAAACCATGATCAACAAATACACATGTTAATTGCTTACCAATAGCTTTTGATAAAAGAACAGCTGCTACTGATGAATCAACACCTCCTGATAATGCACAAAGTGCTTTACCATCACCAATTCTTTCACGAATTTCCTCAATTGATTTTTCAACGAAAGAATCCATTGTCCAATCTCCAGTACAATTACAAATATTGTACACAAAGTTTGATAACATTTTAGTTCCTTCTTGAGTATGCATAACTTCTGGATGGAATTGAACTGCATATAAGTTCTTTTCTGCGCATTCCATAGCTGCTACTGGACATACTGGAGTATTTCCTACTATATTAAAACCTTCTGGTGCTTTTTCTATATAATCTGTATGACTCATCCAACAGATAGTCTTGTCTTGCACCCCTTCAAATATTTTTGATTTTACATCAACATTAACTTCTGTTTTACCATATTCACTAACTGGTGCAGTTGCTACACTTCCACCTAATACATGAGCCATTAACTGTGATCCATAGCATATTCCCAGCACTGGTATCCCAATATTAAATATTTCTTTATCACATAATGGAGAGTTTTCACCATATACGCTATTAGGTCCGCCAGTAAATATTATTCCCTTTGGATTCATTTCTCTTATTTTTTCTATACTTAAATTGTATGGATGAACCTCACAATATACATTACATTCTCTGACTCTTCTTGCTATTAACTGATTGTACTGACCACCAAAGTCAAGCACTAGTATTAATTCTTTCTTCATTGGAATCCTCCTAATGTCTTTCTGTCTTATTACTCTCTAACGCTATAGTTTGGAGCTTCTTTAGTTATATTAATATCATGTGGATGACTTTCTCTTATACCTGAAGAAGTTTGAACCACAAATTTAGCATTTTCATATAAATCATCTAATGTTGGTGCTCCTAAATATCCCATACCTGATTTTATACCACCTAGTAATTGGAATAAAGTATCTGCTACTGGTCCTTTATAAGCAACTCTTCCTTCAACACCTTCTGGTACGAATTTCTTTGTTCCATTTTGGAAGTATCTATCACTAGATCCCTTTTCCATAGCTGCTAAAGATCCCATACCTCTATATACTTTATATGTTCTTCCTTGATATATTTCTGTTTCACCTGGTGATTCTTCACATCCAGCTAGCATTGAACCCATCATACAAACTTGTGCTCCTGCTGCTAAAGCCTTAACTATATCTCCTGAATACTTTAATCCACCATCAGCAATAACTGGAACACCGTATTTTCTTCCTTCTTCAACACAATCCATAACTGCTGTTAATTGTGGAACACCTACACCTGCAACTACTCTTGTTGTACAAATTGATCCTGGCCCTATACCAACTTTAACACAATCTGCTCCTGCTTCAACTAAATCTCTTACTGCTTCTGCTGTAGCAATATTACCTGCTATTATTTGAAGTTCTGGATAAACACTCTTTATTTTTCTTACACCTTCAATAACACCTTTACTATGTCCATGTGCTGTATCAAGTGTGATAACATCTACGTTTGCTTTTACTAAAGCTTCAACTCTTTCCATCATGTCATTAGTAATTCCCACTGAAGCTCCACATAAAAGTCTTCCTTTACTATCCTTAGCTGCATTAGGATATGCCTTTGCCTTTTCAATATCTTTTATAGTAATTAATCCTTTTAAATTATTTTCATCATCTACTAAAGGAAGTTTTTCTATTTTATGCTTCTTTAATATTTCTAAAGCTTCTTCTAAAGTAGTTCCTTCCTTTGCTGTTATTAATGGGCTCTTTGTCATTACTTCATTAATTTTCTTATCATAGTTTGTTTCAAAAACTATATCTCTGTTAGTTATTATTCCCACTAACTTAGTTCCTCTTGTTACAGGAACTCCTGAAATTCTATATTTAGCCATTAACTCTAACGCTTGTTTTACTGTATTGTCTTCATTTAAGAATATTGGATCAGTTATTACTCCATTTTCTTGTCTCTTAACTCTATCTACTTCCATAGCTTGTTCTGCTATAGTCATATTTTTATGGATTATACCAATTCCACCTTCTCTAGCCATAGCTATAGCCATTTTAGATTCAGTAACAGTATCCATACTTGCACTCATTAATGGTATATTTAATGATATTTTCTTTGTTAATTTAGTTTTTAAACTAACTTCATTAGGTAAAATTTCAGATTTGTTTGGTACTAATAACACATCATCAAATGTGTAAGCAGTTTTAATAATTTGAGCCATTGTGATTCCCTCCAAATATTTAAAATATGTAATAATTACTAATATAGTCTATTTAATTGTAAAAAAAAAGCATATTAACCTTTAAGTAAGGTTAATACGCCTAATAATCTTAAATTTACTCTATAAGATATAAAGACATTTAATCTTACTTATAGTCGGAAATTATTGGTTTCCGGTAGAAACTCCCTGCCATATCCAGGGTATATACAAGTTTTCATAATGTTCGTTGTTTTTCGATTTTTTTTTATTATAGAGTATTTAGTTTATATTGTCAATATTAAAACAAATCAGGTAATTTTATTTTTTCTTGACTTTCTTCATTTCCTTTAATTGCCCTTAAAGTAGCCATTTTACTACTATTGCCTACAGTTATATCATTGGTATATCTAATAATTACATCATCTACTAATGTATAATTGTATAATATTATAATATATCTTTTCTCATGATATTCTTGAACATTATAATAAAATTTTTCATTATCTTTTGTCATTTCTCCTAATTCTTTAAGGTTTCCATTTATAAACTCGTATACTGTAGGTGTACTATTTAAAACTCCTTTTTTATCTAAATCTAAAATTATTTTTTCACTTTTTTCAACCTCTAAAGATGCTGCAAAATTTACATTTGTCCCTACTAAAAACTCCCTCTCTTTTTCATCAATAATAATTTTATCATCCTTTATTCCATTATATATTCCATGACTTATTTCATAATACTCCTCTAACATATTAACTATAGGTGTATCAATAGCCTTTATAAAATTCTTCTTATTAAATTTATTATAAATTATATAGTTATTTATTATACTTTGTTCCTCATTATTTTTACCAAATTTCAACTGTCCTCTTTTTCCATAAGGAATCTTAACTCTAAAGGATATGATAAATGAATCTGACTCATAAACATCATAGCCATTAACAGTCTCTTTATACTGATAAACTATATCTTCTAATTTAACTATCAATTGCTCTCCATCAGATATTATCTCCTTAATTCTTTCACTTCCAGATATATAATCAAAATTTGTATTGGTATCAAAATGTAACTTGGCATTTATAACATCAAATGATAATTTCTTATTAACACTAAGAAGCCTCTTAGCTACTTCTGCCATATCAGTATCCACACTATTATAATTACCACCATCAATGGTTCCTATAATATAATCATTGAGATTTCCTCCTAATTGGTCATGTAATTTTTCAATATTATTATCTTTATCATCACTTATATCTAGTGTTATTACTTTTATTTGTTGTTCTTTAATGGACTTTATTGCTTCTACAGAATATTTCATTTCTCCTGAAGTTAAAATTATAATAGCCCTATTTTTATTCTCCTCACCAAAACATTTATAAATATCATTGGCTAATAATAATGCTTCATTAATATTTCTGTGATTGCTTTCACTTGTGATAATTTTATTAGTTTGAAAAAGTTGTCTAAATCCATCTTTTGAATTTAAATCTGTCAAACTAAATAATGGTTGCAAGAGATTTGAAGCAGAAATATTTCCTTTCATACTGACATCTTTAGGATTATCTATATAATTTCTATCACCAACTAATGCAGTATCACTAAAAGTTATAACACCAAATTTTGTATTTATAAAAGTTTTATCATTAATTATAGAATTAACTATCCCATTTTGTATCTGTGAATATCTGTTTCCTTTATTCATTTTATTAGATGTATCTATAAGAAAAATTGCTTCTTCAATAATGCCTCCATATGGCTTCTTTGTGAGTTTTAGTTATTTCCATAATTTCATAAACACCTACTCTACCTATATATCCACTATTATTGCAATATCCACATCCCTTTGCTGAATATAACAGCAATTTCTGCTGTTTCATCATCCCTTATCTCTCCAATCATTATTACATCTGGATCCTGTCTTAATATACTTCTAAGACCACTTGCAAAAGTCATACCGGATTTATTATTAACATTTACCTGATTTATTCCCTCCAAGGTATACTCCACTGGGTCTTCTACCGTAACAATATTTATATTTTCAGAATTTATATCATCTAAAATGCTATATAAAGTTGTTGATTTACCACTTCCTGTTGGTCCTGTTACTAAAACAATGCCATGAGGATTAGATATTATTCTATTAAGTTTATTAATATTTTCAGTACTTAAACCTAAATGTTCTTTATGAACCTTATAGTTATTCTTATCTAAAATTCTTATAACCACTTTTTCACCATAGACCACTGGTAGGATAGAAACTCTTAAATCCACTTCCTTCTCATCAACTTTGGTAATTATTCTTCCATCCTATGGTATTCTTTTTTCTGCAATATTAAGACCTGCTAATATCTTTATTCTTGCAACTAATGGTGGAAGACTCTCAATACCTATTAAATTTACCGTACTAAGTTCTCCATCTATTCTATAACGAATCCTTACCTCTTTTTCATAAGGCTCTATATGTATATCCGATGCCCTCATTTCAATGGAGTTCTTAAACATATACTCTATCATCTTTACTACAGGGGCATTCTTTATATCATCAATATCATCATCTTTTACTATTACTTTTGACTCCAAGGCTTCTTTACTAAACTCTTCTGCTGCTTTAACTACTTCCTCATTACTATAATTTAAATCTATAAACTTTTTTATATTTCTTCTTATATCAATAAATACTTCTACTTCAAAGCCAGATGCAATATTTATATCATCAATAGCGAATATATTTAAAGGGTCATGCATCGCTACTTGCAGTTTACCCTCACAAAAACCAAAAGGAATTAGAGTATATTTATTACATAAGTTTTGTGGTATCATCTTAATAACCTTTTTATCAAAGCTTACCGTATTTAAATCTATTTCCTTTATTCCTGTTTGCTCCTTAATTGCTTCCATCATATCCCTTTCACTGATGGTACCATTATCCAATAAAATTTCACCTAGTTTCTTACCTAATACCTTTTGAGAGATTAATGCTTCATTTAATTGATCATAAGTTATCTTTCCTGATCTAACTAAAATATCTCCTAACCGCTTCTTATCTAATGTTGCCATAAAAGTTTCTCCCATTATAATAAAAAATGTTATATTTTCATCAATGACATATAACAATTAATTATTTCTGTGCCATATAATAATGAAATAATTGCTCCCATAGCTAAGTATGGACCAAATGCTATTTCACCTTTTCTTTCCTTTAACTTTAATATTAAAATCAAACTTGCTATAATTCCTCCTAAAATAAATGCTATAAACAAGGCAAGTATAACTCTTTTAATACCTAGAAATAATCCTATAATTAAAGCTATTTCAATATCACCTTCACCCATTCCCCCTGTAAGAAGTACAATTGCTCCAATAACGGAAACACCTAAAACACCACCTAATAAATTCCCCCAGGGTATTTGTCCTGAAATTAAAAAGGCCATTATAGCTATGAATACAAATGAACCTATGCCAAAGATAGTAGTAGATTTATAGATATAGTGCGTTTCTAAATCAATACCTGCAATAACTATTAAAAGTGAAGTTAATAAAAATCCTTTTAATGAACTAATTGAATTTCCATAGTTACAATATACAAGCACATATAATAATGAATTAAGTATTTCAATAATAGGGTATTTAATAGATATCCTCTCACCACACCCCCTACATCTTCCTTTTAAAAAAATATAGCTTAAAAGAGGAATTAAATCACGTCCCTGCAATTTATAGCTGCAAGTGGTGCAATGAGATGGTGGAAATACAATAGATTCCTCTCTTGGAATTCTATAAATACATACATTTAAAAAACTGCCTATACATAATCCAATAATTGCAATGAATATAATCTCCAAATATATAACACTTCCTCATATTTATATTAATTATTAAAATTATTAACACTTTTTACATATTTTATTGTGTATTTTATATAAAACTTTAGTGAAATTAGTAAAAATAGAAAAAAACATCAAGCAATTTTACTTGCTTGATGTTTTTTTATTAATACATTCCGTCCATTCCCATTCCTGGATTAGGTGCTGGAGCTGCTTCCTTTTGTGGAATATCTGCTACAGCGGCTTCTGTTGTTAAGAATGTAGATGCTACTGATGCTGCATTTTGAAGTGCTGATCTTGTAACCTTAGTTGGATCAACAATTCCTGTTTGAAGCATATTTACATACTTATCATTTAATGCATCATATCCAATTCCAGCTTCACTGTATTTTACTTTTTCAATTATTACTGAACCTTCAAGTCCTGCATTTATAGCAATTTGTCTCATTGGTTCTTCTAAAGCTTTAACAATTATATTTATACCAACTTGTGTATCAGCAACTTCTGAAGTTAATTCTGCTACTTTATTAATTACATTTACATAAGCAGTTCCACCTCCTGGAACAATACCTTCTTCCACAGCTGCCTTTGTAGCTGCTAAAGCATCTTCAATTCTTAGCTTTCTTTCTTTTAATTCTGTTTCTGTAGCAGCACCAACTTTAATTACTGCAACACCACCTGAAAGTTTTGCTAATCTTTCTTGAAGTTTTTCTTTATCAAATTCAGAAGATGTTTCTTCTATTTGAACCTTTATTTGACCTATTCTTTCTTGAATAAGTGATTTTTCACCTTTTCCATTTACTATTGTAGTATTTTCCTTAGTAACTTTTACACTTTCAGCTTGGCCAAGCATATCTAAAGTAACTTCTTTTAAATCTCTTCCTAATTCTTCAGAAATAACTTCTCCACCTGTTAATATTGCTATATCTTGTAGCATTTCTTTTCTTCTATCACCAAATCCTGGTGCTTTAACAGCTACACAGTTAAATGTTCCTCTTAACTTATTAACTACTAATGTAGCCATTGCTTCGCCTTCAACATCTTCTGCAATTATTAAAAGCTTTCTACCGTTTTGAACTATTTGTTCAAGTATTGGTAAGATTTCTTGTATGTTTGAAATTTTCTTATCAGTTATTAAAATTAATGGATTATCAAGTAATGCTTCCATCTTTTCAGTATCAGTTGCCATATAAGGACTTACATATCCTCTATCAAATTGCATACCTTCAACTACATCTAATTCTGTTCCCATAGATTTAGATTCTTCTACAGTGATAACCCCTTCGTTTCCTACTTTCTCCATTGCCTCTGAAATAAGAGTTCCTATTTCTTCATCAGCAGCTGATATAGCTGCAACTCTTGCAATATCCTCTTTACCAGCTACAGGTTTTGATATATTCTTTATTTCTTCAACTGCTACATCAACAGCTTTTCTTATACCATTTCTTATAAGTATTGGATTTGCACCAGCTGTAACATTTTTAAGTCCTTCTCTTATTATAGCTTGTGCTAAAAGAGTAGCAGTAGTAGTACCATCTCCAGCAACATCGTTAGTCTTTGTTGCAACTTCTTTAACTAATTGTGCTCCCATATTTTCATATGGATCTTCTAACTCTATTTCTCTTGCTATAGATACACCATCATTTGTGATAAGTGGTGAACCAAATTTCTTATCTAGTATAACATTTCTTCCTTTAGGTCCTAATGTAACCTTTACTGTATTAGCTAGCTTATCAACACCTGATTGCATAGCTCTTCTTGCTTCTTCTCCAAATTGAATCATTTTAGCCATAATAATTATCCTCCCTTTTATTCAACAATTGCCAATATATCATCTTGTCTTAATATTATATATTCTTCTCCAGCAACTTTTACATCTGTTCCTGCATATTTTGAATATAAAATCTTGTCTCCAACTTTTACTTCCATTTCTACTCTTTTACCATCTACAACAGCACCTGGACCTACAGCCATAACTTCAGCTTCTTGTGGCTGTTCCTTTGCTGTACCTGTTAGAACTATACCGCTCTTTGTAGTTGATTCAGCCTCTAATTTCTTTATGACAACTCTATCTCCTAATGGTTTAATATTCATTAAAAATACCTCCTACTACTTTTTTGTTAGCACTCACCATCATAGAGTGCTAATATCTATATTTTTATAATATATCCTTTTTCCTTACTTTTCAAATATTACTTTTTTTATTATTGCCTTTTAATGGTTAAATATAACTTAATATTTTAATTTATATTTTATTTACTCCCTGTTGCTTAACATTCCTCCATTTCTCAGTATTTTAAATATTTTACATTAAAAGTAAATCTCCTGATGTAAACTTATATCAGGAGATTTATATTTTCTATATCATTTATTTATTACTTATTAATTCATAATTAACAATTTTCAATTATTTGTTTTTTACCATTACTTTTCTTTCAAGATTAATATCTTTAAATTCTTCTAGCTTTTCATTTTTTATAACTGCTTTTATAGGAGACCCATTATTTATTTTAACAAAGGCAGCTTTAGCCTTAGCCTGCGTAACTATTGTTCCTGCACCATTTATACATCCACCTTCACACATCATACCTTCTATAAAATTACCTGGAAGCCTACCTGCTTTTGCCATAGTCATTGTCTTCTTACATTCTAAACCTGAAACCTTTACTGGTTTAAAGTCAACGCTTACTCCACTATCCTTAACATAATTTTCTATAGCTGCTGTTAATCCTCCTGACATACCAAAGTTTCTACCAAATACTGAACCATCATTAACATCATCTTCTTCACATTCATATGGATTAACTTCAAAAGCAGCATATAATGCTAAAAGTTCTTCAAAAGTAAGTACATAATCAACAGCACCTTCCGCACCATTTCTAATAGCTTCTGCTTTTTTAGCTGTACATGGTCCTATAAATACTATTTTTGCTTCTGGGTCCTGTGCCTTTATATATTTAGCTGTTGCTACCATTGGTGATACAGTTCCAGAAATCTTTCCTGCTTCAGTGGATACTGTCTTTTCGATAAAGCTTAAGAATCCAGGACAGCATGAATTAGTCATATATTTATCACCATTTTCCATTCTTTCTATAAACTCATTGCTTTCATGAACAGTTACTGCATCTGCTCCTAAAGCAGCTTCTATCATATCTACAAAACCAAGTTTTTTAATAGAATTTCTAATCTTTCCATAATTCATTGTTGCTCCAAATTGTCCTGTAATTGCTGGTGCTACTATGGCATACATTCTTCTTCCTCTACCTAATCTTTTAGCCACTGGTACTATTAAACTCTTATCAGAAATAGCGCCAAAAGGACATGCGCTCATACACGCTCCACAGTTTACGCATTTTTCTTCTTTTATCATCGCCCTTCTATCTTCTGGATTAATATCTAATGCTCCAGTAGGACAAGATCTCTTACAAGGTCTCATAACTTCAGATATAGCATCATATGAACATGCTTTTTTACACATTCCACATTCTCTACATAACTCTTGATTAATATATGCTTTTCCATTAACTATGCTTATTGCACCAAAGTTGCATGCTTCTTTACATCTATGTGCAACACAATTTCTACATGAATCTGTTACATTATACTTATTAATTGGACATCTATCGCAAGCTGCTTCAATAACATACATTATTTGTTCATCAGGTCTTATGTCAACAAGGTGTTCCTCTATATTATCTCCATCTGCTAAACACCCTGCTGCAAGCTTTGCTCTTTCTAAAACTATAGCTCTTTCTTTATATACACAGCATCTATATGTTGGCTTATTTCCTTTAATAACTTCATATGGAATCTTTTCAATATTATCCAAAGTCACGCTATCTTCTTTAGCAAGCTTTGCCACCTCCGTTAAGACCTCATGCTTAAGTTTTTTAAGTTGAGTTTCAAATTGAAACATATCTTTTCCCCCTATCAAATCTTTCTCAATACTCCACATAATATTATACTATATCTTGTTAATTTATTGTATATTTTAATATTTTTGTAATTTACCCTCATAAAAATAGAGCCTAATTAACTCTAGTTTAATTAAGCTCTTTATATCATTTTACAAAAACATCTTTACTATTATCATTGCTAATCCTAATACTGATAATACAACTCCCGTAACACGATTTAGCTTTTCTGCACTTGCTTTATTAGCAAACTTAGCTGAAACTTGTGCTCCTATAAGGGTAGCTAAAACACATACTATTAAAGCTTTTATATCTGGCATACCACCTATTTTAATATGAGATAGCGCTCCTGTAAGTGCTGTAAATGCCATTATGAATACACTTGTTCCAACTGCTGTTTTAAGTTCATAACCTAAAACGCTAGTTAAAATAAGAAGAAGCATCATTCCTCCTCCAGCTCCTACAAATCCACATATAAATCCTATTACGATTCCACAAAAAATTGATTGAATTACCTTTTGCTTAGCAGATTTATTTTCAACTACTTCTTTAGTAGTCATTACAGGCTTAATAATAAATTTAAGTCCTAAAAATAATGTCATAAATACTGAAAAATTCCCCATTGCACCATTTGGTACTTTTGATGCCACAAAACTACCAAACATTGTAAAGATAAGTACTGAACATAATATTACAATACCATCTTTTATATCTATATTTTTATTTTTTCCATATGTGTAAGCTGATGCAGCTGATGCTAGCACGTCTGATGCTAATGCTATTCCTACTGCCTCATAAGCTGGAAAGCCTAGAAATGTTATAAGCATAGGAGAAATAACTGCTGCTGCTGATAATCCAGCAAGTCCTGTACCAATCCCAGCTCCTAATCCTGCTATAATATATACTATAAATTCCAAAAACATTATTACAACTCCTTCTTAATATTACTTAACATTTTATTTACTATTTCTTTCAAAACTTCTTCTTCTTCTTTGGAAATACCATTATAAATAGTATCTACATATTTTCTTTGTGCCTCCAATGCTTCCTTTATAACTTCACCAGCTAAATTTTCAACCTTTAAATGAATAACTCTTCTATCCTCTTTATCAGCATGAATACTTAAGAAATTTTTAGCAACTAATTTATCTACAGATTTTGAAACATATGATTTTGCTATTCCTCTTAGTTCAACAATATCTTTTGCCGTATCATACTTTGGATTATTATTAAGAAAAAGAAGTATATCCACTTCCACCTTATTCATAGAATACTTATCAGCAACTTCCATAATCATCTTTGAATATAACTTTCCAAACATGCTGGCTGATACTAATATTTCAGTGGTATTACTCATAATAGACCTCCTTAATTAGTTCTTTAGAGAACTGTTCTTTTAAGAACTATTATTGCATAAAAAATATATTATTCAATACCTTTTAAAAAACTTTACTCTTTATTCACATATAAAAATAGTCAATATATTAAATATATTGACTATTTTTATAAATAAATTATACGTTAATATTATTTTCTCTGGCATAATAGAATAAATATTGCTGTGCTAAACCTGAAAGTTCACCAAATTTTTCTCTACCAAATACTCTTATCTTATTTAATGAAACATCCGGTGCAACATAGAAATGAATCATTGCTCTCTTAATCCATACATCAACTGGAAAAGCTGATTTTTTACCCATAGAAAAAAGCATAATACAATCTGCAACCTTGGCACCTACTCCCTTGAAGGCTTGTAATGCTACATGACATTCATCTGTTGGAAGTGACATTATATAATCTAAATCATACCTTTTTAATTCATCAGTTAAATTTCCTGATTTTTTGGCTTCCAAAGCCATATTTATATTATAAATTGTATCAATTATATATTTACTTCTAAAAGATGCACCTGTCTCTTGGATATCTTCAAGGGTTGCGTTCTTTAATTGCTCTGGCGTTGGAAATGCATAGTATATTTCACCTTTATATTCTATTTTATCACCAAACTTCTCTGATATTTTCTTAATGGTCTTCATTATTGAAGGAATACTGTTTCTTGCTGAAATAATAAAACTAATAACCATTTCAAAAGGATCCTGATTTAATAATCTTATTCCATAGCCAAACTCTATAGCTTGTTTTAATAATTCATCCTTACTTAACTCTTCTTTTAAAGGTCCATATTCTGTATTTAAATCAAAATAATTTTCCCATATATTTTTAAAATCATTCATATTGGTATTATGAATTATTACCTCATCATCTTCTTGTATAATTTCTATTACTCTTCTATTAGATACCACTATATAATCAGTATCAGTAACCCTTTGCCATCTAAAGCACTGTCCACATTCTAATATTTGTTTAATATTAAAATTCTTAACACCTTTTATTATAACTGAATCATTTGATTCTATTATTTCTCTATAATCCATAAAACACCTCATCCTTTAATCTATTGTTATATTTTATCTTTAACTAATATCTTGATTATTACTCAAGAACTTTCATAAGGTACATATACTAACAGAATTATCTATTAATAATAATTATTACTTATATTATAGCTTAAAAAAATAAAAGTATCAAAAAATAGAGATATAAAATAGATAAAATATTTTTTTGGAGTTTATGTTATTTATATATATTTCTTTACCTTTATTCTAGTTTATATGTTTTATGGAGTGTAATATTTTTTGGTATTTATTGGTATAATTATAAGTGTACATGTATTCTTAACCCTTAATTAATATAATAAATATTTGGAGGTAATGCTTATATGAATACATTTGAAAAAAGTATTCAAGTTTTGGAAGACTTATTTGCAAGAGATTATCAATTTGCTCTAGCAACTTGCGATGAAAACATCCCTTCTGTAAGATTTGTTGATACATTTTATTATGATGGTGCCTTTTATGTTGTTACTCATGCTGAATCCTTAAAAGTATTAGAACTTGAACTTAATGAAAAAGTAGCTTTATGTAATAAATCTTATAGATTCAGTGGAATGGCCCATAATATAGGTCATCCTTTAAAAAAAGAAAACTCAGAAATACGTCATAAGCTGATGGATGCTTTTAGTTCATGGTATTTTAAACATAATAATGAAAATGACAAAAATATGTGCTATATAAAAATAGATTTAAGTCATGGCTTCTTCTATAAAGATGGCACTGGCTATGATGTAGACTTTATAAACAAACAAGCCACAGAATTCCCCTTCACCTTCGATATAAAAACCATTGATAATTATAAGTGATGAATGATGAATTATGAATTTAGGAAAAAACTCTCTGAGTTTATTTTAAATAATAAGAAGGAATTTCCCTAAGGGAAATTCCTTCAGACTGTTGACAAAGTGTCAACAGTCTTTAATTTTATACAAATATGTAATATAATTTAAAATATATAAATTTATTACATAGAGGTTTTACTAATGATAAACGAAAGAAAAGAAGCACAAAG
>FR883426.1:0-6205 GCA_000435835.1 Clostridium sp. CAG:221
AACAAGACTATCTTTGTTATTTTCATATTATATTAGTAGTTTTAATGATATTATGAATTTTAAATTTTATCCACAACTAGTAAAGGAAAACCCTCTGTTTTTTAAACAGGGGGTTTTTCAACAAACTGTAGATATAATTTAAATATCTAACATTTAACCATGTTTTTGATACATAAATACGTTTTCAATATTTATGTAAATATTTATAATATTAGGTGTAAAATAGAAAAAAGGGTGGGGAAAAATGAGCGAATTAAATTTAGTAAAAAAAGGAGAAAAAAACTCACAAAATCTAGTTCCAATTAAAACTTTAATTTCTTTTGGAATGGGGAGTTTAGGAAACAACATTATATGTGCATTTATAGGCACATACTTAACGGTTTATCTTACTGATAGCTTTGGAATAGGTGCAGTAGCAGTAGGTACATTATTCTTAATAGCTAGAATAATAGATGCAATAACTGATCCAATTATGGGAATGATAGTAGATAATACAAAATCTAAAATGGGTAAAAGTAGACCTTATTTATTATTTGTTCCAATATTTATGGGAATAGCAACAATAATGTGTTTTTCATCCCCAAATTTAAGTTATAATGGTAAAATTGCATGGATATATATTTCATATATATTATGGGGAATATGCTTTACAGCAATGGATACACCTTATTGGTCTTTATCAGCTAATATAACTCAATCGTCACAAGGTAGAACAAAAATTGTTACATCAGCTAGAACTATTGCTTTTGGTGGAAGTTTAGTAGTTTCTATGTTTACGTTACCTTTAGTTGCTAAGTTTGGAAGTTGGACATTAGTAGCAATTATATATTCAATTACAGCAGCTATATGTACATGGATTACTGTCTGGGGTGTTAAAGAGATAAACACAGATAGAAAGCCAGAAAAACAAGGCTTTAAACAATTAAAAGAATTATTTAAAACAAACAAACCTTTAAGAATATTACTTGTATCAATGTTAATGTTAGAAGTAACATATGCATTAAGAAATGGTTTCTCAATTTATTATATAAAATATAATTTTAATGCAGAAGTATATATTCCAATAGTAACTGGTATAAGTATGGTTTCAGGAATGGCAGGAGGATTATGTACTCCTTTTATAACTCAAAAGTTAGGAAAAAGAGCTACAGCTTTATTTGGAATTGGAATTAATGCTTTAGGATTTATGTCAATATTTGCATTATCATATTCAAGCTTACCAACATTATTAGTTATAAATACAATAATGGGATTAGCTGAAGGAGCTGCTAATATTTCATTGGCTTCTATGGTAGCAGATTGTGTTGAATATGGTGAGTGGAAAACAGGAAAAAGATCAGAAGGAATGATTTTCTCTTCAAATATATTTAAAACTAAGCTTGCTAGTGCAATTGGAGGAGCATTATGTGGTTATGTATTAGCTTTTGTAGGGTATAAAGCTAATGTAGCTCAAACTGTAGAGACTTTAAAAGGGATACACTTAATGTATTCAATTGTTCCAGGTATAATAGCAATATTAAGTATAATTTCTTTAAGAAGATATAACTTAAATGAAGAAGAATATGAGGCAATATTAGAAGACTTAAAGAATGGAGAAACATTAGCAAATAAATAAATTTTTAAGGAGCTAGAGACTGTAGGTAATTATGTGTAATTAATTTTCTTAGTTGATAAATATTACTGGAAATTATGATTTCCAGTAATGTTTTTTATTATCTAGAAATACTAATAATATATTTTTCTATTCTTTGTATACTTACGTACTTGCCTATTAAAGCCTTCTAATGCATTAGTTGTATAAATTATTATTTCCTAGCATTCTATTTTGCCATTCGGTAGCGGTAGCTATTAATTTATCTGTTATTTTAGAAACCATTGATGGTGATTCTGAATGACCATAATCTATCAATTGTAATATCTTATCAGATGTTTCAGAGTAGACTTCATTAAAAGTAGTTTCTTTATTATTAACTTTTTTAAAACAATCAGTACTAACTAAAGTTCCAGCTATATTGTTCCAAGCAGGAAGGGAAGTCCAAGAATCTTTTAATGTGAAATAAAAAGGTATTATTCCGTTATCATTATTTCATTCCTTTCAAAACTATTTTAGATATAAAATTATTTAATTTACACCGTTTACATTTACTTATATAGTAAACTTTTTTGGCAATATCTTATATAGTTTTATATAATGAAAATATGTTTAAATGTTAGAAGTAGGTATTTTATTTAATTTCATTAAGTAAGAATTTTTCAGTTGTTTCTTTTTTCTTTAATCTATATTCTTTAGGGCTTACACCTTTTATTTTTTTAAATGCTTTTGAAAATGCAAGTGGATCAGAATAACCACAAGAGTAAGCAATATTTGTAATAGGTAAATCTGTATCATATAGAAGTGTTGCAGCTTTAGTTATTCTAAATTCCATTAAAAATTTTTGTGGAGACATATTTAAATTATTTTGAAATACAGTAGAAAGATAGCTCCTATTTAAACAAACATAATTAGCTATATCAGAAACTTTTATTGGATTATGATAATTATTTTGAATAAATTCAATTGCCTTATTTATATAATTATTATTTATATCATTCTTATGAATAGGATCAGATTTATTTTGTTTAGCAAGTTCTGAAAAGAACATATAAAGTAAGCCTTCAATTTTAAGAGAATCACTGCTAGAAGAGGTGTTATGTTTTAACATTTCAAGAATATATTCTTTTAATAAATCTCCATCATTATATTTAAATATTAAAGTATCATTATTTAATCCTGCAGCCTTTAAATATGTCTCCACTTTTTCACCATCTATACCGATCCAAAGATAAGTCCAAGGATTTTCTTCGTCTGCTTGGTAAAATGTCACAACATTTGGGCAAATTAAGAAACCTTCATTTTTATTAACTTCATATTTCTCATTATTTACATAATAGTACCCTTTACCATCAAGAACATAATGTAGTAAATAATTAGGTCTTATAGCAGGTCCAAAGGAATATAGTGGAGCACATTGTTCCATACCACAATAACATAAATATAAATCAATAAAATCTTTATTTGTATTTTCTAAAAAATATATATCTGACATAAATCCTCCATTTTGAATATTTATTTTAGCAACATATAACATTATTATACTATAAATCAAAATATTGCAAAATAAAAAATGAATTTCCATTTTTTATGAAAAAAAGACATAAAGTGAGTAGGTGAATTATTTGTATAGGTTATGTACTTTTTTATTATGAAAATATTGACAATAACTATATGTAAATGTGCATAATAGAGTATAGTAACTTTATACGTTGCTACAAAGATAAAGGTAGCAAATTTACTTTCAGCAATATTTATACTTATTATTTTAGGAGTGTAGGAATTTTGTAAATAAATATAGTCGTACAATAAAGAGAGGGGAATGAATTTTGGCTACAATAGTTGATGTTGCAAAACTAGCAGGAGTTACACCAACAACTGTATCAAGGGTTATTAATAATAGAGGATATATTAGTGAAAAAACAAAAAGTAAAGTTCATGAAGCTATGGATCAGTTAAGTTATCAGCCTAATGAAATAGCGCGTTCATTAACAAAGCAGAGAAGTAATACAATTGGAGTGATAGTACCACATATATCTCATCCTTATTTTTCTAAGTTAATAAGCAATTTAGAAAATGAAGCAGCGAAAAAAGATTATAAAATAATACTATGTAATAGCAAGGACACTGCTACAAAAGAGAAAAAATATTTAGACATGTGTAAAAGTAATAGAGTAGATGGAATAATTTTATGTAGTGGCAATGTTGAATATAATATGATTAACACAGGAAATATCCCAATTGTATTATTAGAAAAGAATTTTGAAAAAGGAAAACTAGGAATACAATGTGATAATTATCAAGGGGGATGCCTTGCAACAGAGCATTTAATAAAATGTGGATGTAAAAGAATAGTACATTTTAGTGGTGTAATTGATGAAGAAATGCCTGCTGATAATAGAGAAAAGGCATTTATAGATATATGTAATAAAAATAATGTTGAATATTTTATTAAAAAGTTTGATATAAATGCCTATAATGAAATGAATTATTATGAGTATATAAAAAATACACTTAGTGAAATAGATGGAGTTGATGGAATATTTGCTAGCAGTGATTTAATAGCAGCACAAGTTATTCAGGTTTGTTATGAATTAAATATTAAAATTCCAAAGGATATTAAATTAGTTGGTTTTGATGATGTTGAAATATCACAATTAACAACACCAACAATAACTACTATACAGCAGCCAATTAAAGAAATGGCAAAGTTAGCTATTCATTTAATTGATGCTAAATATACTAACACAGAAATTTTAGAACAAACTATATTACCAGTGGATTTAGTAGTTAGAAGAAGTACAAGTGTAGAGTAGATAAGAGTAATAAATAGTAAGTAGCTATTGCATTATTGCAATAGCCACTTGTTTAGAATGTAAAAGTTATATATGGTAAACTGATGTTATACCATCATCATTTATATATTTAATAGTTGACTTGCTAGTAGTTAAATCAACATTTAAAGTACAATACTTATCATCCTTTTTCCAAGTTAAAATCATTTCATTATCATTTGAAGGTTCAATATGGAAAGTGCCATCAAAAGCAGGATAATCATTTCTAAAGTCAATAAGCTTAAGTAATCTTTGAACAACATCTTGATTATATGCTTTATCAATTTCTTCTAAAGTGAAGTTGTGTCTATTAATTTCACGTCCTTCTCCAGTACGTTTTACATTTTCAACATCATTTTCACCAGCTAATAACCCAACATAATATACTTGTGGAATACCTGGAGCAAAGAATTGAATTGCTCTAGCAGTTAAGTAAGCATCATCATTGCATCCTAAAACAGAGTAGTAAGAACATCTTATTTGATGAACGTCAAATCCATCTGGGCTCTTATGAGCATCAGAGTGAACTAAGCTTAAGTTTGCACCATGATTTAAGCAATGATCAACAATTTTCCTAGCATCCTTCGTTGATACTAAATCATCTAAGTCAGGTTTTACAGGAATTCCATCATGACAATCTAACATTGTAAATTGATTATGAGGTCTTACTTTTAAGTATTCTGTAATTTGAGAGCTAGATTTATTAACTAAAGTGCTAAGAATCATATATGGAAGTATAAAGTCATAAATATAGTTACCATACTTAGCTAATTTAAATTGAGTTGTGTAATGAGCATGTACCTCTGGAAGTAAATCAATATCAAGAGATTTAGCTAAATCACATATCCAATCTAAGAATTCATATATTTCAGGTTCAACAAAGAAACAGCTAGTACCAAGTTTCTTTGTTACATATCCTATAGCATCAAGTCTTACAATTTTAACATTGTTTTTATGGAAGTTTTCGAAGAATTCCTTTAATAACTGTCTAACCGCATCAGAGTTAATATCAAGGTCTATCTGTTCAGAAGGTGTTTCTTTACCAAAGGTAGTCCAAACAGAAACGTCTTCACCATTTATGTTAAATGTTGAATATGGAACTTGTCTACGTAAGAACATTTTGTCTATATCTGCTTGAAGTGGTTTTCCATCATTCCATAGTTTATCTAATGTAATAAATAAATCAGCGTATTTTGATTCTTTCCCATGCTTTAAGAAGTCTTGGAAGAATACTGAGTTTTTAGAAATATGGTTAACCATTAAGTCAAGAAGCACATCATGTTTTTCACCTATTTTACGAATATCATCCCATGTACCAAATTGAGGTTCTATTTCTAAATAAGTAAGAGGTGCAAAACCTCTATCCCCTGATGAAGGGAATGGAGGAAGTATGTGAATACCACCTTTAAATTTATTTGGAAAATATTTTGTAAGTACATTATCTAATGTTTTTAAATCTCCACCAAGAGAATCAGCATAAGTTATAAGTTGAACTTTATTTTTAACCGTCATTTTAATATCTCCTCTTAATTAACTATATATTATAAAGTGTTTTTAATTCCTCTATAGAAGGCAATTCTGCAATAGCACCTACATTTTTTAGCTTGAAAGCACTTGTTGCAAAACCAATATTTAAAGCTTCTTTTAAAGGGTAATTACTAGTTAGTGCTGTATAGAATCCACCCCAGAAAGCATCTCCAGCCCCAGTTGTATCTACAACTTCAGTAGCTAAAGTTTTAAATTTAATAGTTTCAGTGCCATTAGAAACTATTGCACCATC
>FR883426.1:6292-12207 GCA_000435835.1 Clostridium sp. CAG:221
CCACATGATTTTCAGGAGTATCTGGGCCAAAAATTCTTTCTGCATCAACTTCTGAAGGTTTTATTATATCTAACTTTCCAATAAGATTTTTTATATATTCTATTCCATCATGTCCTTCTTCCCAAATCATTTCATGATAATTTGGATCAAAACCTATAAGAACATTATTTTTTCTAGCTTCTTCAATAACTTTTTCAATAACTTTTCTTGATTTCTTTTGAGAAATAGGCCAGCATGAAAAATGAACTATTTTACTATTTTTTAATATTGAACCTATATCTTCATTGTATTCTAAATTATAATCTGCACTACGATAGAAAATAGGTAGTGGAGTTTCCTTACTTTTAGTTACAAGTACCATACTTGTAGAATTATTGACTTTATTAATAAATTCAGTATTAATATTATTTTTCTTTAAATTATTAATTAAGAATTCACCTAATCTATCATTTCCAACAGAAGCTGAAATAATAGGATTACCACCAAGTCTTTTTATATTCATAGTAATATTTGCAGGTGAACCACCAAAATATCTTGAGTATTTATTGCAACTATTGTCGGCATCATAATCATCAGAAATCATGTCAACTAATAATTCTCCAATTGCAAATACGTCAAATCTCTTATTCTCAAATTTTACAACATTGTTTAAGTTAAACATTGCTAACCCTCCCTTAAATTGGAATTATATAACTAAAGTATAAGTGAAAAAAAGATATATGTCAAGCGATTGACATATATCTTTTTGCATATTTGAATTATTATAGATTTCACTGATGGTTATGAAAACTTAGTAAATGATAAATGAGTAGCATTTTATATATAAAGATGAAGAGTTCTTACCTATAGCTGAAAAAAATGCTAGTAAAATGGTAGAGGAATTTATAAAACTTTATTAAGAGGTTAAATAAGTAAAGATGGTATCTTAAAATTGATTTTAAGATACCATCTTTAATATTAAATATTATTAACAGTTTCTCCTAAAACCTTCCCAATAGCCTCATGAATAACTAAATCAGCTTTATTATCAGCGGAAGTTGAACTCTTATTAATTAGAACAAGATTTTTACCTCTAAAGTAATTAATAAGCCCAGCTGCTGGATAAACAACCAGTGAAGTTCCACCTATAATTAAGGTATCTGCTTTAGAAATGGCAGCAATAGCACCTTTAATTACATTATCATCTAAGCCTTCTTCATAAAGAACAACATCAGGCTTTACATTTCCTCCACATTTAGTACAAGTAGGCACTCCTTTAGATTCTAAAATAAATTTTTCATCATAAAAGGCATGACATTTAACACAATAATTTCTTAAAACAGAACCATGAAGTTCATAGACGTGCTTAGAACCAGCAGCTTGATGTAAGCCATCTATATTTTGAGTAACTACAGCTTTAAGCTTACCCATTTCTTCAAGCTTAGCTAAAGCTATATGAGCAGCATTAGGCTTAGCATCAGGATATATTAATTTATCTCTATAGAATTCAAAAAATTCTTTTGGATATTTCATAAACATGGTATGAGAAACTAATTGCTCAGGAGTAAGGTTTATTTTAAGTTTTTCGTTCCACAAACCACTTGCACTTCTGAAATCTGGAATACCACTTTCACAACTACAACCAGCACCACCAAAGAAAACTATATTATTGCTATCCCTAAGTATTTGAGTTAACTTTTCTATTTCAGTATTCATTTATAATCATCTCCGTAATTTATTATATATTTTATTATTACACAAATAATTGGAAAAATAAAAATAGTTTTTATAAGGAGGTTATATAAAAATGTATAACTAGTTGGAGAAGATGTATTAGCTTCTGAAAATAGTCAATCACGGCAACCACCTGGTGGATATAATAGGCCTAATAGGTATAGGAGATTTAGACGTAGAAATTATCCTATAGGAGGAATAAACAGGATAGGATTGTTACCATATCCATATATTCCTCCAGTATATCCATATCCTTACGGTTATCCATACTATCCAATTTTTTAGCAGTTAATAATTTAATCTTTAGAAATAAAAATAAGCTTCTACTTGAAGGGGCTTATTTTTATTGTTTTTTATGACAGTAAAATTACAATACATATTGAGTATGTTGTAATTAAATTTTGCTGATGATAGACTAAGAATAAAGAAATTAAATTTATAGGAGATACTTATGAATATAAGAAAAGCAAAATTAGAAGATTTAGATATTATCGTTGAATATAATTACAATTTAGCATATGAAACAGAAAATAAAGAGTTAGATAAGGAAATCTTAACTAAAGGTGTTAGAAATATCATTCAAGATGAAAATAAGGGGATATATCATGTTTGTGAAATTGATGGAAAAGTAGTGGGGCAAATTATGTATACATATGAATGGAGTGATTGGAGAAATGGAACATTCATTTGGGTGCAAAGTGTGTATGTAAATAAGGAATATAGAGGGAAAGGGGTATTTAAAGCTCTATATAATAAAGTAAAAGAGATATGCGATAGTAATAATGAATATGTAGGTATAAGGCTATATGTAGAAAAGGAAAATTATACAGCACAAAAAACTTACAGAAGTTTAGGCATGGAAGAATGTAATTATTTTATGTATGAATATGAAAAGTAATAATATCAAGCAAGAGAGTTAAACTTAGTTGTAATATTTTTATTTTTGAAAAATATATTAAATCTATAAAAAGATTTTACTTACATCCGTATTTTAAATTGTGATAAAATTAAAGTATAGATAACCAGTAGTTTTAATAACGTAAGTCCAGTTATTAAAGCTGCTTTTTTGTTTCATAAAGCAGGATTTATGAAAGAAAGGAGAAGTTTTATGTTTAAGATTAATGATTATGTTATGTATGGAATAACAGGGGTCTGCAAAATTTTAGATATAAAAGAAGAGAAAGATAGGAATAGTGTAATAAAAAAGTATTATGTATTAAGGCCCATTTACTCTAAAAATACCATAATAAAGACTCCTGTAAACAATATGAAAATTTCTATGAGAAAGATACATTCTTTAGATGAGGTAAATTCATTGATAACGGCTATTCCCAGTGAAGAAACTTTATGGATAGAGGATGAGAAGAGTAGAAATGAGAAATTTAAATCTATGCTTAAAAGTGGAGATTGTGAAGCACTTATTAAATTGGTAAAGAGCATTTATGAAAATAAGAAAAGTAATAGAGAGTTAGGTAAAAAAGCTTATAAAGGCGATGAAGAAATAATGAAAACTGCAGAGCGATTATTAAATGAGGAATTTGCAATAATATTAAATATTTCACCAGATGAGGTTAATTCATATATAGCTGAGAAGATGTCACAATAAGTTAAGATAGTTAGAACATAGATAGATACTATCTGATGGAGCAAATAAATGCTACAAAAGATTTTTTGTGGCATTTATTTTTTGGTTATAAGGAACTTATTAATATGCTTAAAAAGAACGAATTTAAATTTTTTTATATCATATGATAGTAGAGGTTAGTAATCTTAAACTAGGAGGCAGTATGAATGATAAGAAGATAATAATAATTGGAGGCGGAATATCAGGACTTACTGCAGGAATTTATGCTCAAAAGGCAGGCTTTAGTAGTGAAATTTATGAAAGACATAGTATTGTAGGTGGTGAATGTACAGGTTGGGATAGGGACGGATATCATATAGATAATTGTATACACTGGCTGATGGGCACCACAAAAGGCACAGAGTTAAATAGGATATGGCGTGAAACGGGAGCAATTGATGATGATACTGAAATAATAAGAAATGATAAAATGTATACTTCAGAGTTTGATGGAAAATCTATTTCATTATGGAAAGATATAAATAAAACTAAGGAAGAGCTTTTAGCATTATCTCCAGAGGATGCTGATGAAATTAATAAGCTTATTGAAAGTTGTATTGTTGGAGCTAAAGTGAATATACCAGCTGAAAAACCACCTGAAATGATGAACTTTATAGATGTAATTAAGTTGTCAAAGTCTATGAAGATTTTGAAGCTATATGAAGGTATGGATACAAATGATTTAATGGATAAATTTAAACATCCATTGATTAAGTGCCTTATTTCAGACTTTTGCCCAAAAGAGTCATTGGCTAATTCATTTCCAATGGCATATGGAAATTTTATTAGTGGAGATGGAGGAATACCTAAGGGGGGATCAAGAGCAATGGCACTTAGGATGAGGAAGAGATATGAATAGCTAGGTGGCAGAATATTTACTGATTGTAATGTGATGAAGATAGATGTAGATGAAGATATTGCCACAGGAATTACTTTGAAGGATGGAAGGAAAGTTAAAGGAGATTACATCATACCAGCTTGTGATATCAATTATACTTTTGGACATTTATTAGGTAAAGACTATATGGATGATGTAATGAATGAAGTCTTACATCATAGAAAGAAATATCCTATTTATGGTATGTTTCAAGCAGCATATGCTATAGATAGCCATAAAGCTCTGGAATCAGAATATATGCTAGATGCCAGTGATATAAAAAATGAAAGCTGGATGGGTGATAGAATAACAGTTAAAACATATGGTTATGAGCCAGACTTTGCACCGAAAGGTAAACAGATAATCCAAATATTATGGGGATTATCTGAAGATAGTTATATTTACTGGAGAAAATTATATGGTGATAGAGAACAATATAATAAGAAGAAAGTTGAAATTGCTGAATTGATTTTGAGGAAGATAGAAGAGCGTTTTCCTGAATATGCAGGAAAGATGAAACTTATAGATACTTGGACACCAATAACATATGAAAGATACTGCAATGCTTATAAAGGATATAATCAGGCTTATATGATTACTAAAAATAGTATGAAGAATCCATATCCATCTCCATTTGTTAAAGGTATAGAAAATGTTATTTTAGCAGGACAATGGCTATCGCCTCCAGGTGGACTACCAGGAGCTGCAATACAAGGAAAGTTTTCTATTCAAAGGATTCTTAAAAAAGAAAAAAGAAGTATAAAAATATAAAATTATTAAATCATATGGAGCATTTTATGCTTTCCATATGATTTTTATTTTTATTATCAAAGTGATAAAATTGAAAATATAAATAAAAAGGAGTGATAAAGATGAGTGAAATAATATATAGAAAGATAAATGAAAATGAATTAAACACTGAGATATTTTCAAATTTTAATAGATATCAGCAAGTGAATAAATGCTGGAGAAAAAGAAATGGTCAATGGACTTTAGAGAATATAGCATTTACGGAACAATGGGGCAAGGAGGAGTATGAGTTTTTAGTGGAGTGCCTAAAAAATACTTTAAATACTGGAGGCGCTGTTATTGGGGCCTTTATAGAAGGAAAGTTAGCAGGCTTTACTTCCGTAGAAAATAAGTTTTTTGGTTCAAAAAGTCAGTATATACAATTATCTTCAATTCATGTTTCATATGAAAGCAGAGGAAAAGGCATTGGCAAAAAACTTTTTCAAATGATTGCCCAAGAAGCAAGAGATTTAGATGCTAAAAAGTTATATATTTCAGCACATTCATCGGAGGAATCACAAGCTTTTTATAAGGCTATAGGTTGCATAGAAGCTAAAGAGTACAATGAAAAATTAGTACAAGCAGAACCTTGTGATTGCCAGTTAGAATATATATTATAATTTTAAGAAAGCGTAATTAGAGTAAAATAATGGCTACATAGCCTTTCTTTTTACAACATTATTATTTAATTTAAGTAAAAAATAATATAGGTAAGTATTTTTCATCTAGGAGTGATTAATTTATGAGTGAAAAGAAAGACTGTTCATGTGCAAGCCAACAAGAAAAAGAAAAGAAGTGTAACAATCAAGGTGTTAAGCATAGTAAGAAAGTAAATAAAAAGGATTAACAAAAAATATTGAAAAAAATATTGAAAAAAATATTGAAAAAAATATTGAAAAAATAGTTGACAGG
>FR883426.1:12232-32890 GCA_000435835.1 Clostridium sp. CAG:221
TTGACAGGTTTTAATAAAAGGTTTATCATAATAAATGAAGATGATAATTGTTATCAATTAAAAAGTTATATATATTATGATTATGTGCTAACAACACTATTCTGTATTTACCACACATTTGATACAGATATTTTGAATACATTAAATCCTAAAATCTTTTTATATTATTTATTAGCTCTACAAACATAGTCATAATTTAAATATATAAGCCAAAAGGCATCTATTATACCACAGCAATAGATGCTTTTTTTTTGCACATTAAGAATTACTAAGAGTAATATATAGTGGAATAATATTCTCATGGAGGATTATATATGAAAAGCATAATCATTAATTTAAAAAGAAGATAAATAAAAAATGTAGCAAGTCTATATAGTCTGCTACATTTTTTAAATATATTATATATATTAAGTTAGGTGTGTAATTTGGCAAAAGAATTAGCTTGCACGTTTATGGGCAGCCCTAGCTTTTTCTTCGGCTATTTTCCTAGTGTGCCAATCTTCACAAATCTTATTAAATGTTTCTTCACTGATGTTTCTTTCGCTAAGCATAGAAGTATAAGGAGCATATTTCTTAGTTTGAGTATAATACTTCAAAACTAGTATATGATCATTCTTATATTCAAATCTGTAATCGTCATAATTATTATTTTTATATCCCATAAAATTCACTCTTCTTTCAAATAATTAGATAAATTTAATAAGACTAAAAAACGCTATCCATGGCTTGCATTAAATACAAATTTCATATAATCATCTTCTTTCTTTCTTTCCTTTGATATTATTATAACTCTATTTGAAATAAAATTCCATATAATGTAATAAAAATATGGATTTTTTTTAAAATATTATTATGTAATGCATTTTAACAATATGTTATTATAGAATATATAATTAAGACAATTATTATAGAGGAGACAGAGAATGAGAAACATAAAGATGATAATACAGTATGATGGTGGAAGATATAAAGGCTGGCAGAAGCAGAATATTAAGGGAACATCTGTGTCCACAATTCAAGATAAAATAGAAAAAGTCTTAGAAAAGATGACTGGTGAAGAAATACAGCTTGTAGGCTGTGGCAGAACTGACTCAGGAGTTCATGCTGATAATTATATTGCCAACTTTAAGACTAACAGTACTATGAGTATAGATGAAATGAAAAAATATTTATTAATGTATCTACCAGAAGATATAGTGATAAAGGATATAAAGCAGGCTAGTGAAAGATTTCATGCAAGATTAAACATAGTGTCAAAGACCTATGTATATACCATAGATAATAATAATTATGCTAATGCTTTTTTAAGAAGATATGCCTATCATATTAATGAAAAATTAGATATAAATAAAATGAGGGAAGCAGCAGAAGTGTTATTAGGAACACAGGATTTTCAAAGCTTTACCAGTCTTAAGCCTAAAAATGGTAAGTCCACTGTAAGGACTATTAATTTCATAGATATTACTGAAGAAAATAATATAATAAAAATTAAATTTAATGGTAATGGCTTCTTATTAAATATGGTGAGAATTTTAACAGGAACATTAATTGAAGTAGGAAAAGGTAAACTTACTAAAGCAGATGTGGTAGATATATTAAATGCTAAACAAAGATCATGTGCAGGAGAAAAAGCACCTGCTAAAGGATTATGTATGGCATCTGTGGAATACTAGAAAAAAATATTGGGGTGGAGAAATGAATAAGCTAAGTCATGGATGTACATTAGATTGTTTTGATTGTTGTAAGTTTAATGTATATGTTGAAGAAGGAAAAATCATTAAAATTGAAGGAGATAAGGAACATCCTTATACTAAGGGATTTATCTGCAAAAAGGGACTGGCTCATTTAAATAGGTTAAATCATCATAAGAGGATTTATAAGCCTTTATTAAAAGTTAAGGGAAAGTGGAAGGAAATTACCTTTGATGAAGCTATAGAAATAATGGTTCATAAGTTAAAGGGATATAAAGATAAATATTCTCCTAAGTCAGTATTATATTATGAACAGTATGGTAATGGTTCTTTATTAAAGAGTATAGGAGACATATTCTTTAATTTTTATGGTGGAGCATCAAAAGCAAAAGGTGGTCCTTGTTGGAGTGCAGGTATACATGCACAAAAACAGGTTTTTGGAGATGTAGTAAGCCATTCATTGGATGATCTTATACATAGCAAAAATATATTTGTATGGGGCAAGAATCCAGCTAATACTACTATACATACTATGCAAAGTATAAAAAAAGCTAAGGCTAATGGTAGCAAAGTCATTGTTATAGATCCTATTTTTACTTCAACAGCAAAGATAGCTGATAAATATGTAAGAGTAAAGCCAGGTGGAGATGAAGCTTTAGCATTAGCTATGGGAAAGATTATCATTGAAAGAAATTATCTAGATAAAGATTATATTCAGAAATATATAAATGGTTTTGAAGAATATAAAGATTACTTGTTGTCATTAGATATGAATAAGTTGTCTTTTATATGTGGTATAGAAGTAAGTGAAATTGAAGAGTTAGCAAAGCTTTATAGTGAAAAACACTCCAGTATTTTATTGGGATATGGTATGCAAAAGTATTATAATGGTGGAAATACCATTAAACTAATAAGCTTTTTAGGTGCTATAACAGGGCAAATAGGTATTAGTGGAGGCGGTGTTAATTATGCTAACAGAGTTTATCCAGATATTTTAAATACTGACCCTTACAATAGTGCTGCTTATGGAGAAAGCAGAGAATTTTATGTGAGCCAAATCAGTGAGTTTATTAATGATGCTGTAAAGGGAAAAGCACATGCTAGAAACAATATATATTGCCCAGAGCAGGAAGGGGCAAAGGAAGATAATGTTCCTTTAAAGATGGCTGTAATAACTAAAAGTAATTTATTAAACCAGTTGCCAAATTTAAACAAGCTAAAGGATGCTTTTAGGAAAATTGAATTTAAGGTATGTATTGATATGTTTATGACAGATACAGCTGAAGAATGTGATTTATTTATTCCTGCCACCAGTACATTAGAAAGTGAAGATTTACTTTTTAGCTCTATGACTAACCCATATTTAATTTTTAATGAAAAGCTTATAGAACCATTAGAGGAGTTAATGGATGAATATTACTTTTTTAGAGAGATAGCCAGAAGGCTTGAGCTTAAAGGCTATCCAATGGTAGAAAAAAAGGAATATCTTAATGAAGTTATCAAGCCATTAAAAAGCATCCATAAGGAAATTGATTTAGAATATATAAAAAATAATTATTTTACTCCTCACAAGAATGTAGCTTGGGAAGATAAAAAGTTTTTAACGAAAAGTGGAAAAATAGAGTTTAATTTTAATAAAATGAACTATAATAAAGAAGAGTCTAAATTTAGATTACTAACAAACCATAGTAAAGATACATTATTTAGCCAGCATGTTATGGATGAAAAAGGTCCAGCTAAGGCATATATAAATAGTAAAGAAGCAAAAAAATTAAATATTTATGAAGAAGAAAATGTCAGCTTAATATCTGATAATGGGAAAATAACTGTACAAATTATAATAGATGACTGTATCGGAGATAATATAGTTATGATGTATGTTGGATGGTGGAGAAAGCACGGTAATCCTAATTATATAACTGTATCAGGCATATCAGATATAGGAGGACAAGTAACTTATAATGAGACATTAGTAGACATAGTTAAGGAAAAAGGAGAATAGAAAGATGGAAAAAGAATTAACATTATATCAATTAGGTAATTTATTAAAAGCTGTAACAGAAAATTATGAGGTAAGCTTAATGTCAAAAATAAAATTAAGTGGAGGTTGGATGACTATAACTGGTAATATAGATGTTGATTATATACCAACTAATGAGGTATTGGGAAAAGGAAGTAATATAATAGGATTAAAGATTAATAATAACGGAAGCTGTGCAAATGATATTAAAATAACAGGTATGAAAGATTTAAATTTCAAGGTAAATTTAGCTGCTACTAAATTTAAAGAAATACATAAAGGTGGATTAAACTTAGATAAGATAAAAGAAAAAGCAGATAAATGTACATTGAAGATAGATGAAAATATGATATTTACTATTAATGCTTCTTTAGAAGAAGTTAAGGAATTATTATAAAAAATAAGGCTGATGAATGACATCAGCCTTATTTTTATTTAAAGAGAAGTTATAAACTTAGCTAGATTGATAAAGGAATTTTGTAATGTGGTTTTATAATTCAATAGTCATTCCATCATAAGCAAACTTAACGGCAATACATTCTTTCTCTAAATTAAGATAGTCATCATATGATTTACCCCAATCTTCTTCCAAATGAGTGAATACGACATTTTGAATATTATATTTTGCTTTTATCTCTAAGACCTCTTCAAAAGAAAATAACTCTAAATTCAGTGGATTATTTTTAGTTAAATAAAAGTTATTTTTAAGGTTATTTCCAATGATAGTATTACCTATGATAAGATAATCAGCATCATTGAATAGTCTTGAATTAGGAAATGGTTTAACATCACATGGTGCATATATTAGTTTTTTACCATTTTGTTCAAAAACAAAGATTGTTACTGTACCTTCTTCATTAGCAGGAACTAATGTTATTTTGATGTCATTAATTACTATTCTTTTACTTACAGGCTTTCTTTTTATAAGATTTAAAGATTCATAATAATCTAAAATAGAACCGTATTTTGTACTTAAGGCATTAACATCATTTAATACATTAGGTAGAGCTAGTACATTTATTGGATTATCACATTTTTTATTAACAGATAAGTCAAGCCAATTAAGTCTTAATTGTTCAATAATTCTCATTCCTAAAGTATGATCTGGATCAAGATGGCTATAAGACAAATAATTTATTTCTTTTATATTACAGTGATTTAATGCATGACCAATATCTTCCGGAGTATCAATTAATAATTTTATATCATCTAAAAATAAGCTACATCCGCATCTAGCATATGGGTAACCTTTATCTCTAGCTTCATTACAAATCTTACAAGTACATAAAGGTCTAGGAATGCTTACACATCCTCCTGAACCTGTAATAATAAATTTCATAAAATACCTCCTTAATAATTATTTCTACCCTAACATATGTATAAAATACTTAATTTTGTAAAGTAAGTCATAACATAATATTTACCTTATTATAACACAAATAGAATAATATTCAAAAATATTATATAATATAAATTTATAAATGAAATTTATTAATAAAAATCAATAAAAGAGACACTAGATTTATCAAAAAATATGAATTTGTAAAAATCTATAATAAATAATGATGGTATAAAAGGTTGCAAAAATAAAGAAAAAGAGAAAAAATATACAAAGAAGCGATAAAAAGGTATATAATGGAATTGTGTTGAAGATTTTCAGTTAAAGGAGAAGCTTATGAAAAAGAAAGTAAAGCATAATATAAAAAAAACTTTTATATTGAGTATTGCTTTATTATTAGGGATGATTATAAATATTTTTGGAAATAACATTATCAATAGCCTATGTGAAGAAATAAAACTTGTAAAGATTAATACTAGTTGGCAATACTTAAAGAATGATAACAGTAAGGAAAGTATAAATTTACCAGTTGTAATAAGAGAAACTGAAAAAAAAGATAAAATAATTATTGAAAAGGATATTTCTACCATAGGGTATAATGATCCGACATTATTATTAAGAAGCGAACTACAGAGTATAGATATTTATATTAATGGAAAATGCAGTAGTAAAATAAGAAAAAGCAATAAGCAACTTTTTGGTAAAGAGAAGGAAAGCAGCTGGATTTTTGTTAGTCTTCCACATAATGAAAATAATATAAATATAAAGTTAGAATTTAGTTCAGAGTATCTTGATTATAATGGCAGAATAAATAGTATAATTTTAGGTGATAAAAGTAATGAAATAATATATATAGTATCTTCTAAGGTACATAAAATACTAGCAGCAATAGTTTTATTTTCCATAGGTATAATACTTATATCTATATATTTTGGATCAAAAAAGCATGATACTATGAATTATAAAAAGGTATTGTATTTATCGTTACTAAATTTTTGTACTTCTTGTTGGATATTGTTTTCCAGTGAAATTTTAGAATTATTTATCACTGATGTAGTGCCAAGAGGAGAGCTAAAGCTACTAAGCTTATTTTTCATTCCAGTGATATTTTTACTATTATTTAAAGAAAATTATAATAATCGATATATAAAGGTGTTAAATGTAATATTAAGTTTATTACTAATATATATAGTGACAAGTACATTATTACATGTTTTTAATGTGATGCATTATATAGAAGGTATCTTTATTTTCCATGGGTTATGTATACTTACCTTAATTATTGGCATGGTTATATGGATAAAAGATTATGAAAAAAATAAGAGGCATTGCTTTGAACCGTTATCCATAATATTATTATCAGTGGTAGGTTTTCTTGATATATTTATTTATTATAAATTAGGATTTCGTGAAGAAGGCTATTTTTTTGAATCAGCAGTTATTATTTATACAATAATATATTCATATAATTATGGAAAAAAAATAAAGGAATGTTATTATGTAGATGTTTCAAATGAAGAAAATATAAATTTTAAATATATAGACTCACTTACAGGATTATTTAATCGTATGGCTTTTGATGAAAGAATGTATGAAATAAATAGATCCTTAAAGAAATATGGAGGATATGTTATATTTGTTTTTAATTTAAATAATTTAAAAAAGGTAAATTTAACTTTAAGCCCTTTTAAAGGAAATGAATATATAAAAAATAATGTACAAGTATTATCAGATATATTTAAGGAATATGGACAACTATATAGAGTTGGTGCTGATGAATTTGTTTTAATAGGCAATAAAAATATGCCCATAAGCAAATGTGAAGAAATGCTCTCTTTATATGTTGAGAGGAATATGCCTGATGAAAAAATAGATTTGATAGGAATTTCATATGGGTATGCTATAGTTTTGAAAAACAGTAAAAGTATTTATGATGTATATAATAAGGCTGAAATAAATATGATTAAATTGAAAAAAAGGTTAAAGAGAAGTAATATAAGATAAGTAGTATAAAGTGTAATAATGGTTATTATTACACTTTATTTTTAATCTTTAAGAAAGTGATGGGATGTGGTTTTTAAATGAAAATAGTCCATACAGCTGATTGGCATATTGGAAAAATTGTCAATGAGTATTCAATGATAGAGGATCAAAAATATTATTTAGATAAATTAGTGGAATTATTAAGAGAACAGGAAATAGAGGCTCTGATTATTTCAGGGGATATATATGATAGATCAGTTCCACCAGCTGAAGCAGTAGAGCTTTTGGATACTATACTTAGCAAAATAATTTTAGAGCTAAAGATTCCTGTTTTAGCTATTGCAGGAAATCATGATAGTGCTGAAAGACTATCTTTTGGTAATAAGCTTTTAACTGATAAAGGATTATATATAGAAGGAAACTTTAGTGGTGAAGTTAAAAAGGTTACATTAAAAGATGAATTTGGTAATGTTAATTTTTACTTACTTCCTTATGTTGATCCTGCAAAGGTAAGGCTAATATATAAGGACAAAGAAATAAAAACTCATAATGATGCAATGAAGGCAATTATTAACCAAATAAATAAAACAATAAATTTAACTGAACGTAATATTTTAATAAGCCATGGATATTTTACTTTTTCAGCAGAAGATAAGGAAAATAGAGGTGGTTTAGAAATATGTGAATCTGAAAGACCATTATCCATTGGAGGAACAGATTTAATTGATGGAAATCTTTTAAATTCCTTTGATTATGTAGCACTGGGCCATCTTCACGGACCACAAAAGGTTGGAAGTGATAGAATTAGATATTCAGGTTCACTTTTAAAGTATTCAATATCTGAATATAAACAAAAAAAATCTATTCCTGTTGTGGAAATAAAAGCTGATAAAAAAGTAAATGTTCAATTAAAGGAAATTGAACCATTAAGAGATTTAAGGATAATTAGAGGTCCCATTGAAGAGTTGGTTAAAAGGGAAAATCATTTAGGAACTAATTTAGATGATTATATTTTTGCAGAATTAACTAATGATGGTGAGATATTGGATGGAATATCAAAGTTAAGGGCAGTTTTTCCTAATATAATGGGATTAAAAATGGTAAATTCATCATTAAATGAAGGTGGTAGCAAAACATCTGCCAGTGGTAATTTTAAAGAAAAAACATTAAATAAGCTATTTGATGAGTTTTATTTTAATATAAAGGGAAAAGAAATAGATGAAGTTAGAAAAAATGAAGTAATTAATATTTTAGAGGAAATTGAGGGGAAGGTGCAGTAGGTGAGACCCAAAAAACTTATAATTAATGCTTTTGGCCCATATGCAGGAAAAGAAGAATTGGATTTTTCTTTATTAAAGGAAAATAATATATTTGTTATATGTGGACCTACAGGAGCAGGAAAAACAACTATTTTTGATGCAATATCCTTTGCATTATTTGGAGAAGCCAGTGGTAAAAGTAGAAGTATAGATTCTTTAAAAAGTGATCATGCAGCAAAAAGTGAAGTTTCATATGTTACTTTAGAATTTTTAGTAAGAGATAAGGAATATAAAATTACTAGATATCCCACTCAAAAAGTAGAAAAAGTTAAAAAAAATGGAACTGTACAAGTGGTAGAAAAGAAGCATACTGTGGAATTATATTTGCCAGAGGAAAAAGTAATTACTAAAACCACTGAAGCAAAAGAAGAAATAGAAAAGATATTAGGACTAAATGCAGAGCAGTTTAAACAAATAGTTATGCTTCCACAGGGGGAATTCAGAAAATTATTAGAAGCTGAAAGTAAAGATAAAGAAAGTATTTTTAGAAATATTTTTAGAACTGAAAAATTCTTAAAATTTCAAGATAAATTAAAGGAAAAGCAATTAGTTTTAAAAAGAAAAATAGAAGCAGATAAGCAAAAAAGGGAAGCATATATAACAAAAATTGATTTTGCAGATAATGAAGCTCTTAAAAATTTAATAAAAGTTGAAAATAAAGATATTTTAGAAATAATAAAACTTTTACATCAATTATTAGATGAAGATAAAATTAAAGAGGAGAGTTTAAAAAAGATTATAGATTCTTCCAATAAAGAAATATTTAAAATTAAAGAAGATGAAGTTAAAGCAAAAGAAATTAATGAAAAATTTAATTTAAAAGATAAGATATCAAATGAATTAAATTTAATGGAAGAAAATAAAAAGGAAATAGAAGATAAAGAAGTAATTTTAGAGCAAGGTAGAAAAGCTTTAAACTTACTTCACTTAGAAAAATCAATTTTAGAAGCAAAAAAAGAAATTGAAGCAAGTAAGGTGGACATTAATAATACTGAAAAAGAAGTATCTTCATTACTGGAAAAGCTTAAGGAATGTACAGTTAATTATGAAAGATGTAAAGAAGAGGATAATAATAAAAATACACTTATAGAAGAAAGAAGTAAGTTAAAAGAGAAAAAAGAAAAGTATAATGTTTATAAAGAAAAAGAAAAGTTAGTTACTAATTTAGTTGTTGAAGTAGAAAAGCACAATAATTTAAAAAATTCAACTAAGGCTCAATTTGATAAAGTGTCAGATGAGATAGATAATTTAAGAAATAAAATCATTGAAATATCTAAAAAGGAAGTTGAAAGAGTTCAGTTAATAAAGTCCATTGATGATAAAAAAAGAAGTAAAGAGTATTTATTAGAAGTATATAAAGCCATAAAAAAATACTTTGAGTTAAAGGAAAAACATACTGTAATGTATGATAAATATATATCTGTTGAAAAAACATATATTTCAGCCAAAAACCAATATGAACAAAGTGAAATTTTATTTAGAAAAGGAATGGCTGGAATATTGGCTTTAAATCTTAATGAAGGAGAACCATGTCCAGTATGTGGCTCAGTTAATCATCCTAATAAAGCATCAATTAAAGGTGAAGTGCCAAGTGAAGAAAAGCTAGAACAACTTAAAAAGATAAGTGAAGAAGAAAAATCAGTACATGATGATGTTTTAAATAAATTAACTGTTATTAATAATGAAATTAAAAATCAATTGGATAGTATAGAAAATGATAAATTAGAAAAAATAAAAGACATTAATGGAATAGACATAAATGATATACAGTATAATGAAGAAAATTTAAAAATATTTAATGATAATATTATTGTTATTGGTAAAAGCTTAGCTAAAGAAATTGATGCTTTAAATGAAAAAATAAAGGAAATAGATAAAGTAATAGAAGGCAAAAATAATGATGAAAATTTTTTAAAAACATTAATGGAAAATCAACAATTACTAGATAAAAAATATAATGAGGAGCTTTTAAAATATCAAAATATACAAACTGAGCTGGAAAAGGAAAAAGCATTATTATTGGAAATTAAAGAAATACTTCCTAAAGATATTGAAAGTGAAAATCAGTTAGATAATGAGATAAAAATAATTGAAAATAAAATAGTTAAAGTTGAGAAAGATTTAAAAGATGCTTTAGATTTATTAACTAATATACAAAAAAGCGTAGCTGAAAAGAAGGAAGCATTACTTCAAAATAATAGGTCTTTGGAAAAATGGACTGATATTTATAATAATAAAAATAATGAATTTAATTTAGCTCTAAGTAAAAATGGTTTTGAAAGCTATGAAAAATACAGTGAAAGTAAAATAAATGAAGAAGAAATTAATATATTAGATAAAACAATTCAAAGTTATTATCAAAAATTACGTTCTAAAAATGATCAATTACAAATACTTTCCAGTGAATTAGAAGGAAAAACTATTATTAATGTTGATGAAATTCATAATAAATTAAAGGATAAAGAAAAAGAATTAAATGAATATAATATTGAAAATAAAAAGCTTTACTCAAGAATTAGTAATAATAAAGATACATTAAAATATATTGAAAAAATCACTGATAAAATTAAAGATGATGAAAATCATTATAATGTAATAGGTGAATTATCTGAATTGGCCAATGGTAATAATGTAGAAAGAATAACCTTTGAAAGATATGTATTAGCTGCATATTTTGATTAGAATGGCTACGCACACTCGTGACTTTAGTCGTGAGTTAGTAGCCTAAATAGTCAGCATATAGAGAAATTTATATGTAGAGATAGGTAAGACCTATCCAATACTACTTGAATTGCTGGAAATTCCTAAAGCTAACTAAACCACAACGTAAACATGAAATAAGGTTAAGCGTGAAGGTTACGAAAGTAGAAAAAATTAGTTAGATGGCATAAGGTTAAATCCTAAGTGCTTATACAATGGATAATCAGCAGGTAAGCTCCGAAAAGGAGAAACTTCAACGACTATCCCTCTTGAGGGGAGTACACTACAAGCTATTGGTAGTGGAAGTGGGTAGACCTAAACAGGTAATGCTGTAGGATAAGATATAGTCTGTGCTTAATAGAAATATTAAGAAGTTCATAAGAGAACTGCATAAAAAGTAGCGTTTTTATGTGAACGACAACCTCAAAAACGATTAAAGTTAAGAACTTACAGTTCTTATATATGTTATTTAAAAATATAATATTAATCCTTGAAAATACTTTCTTTAAATTCATGAATAAGTTAATGTTATTCAGGAGAGGATATATTTGGGTTTTTAGTTATTTTGTTATTATGCTATTAGAAAATACAAAATAACTGACCAAAATATATATTTATAATCTGAAAAGAAAGTTGAAGGGGTGAATGTAGTGGAAAAAGCTTATAAGTTTAGGATGTATCCAAACAAACAACAAGAAGAGTTAATTAATAAAACTTTTGGTTGTTGTAGGTTTATATATAATAGATATTTAGCTAAAAGAATTGAATTATATGAAAACAATAAAGAAACTTATTCATATAAGCAATGTAGCTCTGATTTAACTAATTTAAAGAAAGAATTGGTATGGCTAAAAGAGCCAGATAAGTTTTCACTACAAAATTCACTGAAAGATTTAGAAAGTGCATATAAAAAATTCTTTAAAGAAAAGATAGGTTTTCCTAAGTTTAAATCTAAAAAAACTAATAGGTTTTCATATAGAACTAATTTCACTAATGGAAATATAAGGTATTGTAGGGGGTATATTAAATTACCTAAGCTTGGTATGGTTAAAATTAGAGATAAACAAGTACCAAAAGGAAGAATACTTAATGCAACTATATCTAAAGAGCCTAGTGGAAAATATTATGTCTCACTATGTTGTACAGATGTAGAAATTAAGAAACTTGAAAATGCTAATAGTAATATTGGATTAGATTTAGGAATTAAAGAATTTTGTATTACAAGCAATGGTCAAACTATTGAAAATCCAAAGTATTTAAAGAAGTCATTAAATAAACTTGTTAAATTACAAAGAGAATTATCTCGAAAATCAAAAGGTAGTTCAAATAGAAATAAAGCAAGACTAAAAGTAGCAAGACTTCAAGAATATATATCTAATCAAAGAAATGATTTTTTACAAAAGTTATCTACTAAATTAATAAAAGAAAATGATATTATTTGTATTGAAGATTTACAAGTTAAGAATATGGTTAAAAATCATAAACTTGCGCAATCAATATCAGATGTATCATGGTCAGAATTTATAAAACAATTAGAATATAAGGCTAGTTGGTATGGTAGAAAAGTGATTAAAGTAGATAAATTCTTTGCAAGTTCACAGTTATGCAATAAGTGTGAATATAAAAATGAAGAAGTAAAAGATTTAAATATTAGAGAATGGATTTGTCCTAAATGTGGAACTAATCATAATAGAGATATAAATGCAGCGATAAATATATTAAATGAAGGATTAAGAAGGATTACTATATGAAATAGATAGCATATATAAGAACCGTAGGAACTACGGGGATAGCTTGGTTATGCTTAGTACATTGGTACTATCGACCAAGAACCTTGCGACTTTAGTCGTGGGAGGTTCAGGACATTATAAAGGCTGCCAATATAAGACTTTCTAAAATGACCAATGACAGATATACATTAAAAAGAAAAATAGAAAAAGGTAAAGGTAACAAGCAGTCAGGACTAGAGCTTGAAATAATAGATGCATATACAGGTAAAGAAAGACATGTTAGTACATTATCAGGTGGTGAAGGATTTAAAGCCTCTCTTGCATTGGCATTAGGTCTTGCAGATGTTATTCAAAGTTATGCAGGAGGAGTTCAAATTGAAACCATGTTTGTTGATGAAGGTTTTGGAACATTGGATCCAGAATCCTTAGATGCAGCCATTAATTCATTGATGGACTTAAGAGATTTAGGAAGATTAGTAGGAATAATTTCTCACGTTGAAGAGCTAAGGGAAAGAATAGATGCAAGGTTAGAAGTTACTCTTGGTAAAAGTGGAAGTCATGCAAAGTTTATTGTAAATAATTAAAGTGAAACTAGTAAAAAATTTTATTAAATAAGCTACTAAAAAATATGGGTAGCTTATTTATATTTATAATAAATAGCAGTATTGTATTATAAAAAGCCTTAATTTTACAAGTAATATTTATTAATCTTATGTATAATCACATTATAAAAATATAAATAGAAAAAAGCGGTATTTGTAATGTGGAGGAAATAAATATGGAAAGAAAATGGTGGCATAGTTCAGTGGTATATCAAATATATCCAAGAAGCTTTAATGATAGTAACGGTGACGGAATAGGTGATATTAATGGTATTAGAGAAAAATTAGATTATTTAAAGGAGCTTGGAATAGATGTAATTTGGCTTAGTCCAGTTTATAAATCTCCAAATGATGATAATGGATATGATATAAGTGATTATTGCGATATTATGGACGAGTTTGGAACAATGGATGATATGGAAAAACTTTTAAAGGAAGCCAATGAAAAAGGAATTAAAATTCTTATGGATTTAGTTGTTAACCATACTTCTGATGAGCATAAATGGTTTATTGAAGCAAAGAAATCTAAAGATAATAAATTTAGAGATTATTATATATGGAGAGATCCAGTAAATGGACATGAACCCAATAATTTAGGATCATGTTTTAGTGGTAGTGCATGGCAATATGATGAATCAACAGATCAATATTATTTACATTTATTTAGCAAGAAACAACCTGATTTAAATTGGGAAAATGAAAATGTTAGAAATGAAGTTTATAAGATGATGAATTTCTGGATTGATAAAGGAATTGGTGGATTTAGAATGGATGTTATTGACCTTATTGGCAAAGTTCCAGATGAAATGATAACAGGAAATGGACCTAAATTACATGATTATCTACAAGAAATGAATAAAGCTGCATTGGAAGGACATGATTTATTAACAGTAGGTGAAACATGGGGAGCCACTCCTGAAATTGCTAAACTTTATTCAAATCCAAAAAGAAAAGAATTAAGTATGGTATTTCAATTTGAACATATTGGATTAGATCAAATTGAAGGAAAAGAAAAATGGGATGTAAAACCATTAGATTTACTGGATTTAAAGAAAGTTTTATCTAAATGGCAAACAGAACTTGAAGGTGAAGGATGGAATAGTCTTTTCTGGAATAATCATGACTTACCGAGAATAGTATCAAGATGGGGAAATGATAGAGAATACAGAGTAGAAAGTGCAAAAATGCTTGCAACACTTCTTCATGGAATGAAGGGAACTCCTTATATTTATCAAGGAGAAGAACTTGGAATGACCAATGTAAGATTTGAAGATATTAATGAATATAATGATATTGAAACTTTAAATATGTATAAAGATAGAATATCTAAGGGGTATTCTCATGATGAAATAATGGCTTCTATTTATGCAAAGGGAAGAGATAATGCTAGAACTCCAATGCAATGGGATTCTACAGAAAATGCAGGATTTACTACAGGAAAGCCGTGGTTAAAAGTTAATAAAAATTATAAATTTATAAATGCTGAAGATTGCTTACAAGATAAAGATTCAATTTTTTATCATTATAAAAAGCTTATAGATATAAGAAAACATAATGATACCATAATTTATGGTGATTATAAATTATTATTGCCAGAATATAAAAATGTTTTTGCTTATAGTAGAGAACTAAATGGAGATAAAATAGTGGTGGTTTGTAATTTTTATAATAAGGAAATTAATTTAAACTTTAAAGAAGATTTTAATAATGTAGAAATATTATTAAGCAACTATAAAGATTCAAGTATTTTAATGAAAGATTTAAAGTTAAGACCATATGAAGCTATAATGTACAGAGTAAAATAGTTAAAGAAAAAAGTGTTGATAAATGGATAGTAAAACTGCCAGGTCAATTTTAATTTATATTGATCTGGCAGTTAAATTATTTCTCTTTTGAAAAAGATAATATTATCACAGTTAAAATTATACAAGTTGTTCCTATAAATTCAGCTATACCAAAATGAACATTTAACCATATAACAGATAAAATAGTGGCAGATAAAGGTTCTATACATCCTAATATGCTAGCTTCCGTTGGAACAAGGTACTTAAGACTTTCTAAATAACAGTAGAAAGCAATTAGTGTTCCAAAGATTACTATAAATGCAGATGAAATAATAGTTATAAATGATAATTCGCCAGAGAAGTCAAAAGGTGAATGTATAAAACTAAAAGCTAGTCCACCAATAACCATACCCCAGCCTACCACTGATATAGAGCTATATTTTTTTAGTAAATTAACAGGTTGTAAAGTATAAATTGCAGAACAAAATGCAGAGCAAATTCCCCAGAATAATGCTAAGTGGGAAAGTGATAAGCTATGGATATTTCCTCCTGTTATTATAAAGAAGGTACCAATTAAGGCTAAACCTATGGCAATTAATTGTTTAATATTAGGTAATTTTTTATTACGAATAATTAAATAACAAGTAATAATAACAGGTGATAAATATTGAAGAATAGTTGCAGTGGCAGCATTACCATGTTTAATGGCAGCAAAATATGTATATTGTACTCCAAGCATTCCTATGGCACCAAATAGTATAAGTTTTATGCTATCTTCTTTTGATTTCCATATATTTATTATGTTCTTGTCCTTTTTTATGTATCCATAAAGTAATAGTAAAAAACCAGATATTAATAACCTAACAACCACAAGCCATTCTGTATCAAAGCCTTTTTGTTGAAATAAAAATTGTGCTACGGTACCAGATATCCCCCATAACATTGTACCTACAATTACTAAAAGTATTCCTTTAGTTCTTGAATTTAAGTTCATATTATTCACTCCTTTAAATATTGTTATACTAACTTATTATAATATAGATATTTATTTATAGACATTAATATGAAATAATTTTAAAAATGTAATGGTTTATGAGCTATATGTGAAAATCTGACATTGAGTGAAAATGTATAGTATAGTATATTATTTGTGGAAATTTAAAAGATTTATTATTTAAAAATAGTAATTATTGTTTAAATATGTTATATGCTATTTTTACGGAGAGGGAATAATTTTGAATCGTAAAAAAATTTCTAGACTGATAGCTGGGGCACTTGCTACTAGTGTTGTTTTAAATAGTAGTCCTAGTGCTGTAGAAAGTGTAAATGCTATTACTAAAGATATTTATAATGAATTTTCAGAAGGACATGGATTAGAAGATGATTCTGATGAAAATTCAGATGATAGTGATGCTAATGAAAATACAACTGATAATTCTGGCACTAATTTACCAGAATTAAGTGGTGTTTCAATTGAGCAAATGCAAAGGGATTTTGAAGGTTTTTCAAATGGAAATGAAGTGAATTTATTATCAGATGGTGATGATAGTTCTACAAAAGTTACTATAGGACAAGGGGGAGCAAATTCAAGTCAAGATTCTACTTCAGTAACAAATAATTCTAAATTTATTTATTTATCTGATTTAGATTCAGATCAATGGAAACAAGTTGGAGATGCAGTTACAGTTAAGCAAGGTTATACAGCAAAGAAAGTAACAATTGATGTTAAAGATTATAAATACGTAAAGCTTGAGACGAAAAAAAATGGCTATAATTGGTGGGATTATTCTGTTTATGCAGATTTAAGACTGGTAGAAGATGGTTATGATACTGATAATGAAGTTGATTCTGCATATACTGGATTTAAAACATTAAAAGAGTATGATCAAGAAATATCTAAGCGTACAGTAGAAGATAATTATACAAATCATAAAATTCAGAAAATGATCAAGGTAAAGGTATGTGGTCTATTTCAGATAATATTTCTGGATGGGAAGGTTCATACTCAAGATGGTATGAAAATACAGGAATTGAACATAGATTATTATTAGAATGGGGACAAAAGGACTATAACGTATTAAATAGTGGAAATAATGTATCTTATATGTTATTAGCTCAAGATGCTTTAAATGATTACAATAATTACTTAGAATCTATGTACTATAATCTTATTGCTAATAGTTATGCGGCAGGAAGTGCTGAGCATGAAGAAGCACTAAATAAATCATTAGAGCATTATAGCAAGAATTTAGATTCAATTCATGGTTTATATAAATCTTATTGTGCTGATGCTAATACTACTGGTATTTCAAAACTTTAACTTGTTCCCTCATTTAACTGTTTTGGACAATATAACAATGGCACCTAAACTATTAAAAAAGAAGGATAAAAGGGAAGCGGAAAAGAAAGCTTGTGAATTATTAAAAAAAGTAGGATTAGAAGATAAAAAGAATCAATATCCTAATAGTTTATCAGGAGGGCAAAAGCAAAGAGTAGCTATTGCCAGAGCATTAGCCATGGAACCTAAAATATTATTATTTGATGAACCAACATCAGCTTTAGATCCTGAAATGGTTGGAGAAGTATTGAATGTAATGAAGGATTTAGCTAAAGAAGGAATGACAATGGTTATTGTTACTCATGAAATGGGATTTGCAAAAGAGGTTTCAGATAGGGTGATTTTCATGGATGGAGGATACATTGTAGAAGAAGGGACGCCTGAAGAAGTCTTTGCTAATACAAAAAGTGATAGATGTATAAACTTTTTAAGTGCTGTTATGTAAAAAAATAAATTTTCATGATAAGAATGGATAAATGAGCATAGTTTTTGGCTATGCTTCTTTTTAATATAAAAACTGTTTGGATTATTACAACAATTTCTGTATCCATTGGATTTACAGGAATGTTTATCTTATATAACATTGATAAAAAAGATAATAAGAAGATAAGAGAAAATATATAAAAAATACCTATTGCATTTGCAATAGGTATTTTGGTGCCGCCAGTGGGAATCGAACCCACACGGTTGCCCGCATGATTTTGAGTCATGTGCGTCTGCCAGTTCCGCCATGGCGGCTTGTAAAAATATTACTTAATCATATTATCATGAAGTTATTATAATGTCAACTAAACTATAATAAAAGTTACAGAAATGTAAATTGATTACCTAGTAGGAATTTTGATTATATTCTAATATAAAGGGAACAGATGTAAGAATATTGCAATATAATGTAGAGAAAACTAGTTTTAGGAGAATACTTAAAGAAGAATGGAATGGTTTAGTAGTTTAAGTCCAGTACTACAAGGGTTAACGGCAACTATATTTACTTGGGCTGTAACTGCCTTAGGAGCAGCACTTGTATTTTTCTTTAAAAATGTTGATAGAAAGATATTAAATTCAATGCTTGGATTTGGGGCAGGTGTAATGACAGCAGCAAGTTTTTGGTCATTGCTAAATCCAGCTATAGAATTATGTGGTGAGTTGGGCTATAGTCAGTTTATGTTACCAGCAATAGGTTTCTTTGCTGGTGGAGTATTTATAATTTTTGCAGATATGCTTATGGATAAATATTCATATGGAGTCATACCAGTAAATAATAATAGTTTAGAAACAAGTAAAAGTTATAAAAAAAGCATCTTACTTGTTTTAGCTGTAACATTGCATAATATACCAGAAGGATTAGCAGTAGGGGTAGCCTTTGGTGGAGTAGCAGCAGGAATACCTAGTGCATCTGTTGCAGCAGCTATGACTTTGGCATTAGGTATTGGACTTCAAAATTTTCCAGAAGGTGCAGCTGTATCTTTGCCATTAAGAAGAGAGGGATTATCAAGAGCCAAAAGTTTCTTTTATGGACAAGCATCTGGTATTGTAGAGCCTATTGCTGGAGTATTAGGCGTAATTGCATCTATAACTATTAGGAGTATGTTGCCATTCTTTTTAGCTTTTTCTGCAGGAGCAATGATTGCTGTAGTTGGAGCAGAATTATTACCAGAAGCATCAATAGAAAATAAAAAGCTTACTACTTTGGGATTGATTTTAGGATTTATTCTTATGATGGTTTTAGATGTGGCACTGGGGTAAATAAAAATGAAAAATGAAAAGTTAAAAATGAAGAATGAAAAATTAAAAATTAAAAATTTAGGAATAAACTCCTGACAGAGTTTAAGAGAATAATTGATAATGGAAAATGGAGAATTGATAATTATGGATAATTAGAAAAGGTATTGCTGAGGCAATACCTTTTTATTAAATAGTTATTATTTTTTTATGTTAAAGAAAGCATTTAATCCTCTGAATTCTGCCACATCTCCAAGCTCTTCAGAAATTCTGATAAGTTGATTGTATTTAGCAACTCTTTCAGATCTTGCAGGAGCACCAGTTTTTATTTGACCAGCATTTACAGCAACAACTAAATCGGCAATAGTTGTATCTTCTGTTTCACCAGATCTATGAGAAATAACAGCAGTGTATCCAGCTCTATTTGCCATTTCAATAGCATTTAAAGTTTCTGTTAAAGTTCCAATTTGATTTAGCTTTATAAGGATAGAATTAGCAACGCCTCTATCAATTCCTTCTTCTAATCTCTTAGTGTTAGTAACAAATAAGTCGTCACCTACTAATTGAACTTTTTTACCAATTCTTTCAGTAAGTAGCTTCCAACCTTCCCAGTCTTCTTCCGCCATACCATCTTCAATAGAGATAATTGGATATTTATTAACCCAGCTTTCTAAGAAATCAACCATTTCAGATGCTGTTAAAGTCTTACCTTCATGTTCTAAAACGTATTTTCCATCCTTGTAGTATTCTGATGAAGCAGCATCAATGGCAATAAACATGTCTTTACCAGGTTCATATCCTGCTTTAGTAATAGCTTCTAGTATTACTTCAATGGCTTCTTCATTTGATTTTAAATTTGGAGCAAATCCGCCTTCATCACCTACACCAGTTGAGTATCCTTTTTCATTTAAAGTTTTTTTCAATGAATGATATACTTCAGCACAAGCTTGGATTGCTGCATCAAATGAATTGAAGCCAGCAGGCATTACCATAAATTATTGTAAGTCCACAGAGTTATCTGCATGAGAGCCACCATTTATTATGTTCATCATAGGTACAGGAAGAACCTTAGCATTTACGCCTCCAACATATTGATATAGAGGTAACCCTAAGAAGTTAGCAGCAGCATTAGCAACAGCTAAAGAAACTCCTAGAATAGCATTTGCACCTAATTTGCCTTTATTATCAGTTCCATCAAGCTCCATAAGTTTTTTATCAATGGCAGTTTGATCAAATACATTATATCCAATTAATTCTTTGGCAATTATATCATTTACATTAGCAACAGCAGTTTTAACCCCTTTACCCATAAAGTAGTCTTTATTACCATCTCTTAATTCTACAGCTTCATAAATACCAGTTGAAGCTCCTGATGGTACTGCAGCTCTTCCCATACTACCATCTTCTAAGATAACTTCTACCTCTACTGTAGG
>FR883427.1:0-66237 GCA_000435835.1 Clostridium sp. CAG:221
AAAATATATAAAAAAATATATTTTAATTTGAAAAAGGGGAGTAGTAAGTTTTAGCTACTCCTATTTTTATTGCTATTATAAGAATAAAATGAAATTGGCAATTTATAGACAAAAATTAGGTATTAATAAGTAATTTATAGAATATATCTATAAATAATGTGGTTAATATCAATTGGAATAGTGATGAAAGGTACAATATAATAAATATAACGTTAAATAATTAACGTGATTAAAATAACAATTATTTTAATGAAGAAATTAATGATTTAGCAATATTTATAAACAAAGATAATGATAAATAAATTTATAGTTAGGAGATATATATGAATAATTACAAAAACCTTTTAAGTCCTATAACGATTAAACATATGACAGTAAGAAATAGAGTAGCAATGCCTCCTATGGGAACAAATTACGGTGGAGCTATGGGAGATTTTACTGATGAGCATATAACATATTATGAAAAAAGAGCAGAAGGTGGAACAGGTCTTATTATAGTTGAAAATGCTTGTGTAGACTTTCCTTTAGGATCAAATGGTACAACTCAAATAAGATTAGATCATGATAGATATATTCCAAATTTATTTAAATTAACAGAAAGGTTACATAGACAGGGTGCGTCTGTAGCTATTCAAATTAATCATTCAGGTGCTTCAGCAGTTCCAGGTAGAATAGAGGGAAATACTCCAGTATCATCTTCTAATATACCATCAAAAACTGGAGGGGCAGTGCCAAGACCTTTAGAAATAGAAGAAATACATGCAATAGTACATAAATATGCAGAAGCTGCTAAGAGAGCTCAAATTGCAGGTTTTGATGCTGTTGAAATTCATGGTGGACATTCATATTTACTATGTCAATTCTTATCACCTGTGTATAATAAAAGAACTGATGAATTTGGTGGAAGTGTTGAAAATAGAACTAGATTTGCAAGATTAGTTTTAAAAGCTGTAAGAGAAGCTGTAGGACCAATGTTTCCAATAAGTTTTAGATTTAGTGCGGAAGAGTTAGTTGAAGGTGGAAATACATTAGAAGATTCTTTAGAAATGCTAGAATATTTACAAGAAGATGCAGATATTTTAAATGTATCAGCAGCTTTAAATGATTCACTTCAATATCAAATAGATGCTAACTATTTAGAAGATGGATGGCGTTCATACATGGCTAAGGCTGTAAAAGAAAAGTATCCAGAAAAAGTAGTTATAACATCAGGAAATATAAGAAATCCTAAGATTGCTGAAAGAATAATTGAAGAAGGACATGCAGATATGGTGGCTATAGGACGTGGACTTATAGCAGAACCACAATGGGTTAATAAGGTTAAAAGTGGAAGAGAAGATGAATTAAGAAAATGTATATCTTGTAATATTGCTTGTTCAGGACATAGAATTGGATTAAATAGACCTGTAAGATGTACAGTTAATCCAAGTGTAATATTTGGAGATACTCATAAAGAATTAAAAGTAAACAAGGCTACTAATGTGGTAGTTATAGGTGGAGGAACAGCTGGACTTGAAGCAGCTTGTACTGCTGCAGAAGTAGGATGTACTACATTCTTATTTGAAGCTAAGCCATACTTAGGAGGATTAGCAAGAGAAATAGCAAAACTTCCAGCTAAAGATAGAATAAATGATTTCCCAGATTATTTAATAAACAGAGCTAAAAAATTAAAGAATTTATATATATTTACTAATACTACTGCAACGATAGAAGCAATAGAAAATTTAAAACCAGATGTAGTGGTAAATGCTACAGGTTCAAACCCTCTATTACCTCCAATTACTGGATTACACAACGTAGTTGATAAAGAAAATGAAAAAGTAATGTCTATCTTTGGATTTATAAAAAATATTAAAGAATTCGAAGCAATGAAATTAGAAGGTAAGAAGATTGGTGTAATTGGTGGAGGAGCTGTTGGGCTTGATGTTGTTGAATATTTTGCTAATAAAGGTGCTCGTGTAACAATTGTTGAAAGAATGCCAGCAGTAGGAAATGGATTAGATTTTATAAGTAAGATAGATTTCTTATCTATGTTAAAGAAAAAAGAAGTTGACGTAAGAGTTGACACTTCATTATTAGAAGTTAAGCCAAATAGTTTTATTATTAATAAAGATGGTGTAGATGAGGAATTAGAATTTGATTTTGGATTTGTATGTTTAGGAATGAGAGCTTATTCACCATTAATGAATGAATTAGAAGAAAAATTTGCTTCTAATGAAGTAGAAGTTGTTAATATTGGTGATAGTGTAAGAGCTAGAAGAATTATTGAAGGTGTTGATGAAGGTAGAAATATAACAGATACACTAAAGAGAATAGGAAGATTATAAGATATAGTTATAAGCTGATGTAAAATTAATATTTTACATTGGCTTATTTTTATTAATATATATAATGGATTAAAAAGTGCTATAATTTCAGATATAATAAATATTTATTTATATTTTATAGGTGGAGAAAAAGATGAATTTAAATTATTTAAGATATTTTAGAGTATTAGCCAAAATGGAGCATTATACTAAAGCTGCAGAAGAGCTAGCAATAACTCAACCCAGTTTAAGTCATGCAATGTCAACTTTAGAAAAGGAACTTGGCACATATCTTTTTGAAAAAGATGGAAGGAATATTAAACTTACTAAATATGGAAAAATATATTATGAATATGTAGAGAAAGCATTAGGAGAATTAGAAGAAGGCGAAAAAAGAATTAAAGAGCTAATAGGTATAGGAACTGGTAGCGTAGAATTGGGATATATATTTACTTTAGGACCTGAATTTGTACCTAAGTTGGTAAATGGCTTTATAAATGAAGAAGGGAATTCAAAAGTTAAATTTACTTTTGGACAAGGAACTACATCCTGTTTATTAAAGGATTTAAAAAGTGAAAAATATGATATAGTATTTTCATCTATAGCTAAAGATGAAGAAGAAATAGAGTTTGCACCTATAATGGAAGAGGAGTTAGTAGTGATAGTAGATAAAGATCATGTTTTGGCCAGTAAGAGTTCGGTAGATTTAGCAGAGATAAGTGAATATCCATTTATTGCTTTTGGTAATAAAAGTGGAATAAGACAGATAATCGATGGATTATTTAAAGCTGTTGATAATAAGCCTAATATCATTTGTGAAGTGGAAGAAAATAATGCCATTGCTGGATTGGTGGAAGTTAAATATGGTATATCAATAGTTCCTAAAATTACAGCACTAAAATACTTTAATGTGAAGATATTGCCAATATCTAATCCACAGCATAAAAGGTATATTTATATGGCTACTTTAAAAAATAAATATCAAAGTCCAACAATGAAGATGTTTAAAAAGTATGTTGAAGAATTTTGTAGAAAAAATAGCCTTGGATAAAAATATAACTTAAAAAAAATTCCTATGCTAAAAAATACATTATATTATGGGAAAATAGGGATTTACTAATGTGAAAATATATAATTAGCATATTTTTTATGCTAAAATATATACAATAATGGGAGAAGAATTTTAGTATGAGACGAAAAATTTAACTGAAATTATAAAATAGATGTAGTTGGAGGTAAGTATATGATCGTAGTAATGAAGCCTACAGTAAGAGAAGATACTATTAATTTTGTAAAAAGTAATTTAGAGAAATATGGCGTAGAAGTCAATGTATCTAAGGGAGGTACATATTGTATTTTAGGATTAGTAGGAGATTCTTCTAAAATAGATTCAGATAAGATTTTAACTTTTGAAGGCGTAGAAAAAGTATTAAAAGTACAAGATCCATTTAAAAAGGCTAATAGATTATTTAAGCCTGATGACAGTATAATAAATGTAAATGGCACTTTAATTGGTGGAGGAAATCTTGGCGTAATGGCAGGACCTTGTTCTGTGGAAAGTGAAGAACAAATTGTAGAAGTAGCTAGAGCAGTTAAGAATTCAGGTGCCAATTTCTTAAGAGGGGGAGCTTTTAAGCCAAGAACATCACCTTATAGTTTCCAAGGTCTTGAACTTGAAGGATTAAGGCTTTTAGAAATTGCTAAGAAGGAAACAGGATTAAATATAGTAACAGAAATAATGTCTACAGATTATATTGATGAATTTGTTGACAGAGTTGATGTAATTCAAGTTGGTGCAAGAAATATGCAAAACTTTGATTTATTAAAACAATTAGGTAAGACTAATAAGCCAATACTTCTTAAGAGAGGGATTGCAGCAACTATTGAAGAATGGCTAATGTCTGCAGAATATATCATGGCTGGTGGAAATGAAAATGTAATTCTTTGTGAAAGAGGAATAAGAACTTATGAAAATTACACAAGAAATACATTAGATTTAAGTGCAATTCCAGTGGTAAAAAGATTATCACATTTACCTATAATAGTGGATCCAAGCCACGCAGCAGGATACTGGTATCTAGTAGAACCATTAGCAAAAGCTGCCATAGCTGTTGGAGCTGATGGACTTATGATAGAAGTTCATAACAATCCTCAATGTGCATTAAGTGATGGACAACAATCAATTAAGCCAGCTGCTTTTGATGAGCTTATGAAGAAGGTAAAAGTAATAGCTGAAATGGAAGGGAAAAAACTTAGATAATTCATAATTAAAATAAGAGTTGGGGAGAGAGTTTATGAAAATAGTAATAGTGGGGCTAGGGGTTATTGGTGGTAGCTATGCCATGGCATTAAAAAATGCTGGATATGAAGATGTTTATGGTATAGATACTAATACTGAAACATTAAGAAAAGCTAAAGAAATGGGTATAATTAAAGAAGGGTATGTTGAAGGAAAAGAAGTAATTAGGGAAGCTGATATAATTATTTTAGGAATATATCCCAATTTAATTAAAAGCTTTATAGAAAATAATAAGCATAACTTTAAAGATGGAGCTATAATAAATGATGTTACAGGAATTAAGGAATTGTTTATTGATGAAGTATTAAGTATATTGCCAGAAAATATTGATTTTGTATTTGGTCATCCAATGGCTGGAAGAGAGAAAAAAGGTATAGAATATGCTAGTGATGAGGTTTTTAAAGGAGCTAATTATTTAATTACCATCACTGAAAAGAATAAAGAAGCTAATATTGAGATAATAAAGAATATTGTTTATGATTTGGGATTTAGTCATATTAAAATAATAACGCCTAAGTATCATGATGAAATGATAGGTTTTACAAGTCAACTTCCTCATGCATTGGCTGTTGCACTTATTAATAGTGATGAAGAGGGAAGAGATACAGGAAGTTTTATAGGTGATAGTTATAGAGATTTAACTAGAATTGCCAATATAAATGAAAGTCTTTGGAGTCAATTGTTTTTAGGAAACAAGAAAAACTTATTAAAGTCCATGAAAGCTTTTGAAAATGAATTTAATAAAATACTTAAATGTATTGAAGATGAAGATAAGGAAGGCTTAGAAGAGCTTTTTATAAAATCATCAAAAAGAAGAGAGAAGCTTTAAATGGCAGATGAAAAAGGCATTTCTATAAGTGAGTTTATATGTTCATCATGTGAGGATATTGCTAAGAAAAAAATAGAAAAAGATATTCAAAAAGAAAAAATTGAGGCTAGAATTAATAATACTGAAATGAAATTACAACAATTAAAAAAGAAACTTAATGCAAAAAGATGTATAAGAAGTGGTTTTCGTCAGTTTGTTTTAAGATTTAGATGAAAATGCCATAGGAATAATTATCCTATTATAAAATAAATAATAAATATAATGTATGTTATAATAAATATTAAGAAGTAAATATAGAGCCAAATATAGTTTGTGAAGTGGAAGAAAATAATGCAGTGGCAGGGCTAGTAGAAATAGATTATGGAATAGCAGTGGTTCCTAAAATATCATCACTTAAGCATTTTAATGTTAAAGTTTTACCTATTAATAATCCTTCACATGAAAGATATATATATGGCAACTATAAAAAATAAATATCAAACACCATCGGTAACATTATTTAAGAAATTTGTTTTAGATAATAGTAGTGAAATTTCACAGTAAAACCAACTCAGATTAGTCTTAGTTGGTTTTATTTTTGTGCAAAAAATAGCAAATATTATAATGTATTGTAAAGTGGATGTGCAGTTAGGAATTAGTATTATAATGATAACCCCATAACTAGTTTGTTGTGGGGTTAAAATCAAACTTATTGTTTAACAGAGCCAAATAATAAAAACTAATATTCATTGGAAAATTTAATACTTACTTGTAGTATCTCTAACTATTAATTCAGTTGGTACAACAATATGCTCAATAGGTGCAATTTTATTATTTTTTTTAAGGTTTATTTGTCTTAATAGAGACTTTATAGCATAGTCAGATATTTTATCAATATTTTGACCTATTGTTGTTATAGGAATTATTGCTTCAGTAGAAATTGGAGAATTATCAAAGCCTATTAGTTCATATTCGTCTGGTATACTTTTTTTATTTCTTATAAGAATATTTAGAAATATATTTGCATGTGTATCATTACTTAGAAATACTCCTTTTTTTACATAAGGATAATTTTTATCAATATCTAAATAAATTTGATAAAGAGAATTATAGCTTTCCTCAAAAGAACTTTTAATGTCTGACATATAAATTTTAAAAGCTTGATTATTCCTTTCGCAAGTTTCTTTAAATGCTTCAATACGCTTGTAAGCAGGAGTATTGTCATTTATTTTTCCATTAATATGTATTAATATATCACATTTATTCTTAATTAGTAATTTACTTGCTTTTTCAGCACCAGAATAATTATCACTATTTACACTTGATATATAATTGTCTTCACGTTCTATGGCTACAATTGGAATATTAAATTCTTTTAATTGATGTGAACTTATAGAATGACTTAATATGATGAGTCCCTCAATTTTATAAGCCATTAGTTCCTTTATATATTTTATTTCTTCATTTGGATCAGAATTTCCTAAGAATACTAAAAATTTATAATTATATTTACTATAGGTATCTATTATATTATTTAATATTTGAGAATAATAGTGAAGAAATAAGTTAGGGATTATAATTCCTATAATTTCAGTTTTACCATTTGCTAAACTTCTGGCAACTTTATTTTCAGTATAATTTAATTCTGATAATGCTTTTTCAATTTTTTGTATTGAAGCTTGAGTCAAAGTTTCTGGAGAATTAAAATATCTTGATATTGTTGTTTTAGAAAAATTTGTATATTTAGCTATATCACTAAAAGTGATGTTTTTTTTCATGTATTTACCTCCTATTTCAATAATCCTTATATTAAGTTTATAAATACAAGGTTTAAAATATGTATTAAAGCTATGTAAAGCAAAAGAATATTAAAATTAATGAAATTATACCATTAAATATTAATTTTATCAAAAAATGTTAAAAACATATTGATTTGTAAATGTTTTCCTGATATACTTTGATTAGGGTAACCGGTTACATTATCGGTAATTTAAAATGGGAGGAATGAATAGTGAAGAAATTTTATGGTTTTATTTTACTAATATTTTGTTTTAATCTTTTTGGATGTTCTTTTAGAAATGCAGAAGTATCTAATAAAAATATTCAAGGATACGACAAAGGCGAGGAGCTTATAACAATGTGGGTTCATGTTATAGAAGAAACTCCAGAAGGACAAGCTTATAAAAATTCAGTAGAAAGGTTTAATAAAGAATACAATGGTAAGTATTGTTTAAGTGTTGAATTTGTACCTCGTAACGAAAGTGGAGGAGGATATACTGATAAAATAAATTCATCAGTAATTTCTGGAGGACTTCCAGACATAATAACTGTTGATGGTCCAAATGTATCAGCTTATGTTGCAAACAACATAATTCAGCCTTTAGTAGGTATAACTGATGATGAAAAGGCTAAATATTTACCGTCAGTAATAGAGCAGGGAACAATAAACAATAAATTATATGCATTAGGTCTAATGGAATCTAGTACGTTATTTTTTTATAACAAAGATATATTAAACGAAGTAGGAATACAAGTACCATCATTTGATAATCCATGGACTTGGGATGAATTAAACAAGGTCTGCGAAAAAGTTAAGAACTATTTAGATGAAAAAAATGGATATCCAATAGATATGTCATTCCCAGCAGGGGAAACAACTATTTATTTTTATGCACCATTTATATGGTCAAATGGTGGAGATTTTGTAAGCTCTGATGGTTTAAAGGTTAATGGAGTATTTAATTCTGAAAAGAATGTAGAAACTATTAGTTATTTTAAAGAAATTACAGACAAAGGATATATACCTAAATATACAATAAGTGATTTATTTGAAAAGGGAAGAGCTGCATTTAAATTTGATGGAGCATGGGCTATTACAAATATAAGAAATAACTATCCAGATTTTAATTTAGGAATAGCACCATATCCAGTGGGAAATGATTGGAATGGAGAAAAGTATACACCAACAGGAGGATGGGCTTTTGCAACAACTACATCTTGTAAAAACCCTGAGGCTGCAAAAGAAGCAATCAAGGTTTTAACTAATGCAGAAAGTGGCATAGATATGTATAACTTAACAGGTAATTTACCATCTACATTTGAAGCTTATGAAAATATTGATGCATTTAAAACTGATGAATTATTTAAAACAGCATATTATCAGCTTGTTAACTATGGTCATCCAAGACCAAAATCACCAGCCTATCCTCAGATAAGTACATCATATCAGCAGGCTATTGAAGGTGTACTATTAAATGATGAAACACCAGAAGAATCGTTATATAAAACAATGAGAAGAATAGAAGATAAGTTAATACGTTATCAAGATTAATATAATTGGAGGTGGAAAGTAATGAATAAGATAAGAGAAAAGATAATGGGAATGGCTTTTTTTGGTCCAGCATTAGTGTTACTAACATTATTTTTGTTTATTCCTATGATTTTAACTTTGATATTTAGTTTTACAGACTTTTTTACATTAAATCCTAGCGCAACAAAGTTTGTTGGACTTAGAAATTATACAAGATTATTTAATGATGAGTTATTTGGAAAAGCATTTTTTAATACAATAAAATTTGCACTTGTAGTTGTACCATTGCAGATGGGAGGAGCATTACTTTTAGCACTTGGCATAAATAAAGTTACTCATTGTAAAAAATATTTCAAAATAGCATTTTTTATTCCAGTAGTAATGTCACTTGCAGTAGTATCAACTTTGTGGATGCAGATTTACAGCCCTGAAGGTATATTAAACAATATGTTAAATGCTATTGGAATATCATCTCAGCCATTTATATTCAGTAAAGATCAAGCACTTAATTCTATATCAGCATTAAGTATATGGCAAGGAATGGGATATCAGATGATTATTTTTCTAGGTGGCTTGCAGGCTATTTCTCCTAGTTTATATGAAGCAGCAGAAATTGATAATGCAAGTGGATGGGGCAAATTTTGGAATGTAACAGTTCCAGAACTTAAACCAATCTCAATATATATATTATTAACAATTACAATAGGAGCATTTAAATTATTAGTTCAGCCTATGGTGATGACAGGAGGAGGACCAGCTTTCTCAACATATTCACTTGTGTACTATATCTATGATACTGGTACAGTTAATTGGGATATGGGATATTCTTCAGCAATGGCAATTGTATTTGCAATTATAGTAATTGCACTTGCAGGTATTCAATATAAACTTACAAACAAAAAGGAGGATTAATATGCTTTCAAATAAAGGAAAAATTTTAAATAGAATTCTTATAATTTTTATGCTTGCATTATCAATATTGTTTTTGTTTCCTATTATATGGATGGTTGTAAATTCTTTTAAACCAGATGCTATGATAACACAAGATATGAACAGTATAGCAGCATTTCTTCCACCACTAAGCTTTGATAACTTTTTTGAAAATTATATAACTATTATTACAAACAGCAGTTTAATGCGATATATGACTAATACGTTAGTTTATGCAGCAATACTTATAGTTTTAAGTATTATAGTTAATGGTCTAGCAGGATATGCTTTAGCAAAAATAAATTTTCCATTTAAAGAAGTATGGGTATTTATAATACTACTATTAATGATTGTACCTATGGAAACTATAAGTATTATTCACTTTTTAATGATTGCAAAAGCAGGACTATTAAATACTGTAGTTGGATATATTCTTCCTATGATTGTAAGTCCGTTTAACATATTCTTATTTAGACAAGTATTTATGAAGCTTCCAGATGATTTATATGAAGCAGCGCAGCTAGATCATTGTGGTCCATTAAAATATTTTTTCAGAGTTGTTATACCTATGTCAAAGTCTATAGTAGCAACAGTAGGGGTATTCACATTCTTAGGAATATGGAATGACTTTTTATGGCCATCATTGGTGTTTACATCAAGCAATTTATTGACAGTTCAAATAGGATTAAATTCAATTACTGCAAATGATAATGTTACAACAGGTCAGGTACTTGCAACTATAACACTGGTTACAATACCAATATTAATAGTATATTCTCTTTTCTCTAAGCAATTAGTAGAAGGAGCAATGTCATCAGGATCAAAAGAGGGCTAAAATTTATATAAATAAAAGAAAGGTTAGGCGATAAAAATGGGTTTTATAGAATTTAAGAATGTAGAAAAACAATATAAGAATGCAACAAAGAAGTCAGTTACTGATTTTAATTTATCCATAGATGAAAAAGAATTTATAGTATTTGTAGGACCATCAGGATGTGGTAAATCAACAACTTTAAGAATGCTTGCAGGTTTTGAAGAAATAACTGGAGGAACTATTTCAATAGATGGAAATATAGTCAATAATACGCCGCCAAGAGAACGTGGAATATCTATGGTGTTCCAAAACTATGCATTATATCCTCATATGACAGTAGAAGATAATATAGCTTTTGGATTAAAGAATATTAAAACTCCAAAAGATGAAATAAAGAAAAAAGTAAACTGGGCAATTGAGATTTTAGGTTTAGAAGAATACAGAAAGCGTAAGCCTAAGAATTTATCTGGAGGACAACGTCAAAGGGTTGCACTTGGAAGAGCAATAGTACGTAATCAAAAAGTATTCTTAATGGACGAGCCTTTAAGTAATTTAGATGCTAAATTACGTGTCAGTATGCGTAATGAGATAAGTAAATTGCATAGAGAACTTGGAAGTACTACAATTTATGTTACCCATGATCAGGTTGAAGCTATGACTATGGCAGATAGAATTGTTGTTATGAAAGATGGAATAATACAACAAATAGGAACACCTATGGACTTATATGACAATCCTAGAAACAAATTTGTTGGAAGCTTCATAGGCTCACCACAAATGAACTTTCTTAATGTTGAAGTTAAAGGAAATAAAGCTATATTAGAAAATGGAAGCAAAATAACTCTTCCAGAAGGAATATTAAAAAGAATGAACAACAGACAAGGTAAATTATGTATGGGATTTAGAGCTGAAGATATAAAGCTTGATAATCTAAATATTGGATTATTTGAAGACAGTATTATTACTTCAGCTATAGAAAATACAGAAATCATGGGAAATGAAAATAACCTGTATTTTAAAATAGGCAACACTACAGCAGTAGCAAGAGTAGGAAAAGAAGACGTAAAGGAAATTGGAGAGCAATTCAAATTTGTAATCAATGTAAATAAAGTTCATTTCTTTGACTTGGATACTGAAGAAAATATACTAAACTTAGGAAATACTCTAACTTTAGAGAACGCTGAAGAAAATATATTAAAATTAAGAAATACTCTAACTTTAGAGCACTAGGAGGAAAATTAATGAGAAGGCCTAAATTACATTTTACATCACCTAAAAATTGGATAAATGATCCTAACGGATTTATATATTATAAAGGAGAATATCATTTATACTATCAATACTTCCCATATGCTGCAGAGTGGGGAACTACACATTGGGGACACGCAACTAGTAAGGATTTAGTAAATTTTGAACATCACGGTATTGCATTATTCCCAAGTAAGAAATTTGACAGTAACGGATGTTTCTCAGGAACAGCATTAATAGAAGATGATAAACTACAATTTTATTATACTGGAATTAAATATTTAAGGACTGAAGATGAAAATATTCATAGACCATATGATAATGAATCATTTGAAGCGTGCCAAGTGAAAATAGAAAGTAAGGATGGATATACATTTGATAACTTTAATGATAAAAAAGTTGTTATTCCACCTATAACTGATAGAAAATTAGGTAATAAAACTCATACAAGAGATCCAAAGGTTTGGAAATATAAAGATGGATATTCAATGATAGTTGGAAGTAAGTTTGAAAAAGAAGGTGTAGAAGGATATATAGGACAGGCTCTTTTCTACACAAGTAAGGACGGAGAATCTTGGGAATACAAAAACCGTTGCTACGATGAAAGTATAGGTGATATGTGGGAATGTCCAGATTTAGTTAATGTAGATGGAAAATATATTTTAATTATGTCTCCTGAACATATAACAAATGATGGGGTAAACTATACAAATAATTCTATTTACTCAATTGTAGATTTTGATGAAGAAACTTGTGAAATGAAAATAACAAATGGATATAGTTATTTAGATGAAGGGCTTGATGTTTATGCACCTCAAACAACTTTAGACAAAGATGGAAACAGAATTTTAATTGGCTGGGTTCGTATGCCTAAGAAGTTTGAAGGTGAAGAATGGATAGGTATGATGACTCTTCCAAGAGTAATAAATGTAATAGATAATAAAGTACATTTTGCAGTTACAGAAAATATACAAAACTTATTTACAAAAGAAATAAATAGATCAGATTTTGATATTAATAATCCATGCAGAATAAAAGTAAAGCTAAACAAAGAAAGTCATATAAATATTGGAGGATACAAAATATGTGTAGAAGATGATAGCATAGCAGTTGATAGAAGCGGTGTATTTGCAGATACTGATTTCAAAGCAGTAAAATTTAAATCATCTAAATTAGATGGAATATACGAGTTAGACATATTTGTAGATAACGGAATAATTGAAATTTTTATAAATGGTGGAAAGTATGTAATTACAAATGTAGTATACAATATGCAATCATACATTAAATATGATAATATTAATGAATTGGAAATGTTTGAGATAAATAATCCTGATATTATTTTATAAATTGAAAAAGTTTAAGAGTACCGCATTTTTAAAATAGTAGTACTCTTATCTAGCATATTATTGGAGGAATGGAAGATGAAAAAAGTACTTTGCCCTGGAGAAGCATTAATTGATTTTGTATCTAATGAGCATGGAAAAGCTTTAAAAGATACAAGTGGATTTATTAGAAAAGCTGGAGGTGCACCTGCTAATGTTGCTGCTGCAATATCTAAGCTTGGAGCAGATGCATATTTTTGTGGAACAGTTGGAGATGATTTTTTTGGGGAGTTTTTAGAGGAAACTTTTAAAAAAAATAATATTAATACTGAAATGATGATTAAATTAAAAGATAAAAGCACTACTTTAGCCTTTGTTTCACTTAAAGAAGATGGGGATAGAGATTTTAAGTTTATGAGAAATGCAGATTCAGATTTAATTTTTGATGAAATAAAGAATAATCTTGATCAATTCGATTTATTCCATTTTGGAAGTGCAACAGCATTTCTTGAAGGAGAATTAAAGAATACTTATTACAAGCTAAAAGACTATGCATTAAAAAATAATAAGATAATAACTTTTGATGCAAACTACAGAGACGCTTTATTTTGTGAAGATAAAGATACTTTTGTAAGTTGCTGTAAGGACTTTATAAAAGACAGTAAAATAGTTAAACTTAGTGATGAAGAAGCATGTTTAATAAGTGGCATGGAAAACATAGAAGAAGCAGCTAAATATATAATAGATTTAGGTTGTGAAAACTTAATAATAACTTTAGGTAAAAAAGGTGCACTTCTTACAACTAAAGAAAAACAAATATTAATACCAACAAACGAAATGAAAATGGTAGATGCAACAGGTGCTGGTGATGCTTTTATAGGTGCTGTTATTGCACAAGTGCTTAATACTCCTAATAAAAGCATAGAAGATATAATAAAAACAGCTAATTTAGTTGGAGGAATTACAACTACAAGAATAGGTGCATTAGAATCAATTCCAACATGGGATGAATTAGAACAATATAGTAAATTAGATCAAATATAGTATATTTTAAAAGTGTAGATATACAAAATAAAAGTTTGCAATTTTAACATTAGACTATGTTAGATAATTGTGTAATATATAAGCAATAAAAATAGCTAGACTACCTAGAATTATCCAATATCTAGCTATTTTTTGTATAATTTATACAAATCTGTAGATAGTCTATACTACTTATTATCTTCCAGGAGTACTTCCAGTTATTCCTCTTTCGGCTAAAATATCATAAATAGTTTGAGAAGTAGTATCTTCTAAAGTATATCCAAGAGAAGTAACAACTTTTTCTAAATTTTCAATGGAATCTGTTTCTATTTCAATATAAGGGAAAGGGCAGAAGCTTTTATCGTTAATATCTATTTCCACAAGAGCATTTTCAAGTTCATAGCTTTCTCTATATTTTTTTATAGATTCTTTCAATTTAAGACCTAATGATAAGAAGATTTTTCTTCCCATTTCAGCATCCATAATTATAGTTTCATTTTCTTCCATAACTTTAAATGTATCTTGGCTTAACATTTTCTTTGTAGTCATAAAAGTAATTTCTTTATTTGAAAGTCTGTCTGTAACAGTTCTAATTCTTGCATAACCTTTAGCAGATAGCAGTCTTCCATCTTCAAAATCATAAATTTCATTAACTTGGTCTTCAGATTTTACTTTTTTACCACCAAGAGATAGCAATTTTTCTCTTATATCATCTACATCAATATCAACAATTCTTGTTTCTAATTCTCTCATAAAATTTATTCTCCTTATTAAATTAATGTTTTAATTTCAAAGTCTAATAGTCTTGCTTTTAGTTCATCATAGTTTATATTAAGTTTAATATCATCAAGATTAACATTTGCAATGGATTCTATATCAGTTTTTATTGTAGCAAGTTCTTTACTCATAAAAGCAGATTCTTTTGCACATAATTGAACTCCATAAACTTCTTCATTTCTTAACTTTTCTATATCTTCAGCATTAGAAAGTCTTATAGGGAATCTTAATTTTCCAAGCTTTTCTTCAAATAAAGGTTGTAATGCTTTATCTTCCTCAGTAACTTCATCAAAAATAACATTGTAGTTAATTTTTTCTCCACTGCTTAAAGCAATAACACCTTCAGCAAGCATATAAGAAATAGGTGATCTTCCAATGCCTAAGCTCTCTTTAAAGAATTTCTTTAATTCCTTTTCTTCTTTTGAAGAAAGGTTTTCTATTGTATCATATATTGATTCAATATTTCCATACTCTTGAAGAAGAGGAATAACAGCTTTTTCACCTACACCTTTAACTCCAGGAATATTATCAGAAGTATCTCCACAAAGAGCTTTATATTCAACTATTTGATATGGTTCTAACCCTTTTATATCTTTTAACGTTGAAAGGGTAAATTCAAAGAAGCCATCAGGTACGTTAAATTCCTGTCTGTTTAAACCTAAATCTTCAAACATCTTATCAGCTTTGCTGCTTCCAAGCCATACTCTTGTATTTACATCAACAAGCTATAGCGATAGGTAAGTCTTTGGACCTAGTCCTCCGTTAAACAGCCTTCAATAACTGTAATAAGTTATCTAATACACTGAAACTTTTCCCCCGCTCCATACCGTGCATGCGACTTTCACCGCACACGGCAGTCCATCAATCTATTTTATACATTTTCTTTATATAGCTATTTCATAATTTCCAAATTTCTTTCTATATGTATTTAATTTTGCCATTTGTTTATTATCTAGAGTAACTTTCTTTAAATTTTCTTTTATAGTTTCAGGGTCAGTTGCATGTATTAATATATGGATGGTCTTTTTAACAAACATTAGATTGCTAAATTTATCAGCTCCATCAATATTTCTACCTTTTAGATGATGTACATCATCACCTTTTTCTAGCAGTTCCCCTGAAATAGCACATTTCCCTTTTTGAGCTATGAATTTTGATATTCTGTTATCATTGAATTCTGCACTTTCATTTTCATTTGGATTCTCCATAAGATATCTTAGTAGTTCATAATCAATATCAACCATAAGATTTGAATGTATCTTATCTCTTCCCTTTTTAGTATACAGGCAAACGTCTTGTTGAAAATTTAAAGGTTTTTTAGTTTTAACTGCATATATTGGGAACAAGGTTATTCCTCTTAATGAGAAGGTTTTTCCATTGTAATCCTCATACAGTCTGCGAAAAGTTTCGCTAGTGTTTTCTTTGTTGGTTACTCTTTTGAGGTTCTTACGTAGTCTGTTGTATTGTACTATTGAACACTCATAATTGATATTTGCAAAATCTTTACATACATGCGAGGCTATTTTATAGTAATTTTGTAGCCCCATAACAATAGCATTATATTGGTTAATTGTTTTAACTTCTTGGTTTTGCACTATATTTTTTATAGCAGTTTTAATTTTACGTTTAGCTTTTGCCACTGATTTGTCTGTTAATCTGCTTTTTGTAGTCCATTTATCTTTGTTAGTTTTATATGTTAATATAGTTTTAAATCCTAAGAATTCACAATAGGTTTTTCTTAGATTGGTTATTTTAGAGTTTTCTTCACTTATTTCCAATCCCAATCTATCTTTCAACCATTTAGTTACAGCATAGTACGTCTTTATAGCTGATTTATAGTCTCTACACATGATTTTGAAATCATCAGCATATCTTACTATATACATTTCTTTGAGCTTTGTTTTCTTTAGAGCTGCATATTTTGCTGTTTGGTCGAAGACACCATTCTTTTTGTAGTAACCATAGCTGTGAGATGTCACCATAAACTCCCACTGACTAGCAACCCACCAATCTAGCTCATTTAGAACTATATTCGATAGTAAAGGACTAAGTATACCTCCTTGAGGAATTCCTTTTGTGGGTTTTCCTTGGCCTTGGATTTCTGATTTGAGGATTCTTTTTATAATGCTTAACACTTTCTTATCTCTTATACCTAAATGATATAATTGCCTAATTAACTTGTTATGATTAACATTATCAAAGAAATCATTAATATCTATATCAACTACATAGTGAAGTTTATTGATATTAGCTAATGTATGAAATCTTGCTATGGCATGATGTGTATTCCTATTAGGTCTAAATCCATAACTGTGATTGTAAAATTTTGCTTCGCATATTGGTTCGAATATTTGTAGTATACATTGTTGAATTAATCTATCTTCAATGGTTGGGATGCCAAACGGTCTTTTTCTTTTCCCTTCATTATCTATCATAATTCTTTTAACAGCTTTTGGATTATAATCTAATAGTTTTCTTTTTACCATTTCTATAATGTCTATTGTATTTAGATAGTCTATGGTTAAGCCATCAACTCCAGGTGTATTTGCACCTTTGTTGTTTTGTATATTCCTATAGGCTAATTTAATATTATTTTTATCCACTATCATATCAAATAACTTGTAGAAGTTTCTACCTTCGTTACTATATTTATATAGTGTGTCAAATTTTTGTTGCATGTTGTAATATTCATTGTTTATTAATGTTTGTTTCTTTCTATTTGCTAAACTTTTCGCCATAAGTCTATAACCTCCTTTAATGGTGATTATATATATTTGTCTTACTCGAATACTCATCGTTCTAAGCTTAACTAATAAAAGAATTTAGAGTGTTTTAAAGAAAATATAGATTGACTTAGGGCTATTCCTCCACTACTTATTATCATAGCTTCATTGGTACTGTGCCCCTACTTTCAGACTAATTAAACAGAGATTTCTCACTAATAGCTACAGTTTTCCCACTCTGACCACTTCGTTGGGTGCAAGCCCTCCATGTTATAGTCCTTACCATGTTCCATTTAACCTATCATAGAATATCCTTAGGTGTCTTCTATAGACCTGTTTGCTAGAATGTTGCCTGTAACAACATTAGGGCTTTCATTACCGACAAGCTTACTAACCCCACAAACCACTCTCAGGAGTGTTATCCCACATTAGAGATATAGACTTTTAGACCCGTACATTCAAAGATTCGTCAGAGCTGATGCTCATTCTCACCATAGATATTCGACCCCAGACCTATCAACACTCGACTGCCTCCAGTTCGCATTTCCTCTACCATATCTTAGATATAGTGTTAGGGTGTCTCTCAGCCTACTTTACCGAGCTTATTACAATTATATTCTTGCAAATATGGTTGCAATTCGGAGCTTCAGGGAAGGCGTTTCAGGGCGTTACACCATCATTCCACCTTTCGGTTAAATAGTTTTATAGAATAAATCTATAAGCTAATCTTTTCAATTAGCAACATGTCGCACGCAAATAGTCTTCATCTTTTGTATGTAAAAATACAGGTATTTCTTTTTGGAATCTTTTTGCCAGTGATCCAGCAAAGTCATCAGCTTCATAAATAATTTCATCATCTTTTCCACTTAAAAACTGAGGAATAATTCCTTGTAATAAGTTTTGAGTAGCTATAAATTGTTCTTTTAATGGATGAGGAGTTGCTTTTCTTGTACCTTTATATGTACCACCAGCAATTTCTTGTCTGAAGGTTTGTCTTGAAACGTCCCATACCACTGCTAAGTGAGTAGGTTCATTTTTCTTAATTAAAGATAAAAGCGTTCTCATGAAAGGAAATACACCGTTAGTATATCTTCCGTCAGAAGTTTTCATCAGTCTTGTTAGAGCTTTTTCTTTATCTTCGTCAGTCTTAGCCATTAAGTAAGCAGTAGCAGTGGCATAAAAGCTAGTGCTTAGCAAACTGCTGCCATCTATAATAAGTAATTTTTCAGTCATAATATGCTCCTTAAATAATAATTTTTTGTATTATAATTATAACCTCTATTATAACAAAAAAAACAAGAAATTTAATTAGCAGAATATTTAATATTCTATGATTTCAAATAATAAAGTTGTAAACACCTTAATATTTATTTATAATTAATTGAAAATTAAAAATGAATTTAATTATTATGCTTACAAATCTTAAGATTAAATACAATGAAAATGTTAATACAAGAATAGTATATTTGAGCAACTTAATTTTTCATTTTTAATTATTAATTTTTAGCATTAAGGGGTGTTTTCTTTGGAATACGTTAATGACATAAATATTCAAGAAGCAGTAATACATATATTAGATAGTAATAGTCCTGATCCAATTTTAAATGAATTTACTTTAGAGCTTACAGAAGATATATATAAGTTTTTATATAGACATATTGAAAAGTGTTTTAAAGATGAAGAATTAAAAACAGCTGTCTTTAAGGAAGAAAGAAATATAGTTAAAGAAATTGTACAGGATTATTTAAATGGTGTAGACCATGATATAGTGAATCTTTCTAAGGAACTAGCAAGACAATTATTTGCCATAATGAATGGTAATACTAATATTCCATCATGTGATTTAATTGTTGTTTCTTTAATAACAGATCAAGGACCAATGATAGGTATACTTAAAATGGATTATGTTAAAAACTATACTCATCAAGTAGATTTTGTTGAAGATAAAATAGGAATAGGAATAGTTCCACAAATGGCAGGGCTTCCAGGCAGTGGTCAAAGAATTCAAAAAGCTGCATTTATAAAGCCAATAAGAGAAGATAATAAGTTTGATTTATATGTTATAGATAAACAAAGAAAATCTAAAGACGATGAAGAATATGGTGCTAATTATTTTATGAACCATTTTTTAGGATGTTCAGTGGTGGCTAATAACAGAGATATGACAAAGACATTTTTAAAAGCTACAGAAGCATGGACAAGAAGTAATGTAACAGAAGATGCAGTAAAAGCTGAAAAAATAAGAACAGCTGTAAAAAGTAGATTAAAAGAAGATGAATCTATTAATATAGAAGATTTAGCAACTCAATTATTCCATAATGAGCCAAATGCAAAACAAGATTTTTCTACCTTTATCAAGGGTCAAGGAATTGAAGAGGAAGTATCTGTTGATAAGGCTTGGGTTGAAAAGAAATTAAAGCGTGTAAGATTAAAAATAGATAAAGATATTGACTTATATATTAATGAAGAAACTTACCATGATAACAGTAAATTTGAAATTCAAAGAAATGGTGATGGAAGCATTAATATGATAATAAAACATGTTATAAATTACATAGAAAAATAATGTGAAAAAGGGTTGTTTTGAAATGATTTTTCATGCAGCCTATTTTTATGCTCTTGATTTTGTTTTTAAGAAATATTGTTATGAATAAATGAAAAAACAATGTTAAGAATTAAAATAAAAATGATATAATAACTTATATAAATTACGTAATGGAGTGTTAATATATGCCTAGAGTTTTATTAAGTCCTAAAATAGATTTTGTGTTTAAAAAAATATTTGGAAATGAAAAACATCCTGAAATATTAATATCTTTTTTAAATGCAGTTATGGAATCTACTGATCCTATAAAATCAGTACAAATTAAAAATTCAGATATAGAAAAAGAGCATATAGAAGATAAATATAGCAGGTTAGATATAAAAGCTATAACAAATAGTGGAGAGTATATTAATGTAGAAATACAGGTTAAAAATGAATACAACATGATAAAGCGTAGTCTTTATTATTGGAGTAAGATATATGAAGAGCAAATTGTTCAAGGTGATAACTATGAAAAGTTAGCTAAAACAGTTTGTATAAATATATTAGATTTTAAATATTTAAAAAATAATAGATATCATAATGCATATAGACTAAAAGAAATTGAAACAAATGAACAGCTTACAGATATAATGGAGATTCATTTCATTGAAATACCAAAGCTTAAAAAAGTGGAAAATTCAGAAGAAATAACAGATATGTTAACGGCTTGGGTTGAGTTTATAAGCAATCCAGAAGGTGATGTTATTGCAAATCTAGAGATGTGCAAAAAAGAAATAAGAGAAGCAAAAGAAGAACTAATTAGATTAAGTGCAAATTCTAGGGAGAGAATGCTTTATGAAAAGAGAAAAGAATCATTATTAAATAAAGCAAGTGCCATTATAAAAGCTACTGAAGAGGGAAGAGCTGAAGGTAGAGCTGAAGGTAGAGCTGAAGGAAGGGCAGAAGGAATAGAAGAAGGTAAGAAGGAGGAAAAAATTAAAAATGTAAAGAGTTTTTTACTTCTTGGTGTTGATTTAGAAACTATAGCTAAAGGTGCCGGAATATCAATTGAAGAAGTAATAAAGATAAAGGAAGAAATGTAGAACAATGAAAGGGGCTGTGGTACTAAATAATTAGTACACAGCCCCTTTAAAATATAAGAAAATTTACTGTATGTTTAAAATTGAATCATCTGAATTAAAGGTATTTGCATTAAATAAAAATAAAAGATCAGTAATTGAATTGTTTTCTATTAAGGTATTTATATTGTCATAATAATATCTTAAATCCACCACAAAAATTTCACCATAGTGAGATGTTAAAAATGGTAAAAAGCAGTTGGCATATGAATCTTTAATAAGAAGAAGCTTTTTACTAGGATCACCAGTAGATTTAATATTTATTAAAGGGTGATTTCCTCCTGTAAAAACTTCATATTTATCTTTAGTATTTAATGCTTCACTTTTGAATAAAGTAGATGATTTAAATTGTTCAGAAATATAATTTACAACCATAGGAGAATATTTAGGAACGTATAGTTCTATGCTATCAGAAGTATTTCCTAAAACACCTATTTTAGATGATAAGCTACCATAAAATTTATCAGTAACATTTACAATATCAAATTCATCTTTAGATTTGGCAGTGAGTCCTAATGCTTTGCAAAATTCAGTATAAGCAATATAGGCGCCGTTGCTAGTCCAATGATGATCTGTTTTATAATATACATAATTATCTTTATTTTCATATAATGCATTATATGGGTTTATTTTAATTATACTTTCATTTAACTCAGAAAAAACTTTATCAATAAAAGCTAATTCATCATCATTTACTGAAAATGGAGGAAGATATTCCTCTAAAACTTTTGTAGCAGTAGGTACTAGCATTATGTTTGTATTTAAATTAGAGTGTTCATTAAAAAAAGAGTTTATTGCATTTATTTTAGCAGATGTCTCTTCCTCACTGGCTTCAGTAAATGATTGAATAAGATAATTTTTTTTACCTAAATATACAGAGTTAATTTTAGTTTTTCCTAAAAGTTTTTCAAAGGAAGTTTTTATAGATAAAAATCCATTTCTACCAGCAAAATTATCATTTATATAGCTAGAAAAATCTTCACTAAAATCTCCATTCATAAAAGAGCTTATTGTAAACTTAGGCATTGTAGTTAATGTTCTGTTTTCTATTTCAGAAAAAGATTTATCTTTTGCAAGTATATTTATTATCATAATAAGAAATATTGCAAATATAAAAAATACCATTAAAAATCTATCTATAATTTTGTTATAAAATAATATTTTTTTTTCTTTTTTTAAATTAGATGAATTTTTTTTATGTAATTGTTCAGCATTATACATAACATGGCTCCTTAAAATATTTGTTAAAACCTAAAATATAAAAATGGATTAAAGCTTTCTCCTACTAAATAGGAAATAGATAATATAAATATTATTAAATACATTGAAATAATAATAAATATGTTAGATTTTTTTAAAGAACATCTTAATTTTTTAAATACATTAGGTAATAATGTAGTACTGCATATTATACCAATTAATAAAATAACTATATTATTTGATAAAATAAACAGTGAAAGTTTATCAACAACTAAATTATTAGATAATCCAAACATAATACTTATGTATTCCATTGCCGATGATAGAGTATTCATATCAAAAATTACCCAACCAATAAGTACCAGTATTAAAGTATATATATGACATAAGAATGAAGGTAATTTATTTAAAATATTTTTAAATATTATTTTTTCTATAAATAAAATAACTCCAAAATATATTCCCCAAGCAATAAAGTTAAAGCTTGCACCATGCCAAAGGCCTGTTGTAAACCAAACAACAAATAAATTTCGTATTTGTATTAAGTTTCCTTTTTTATTACCACCAAGAGGAATATAAAGATATTCTCTAAACCATGTACCAACAGAAATATGCCATCTTCTCCAAAACTCAGTTACACTTTTAGATATGTAAGGATAATTAAAGTTCTCTAAAAATTCAAAACCAAACATTTTAGCTAAACCAATGGCCATATCTGAATATCCACTAAAATCAAAATATATTTGTAATGCAAAGGCTATAATACCTATCCAAGAAGTTAATATTGAAATCTCATTAAGTGGAATAACTTTAATTTCACTCCAAATTGCTCCTATTGAATTTGCTAATAAAACTTTTTTACCTAATCCAATAATGAATCTATGTACACCTGATGAAAATTGAGTTAAATTTTCATTTCTATTTTTAAGTTGACTTTCTATATCATTATACTTTACAATTGGCCCAGCAATTAGTTGAGGAAACATTGTAATATATGCAGCAAAATTTATTAAGTTTTTTTGTACTTTTGTTTTTTTTGTATACACATCAATTATGTATGAAATCTGTTGGAATGTATAAAAAGATATACCTAAAGGAAGAGGAATATCTCTTATAACTAAATCAATTCCAAAAAGTGAACCTATAGAACTTATTATAAATCCGTAATATTTAAAAAAGAATAAAATACTTATATCAATTAAAAGTAATGTTATAAATATAAATTTTCTTTTTTCAGTATCTGACGAATTTTTTACTATTTGTAAAGCACCTATATAATTTATTAATATAGATAAAATAATAAGAAAAATAAATTTAGGTTCTCCCCAAGCATAAAATATTAAACTGAAAAGTAGTATAACAAAATTTTTCAATGGCCTTGGTGATATGTAATAAATTAATAAAACTATTGGTAAAAATACAAATAAAAATGTTAAACTGCTAAAAACCATAGTAACTATCTCCAATCAATAAAATTATTTAAAACTAGAATTTATTAGTTTATTTATATCTGATGAATTTTTAGAGACAATAAAAACTAAATAATTACCATGTGTTTTCAAGACAGCATTTTTTAATATACTGTAATTTTCAGGAATATAAGTTTTAAAAGTTTCACTTTGTTTTTCTAATCTAGAATTAACCTTATCTTTTAATAAAGGTAAGGTTTCTGAGTTTTTGGCTTTTAAAATTAATATTTCCTCAGCATCTACATTGCTTTTTGGCGTATAGCAAATAAAGTCTTCTATATAATTTTGATTTATGTAATAAAGTTTTTTTATATCATTAATATCACCTGGTTTTAAATAATTAAAGTCTACTATATTATCTAAATTTTTTTTTAGTGAATCCATATCTATGTTCTTTAATGATAAAATTGGATAAAGTCCAATAAATATTAAAAATAATATGATAAATTCTAATTGATAGTATTTTTTATAATTAATTGGTTTTTTATAATTCATAAAAATTTCCTCTTTTAGTTTATATAATTTTTTAGATAATCTAACATCATTGGATAAAAATCATATTGAAAATGGATACCATCACTGGTATGAAGATTTTCATTAGACAAAGCCAAAGAAGATAAATCTATATAAGTAGTATTAGTTTCTAATGCAACCTCTTGAACTAAATTTCTAAATATATTTAAATTTTCGTTTGTTAACCTATAATTTCTTTGATAACTACTTGTGTCTGTTATAGGTAATGGTGATATAAGGTATATATTTGAATTAGGTAGTCCAGATTGTAAACTTTCAACAAGTTCTAAATATTTATCTTTAAACACTTGAAAACTCCATCCTGCTGGATCGGTGCTATAAAACTCTATAACATCATTTAAACCATAAAATAAAACAATATTTTTAGGATTCATATTTTTAATGGTAGATATATATTCAAGACCATTTAAAACTGTATCACCTTTGCCACAAATTACATTATAGCTATCTATAAATCCAAACTCTTCAAAGCCTTCAGTAATTGAATCTCCAACAAATAAAGTATTGCTGAAATATTCAGCATAGCTTAAGTTAGGGTTAGAAGAGTTAATTTCAGTTGTATCTTCAACTGGAGGTTTAAGTGAATTTAAGTAATTATTTATAGCTTCCTCAGAAGAAGCTACTGAAGTTTCTTCTAAAGTTTGTAAGAACTTTTCGTTATTTATATTATTATTCAATAAATTAATAGGAAAAATTCCTTTTATAAAATTTATAGAAATGAAGAATATTAAAAAATATATAAAAAAATACACGAATTTTATCATAATTGTTCTCCTTAAAAATAGTACATATTAAAGTATATTTTTTTATGGATTCTAGGTCAAGTATAATGAAATAAATGTTTTATTAAAAATTTATTAAATTTGTAAAGACTAGTGGAAAGTTTTATGTCGATGTAGTAATATGGTAGTAAAATTTTAGAAGGACAGGAGTTTTGATTATGTTAAGAAATAAATTTAAGAATATAGCATTTAGCTTAGCTATTGTTATGGGCATAGGGGTAGCTACTCCAGTATTTGCAAAGTCAGATTATAATCCAGGAGATATTTTAGCTTTAGGTTCTGATTTAACTGATGCTCAAGAAGCTGCTTTAAGAAAATATTTTAATGCTCCAGATGGGACAAACACCATATATGTAACAGATGAAGTGATAATAGAGCAATTAGGTTTGGATCCAAATGACCCAGCTAATTATGCAGGTGGATGCTATTCAAGTGCATATGTAAAATTATTAGATGATAATAGTGGAATTAATGTAACGGCTACTAATTTAACAGAAGTAACAGAAAGTATGCTGATGAATGCTTTAATTACTTCAGGAATAACATCAGCAGATGTTAAGGTTTCTGCACCTTTTAAAGTTACAGGAACTTCAGCTTTATCAGGAATACTTGCAGGTGTTGAAGAAGTTGGTGGCTTTGAAATTTCATTAAAGCAAAAGGAAACAGCACAAAAGGAAATTGAAACAACAGTTGCAGTTGGGGATGAAATAGGTTCAGAAGAAGCTTCTACCTTAATTAATGATGTTAAAACAGAAGTAATTAAAGAACAGCCAGAAACAGAAGAAGAAATTAAGGAAATAGTTGAAAACATTACAAATCAATATAATGTGAATATTAGTGTTAATGCAAAAGATTCTATTGTAAACTTAATGAGTGATGTTAATGACTTAGATTTAGATTACTCAGAATTAAAAAATTCTTTAAAGGAAGCAAGCAATAAATTAAGTAATAACCTTAAAGAACTTGGGATTAAGCTAAAAGAAGAAGGTTTCTTTGAAAAGATTAAAAATTGGTTCGTAGATTTATGGGACAAGTTTATAAGCTTATTTAGAAGTAGTGATAGTAATGAAGAAGAGAACACAGATAGTATTCCTCTAGAATTAAATCAAGAGCCAACACAAGAACAATCTGAAGCTGATAATCAAAATTTAGAAGAAGAGATTAAGCCAGTGGATGATACACAAATAGGAGATACAATAATAGAAGAGCCCGTAAATGATGAAAATACAACTGAAGATACAACAACTTCAGAAGAAGGACAAACATCAGATAATACAGATGAAACTATAATAGAAACTGAAACAACAGAAAATTAATAATAAGCTGAAAATTAGAAGATTATCTAATTTTCAGCTTATTATTATACAAATATTGGAAAAAAGTGGTGGGTGGTGATAAACTAATAAATAGAATTAAGAAAAGGGGGTAGCCACTTGATTAAAGTTGAGAACTTAAGTAAGGAATTTAAGATTAGTAAAAAATATCCTGGTTTTAAGGGAGCTTTAAGGTCATTTTTTTCAACTGAGTATACAATAAAAAAAGCAGTAGATGATATTAGTTTTGAAATAAATGATGGAGAAATTGTTGGATATATTGGAGCAAATGGTGCAGGAAAGTCTACAACCATTAAAATGATGACAGGAATCCTTACACCATCATCAGGCAGGATAATAGTGGATGGAGTTGTACCATACGAAAATCGTGAAAAGAATGCAAAAAATATTGGTGTTGTCTTTGGGCAAAAGACTCAGCTATGGTGGGATTTGCCTGTTTTGGAAACGTTTCCACTATTAAAGGATATATATGGAGTAAGTGATGAAGAATATGAAGAGAGAATGAATTATTTTAAAGAGATATTAGGCTTAGATGAATTCTTTTTAAGTCCAGTAAGAACATTGTCTTTAGCTCAAAGGATGAGAGCTGATTTGGCAGCAGCACTTATTCATAATCCTAAAATAATATATTTAGATGAACCTACTATTGGTTTAGATGTTGTGGTAAAGGAAAGTGTTAGGAAAGCTATAAAATATATTAATGAAAAGTATGGAACTACAATTATACTAACAACCCATGACTTAAATGATATTGAGGAGTTATGTAACAGAATAATCATAATTGATAGTGGCAAAAAGATATATGATGGGGAGCTTGAAGGTGTTAAAGAACAATTTGGATATTTAACAACCATTGAAATTCAGTTAAAAGATAAAAGTAATATAGAAAAAATTAATTTCGCAAGATTTAAAGATGATGACTTTAAGCTAAATATGAAAGAAAGTAAGGTTAGTATAACCTTTAATAAAAATAATATATCTTCAGCAGATATAATTGGTGAAGTTATGAAAAAATCAAAGGTTATAGATTTTAATATTAAAGAAACCAGTATTGAAGATATTGTAAAGAAGATGTATAAAAATGAGGTGTGAAAATGAATAGGTTAGGAGATTTAAAAACTTATTTACCTTTTGCCAAAAATTCATTTCAACAATTAATTTCATATAAAGCTAATGTTATTATGTTTATGTTTGGGGATGGATTGATGCTAGCTGTTACTTATTATCTATGGAAAGCTATATATTCAAGCACATCAGACAAGCTATTAAATGGTTTTACATTAAATGAAATGATAATTTATGTTTTTATATCTTTTTTAACAGCATTAATAATAGATGTAGATATAAGTTATAGTATTTCAGAGGAAGTTAAAAATGGATAAATAGCAGTAAATTTAATAAAACCAATAAACTATGAAAAAAGAATGTTATTTCAAGGACTAGGAAAAGTTTTTTATAATTTTGTAGTTATTTTTGTATTAGCTTTTACAGTAACAGTAATTATGTTCTATAAATTTTTTGGGTTTATAAGTATAGGAAGAATTTTAATATATTTTTTAAGTATTATCTTAGGTGTTTTTATTAATTTTTATTTTAGCTATATCTTTGGGTTATTGTCTTTTAAAATAACTAACATGTGGGGGCTATCTCAAATAATGGGAGCAATAATAAATTTGTTATCAGGTATGTTAATTCCAATTTCCTTTTTTCCATTATGGGCACAAAAAATAGTAAATTTTTTTCCTTTTAGTTCAACAATTTATACTCCTTCTATGATATTTTTAGGTAAGATTAATGGAATATAGAGCAGATTTTTTATTAGGGCTTATAGGTTTTATATTAGTACAAGGTGTAGGAATAGTCTTTATAGGTCTAGTTTTTAATTCAATACCTACTTTAAAGGGATGGAGCTTTTATGAAATATTATTTATATTTTATCATTCCTTTTGCTTTTACAGGTTATTTTCCAGCGGCTTATATATTAGGAAAAGGAAGCTTTTTATTAGGGGTAGTGCTTACATTTGTAGTAAGTTTTATATCAATTTTTATAGCATATAGAATATGGCTTATAGGAATAAAAAGGTATGAAAGTTCAGGAAGTTAGAAATTATTTCAGGATTTCTTTACATTTAAAAATAATTTATTTGGGTATACTAATAAAATAAAAATATTAAATTTAAATGTAAGGAGATATTATATATGAGTTTAGATATGGAAAAATATATAAAAGTAAGAAAGGCTCAAGCAGAAGGAGTAAGAACAGTTGAAGAACTTAAAGAAAAATCTGATATAGTAATAGATAATGATACTGAAATTCAGGAAATAGAAAAAATATTACAAAATGCTTGTAAGTGTAAAAATGTATCTGTAAGTGAAGTGGTGAGCGCAGTTAAAAATGGTGCAGATACTTTTGAAAAAGTTGCTGAAACAACAGGAGCAGGTACTGCCTGTGGAAGATGTAAGGAAATTATATTAAACATAATAGAAAATAAAAGATAATTAGAATTAAATAAGACTTATAATTTTAGTTTAAATAAAATCATAAGTCTTATTTTTTAGAAAGTTCCAAAGGAATTTCATACATAATTATTCACAATAAATTTTCAGTTATAAAAGATTAGGATAATAATTTTACTAAGATTGCTTTTTGAGCATGTAGTCTATTTTCTGCTTCTTCAAAAATAGTATCAGCATGAGCTTCTAATATTTCTTCAGTTATTTCCTCTTCTCTATGAGCAGGAAGACAGTGAAGAACTATGGCATCCTCTTTAGCTAAGCTCATAAGCTCTTTATTTACCTGGTAGTCTTTAAAAGCTTTCATTCTCTCTGCAGCTTCTTTTTCTTGCCCCATACTAGCCCATACATCAGTTATAACAACGTCAGCATCTTTAACAGCTTCTTCTGGAGATTTTGTCATAAAGAAAGAGACACCGTTTTTAATAGCAAGTTCATTTCCTTTATTTACATAGTAAGCTGGTGGTTTATATCCTTCAGGATTAGCTATAGATATATGCATTCCTAAAGTTAAACATCCAACTAAAAGAGAATTACACATATTATTTCCATCACCAATATAGGCAACTTTTAATCCTTCAAGAATTAATTTCTTTTCTCTAATGGTCATTAAATCAGCTAATACCTGACAAGGATGCTCATCATCAGTTAATCCGTTTATAATTGGAATAGATGATACTTCAGCTAGAGTTTCTACACCTTTTTGTGAAAAGGTTCTAATCATAATACCATCTAAATATCTTGATAATACCCTTGCTGTATCTTGGATAGGTTCTCCACGACCAATTTGTAAATCCTTTGAACTTAAAAATAGAGGATGGCCTCCAAGTTCATACATACCAACTTCAAAAGATACTCTTGTACGAGTAGATGCTTTTTCAAATATCATCCCTAACGACTTACCCTTAAGCAAATGATGTTCAATACCATGTTTGTTTTCATATTTTAATTGATCCGCAAGATTTAAAATATCTAATATTTCTTCTTTTGATAAATTATCCATACGTAATAAATCCTTTTTCATAAAAAAAACCCCCCTTAAGTTAATGATGAATGATGAGTGATGAATTGTGGAATAAACTCCAAGAAGGAGTTTAAAAAGAATTAATTTATAGAAACTCTTTGAGTTTCATCCTTAATTCATAATTCATCATTCATAATTCTTAATTTATTTTAGTGCTTGCACTAAAATATTAATTCCTTCTTTAAGTTCACTTTCTGAAATGGTAAGCGGTGGTAGAAGTCTCACTACGTTTTTACCAGCTGTTAGTACTAGAAGTCCATTTTCAAGAGCTTTTTTTTGAATTTCAGCTGGAGGGCAGGAAACTTCAATTCCAATCATCAATCCTAAGCCACGGATATTTTTAACTAAAGGAAGATTGGACTTTAATAATGTTTCTCTTATAAGTTCTCCTTTAGCTTGGACAGATGATAATAAGTCCTCATTGCAAATTTGATCTAAGACAGCCATTGCGCCAGCACATACCACTGGATTACCACCAAAAGTTGATCCATGATCTCCAGGTACAAAAGTATCAGCTAATTTTTCATTACAAAGAATTGCACCAATAGGAAGACCTCCACCTAAGCCTTTAGCAAGAGTAATAATATCAGCTTCTACACCAAATTCTTGAAAGCCAAAAAGATAACCTGTTCTGCCTAGTCCACATTGAACTTCATCAAAGATAACTAAAACATCTTTTTCTTTGCATATTTTACATACGTCTTTAACAAAATCACTATCTAATAAATTAACGCCACCTTCACCTTGAATTGCCTCCATGATAACAGCACAGACATCATCAGTTAATTTTTCTTTAAAATCTTCCAGTGAATTAGGAATTACATAATCATAGCCTTCAGGAAAAGGAGCAAAATATTTATGAAACTTATCTTGTCCTGTAGCAGTAAGTGTAGCTAATGTCCTACCATGAAAAGAATCTTTTAAAGAAAGAATTTTATTTCGCTTTTCACCATATTTCATGAAGCTATATTTCTTAGCTAATTTTAAAGCACCTTCATTTGCTTCAGCACCTGAGTTAGCAAAAAATACTTTGCTCATTTTGGATACTGTAGTTAATTTGTCAGCTAATTCAACAGTAGGTGTGCTTAAGAGAATATTTGAAAGATGGGTAAAAGAATTAAGTTGATTTAAAATAGCTTTATTTAATTTTTTATTGTTATAACCAACAGAGTTAACTCCAATTCCACTGGTAAAATCTATATATTTTTTATTGTTTTCATCAAATAAGCAAGAACCTTCCCCATGAGTAATTACTATAGGGAGAGGAGCATAAGTATGCATTAAACATTCATTAGCTTTTTCAAATAAATCCATGTAAAAACCCCCTTAGTTAATGATGAATTATGAATTAAGAATGACGAATTAATGATGAAATTCTTACAGAATTTCTGAAAATTATATTTTTACTAAATTCCGTTGAGGAATTTATTCCACAATTCATCATTCATCATCCATCACTCATCATTTAATAAATTTCTGTTCCGATTCCTTTTTCGGATAGCAGTTCAAGTAGTATAGCATGAGGAATTCTTCCATCTATAATTACTGATTTTTTTACACCAAGGCGTACAGCTTCAACGCAACAACTTATCTTAGGTAGCATTCCACCTTGTATTACTTTATCTAAAGTAAGCTTTGGAATTTCATGAAGTCTTAAAGTTGATATCAAGGAAGAATTATCTTTAGGATTCATTAGCACACCAGGTACATCAGTAAGTAAAAGAAGTTTTTCTGCCTTAAGAGCAGCAGCAACTTTAGCAGCACAAGTGTCAGCATTGATGTTATAGCTATCTTGATGATCTTTATCAGTACCTATGGAAGCTACCACAGGAATGTAGCCTGCTTCAATGGCTAACTTTAAAGGTTCAGTATTCACATTAGTTATTTCACCAACATAGCCTAAATCAACATCAGAATTTAACTTTTTACAAGTAATAAGGTCACCATCAATACCTGAGAAGCCTAATGCTTTTCCACCGCAACGGCCAAGAAGCTTTACAAGGTCTTTATTGACTTTTCCAGCAAGAACCATTTGAGCAACATCCATGGTATCTTTGTCAGTATATCTTAGACCATTAATAAATTTAATTTCATGATTCATTTTCTTTAAAGTTCCACTTATATCAGGACCACCACCATGAACAATGATAGGATTTATTCCTATACATTTCATTAAGACTATATCGTTGATGACTGTTTTAGTTAATTCATCATTAATCATGGCGTTGCCACCATATTTTATAACCATAGTCTTACCGTAATAGGCTTGTATATATGGCAGTGCTTGAATTAATATATTTGCATGTTCGCTATGATTCAATTTAACTCACTTCCTAACTTCTATACTCACCGTTTATTTTTACATAATCATAAGTTAAATCGCAGCCCCAGGCAGTAGCAGAGGCATTGCCAGAATGTAAATTAATATTTATTTTAACGGTATCCTTTAATAATATTTCTTTGGCTTTAGTTTCATCAAATTCTATAGAGCAGCCATTTTCACATACAAGAATGGAATCTGATTCACTGGCAAAATATACGCTCACTAAATTAGGATCAAAATCAGCATCAGCATAGCCTAAGGCACAAAGAACTCGTCCCCAATTAGCATCACTACCAAAGATAGCAGCTTTTACTAAGCTGGAGTTAATTACACTTTTAGCAAGAATTTCAGCAGATTTTTCATCTTTAGAGCCAGATACATTACATTCAATTAATTTTGTAGCGCCTTCACCATCCTTAGCAATTTCTTTTGCTAAATGTATATTAAGTGTATTTAATGCTTCAAGGAATATAGAGTATTTTTCATCTTTCTCAGTTATGGTAGCATTGCCTGCTAATCCATTGGCTAATATTACTACCATATCATTGGTGCTAGAATCGCCATCAACACTTACTCTGTTATAGGATAAATCAACAGAAGACTTTAAAGCTTCTTTTAAAAGTTTTGCATCAATATTTAAATCTGTTGTTATAAAAGAAAGCATAGTAGCCATATTAGGATGTATCATCCCTGAGCCTTTTGCCATAGCTCCAATAACCACAGGAACACCATCAATTTCAAATTCAATAGATATTTCCTTTGTAGAAGTATCTGTAGTAATTATTGCTTCAGCAGCAGAGTGACCACTTTGGCTATCAAGATTTGCCACAGCTATAGGAATACCATCTTTAATAGCATCAATGTTTAAAGGAACTCCTATTACCCCAGTAGAAGCAACTAAAACATCATCAGCTTTTACATTTAATGCTTTCCCACAAAGAACAGTCATTTTTTTTGCTTTTTCTAAACCATCATTGCCTGTGCAAGTATTGGCGTTACCACTATTAATTATGATGGCTTGCGCACATTTATTGCTTAAATGCTCCTTGGTGATAAGCAGTGGAGCACCTTTAACTTTATTTTTTGTATAAACGCCACATGCAGTAGCTGGAACGTCCGAATAAATAATAGCTAAATCTTTTTTTAAGGAACTTTTTTTTATGCCACAATGAACTCCAGCAGCCTTAAACCCATTTGGTGCAGTAACACCATTATTTATATTAATTTTCATTTTGAATAACCCCCTTAGTTAATGATGAATGATGAATTATGAATGATGAATTATGAATGCATTGTTATGAATACAAAGTGTAGAATTTGGATAGAGTTAACTAGTAGGTGATAAATATGTCTAATATGGTATTAAAAAAAACTTTTAATTTTTCTGTTAATTCTATCGAAGTATATAGAACTTTGATTGCAAAAAGCGAATATGTTTTATCTAAACAATTTTTAAGAGCTGCAACATCTATAGGAGCCAATGTAAGGGAGGCTAAGAGAGCACAAAGTAAAAAAGATTTTTTAAGTAAAATCAATATAGCTCTGAAAGAAGCTGACGAAATTTTATATTGGATAGAATTGCTTTATGCAACTAATTATTTAGATAAAAAAGAATTTGATTTTTTAGATTCAAATTGTATAGAGTTAGTTAAGATATTATCTAATATCGTAGCTACAACTAAAAAAAATTTAAATAATAAATTATAAAATAATTTATTATTATCCGAAATTCATCATTCATCATTCTTAATTCATAATTATTAAAAAGCTGGGCTTATCATATTTAACCCGCAATTTTCATTTAGTCCGAGAATTAAGTTTAGGTTTTGTATAGCTTGTCCTGCTGCACCTTTAATCATATTATCTATGGTGCTGACAATTATTAATTTATCTTTTCTATAGTTTTCATGTAATGAGATTTGACAATTATTAGAGTACTTGACGTTTTTAATTTCTGCTGTAGTGTCTAAAGGTAAGACTTGAAGGAAGTTTTCATCTTTATAAAATTCTCTATATATATGATGTATTGCTTCAAGTGATAGGTTATCTTTTGGTTCACAATAAATTGTTGAAAGAATACCTCTATTTATTGGTAGAAGGTGAGGAGTAAATGTTACTTCCACTGATTCACCAGCAATAGATGAAAGTGTTTGCTCAATTTCAGGAGTGTGTCTATGAGAGCCTATTTTGTAAGGCGCAAAGTTTTCATTTAATTCGGCATAGTGGCTTTTAAGAGAAAGTCCACGGCCAGCACCTGTAGCACCAGATTTTGAGTCAATAATTATATTGTTTGTTTTAATTAATGAATTTTTTAGTAAAGGCATTAAAGCTAAGGCAATGCTTGTTGGATAACAGCCAGGGTTAGCAATAATGCTACAATCTTTTATTTTTTTTCGGTTTAATTCAGGTAAGCCATAAACGCTAAGCTTATGTATATCACTATTTAAAAAATCTTTACCATACCATTCTTTGTAGCTTGATTCAGAATCAAGTCTAAAATCTGCACCTAAATCGATGATTTTCTTTTTTTTCTCTAAGGCTTTTAAAGCAAATTTTTCGCTAAATCCATGAGGAAGAGCAGTGAATATCACATCAGATTTTTCAATAACGTCCTCAGGATCTTCACAAATTAAATTAGTTTTATGAAAGAGCATTTTATATACGGAAGCTATTTCTTCACCTTTAAAAGATGAAGATGAAATAGCTTCAACAGTAACAAAAGGATGATTTAAAAGTAGCCTTAAAAGTTCTATGCCCACATATCCTGTGGCACCAATAATTCCTACTTTAGACATTTTAGCACCTCCATTTTTTCACTTATAAAGTTTTCTAAAAGGGAAATCTGACTTTGCACTGATGAAGAGCTAGGTCCCCCCATAACGCTTCTTTCTTCTACACAAGTTATAAGGTCTATGGCTTTATATACATCTTCTTCAAAGAAAGGAGAAAATGATTTAAATTCATCAAGGCTTAAATCATCAATGGCCTTATTTTCATCTATGCAGTATAAGACGATTTTACCAACTATTTCATGAGCATTTCTAAAGGCTTCACCTTTTTTTACTAGGTAATCAGCAACATCTGTGGCATTGGTAAATCCGCCAGAAGCAGCTTTCTTCATTACATCTTTTTTTATTTTCATGGTATCAAGCATGCCAGTAAAGGTTTGGATTGATATTAGTACAGTATCAAGTCCATCAAATAAAGCTTCCTTATCTTCCTGCATATCTTTGTTATAAGCTAAAGGAATCCCTTTCATAACTGTTAAAAGTGTCATTAAATCACCATAAACACGGCCTGTCTTGCCACGAACTAATTCTGCCACATCAGGATTTTTCTTTTGAGGCATTATGCTACTACCAGTACTATAAGCATCATCTAATTCAACAAAGTTAAATTCACCTGTACACCAAAGGATCACTTCTTCAGAAAAACGAGAAAGATGCATCATTATAAGTGAAAGGGCAGATAATGCTTCAATGGCGTAATCTCTATCTGAAACAGAATCAATACTATTTACTGTAGGCTTATTAAAGCCAAGCTCATTACTGACAAAGTTTCTATCGATGGGATAAGTAGAAGTTGCCAGTGCACCACTGCCTAAAGGCATTTCATTCATTCTTTCATAGCAGTCTAAAAGTCTGCCGTAGTCTCTTTTAAGCATTTCAGCATAAGCCATTATATGATGAGCAAAGGTAATTGGTTGAGCTTTTTGCATATGAGTGTAGCCAGGCATAATGGTATTTATATTTTCCTTTGCTTTATTTAAAATGACAGTTTGTAAATTTAATAGTTCATTGGCCACCACTATTAAATATTTTTTTACATATAGTTTAGTATCTAAAGCTACCTGATCATTACGACTTCTGCCAGTATGAAGTTTTTTACCTTCATCACCAATATAATATGTCAAAGTACTTTCAATAAAACTATGAATATCTTCAGAAGAGTTATCTATATGGATAACTCCGTTTTCCATTCTTTTTAGTATTTCATTTAATCCATTCACTATTTTTTCACTGTCCTTTGCTGGTATTATTCCTTGTTTGCCAAGCATCTTTACATGGGCAAGGCTTCCTAAAATATCTTCCTTATACATACGAGAATCAATTGATATTGAGGCGTTAAAGGTATTGACTAATTCATTAACGCCAGATTTAAATCTTCCACCCCAAAGCTTCATGGTTATTGATCCTGTTTATTAATTGATGAATGCATTTTTGAATTTACTACTGTAGGAAGACCAAAAAGATTGATAAATCCTTCAGCATCTTTTTGATTATAGACACCATCTTCACCGAAAGTAGCATATTCTTCGCTATATAAGGAATAAGGAGAAGTCATACCAGCATTTACTATATTACCTTTATATAATTTTAATTTAACTTCACCAGTGACAGTTTCTTGTGTTTTGCTAACAAAAGCAGATAAAGATTCTCTAAGAGGAGAGAACCATTGGCCATTATATACTAAATCAGCAAATTTTAAGGCAATGATTTCTTTATAGTGGGCAGTTTCTTTATCTAAACATAATTCTTCTAGATCTTTATGAGCTTTGTAAAGAATAGTTCCACCAGGAGTTTCATATACACCACGAGATTTCATTCCTACAAGTCTGTTTTCCACCATATCAATTATTCCAATAGCATTCTTTCCACCAATGTCATTTAGTTTTTCTATTAATTTAACACCAGAAAGTTTTTCACCATTTAAAGCAACAGCAATACCTTTTTCAAAAGTTAAGCTTATATAAGTAGCTTCATCAGGTGCATTTTCTAAAGTGTTAGAAAGCTCAAGAATCTTATGATATTTTGGCTCATTTTCAGGATATTCAAGATCAAGGCCTTCATGGCTTAAGTGCCAAAGGTTTTTATCCTTACTATAGTTTGTTTCATAAGTAATTTTTAGCGGAATATTATGGTCTTCGGCGTATTTAATTTCTTCTTCTCTAGATTTTATATCCCAAATTCTCCATGGAGCAATGATGTCCATATCAGGAGCAAAATGTTTCACAGCAAGTTCAAAACGTACTTGGTCATTACCTTTACCAGTACAGCCATGGCAAATAGCATCAGCACCTTCCTTAAGAGCAATTTCTACTAATTTTTTACCAATGATAGGTCTCGCAAAAGAAGTTCCTAGAAGATATTTCCCTTCATAAATAGCACCAGCTTGAATAGTTGGGAATATATAGTCTTCCACAAATTCTTTAGTTAAATCTTCAATATAAATTTTAGATGCCCCAGAAGCTAAAGCTTTTTCTTTTAAGCCTTCAAGTTCATCTTTTTGCCCCACATTTCCAACAACAGCAATAACTTCACAGCCATAAGTTTCTTTTAGCCAAGAGATAATTATAGATGTATCTAATCCTCCAGAATAAGCTAGTACAACTTTATTGTATTTTTTCATAAATATAGCCCCCTTATATTTCAACTAAAACATGGTGTTTTTAAAAATAATTTCCAAATATCTTTATATATGATTATATTCCGAGATGAATAAATATGCAACAATTATTTTTAAAAATGCATAAAAACTTTATATTTAGCTTAAAAATGAATAAAAATTTAATTTAAATGTATAAAATATGTAGTGATAAAATAAAAATAGCATGAAGTAGTATATTTAAAAGTTTTAAAAAATATACTACTTTATGCTATTAATAAATGATAACAGTACGAGAAATATTCTTAAAAGAAAGAGTAGAGTCATTTTTACAAGTTACAATAAAACATCAGAATATATTTTTTAAATCAGGTACTTGAAGGTCTTTTATATGCTGTGCTGCAAATTTTAATAGATGCAGAGAAGCAGAAGCTTCAGACATATCATCTTCTTCAATATATACGGTAAGCTTTAAAGCTTCATTTAATAACACATCATAATCAAGATGATTAATATAAATTGAAGGAATAATATTTTGTTCATCAAGACGGCTAAAGATAATCATAGCTGCTTGGAAGCTTTCTTCTTTATTTTCACTGGATAATCCATATTCTAAAAATTCGCAATCGTTGATTGTTTCTGTACATAAATTTTTAAATTTCATATCTGAATAAAATAAAAAAGATATTAAAACCAAAAAAATAAAAATTGAAATTAATGAATTTTTCATTGATCCTCCTTAATATATTCATCATATCTTTGAAAAAAGAACTTTCCTTGGGTATCAGTCATAGCTAAAATGATATCTTCAATTTTTCCTGCCTTATGTTGATCTAATTTCTTTTGTATCCACTCTCTATTTTCTCCACTAGTAGTTAAGGCATTATTATTAATATGCCCATCAAGAACGTATATAATAGGTAATATTGGTGGAGAACTGTTGGAACTTTGATTATTTTTATAAGATGATTGTTGCTTTTGACTATCTGAAGAGGAACCATTTCCTCCGCCAGAGCTATTTGTAGCATTATTTTGAGCAGGCTGAGTATTGCAAGAACATTTAACTATAGGACTTGGAGAACTAGAGCTTGAAGTAGAGCTAGAGTTAGTCAAAAATGACAATTGTCCGTTATTTTCCAAAATTGCATACTCAATTTCACTTAAATCAAAGTAACCAGCTAGTCTAAGCTCTTCCATAAGTTCATCTAAATTAATTTGTTGTTTTGAAAGAGCTTTCATATTTATCTTGCCTTTATGAACTAAAATTACTGGTTCACCCTCTAATATTTTCCTTGCTGTTTGGCTTTTAAGTTGTAGTTGAGTTAAAATTGTCTTAATAAACAGCAAGGTAATTATAGGTATTATACCTAAAATTAAAGGAAGACGAGTATCTTGCATTGGAAGTGCTGCTAAATCTGAAATCATTATTGTTATTACAAATTCATAAGGTTGTAATTCTCCTATTTGACGTTTGCCCATTAATCTCATCACAAGTATTACCAATGAGTAGAGAATAATGGTTCTTATTAATACTATAAACATATGCTAAAACCACCTCAAAATAAGTATTTGTAAATATTACTCTTTTATTCAAAGTATATCTTTTATAAGGAAAAAGATTTTAGGACAAAATAATATAAAATGATAGAATAAAATCTTTTTATGTATATAATGGAAATAAGAGGCAAACAATTTAGGAGGAAGAATTATGGACAACATACGAAATAATTCTAGAACACTACAATTCATATTTATAAAAGCAGTTTTAGATTTATACAAAGATGCAATAGTAACCATGGAACATAGCATAGGAAAATGGGTATTTGGAGAAATTCATAAGAAAGAGCCTTTGACAGAACAAGAAGTAAATAATATTAAGCAAGCAATGCAAAAATTAATTGATAAAAATTATCCTATAAAGAGAATTAAGGTAAAGGGAGAAGAGGCAATAAAAATTTTCCAAAACTACGGTATGACAGATAAAGTAAAGCTATTGCAGCAAACAGGATTTAAAGTAGTAACTTTATATGAATTAGATGGAAGATACGATTATTTTTATGGGCCAATGTGGGAATCAACAGGAGTAATTAAAAATTTTGATGTTAAATTTTATAATGGAGGATTTATTTTAGGATATCCAACAGATGAAAATTTAATGGTAGTAAATAAATTTGTGGAACAAAGAAAGCTTACTAACATATTTAGGGAAACAGAAAAGTGGTTAAATATTTTAGGTATAGGTGAAGTTGGTTCTTTAAATGAAAAAATATCAAATGGAGAATTAATAGATTTGATTATGATAAGTGAAGCTCTTCATGAAAAGAAAATTGCTCAAATATCAGATATGATTAATGAGAAAAAAGAGATAAAAGCTGTTTTTGTGGCAGGACCAAGCTCCTCAGGAAAGACAACCTTTGCCAATAGATTAGCTATCCAGTTAAAGGTTAATGGACTAAATCCCATACCAATATCTCTTGATAATTACTTTGTTAATAGGGAAGATACTCCAAGAGATGAAAATGGAGAATATGATTTTGAGTCAATAAAATCTATAGATGTAAAGTTTTTCAAAGATCAAATGAAGGAATTATTTGAAGGTAAGGAAGTAGAAATACCTATATTTAATTTTTTAACAGGATATAGGGAGAAATCAGGTAGTAAGGTGAAAATGCCTAAGAATGGAATTTTAATAATTGAAGGAATTCATGGACTTAATCCAATTCTTACATCTTCCTTAGATGAAAATAATATTTTTAAAATTTATATATCAGCATTAACACAGTTAAATTTGGACAATCATAATAGAATTTCCACTTCAGATGTACGAAGAGTGAGAAGAATTGTTAGAGATAGTTTATCAAGAGGAAAAAATGCAGAGGAAACATTGCTTATGTGGCCAAGTATAAAGAAAGGTGAAGAAAAAAATATATTTGTTTACCAAGAAGAAGCAGATGTTATGTTTAATTCCACTTTAGTATATGAATTATGTGTATTAAAGAAAAAAGCCTTAGAGGAATTAGATAAAGTAGTTGCAGATAGCAGTGTTTATGATGAAGTAAAAAGACTTAAAGCATTCTTAGGATTTTTTGATGAAATAGATAAAGGGCTGGTGCCAGAAAATTCTATTTTAAGAGAGTTTATTGGTGGAAGCATTTTTTATAAATATTAAATAAAAACTTATAAATGAAAAACTTAGATAATGATGAACCTTAGATAATTATGAACTTAGATAATGATGAACTTAGTTAATGATGAATTATGAATGATGAGTGATGAATGAAGGAATAAACTCCCCTATGGGAGTTTAGAAAATATATATTTCTCAGAAACTCTTCGAGTTTCATCCTTAATTCATAATTCATAATTTATAATTCATAATTATTTATTGTTCCATGTCCATAAGTTTTCCACCGTATAATTTTTTTACGGTAAACTCAATGTCAAAGGCTTTTTCATAAGATTGAAGTATTTCAATATCCTTATTAGTTATTAAACATACAGAAACTCCAGAATTATTTCCTCTAGCTGTTCTTCCAGCTCTATGTAAGTATTCATCAGGATTTACAGGGAAATCTAAGCTGATTATATGGCTTACTTCAGGAATATCTAGCCCTCTGGCAGATAAGTCAGAAGAAACAAGAACATTACATTTACCTCTTCTAAAAGCATCTAAAGCTCTTTGTCGTTCTTCTTTAGAGGCATTTCCATAAATAGCTGTAGATTTAACCTTGTGGTATTGTAATTTTTCGTTAATCTGTCTAAGGTCAGTATTGTTATTAACAAATACTATAGCTCTTTGAGGTTGCTCAGCAGCAAGTAGTTTTCTTAAATTTTCAAACCTATCTCTAAGACTTCCTAAGATGCAGATATGTTCAATTTTAGGGTTTATTTCAGATTTATTTTCAATTTTGATAATTTCAACATCTTTTACTAATGTTTTAGCAAGGTTTAAAGTTTCTTTATTAATACTTGCAGAGAAGAACATTAGCTGACGATCCTTCATAGTTGATTTTATAATATCTTTTATTATTACAGGCTTATTTTTAGATAATAAATTATCTGCTTCATCTAGTACTATAGTTTTAATAGTATGGGCAGTAATCTTTTTCTTTTTGATTAAGTCAAGAATTCTTCCAGGTGAACCAACAATTATGTGTGGTTTAACTTCTTTTAGTTTCTTTATTTGCTTTTCAATGTTAGACTCTCCCATTATTGATAAAGATGTAACATTTATGCCAGAATTAGTAGATAGAAGTTTTATTTGTGATTCAATTTGGACTACTAACTCATGAGTAGGTGCTAGAATAATAGCTTGCATTTCACGTTTTTCTACGTTGATCTTTTCAAATATAGGAATAAGGAATGCAAGAGTTTTTCCAGTTCCAGTATGTGCTTCTGCAATAATATCTTTATTTTCTAAAGCAAAGGGAATAGCAGTTTCTTGAATACCTGTAGGTATTGTTATATTTTGTTTTTCAAGTCCAACAACAATTGAATTGTTTATATTTAATTCATTAAATGAGTTATTCATTAGTATCTCCTTAATATAATAATAGTATTTATAGTATACACTAAAATAAATAACAGTATAAAGAAAAAATAGTAAAAAAAATGAGGGAATTTTGCGAATGAAAAAGTGATAATAAAAGGTATAAATAGTGTATAATGGTTTAGGGGAAAAGTTGTTTAAATAGGGGAGGGATTAATATGAGCAATGATGATAAAAAAGTAGATGAAGTACATGAAACAACTTCTGAAGAACCAATAGAAAATGAAGCTCATGAAGAAATAGCTGAATTTGAAGATACTATCAATAAAATCTCTGAAAAAGATATTTATAAGGATGTAGATTTAAAGAATAAAAAATTTAAGATTGGATTAATAGCAGGAATTATAGTTCTTATAGCTATTATAGGTGGAGTATTATATTGGTGGACAAGTAATAAAAAACTTGTTGATAGTTATGAGTATAAGGTATATCCAGAAGTATATATTTATTCTGAACCAGTAGGTGAATTAAATGAAGTGGATTTATCAAAGGTGTTAGCAGAAAAAGATGCTGAGATTGCTAGTAAAACTGTTAAGGTAACTGTAAATGATAAAGAGTATTCTTCAAGTTATGCTGGATTAGATGTTACAACTAATAAAGATGAACTTGAAGATAAAATAATGTCATATGGAAAAAACAAGAGTTTCAAGGGAAAATTAAATTTAATTAATGAACCTAAGAAAAAAACTTATAACATGACAACTACAGTTAATGAAGAAAAGATTAAGGAATTTGTTGCACAGATATCTGAAGATGTAAAAGTTGATCCAGTAAATGCAAGTGCATCAATTTCAGGTGGAGTAGTAAATATAGTTGAAGGACAAAACGGATATGTATTAGACGAGAAAGCTTTAGTTGATTCAATAACTTCTCAAATCACTGGCAAAAACGGTGGGGCTGATGTAGTTGCTAATGGAGCATTAGTTGAAAGTGAAGCAGATATAACTGCTAATGAATTAAGAACAATTGATACTAGAATTTCAAGCTTTACAACGTATTTTTCACCTGGAAATAGTGGACATAATATTCAAACAGGGGCATCATATTTTAATAATACATTATTAATGCCAGGTGAGGAATTCTCTTGTACTGATGGAATAGGACCAACTACAGCAGAGAGAGGTTTTGTAAGTTCAAACACTTATGTAGGTGGAAAAGTAGTTCCAGGAATGGGAGGCGGAGTATGCCAAATAGCTACTACTTTATATAATGCAGAACTTAGAGCAGGGATACTTCCAACAGAAAGACAAAATCATATGATGACCGTAGGTTATGTAGGAATAGGATTAGATGCAACATTAGCAGATGATTTAATTGACTTAAGATTTGTTAATACTTATGACTATCCATTAATAATAACTACTTCATCAACATCAGGATCTCTAACTGTGGAAATATGGTCAAATTCAAATGCTACTAATGGATATACTTATGAACCTAGAGTAGAGGCAATAAGTAGTCTTGATTGCTATACTTATTTAGATAAGTATGATTCATCTGGAAATTTAGTTGATAGCATATATTTAAATGAAAGTGTGTATCAGCCATTTTCTTAAAAAAATAAAAAAGCTATTGCAGAAATGCAATAGTTTTTTTATTTATATATGGTTATAAAATACAATTTTAAGGGAAATATATTTAATAGTTATAATTTTTTAGGATACGGTGATGTAAATATGAAAAAAATATTTTGCTGTTTATTTATTTTTTTAGGAATTATTTTCTGTACTAATAAATACTATGTTTTTGCAATGAAAGAAACAGAAGATAATGATGAGTTAAAGAAAAATTTATTTTCACTAATAAAGGGATATAGTGACTATATATCATCAATTGAAAAAAATGAAAAAGGTGAAATTTTTATAATCACAAAGAATAATACTAGAATAATATATGATGATTTAAAAGATAAATCAGTAAATGAGAAATTTATTAATCCAGATTTACAAGATTTATTTTTTGAAAGCTATCCGCTACAGCCTATTAGAAAGGTGATGGAATTAAACAAGGATCCAGGAAGACTAAGAAACTATAAATTATTAAATAATGTTTACGGTAGTAGTAAAAGTGAAATTGAAAAAAATTTAACTACTATTAATACCAAATATGGTAATATAATTTTTAATAAATGTAATAATGCTGCTGAAAATTTAAAAAAAGCTTTGGATGAAGTTTGGATTGCATCTTGTGATGATGCAAAAATTAATAATTTTGTAATGCCAATCAGTGGTACGTATAATTACAGAGTTATTCAAGATACTGGAATGTTAAGTCCTCATTCCTATGGCATTGCCATAGATTTAAATAGAAATGATGCAGATTATTGGAAGTGGGTACCAAGAGAAAAGGGTGATAGTAGAATAGCTATTTATCCAAAAGTAATAGTAGAATCTTTTGAAAAGTATGGATTTGTATGGGGGGGTAAATGGTCTCATTTTGATATTTTACATTTTGAATATAAACCAGAAATTATAATTAGAGCACAGTATTTTTTTGAGGATGACAAAAATGAAGCTTGGGATTATAATATTCCTAAAGATGATAAAAATATAGAAATTATTAATTTAATTAATGAAAAAATAAATTAATTAAATTAACATAGATTATTATAATTTTTATAATAGAGAGGTGAAATTATGGCGGGAAAGAATGGAAAAAAGATTTTTTTAGGAGCACTTTCAGCAATAGCAGCTTCAGTTGCAGCTGGAACTATGATAAAGAATAAAATAAGTGAAAAAAATAAAAAAAATAAAAAAGAAAAAGGACTTTATTATACTGTTTCATTAGAAGATTTATACAATTCATATGATGACAAAACATTAAGTGAAGAAGAAATGATAAATGAAATTAAAAAAGAAAGTTCACTTTAAAAAATAGTTAAGCTTGTTAGCTTAGCTATTTTAAAAAAAAATATCCAATATTATAAGTAAATTCTTTATTATAGTGGGAAAATGTGCTATAATAACTGTTGTTATTAATAGAAAATGGAGGATTTGTACATGAAACATATTAAGACAATTAACAAGACTAACATCAAGAATAGCTTAAGCAAACCAGGCTGTAAGGAATGTGCAAACTCATGTCAATCAGCTTGCAAGACTTCTTGCACAGTTGCTAACTTAGAATGTGAAGTATAGTTAAAAAGTGGCAGTAACTATAATGCTTAGTTACTGCCTATACTTTTAAGAAATCAAAGAAAGAATACCTATAAATTGTAGCGTAAGTTAATAAAGTTGAATTATTAAGATTACTAAAGAAAAATTTATATATAGTGTAGTATTTAATAATAGCTGTATTGTTATAAGGAGGATGTATTAATGTCATTAATTCATAAATTTAAACAAGGTGGAAAATGCTTTGTTTTAGATGTAAATACTGGAGCAGTTCATATAGTAGACGAGCTAGTATATGATTTAGTAGATGACAACAGATTAAGATCAAAAGAGGAGTTAGTAGCAGATTTTGGAGCTAAATATGGGGCTGATGTAGTTGAAGAAGCTTATGAAGAACTACAAGAATTAGTTGCTGAAGGAATTCTTTACACAGAAGATCAGTATGAAGATATAGCTCATTCTTCAATGGATGATAGAGATTATATAAAAGCAGTATGTTTAAATATAATCCATGCTTGTAATTTAAGATGCAAGTATTGCTTTGCCGATGAAGGAGAATATAATGGACATAAAGGTAAGATGTCATTAGAAACAGCAAAAAAAGCAATAGATTATGTAGTTAAAAGAAGTGGTCCTAGAAAAAATATTGAAATAGATTTGTTTGGTGGAGAACCAACAATGATGATGGATACAATCAAAGAAATTATTGCGTATGCTAGAGAAAATGAAGCAAAATGGAATAAGAGAATAAGATTTACCATGACCACTAATGCTACACTTTTAACTGATGAGATGATGGACTATATGGATAAGGAGTTAGAAAACATAATCCTTTCCATAGATGGTAGAAAAGAAGTGAATGATAAGGTAAGAATTAGATTTGATGGCAAAGGATCATATGATCAAATATTACCAAATATAAAGAAAATGGTAGCTAAGAGAGATAAGACTAAAGCTCATACTGTAAGAGGTACATTTACAAGAGAAAATCTTGATTTCTACGAAGATGTTAAGATGATGGTAGATGAAGGATTTAGAGAAATATCTATCGAGCCAGTTGTTTTAGAAGATGGACATCCGTTAGCTTTAAGAAAAGAAGACTTACCTAAAATATTTGAAAGCTATGATAAATTATATGATGAACTAGTACAAAAGAAAGCAGAAGGAAAAGAGTTTAACTTCTACCACTTTAAAGTAGATTTAAACGGTGGTCCTTGCGTTTATAAGAGAATATCAGGTTGTGGAGCAGGATTTGAATATGTTGCAATAACGCCACAAGGTGAAGTTTATCCATGTCACCAATTTGTTGGTAAGGAAGAATATAAATTAGGAAGCATTTATGATGATAGTTATAATGCAGATTTAGGAATGAGTTTTAAGAAAGCACATATATACAATAAGCCAAAATGTAGAAACTGTTGGGCTAGATTCTATTGCTCAGGTGGATGCCAAGCTAACAACATAGCGTTCAATAACGATATTAACAATCCTTACGATATTGGATGTCAAATGCAAAAGAAGAGAATTGAATGTGCTATAGCACTTAAGGCAGAATAATAAAAAAACGAAGCAATAGCTTCGTTTTTTTAATAAACAGCAGTAGCAGTTTATCAATTAAATTTTTAGGGGGTATTATGCAAGAATATATATTAAAGAATGGTTTAAAGCTTGTGTATAAAAGTACTGATTCCATGTTGTCATCTATATCTATTGCACTAGATGCAGGTGCAGTAAGAGATACAGAGGGGAAGTTTGGGATTGCACATGTAACAGAACACATGATATATAAGGGTACAAGCAATAGATCAGAAGCAGAAATAAATAAAGAATTTAGTGAAATTTTTGGCTTTCAAAATGCCATGACTAATTATCCTTATGTAATATATTATGGAACATTATTAAGTGAGGATTTAGAAAAAGGTATAGAATTATATGCAGATTTATTGATTAATACTACATTGGGAAATACTGGTTTTGAAGAAGAAATGGATGTTATTAAGGAAGAACTTAAAGAGTGGGATGAAGAAGTAGAACAATTCTGTGAAGATAGGTTATTCCTTAATAGTTATAAGGAGAGAAGAATAAAATATCCCATTATTGGTACAGAAGAATCTTTAGAAAAGATAACCATTGAGGATGTAAAAGATTTTTATAATAAATATTATTTCCCGAAAAACACAACTATAGTGATAATATCTCAAAAGAGTTTTAAAGAGGTAATTGATCTTGTTAGTAAATATTTTAGTGGTTGGAATAATATTGGATATAAAATACCTTTAAAAGAAAGTGAAAAGGCTGAAGGAAAGACTTATAAAGATAAAAGACATGGTATTAATACTGCAAAAGTTTTAATTACATATAATATTAGTGCTTTAAGTCATGAAGAAATAAAGGCTTTAAAAGTTTTAAATCAGTATATTGGTGAAGGTGTTAATTCCCTTTTATTTGATAGTTTAAGAACTAAAAAGGGATTAGTTTATGATGTGTTAACTAGGATTAGCAATGAAAGCAGCATTGGATTATATAAAATTACTTTCAGTACTGCAGAAGAAAAAGTACAAGAAGCAATAAATTCAATTGAGAGTATTTTTGAGAATTTAGAAGAAACATTAAAAAGATTATCTAAAAAAGAAATTAATAGCCTTGTAAAAAGCTTGAAATTAAAGAGATTATTCAATGAAGAACAAAGCATAAGATTATCTAATGCAACAGCAATGTATGATGTTATGTTTGGTGATTATAAGTTATATCTTGATGAAATTGAGGGTTTAGAAAAAATAAATAAAGAAGATTTAATCAATGTAAGCACTAAAGTCTTCAAAGATAAGTGCGTAGAAATAATAACAAGATAATATGAATATTTTTTTATAAAAAATGCCAAAGAGATAAAAACCTTTGGTGTTTTTTGTATTTAGAAAACTATCTGTTTTACGGTGGGGCATGATTATGTTAACAATTATGCTGTGGTAAAATATGTATTAATAAGAATGTATTTTCCATAGAATATAATATAGGTTAATAATTTAATAGGAGGAGTGATTATGAGTAAGAGAGGAAAAGTAATGTCTATATTGGTTATGTGCTTATTGTTTTTTATAAGTTGTGAAAAAATAGATAGTTTTATAGAAAAGAATTCAGTAGATACAGAAGAACAGATGGAGAGCACAGAAGGAACTATTAGTGACATAAGTAGTGATATTTCTAATGATATAGAAAATGAAATTAAAAATAATAAAGAATTGGCAACCGATTATTTTTGGCAAGATAAAATAACTGATGATACTGTGGCAGTGATTGTTAATAACATTACAGATGAAGAGTACAGTAGCTTAAATAATGTCGAAACTGTTATTTTAGGTGATACAACTGAAGGAATTGTTGCTGTGGCAGCTATTGATGGTATTGATATGGAAATATGGTCTCTTGAATATAGTGAAGATGAATTAAAGGAAAAAGAAATGATTCATAAGCGAAAAAGTATGAAGGTTAATGAAGCTATAAATATTGAAACACTTATTCCAGAAGGGACTCCAAGTTATAAGATAAAGGGAAGTAGTAGTCAGGGAGATTTTCAGTATATTATCCAATATAATGGATTGAATGGTGGAAAGCATATAGAGTATATATCATATGGAGTAGATAGTACCAATACTTCCAGTGAAAAATCTAAAATTAAAACCATGAAATGTAGACTCTTTTTCTTTGATGGTGTTAATATGCAACAATATTATATTGATAAGGAGATAGCTGTTGAAGATAGGGCTGTTATAAAAGCACTTACTAAAGAACTACAAAAAGCAGAGCAGTATGATAATAATTTTTTAGCACTTAGTGATAAAGTGGAAATAACATCGGCTAAAGTAGAAAATGGAGTTTTAAAAGTTGAGTTTTCATCAGATTATACTTTGGATGAAACTTTAGGTAGTAGCACTGAGGATGGATTGTTAAATTCTCTAATTAATACCTATGGTTATAATTTAGGAGTAGATAAAGTTGCTATTTATTTTGGTAATGAACTTTATACTGGTGTAAAAGGAGAGTTAGAACCAGGATACTTTAAGGTAGACTTTAGCTCTGCAGAGATATATAGCTAAATTATTTTCAGGTAATATTTGTGAGTAACTTACTAAAAAATGTGAACAAATGAAAGAAACTATATTATAATATCATAGAAAAAACATTGAATGGAGAACTTAGATGAGTAATAAAACACCTCTTTTAGATGAAGTATTAAAATATAAAAAGGAAGAAAATTTGATTTTTTCAATGCCCGGAAATAAATGTGGAAAGGTCTTTTTAAAAGATAATATAGGAAAAGAATTTGTAGACACCATGGGGTATCTTGATATAACAGAAGTGGATCCTTTAGATAACCTTCATGCACCTGAAGGAATAATATTAGAAGCACAGCAATTATTAGCAAAGACATATGGTGTGAAAAAGGCATATTTTATGGTTAATGGAAGTACTGGAGGTAATCTTTGTTCAATTTTTGCAGCCTTTAATGAAGGTGATGAGGTATTAGTTGAAAGAAATTGCCATAAGTCTATCTATAATGGACTTATTTTAAGAAAACTAAAAGTTAAATATATTGAACCACTAATAGATGAAAAGTTAGGAATATTTTTACCACCAGATAAAAAGAATATTTATGATGCCATAGAACAGTGTGAAAACTTAAAGGGAATTATTTTAACTTATCCAAGTTATTTTGGCATAACTTATGATATTGAAGAAGTTTTGTTAGATTTAAAGAAAAGAGGATTAAAAATAGTGGTGGATAGCGCTCATGGTGCTCATTTTATTGCCAATAACAAGTTACCTAAAGCTATTTATGGAATTCCTGATTATGTGGTTTTAAGTGCACATAAGACATTGCCAGCATTAACTCAAGGATCATATCTTTTATCTAATACAGATGATAATGCTGTAGAATTTTATCTAAATACTTTTATGACTACGTCGCCATCATATCTTATTATGTCATCGCTGGATTATGCAAGATATTATTTAGATGAATATGGTTATGATGAATATGAAAGACTTATAAATAAGGCAGAAAAGTATAGAAGTATAATTAATTCATTAAATAAAGTTCATATAATATCCAAAGAGGATTTGGCAGAGGATTATGACATTGATAAGTCACGATATATTGTAACGGTGTCAAAAGAATACAGTGGTCATAAACTTTTAGAGTATTTAAGGGAGCAAAGAATACAATGTGAAATGAGTTTTGCGTCAGGCGTAGTTTTACTACTATCACCTATAAATGATGATGATGATTTTAAGAAACTCTTAAAATCATTTGAAAATTTGCAGCTTAAGGATATAAGACAAGATAATTATTCTAAATATTATTCTTTTATTCCTAAAAAAGTATTGGAACCTTATGAGGTTTTTAAAAAAGAATGTAAGTATATAAAGATAAATGAGGCAGATAAAAATATTGCCTGTGAAGCTATAATACCATATCCTCCAGGAATACCACTTTTATGTCCTGGTGAAGTAATAACAAAAGAAGCTATAGATATCATTGATGACTATATTAGCAATAATCGCTCAGTAATTGGTATAAAAAATAAAGAATATATTAAAGTTGTTATAGAATAGTAGAAATATATATGGGCAAAATAAATTAGAATCGTATATGGGAGTTGATGTTATGCATTATAGAGTAGCAGAATTAAATGAAAAAGAATTTCAAGCTGTGAAAAAAGTTGAAGCAATAATGGAAGAAGAAACAGGTAAAAAATATGTTATGATTGCATGGGAAAAAGAAAAATAGTTATAAAAAAGTTAAGCAAAAAATTGCTTAACTTTTTATTCAACAAAAAATGATATAATAAAAAGGACATAATTTAAAAAAAATACTAGAATTTATATTCTTTATAGTATATAATGTAATACCCGCAGGAAAAAAATAAGTAACTATAAAGATAAAGTATGAGGTAAAAATTATGGAATTATTTGTTACAGATTTAGATGGAACATTATTAAATAGTAATAAAGAGGTATCTATAAAGTCAACTGAGATTTTGAACAAGCTTATAGATAATGGTGTTAACTTTACAGTTGCTACGGCAAGAACACCTGCAACGGTTGTAGATTTATTACAAGATGTAAATCTAAAACTTCCAGCAGTATTAATGAATGGTGTATTGCTTTATGATATTAAAGAAGAAAAGTATATTAATATAAAAGAAATAGAAAAAGATACAGTAGATAAAGTGTTTGATATATTAAATAAATTTGATAAGAACGCAATGGTGTATGGAATAAGAAATAATCACTTATGGGTTTATCATAAAGAATTTGAATATTCATGGGAATATAATTTTTATAAAGAAAGAGCTGATAGAAAACAAAAGACTTTCTTAAAAGTTGAAAATTATCAAGAGAGTATTAAGGAATCAAAAATAATTAACTTTATAGTTTTTGATAAATACGAAAAGATAAAAGGAATATATGAAGAACTTAAAAAGATAGATGAAATATCAGTTGAATATTATGAAGACATATATGAAAAAGGATGTTACTTCCTTGAGGCTTATAGTGCAGAGGCATCTAAAGCAAATGGAATTAAGCTATTAAGTGATTATATTGAGCATGACAAGCTTATATGCTTTGGTGATAATTTAAATGATATACCAATGTTTGAATTAGCAGATGAATGTTATGCTACAGCAAATGCTGTGGAGAGTGTTAAGGAAATTTCCACAGATGTTATTGGAAGTTGCGACGAAGATGGTGTTGCATTATTTATGGAAAAGAAATTAAAAGTGAAAAGTTAATAATATAATTAATAAGATTGATATGTTTGCATACATATCAATTTTTTTTATATAAAAAAGCAAAAATTATAAAGATTACATAATTAATTTATCATAAAAAAGCACTACAAAATTAATTATAATCAAAATTTAATCGTATACATTGATAAAGTAATAAAAAAATCAAGATATATGTAACAAAAATGTAATTTTGTATTGCATAAATGGTTTAAATGATATATTATATAGAAAAGACAAAGAAAACGTAACAAATTAATAATAAAAAGGTTAATTATATGATAAATTGTTAAAATGGAGGAATGAAAAATGAAAGAAAGTAGAGAACAGTGGGGTAGTAAATTAGGATTTATTCTTGCAGCTGTAGGATCTGCTGTAGGGTTAGGAAATATATGGAGATTTCCTTATTTAGTATATACAAATGGTGGAGGAGCATTTTTGATTCCATATTTTGTAGCTATATTTACAGCAGCTATTCCAATACTTATATTAGAGTATGGAATGGGACATAAATATAAAGGTTCAACACCTTTAGCAATTGCTAGAGCAAATAAAAAATGGGAATGGCTTGGTTGGTGGCCAACTATTAATGCATTTATTATATTAGCTTATTATTCGATGATATTAAGTTGGGCATTAAAGTATTTAACATTAAGTTTTACAAAAGGCTGGGGAAATGATACGAATTCATATTTTTATAATGATTTCCTTCAATCTTCAAGTTCAGCATTTGAGTTTGGTTATATAATATGGCCAATACTTATAGGAATTGCAATTTTATGGGCTGTAAATTGGTTCATATGCTACAAAGGTGTAAAAGGTGGTATAGAAAAACTTAATAAGGTATTATTACCATTATTAATAGTTATAATGATTATAATTGTTATAAGAGGAGTTACATTAGAAGGTGCAACTATTGGTTTAAATAAATTATTTACACCAGATTGGAGTAAAATGTTAGAACCGCAAGTTTGGATTGCAGCTTATGGACAAGTGTTCTTTTCATTAAGTGTTGGAATGGGAATTATGATGACTTTTTCAAGTTATCTTCCAAAGAAAAGTGATATAAATAATAGTGCATTTATGACAGCATTTGCAAACTGTGGATTTGAGTTTTTATGTGCTATAGGCGTATTTGGAATATTAGGATTTATGGCATCAAGCCAAGGATTACCATTTGAAGAAGTTGTTTCTGGTGGAATAGGACTAGCGTTTATAGTTTTTCCTAAAGTATTTGGATTAATGGGAGTATGGGGAACAATACTTGGAGTATTATTCTTTACATGTTTAGTATTTGCTGGTTTAACTTCATCAGTATCTCTAGTGGAGGCTGTAAGTTCAGCTGTTATTGATAAAACAGGATGGGAAAGAAAAAAAGTAGTAAGCTTAATATGTGGATTAGGATTTGTTGTTAGTATAGCTTTTGCCACAAGAGCAGGACTTTACTTATTAGATATTATAGATAACTTTGTTAATAATTATGGAATAGTAGTTATTGGATTGTTAGAAGCATTTGTAATAGGATGGATAATTAAACCAGAGACTATTAGAAAGCATACAAATTCAGTTTCTTATTATAGCATAGGAAAATGGTGGGATATTACTATTAAATATATAACACCAACAATACTTGCAATTATGTTAATAAGTAGTATAGTTACTGAAATTAAAACACCATATGGAGGGTATTCAACAGCTGAACTAATAACATATGGATGGGCTATTGTAGGAATTGGAATAATAGGTGCACTTTTAGTTAGTAAAATGCCATGGAAAAATAAAGATATAACAGGTTTTGATAATGAAAGTGAGGTTGCATAATATGACACCAGTAGCAATGACATTCTTCTTTATAGGATCAATAGTTTTATATGGAGGATTAATAACAACATTAACAATAACAATAAAAAATGAAAGAAAATAATAAGGGAATAGCCGTCTGGCTATTCCCCTTATTATTTAATTAAACAGTGAATATCGCTCCGCTAATTCACTTAGTTAAGTAGCCATAAATGGCTAATGAAACGCTTATATTGCTACGCTCATAAGCTAGTTAAAATTTTGCATGCAAGCATGTAAAAAATTAAGGTGAGAATTTCTACGAAATTCTTTAAAAATATATTTTCAGAAACTCCCTAAGGAGTTTCAACCTTAATTCATCATTCATAATCCATAATTCATAATTAAAAAAGGAATTTCCCAAGGAATTTCATCCTCAATTTTTAATTTTTCATTCTTTTAATTAGCGAAGCGGCTTAACTAATTAGCGGTAGCGTTCATTAACGAAGTGTTAATTAGCGTAGCGTTAATTAAAATTAATCACCCTGATTATTTTAAAGCATAAATTGTGTATTATATGAAAATAATGAGAAGGTGAAATTATGTGTGGTATAGCTGGATGGATAAATTTTGGTGAAAATTTAAAATCAAATAGCACAATTATTAAAAAAATGACTGAAAAATTAGAAAGGCGAGGCCCTGATAGTGAAGGCATATATGAAAGTGAAAATGTGCTTTTGGGGCATAGGAGATTGATAGTGGTTGACCCAGAAGGTGGAAAGCAGCCAATGATAAAAATAATTCATGGAAGTAAATATGTTTTAGTGTATAACGGCGAATTGTATAATACTGAGGAATTAAGAAAAAATCTTTTAGAAGAAGGATATGCTTTTGATTCTTACAGTGATACAGAAGTACTATTAATGGCTTATATAGCATGGGGTGTAGAATGCATAAAGAAGTTTAATGGTATATTTGCTTTTGCCATTTATGATGAAGATAAGGGACGAGTATTTTTAGCACGAGATCAAATGGGAGTAAAACCTTTATTTTATTCTATTAATAATAAAAATATAATTTTTGCATCGGAGATAAAGGCAATATTAGCAAATCCTATGGTAAAGGCTCAAGTTGATAGAGATGGAATTACAGAACTATTTGCTTTAGGGCCAGCTGTAACTCCAGGAAAAACTATTTACAAAAATATTTCAGAAATTGCACCAGCCAATTGTATGGTTATAAGCAAGGGAAATATTAAAGTGTGGGAATATTGGAAGGTTAGTTTAGAAGAAAATAAAGAAACTGTGGAAGAAGCAGCAGAACATGTAAGAACATTAGTAGTTGATGCAATAAAACGTCAATTGGTAGGTGATGTACCAATATGTACTTTTTTATCAGGGGGATTAGATTCATCGGCAATATCAGCAATAGCAGCAGAAGAATTTAGAAATAGGGGAAAGGTGCTAGACACTTATTCTATTGATTATAAAGATAATGAGAAGTATTTTAAATCTTCTTTGTTTCAGCCTACTTCAGATAAATACTGGGCTTGTAAGGTGGCGGAATTTATTAAAAGCAATCATAAAAATGTAGTGCTAAATCATAAAGATTTGGTGTTGGCATTGAGAGATGCTACCGTAGCAAGAGACATTCCTGGAATGGCAGATGTAGATTCATCTCTATTACTATTTTGTAAAGAAATAAGAAAAGATTTTGTGGTAGGATTATCAGGTGAATGTGCTGATGAAATTTTTGGAGGATATCCATGGTATACTAATGAGGATATGCTAAATTCAGAAACTTTTCCTTGGTCCAGATCTGTGGGAATGAGAAAAAGTATTTTAAATGAAAAAATTAAAAAGTTTAATATAGAAGAATGTGCTCAGTATGAATATTTAAAAACTTTAAAGGAAGTACCACATTTTGAAAATGAAGATAAGAAAAATTATAGAATGAAAGAAATGTTCTATTTGAATTTAAAGTGGTTCATGGTAAATCTATTAAATAGAAAAGATAGATGTAGCATGTATAATAGCTTAGAAGTAAGGGTACCATTTGCAGATATTAGGATAGTGGAGTATGCTTTTAATCTTCCAGTGGAGATAAAACTTCTTCATGGTCGGGAAAAGGGAATTCTAAGAAAAGCCTTAGAAGGAATATTACCAGAAGATATAGTATATAGAAAGAAAAGTCCATATCCTAAAACTCATAATCCTATATATACAGAAATGGTATGTAAAGAGATGAATAAGATTTTAAGTGATAACCAGTCTCCTATTTTAGAATTAATTGATAAGAAGGTTGTTAAAGAAATCGTTGATACAGAAGGTAAATCATATACTACTCCTTGGTTTGGTCAATTGATGACAGGTCCACAACTTATAGCATATTTAATTCAACTTAATATATGGCTAAAAGAATATGATGTAAATATATTAATGTAATTACATTAACTGTTTTGCATAATTTACGAAAGTGAAGTATAATTTACAAGATTATTCGCATATGTACAGAGATGCAAAGTTGCGACAGGGAGGAATTAAATATGAACAAAAGATTAATTGCATTAGCAATGTCAGGATTAATGGTTACAGGACTTGTAGGATGTGGAGCAAGTGAAGGTGAAGGAAATGATGTATTAAAAGTAGGGATGGTAACAGATTCTGCTACTATTGATGACAGATCATTCAACCAAGGAACTTGGGAAGGAATACAAGCAGCTGAGGAAGCGTTTGGTATATCAAGCACTTATATGCAACCAGCAGGAGAGACAGAAGCTGATTATGCTACAGAGATAGCAAATCTTTATGATGCTGGGTATGATTTTATAATCACACCAGGATTCAAATTTGAAACAGCCATTTATGAAGCTCAAGCAAAATATGAAGATGCAAAATTTGTAATTTTAGATGGAACTCCAAATGATGGAGGAGAAAATAGCTTAGTTGCAGATAACACAGTTTCAATTTATTTTGCAGAAGAGCAATCAGGATTTATTGCGGGAGTTGCAGCAGCCTTAGAAATCGGTGAAGGAGACTTTGGATTTATAGGTGGTATGAAAATACCAGCAGTTCAAAGATTTGAAATTGGTTTCGCTGAAGGTATAGCATATGCTAATGAAAATTTAGGGACTAGCATTTCTCTAAAGGAAGAAAATGTAGTTTATGAAGGTACTTTTAGTAATGTTGCAGGTGGGCAACAATTAGCAGCTCAAATGTATGATAGTGGAGTTAAAGCAATATTTGTTGCAGCAGGTTCAGTAGGAATTGGTGCAATAAATGAAGCTAAGACACAAGTGGCAGCAGGAAAAGAAGCTTGGGTAATTGGTGTTGATTCAGATCAATATGAAGATGGAATATATGATGTTGAAAATAATAAATCAGTAGTTCTTACTTCAGCAATAAAAAAGGTTAATGAAGCAGCATACCAAATTATTGAAGCAGAACTTGCAGGTAAATTTAATGGCGGCGAAACAATAGTATTTGATGCCTCAAATGATGGTGTAGGAATACCAGAAGAAAATCCAAACTTAAGTGAAGATACTATTGCTAAAGTTAGTGAAGTATACGAACTTGTAAAGAATGGTGAAATTTCAGTTAGAGCTGAATAATATGTAATTAAAAATCAATTAGAGCTAGAAGATTTCTTCTAGCTCTTTTTCTGCAACTAAATTAGTATATGTAGCGGTTAAAAATATGACGAATAATATTGATGAATTTAAGAAAAAGTTTGTATTTTTTTATGATTTTAACTCATAAAAAGTTAAAAAATCTAACTTTTTACAAAAAACATATTGAAAAAACGAAATATAAAATGTATAATCACAATATAGTTCGTATGTTCATATATATGTGGTTCTCTATAATAAGGAGGAAACAAAGAATGAAAAAAAGAATTTTAGCGTGCATGCTTTCTTTAGTAGTTGCAGGTTCTATGATAGGTTGTTCATCTACAGGTGAAGAAACATCAAAAGATCAGATAAGGGTTGGTATGGTTACTGATGCTGGTGATATTGATGATAAGTCATTCAATCAAGGAACTTGGGAAGGTGTAGAAAAAGCAGAAGAGGAATTAGGTGTTGAAATAAACTACTTAAAGCCAGCTGGTGAAACAGAAGCAGAGTATAATATTGAAATAGGTAACTTATATGATGCAGGTTACAATTTGGTAATATGTCCAGGGTTTAAGTTTGAAACTTCAATTTATTCAATGCAAGAAAAATACCAAGATGCTAAATTTGTAATAATTGATGGTTCACCAAATGATGGACAAGGAAATTCGCTAGTGGCAGAAAACACTGTATCAATATTCTTTGCAGAGCATGAAGCAGGATTTTTATCGGGGTTAGCGGCAGCGCTTCAATTAAAAGAAGCAGAATTAGGATTTATAGGTGGAATGGAAGTATCATCAGTTCAAAAATTTAACTGGGGATTCCAACAAGGTATTACATATGCTAACGAAAATCTTGGTACAAATGTATCTATAAAGGAAGAAAATGTTGTTTATTCAGGTTCTTTCACAGATGCAGCTCTAGGGCAACAATTAGCAGCTCAAATGTATGATAGAGGAGTTACAGCTATATTCCAATCAGCAGCAGCTACTGGAAATGGTGTAATAACTGAAGCAAAACAAAGAGCAGCTTTAGGTGAAAATGTATGGGTTATAGGTGTGGATTTAGATCAATATGAAGATGGAATATATGATGAAGCAAATGGAAAATCAGTTATTTTAACTTCAGCAGTGAAAAAGATAAATAATGCTTCATTTGATATGATAGAAGCAGCTATCAATGATCAATTCCCAGGTGGAAAAACTCTTGTTTATAGTGTAAACAATAATGGTGTTGGTATACCTGAAGAAAATCCAAATTTAGATTCATCAGTAGTTGAAACAGTAAATGAAATATTAGAGAAAATGAAAAATGGTGAAGTTACTGTAAGTGATGAGCAAGGTGATTTAATAAGATAATTAATCAATAAAAATATATTAATAAATGAAAAAAGAAAAAACTCATATAAATCCCTAATATGGAGGGATGTCTCTACAGGAAACCAATAAATTTCCGAGCTATGAGTGAACTTGATATATGTGAACTCTTATATGAATTATGTTGAATTTTGACGCATTAAATTTAGTTATGAAAATTTAATGCGTCTTTTTTTGATGTTTTTTAGCAGGAATAAAGAAAATAGATAAAAATAGAAAAAAGTGTTGAAATAACGAATTATATTTATTATAATACACATATAGTTCGTTTGGGAAATTTGAACTAAAAGAAAAAACTCGTATAAGTCCCTAATATGGTGGGATGTCTCTACAGGAAACCTAAAATTTCTAACTATGAGTAGTTAAGTGTATATAAAATTATACATATTTGATTTTGCCTTACAGGTAGGTAGGTTTTCCTAAGAAGTGACAAAAATGTTGATAAGAACTTAGGAGGAAAAATTATGAAGAAGAAATCAATCGCATTAGCACTATCAGCTTTAATGGTAACTGGATTAGTAGGATGTGGAAATAGCAGTGAGGGAGAAAATAAAGCTGAATCAACTTTAAAAGTTGGTATGGTAACAGATTCGGGAACAATAGATGATAAATCTTTTAATCAAGGAACTTGGGAAGGAATTGGACAAGCTGAAGAAGAGTTAGGAATTGAAAAAAATTATTTAAAACCATCTGGTGAAACAGAAGTAGATTATTTAACAGAAATTCAAAATCTTTATGATGCAGACTTTAAGTTTATAGTATGTCCAGGATTTAAATTTGAAACGGCTATATATGAAGCACAACAAAAATATAGTGATGCTAAGTTTGTATTAATAGATGCTTCACCAAGTGATGGAAATGGAAATGGGTTAGTGGCAGATAACACAGTTTCAATATTCTTTGCAGAGCAAGAAGCAGGATTTGCAGCAGGTGTTGCAGCAGCAGTTGAATTACAAACTGGTGATTTAGGATTCGTAGGTGGTATGGAAACAGGTCCAGTTAAAAGATTTGATGCTGGATTCCAACAAGGTGTAGCTTATGCCAATGAAAAATATGGAACATCAGTATCATTAAAAGATGAAAATATAGTATATTCAGGATCATTTACTGATAAAGCTTTAGGGCAACAATTAGCAGCAACAATGTATGATAGAGGTGTAAAAGCTATATTTGCTGCAGCTGGTGGAACTGGAACAGGTGTTATAACAGAAGCTAAAACTAGAGAAGGTGCATGGGTTATAGGTGTTGACTCAGACCAATATTCTGAAGGTATTAAACCAGATGGAACTTCAGTAATATTAACTTCTGCTGTTAAGAAGGTTGAAAAAGCTTCATACAATATGGTACAAGCAGAATTAAATGGTGAATTCCCAGGTGGACAAACTTTAATATTAGATGCAGCTAATGGTGGTGTTGGTATACCAGCAGAAAATCCAAACTTAAGTGAAGAAACTGTGAAAAAAGTTAATGAAGTATTAGAAGCTATTAAAAATGGTGAAATAGAAGTTAAAGAAGAATTATAATAAATAAAAAGGTAAATCCATATGGATTTGCCTTTTTTATATTTATGAAAAATTAAAGTTATAGTTGTGAGTTAGGGAGAATAAAGAAGAATTATGTTGTAAAAATATGTATATATTATTATCTTTTGGGTAAATTAATAAAAAAATGAAAAAATGTGTTGATATTACGAATGTTTTGAATTATAATAAAGGTATAGTTCGGAACAAGAGAACTGTGATTACTCGTATAAATCCCTAATATGGGGGGATGTTTCTACTGGAAACCTAAAATTTCTAAACTATGGGTAAAATTAATTGTATATGACTTAATACATAATAAGGATATAAAATGCTAATTTATATATTTAACTTAAATGTAACTAAGTTATACATGTTAATTTAGTCTGATAAGTGACATGGGTTTTCATATAGAAGTATTTAAAAAATATAACTTATGGAAAAAAGCTTAGGAGGAAAAAATTATGAAAAAGAAATCAATAGCATTAGCTCTTTCAACTTTAATGGTAACAGGGTTAGTAGGATGTGGAAGCAATGAAGGCGGAAGCAATGAAGAGGCAACTTTAAAAGTAGGTATGGTAACAGATTCAGGAACAATAGATGATAAATCATTTAACCAAGGAAGCTGGGAAGGAATTGGACTAGCTGAAAATGAATTAGGAATTGAAAGAAATTACATGCAACCAGCTGGTGAAACAGAAGTAGATTATTTAACAGAAATCCAAAATCTTTATGATGCAGATTTTAAGTTTATAGTTTGTCCAGGATTTAAATTTGAAACAGCTATATATTCAGCACAAGAAACATACAGCGATGCTAAATTTGTAATCATCGATGGTGAGCCAAATGATGGAAATGGAAATGCTTTAGTAGCAGATAATACAGTTTCAATATTCTTTGCTGAACAAGAATCAGGATTTGCAGCAGGAGTTGCAGCAGCATTAGAATTACAAACTGGTGATTTAGGATTCATTGGTGGTATGGAAATACCTTCAGTACAAAGATTTGATGTTGGATTCCAACAAGGTGTAGCTTATGCTAACGAAAAGCTTGGTACAGCAGTAACTTTAAAGGAAGAGAATATAGTTTACTCAGGATCATTTGCTGATGCAGCATTAGGACAACAATTAGCAGCAACTATGTATGATAATGGTGTAAAGGCTATATTTGCTTGTGCAGGTGGAACAGGAAACGGTGTTATTACTGAAGCTAAAACTAGAGAAGGTGTATGGGTAATTGGTGTTGACACAGATCAATACAATGAAGGTTTAAAATCAGATGGAACATCTGTAATATTAACTTCAGCTGTTAAGAAGATAGATGCAGCAGCTTACCAAATGATTGAAGAAGAATTAAATGGCAATTTCCCAGGTGGACAAACTATAACATTCAATGCTAAAAATGATGGTATTGGTATACCAGCAGAAAATCCAAACTTAAGCGATTCAACAGTTGAAAAAGTTAAAGAAGTTTTAGAAGCTATAAAGAATGATGAAATAGTAGTTAAGCCAGAAGTATAATATATGTATATATTTGCATCCAGTTGTAAAACTGGATGCATTTTTATCTGCCATTATGAAGTTGAATTACTGATTGTCGTTTTATGGTGGTTGTTTTTGTATAAATATTTATAAAACACTAAGAATGTTTTAAAAAGCAAAAGTAAATATTAAGAAATGTTCAAAAATAATTAAGTTTTCAAGGGGAAATAGATAAAAAAAGTTGAAAATACGAATTATTTGAAGTATAATTAAGTAAAGTTTCGCATAAGAAAATGCAATTGTGAACGTAGCTGAATAGAGAGAGTAAATATTTTTAGTTTGAGGAGGATATCCATGGAATATGTAGTAGAGATGCTTAATATCCGTAAAGAGTTTCCAGGAATAGTGGCGAATGATAATATAACACTTCAACTTAAAGAAGGAGAAGTACATGCTCTTTTAGGGGAAAATGGAGCCGGAAAATCAACACTTATGGGAATGTTGTTCGGTATGTATAAACCAGATAGAGGATGTATAAAGGTAAGAGGTAAAGAAGTGAAGATTTCTAATCCTAATATAGCAAATGACTTAGGAATTGGGATGGTTCACCAACACTTTAAACTTGTGGACAACTTTACAGTTACTGAAAATATAATTCTAGGGTGTGAACCAAAAAAAGGTTTAGTAGTAGATATTAAAACAGCTGCTAAGAGAATTGAAGAATTATCTAAGCAGTACGGATTAAATGTAGATCCATATGCAAAGATTGAAGATATTTCAGTTGGGATGCAGCAAAGAGTAGAAATACTTAAGATGTTATACAGAGATGCAAATGTATTAATATTTGATGAGCCAACGGCAGTATTAACACCTAGTGAAATTGAGGAATTGCTTTCAATTATAAAAGGAATGACAAAAGAAGGTAAATCTGTAATCATTATAACACATAAATTAAAGGAAATTAAAGCTGTTGCTGATAAGTGTACAGTTATTAGAAGAGGTAAATACATAGGAACAGTTGATGTAAAAGATACTACTGAAGCAGAAATGGCTAAAATGATGGTTGGTAGAGAAGTATCATTTAAAGTAGAAAAAACTGAAGCTAAACCGAAAGAAACTGTTATAAGCATAAAGAATATTTCTGTTAAGAATAACAAGAAGGTTTTAGGTCTGAAGAATTTTTCATTAGACGTAAAAGCAGGAGAAATAGTAGGTATTGCTGGTGTTGAAGGTAATGGACAAACTGAATTAGTTGAAGCATTAACTGGTATGAGACAAGTTGAATCAGGAATAATAGAATTTAAGAATAAAGATATAACAAAAAAATCTATTCGCGAAAGAATCGATGAAGGTATGGCACATATTCCAGAAGATAGACACAAGAGAGGATTAATCCTTGATTATACAATGGAAGATAATATGGTATTAAAGGCATATAAAAAAGCCCCGTTTTCTAAGAATGGCTTAATTAATAGAGCAAAGATAAGAGAATATGCTAATAAGATTATAGAAACTTTCGATGTTAGAAGTGGTGAAGGTGGACAATCTATAGCAAGATCTTTATCAGGTGGTAATCAGCAAAAAGGTGTAATTGGACGTGAAATTGAATCAAATCCAGACTTTTTAATAGCTGTTCAGCCTACAAGAGGGCTAGATGTTGGTTCTATAGAATATATACACAAGAGATTAGTAGAACAAAGAGATTTAGGAAAAGCTGTGCTTTTAGTATCACTTGAGCTTGATGAGGTATTAAATGTATCAGATAGGATTGCTGTAGTAAACAATGGTGAATTAGTAGGTATAGTTAATGCTAATGAAACAAATGAAAATGAAGTTGGTTTAATGATGGCCGGCGTAAAGAAGGAGGAAGCTTAGTGCATAAGAATCAATTGTTAAAATCTCTTATGGCAATAGTTTTAGGATTATTTGCAGGATTTTTATTAATGTTATCTATGGGTTATAACCCAGTAGATGGATATACTTATCTTTTCAAAGGTGGGTTAATGAATACTCAGAGAATTGGTAATTCAATTGCAACGGCTACACCTTTAATCTTAACAGGGTTATCGGTTGCTTTTGCAAATAGAACTGGATTATTCAACATAGGTACTCCTGGACAAATGTTAGCAGGTGGATTTACAGTAACAGCAATAGGTATTTTAGTAGATTTACCATCACCAATATTAATACCTTTAATGGTTACATGTGGTATAATTGCTGGGGCTTTATGGGCAGCAATACCAGGACTTTTAAAAGCATTATTTAATGTTAATGAAGTTGTTTCATCAATCATGATGAACTGGACTGCGTACTGGATAGTATATTACATGGTTCCACAATACTTAAAGGGAACTACAGAAACAGAATCAGCAAAGCTTGCACAAGGAGCTACATTAAAGGCTGATTGGCTTTCAAGTATGTTTGGAGGTTCATACATAAACCTTGGTATATTATTAGCAATAACAGCTGTAGCAATTATTTGGTTTACACTTAATAAGACAGTTTTAGGATATGAACTAAAGGCCGTTGGATATAATAAGTTTGGTGCAGAATATGCAGGTATGCCAGTAAATAGAAACATTGTTGTATCAATGATGATTGCAGGAGCACTTGCAGGTCTTGCAGGGGTTGTTCAATATATGGGTAACTCACAAGTTATGCAAATAGGGGTTATGCCTTCACAAGGATTTGATGGTATAGCAGTAGCTTTATTAGGTAATAACACACCATTTGGAGTATTATTATCAGCATTATTCTTTGGAGTTCTTTATGTTGGTAAAGGATTTATGAATGCTAATGTTAAAGTACCACCAGAACTTGCAGATACAATTATAGCAACAATTATATACTTTGCTGCTACAAGCATGATTATGGACAAGGTAATAAAGAAATTTAAGAAAACAAAAGAAGAAAAGAAAAAAGCGGTAGCAAGTGAAACTACTGAAAGGGCGGTGGAAAAATAATGTGGGATATATTAGTTAAAATTTTTCCTTATGCAATAGCTTATACAATACCAATGTTAATTACAGCTTTAGGTGCATTATACTGTGAAAGAAGTGGTATAATTAACATAGGTTTAGATGGATTTATGATAGTTGGATCTTTTGCAGGAGCTTTAACTATATCTAAGCTTCAAGCAGCTGGTGTTGGCAGTGCCTTATGGATTGGTTTATTAGTAGCAGCTTTAGTTGGAGCATTATTTTCAATATTACATGCCTTTGCCAGCATTAATTTAAATGCAGACCAAGTAATTAGTGGTACAGCTATAAATATGGTGGCAGGAGCTTTAACAGTATTCTTAGCAAGAAATATTACTGGTAGTGGTAATATAAGAATCACTATGGGATTTGTACCAGAAAGTATAAGTGTATTAAAAGATATACCAGTATTAGGACCATTATTCTTTACAAGAACTTATGCTACAACATGGTTAGTACTTGTTATATTAGCTGTAAGCACATTCTTATTATATAAGACAGCTTTTGGTATGAGATTAAGAGCATGTGGTGAAAATCCACAAGCAGCGCAAGCAGCAGGGATTAACGTTACAAAGATGAGATACTTTGGAGTTATGATTTCAGGAGCTTTATCAGCTTTAGGTGGATGCATAATCTTAGTTACTTATTCAGGAGAGTTTAATGGAAGTGTTGCAGGTCTTGGATTCTTAGCTTTAGCAGCATTAATCTTTGGACAATGGAAACCACTTGGAATTTTAGGAGCAACATTATTCTTTGGATTTGCTTCAACATTAGCAAATGTTTCTCAAGTAATACCTCAATTACAACAAATACCTCTAGTAGTATTAAAGGTATTCCCTTATGTAGTTACATTAATAGCGCTTATAATATTCTCTAAGTCAACTCAAGCTCCAAAAGCAGCTGGAGAACCATTTGATGCAGGAAAGAGATAGATAATAAAAAAATCACTTTGAAATTTCATTATTTCAAAGTGATTTTTTATTATAATGATGAATTATGAGTGATGAATTATGAGTTGGGGAATAAACTTCTAAAAGGAGTTTAGAAAAAGTATTATTTAAGAAACTCTTTGAGTTTCATCATAAATTCATCATTCATAAATCTTAATTCATAATTTGGTTTAAAATATAGAAAAGATTCTAAAAATTGGGTATAATAAAATTAATGTTTGGGGCATTAAAAACAAAGGGGGATATTTATGAAAAAAGTAAAAATTGCACTTTTAGGATTAGGTAATGTAGGGAAA
>FR883427.1:66316-68812 GCA_000435835.1 Clostridium sp. CAG:221
TAAGCGTTCAGGCTATGAGGTAGAAATAGCTAAGATTTTGGTAAGAGATAAAGATAAAGATAGAGGTGTTGAAATACCATCAGAAATACTTACCACAAATTATGATGATATATTAAATGATGATGATATAAAAATAGTTGTAGAAGTTATGGGTGGTATAGATCCAGCAAAAGAATATATCATCAGAGCTATGGAAGCTAAAAAACAAATAGTTACAGCTAATAAGATGCTTTTAGCTACTTGTGGTGATGAAGTATTTGAAAAAGCTGATGAAATGGGAGTAAGCTTCCAATATGAAGCAAGTGTAGCAGGTGGTATTCCTATTATTAATGGAATAAATGAAAGCTTAACTGCCAATAAAATTAATACTTTATATGGTATTGTTAATGGTACTACCAATTATATTTTAAGTAAGATGGAGCTTGAAAATCTGAACTTTGAAGATGTATTAAAAGAGGCTCAGGATAAAGGTTATGCTGAAGCAGATCCAACATCTGATATAGAAGGATATGATGCACAATACAAACTTGTAATATTGTCTTCCTTAGCATTTGGTACTAAAATAAAACCAGAGAATGTATATAGAGAAGGTATAACTAAGATAAATTCTATAGATATGGAATATGCTAGTAGCTTTGGTATGGTAATAAAACTTCTAGCAATTGCTAAAGAAGAGAATGGAGAACTAGAATTAAGGGTACATCCAACAATGATTCCAGAAACTCATCCATTAGCTAATGTTTATGATTCATTTAATGCAGTATTTATTAATGGTAATGCTGTAGGGGATATGATGTTTTATGGTAGAGGAGCAGGAAGTCTTCCAACAGGAAGTGCAGTAGTTAGTGATATAATATCTATATTAAGAAATAATGTAGAAGTAGAAAATATGCAGCCTGTAGTTAAAAATAATCTTTGGGAAATGAAGATAAAAGATTTAAAGGATGTTGAAAGCAGATATTATTTAAGAATTACAGTAAGTGATAAACCAGGTGTATTAGGGCAGATAACAACAATATTTGGTGCTAATAAGGTAAGCTTGAAATCAGTAATCCAAAAAGGTGTGAAGCAGGAAGAAAATATTGATGTTACATTGGTATTGATAACTCATAGTACTACAGAAGGCTTAATTATGGATTCAATTGATAGGCTTTATGATTTGAAAACAGTGAAGAGTATTGATAATATAATAAGGATAGAAGATTTTAAATAAATTAAAAACATGAGGTTAATATAAAAAAACAGCCAATGTATTTATTACATTCGCTGTTTTTTATGTTTAAATCACAGTGGTTAGTGTTTCAATTGTAAAATTTAGTTTATTAATATATCCTTCGTAAATTAATGTTTTATTTTCAACTGATAATAAGTCTAAAGGTAAGATTTCCTCAGGCTTTTTATCAGTGTTAAAGATACCGCTATTTATTAATACTTCAGAGACAAATTCAGAGCAGAAATAATAATTTTCTCTTTTTCTAGGTCTATTAAAATATACAAGGCTTGTCCCTAAAATATTGTATTTTAAATTATCTTTGTTATTTTCAAATAGGCGTATTTCATTGACAAGGTTATTATATTGTTTTTCAGTAACATTAACTTTATAAATTAGGCATTTGCTTTCAGGAAACATAGCAAATACTCCGTCATATAAATTCTCATACACAAATCCAGCTGGAAGTACTTTGGCTGGATTGATACGTCCAAAGGAATACATTTTTGTAAAGGAGTCATCTAAAGAAAGTGAAACATGAGCATATTCTTCGTGAGTACATAAAGAAATTAAATGTGAAAACAATGTACCAGTTTTTGAAAAAACTAAATAAATATTTTTAAAGCTCATAATTATCCCTCCATTATATAAGGTATATTTTACACTAAAATAACAAAAATGTTAATGAAAAATAAAATAAATTAATATTATTTAAATAAACTACAAATATATGTAATATAATATATTGTTTATTTATAAAAGGCCTTATGATAGAATTAGTTCATAAGAAAAGAAAGGAAGATAATAGATGGAATATAAATTTACTTTCGAAGGAAGAGAATATAAGCTTAACGAAGAAAACTTGGATTACTTTGTAAATGATGAAGAAAATCCTATCAAAAATATTAATTTGGATAAAGTATTAGAAATAATGGCAAATAGCGATGAAGTGGATTTTGCAAAAGAATACTTTGATATGCCTTGTGGAGAATGTAAAGAAGGTGTTAGCGAAAAGAAGAAATTTTTTGCTTTTCTAGGATATAATTTTTACATATATACTAAGAATGGAGAATTTGTTATAAGTTCAATTGATAAAGAATACGAAGGACTTTCATTTAATAGGCTACAAAAAGCAGGAAAAGTAGATAATAGCTATATAGTATTAGTTAATGTATGTAAGCACTGTGGAAGCTATTCAGTGGAAATAGAAGAGTTTGAAATATAGATATAAGCTGCGGTAATTATTAAATTTACCGTAGCTTTAATTTTTTTGTATAAATATGACT
>FR883427.1:68854-131518 GCA_000435835.1 Clostridium sp. CAG:221
GAGTCTAAAAAATTAACTAGGTATTAATATAAAAAATAGGTTAAAAATAATATGGAAAGGAGTGAAGCAAATGACTAAAGTAAAGCAAAAAAAGTTTGAAGAAAGCAAAATGAGAAGTAAAGAGGAAAATATTAATTTAAGCAATATAGAAAAGACTTTTCAATATAAAAATTTTGAAGGAAAAAATTGTTAACATATATTTATAATACTATGGTTAAGGAAGTGTAAAAGAAATGACAAAAAAAATGGCAACAATGAATCAAACAGAAAGAGGTTTAAGAAGACAAAAGCTACATAAGAATCAAAATAATATTGGTAATGATAAGAATCCGCCAGAATATAAGTCAATGGATGGAGAAGATTTAGAATAAATATAGCTACTTTTAAAGGAACGCTATTAATTAAATAGTGTTCCTTTTTATATAGAAAAAATGATATAATAAGTGTTATAGTAAAAAACTAGTAAATTGAGGTAGAAATATGAAGATTGTTAAAAAAATTATTTTAGCTGCAACAGTTTGTACAGCAATAATTGCAGCTATGGGATGTACTAAAAATGAAAGTAGTAAAGAAGTTAAAGAAAGTAATGATGATTCTATTGTGGAAAGTGGTGAACTTCCAATTGCTACAATAGTAGTAAAGGATTATGGTACTATTGAAGCAGAGTTATATCCAAGTAAAGCACCAAATACAGTAAATAATTTTATTTCTTTAGCAAACTCTGGATTTTATGATGGATTAACTTTTCATAGAATTATAGATGGTTTCATGATACAAGGTGGAGATCCAGAAGGAAACGGAACAGGAGGTCCAGGCTATTCTATAGCAGGGGAATTTTCCAGTAATGGTTATACAGAAAATGATTTAAAGCATACTGATGGTGTATTATCAATGGCAAGAGCAAGAAGTAAGGATTCAGCAGGAAGTCAATTTTTCATTATGGTAGGAGATTATAATAATCTAGATGGTGAATATGCTGCCTTTGGTAAAGTTATAAGTGGACTAGACATAGTAAAGAACATTAGCAAAGTAGCAACTGATAATAACGATAAACCCAAAAAAGAAGTAGTTATAGAATCTATTACAGTAGATACAAAGGGAGTTAATTATCCAGAAGTGGAGAAAGCAAAATAAAAATTATGAATTATGAATGATGAACTTAGTTAATGATGAATTATGAGTGATGAATGATGAATGAAGGAATAAACTCCCTTAGGGGAGTTTAGAAAAGATATATTTCTCAGAAATTCTGTAAGAATTTCATCTTTAATTCATAATTCATAATTCATAATTCATAATTCTTAATTAATAAAGATGGTTGTTCCTTCAGGGATGTTATCGTAAATCCATTTGGCGTTTTCGGTGGAAAGTCGAACACAACCATCAGTGAGTTGCATGCCAAGCCTATCATCCTTTATAGTACCATCTAAATAATAGACTATGGAGTGAAAGAGATAGTTTCCTTTAATTTGAGTATAGTAGAGGCATCTAAAGCCACGACTTTCACCAAAAGAATAACCTTTTGCGCCAACAAAAAAGGTTCCCTTAATGGTTGGTTGCCAGGGTTTGCCTATGGTACATAAAAAACTTTTATATAGGGTCCAGGAATTTTTAGATTTTTTAAAGATATTGGTTTTGAAATTAGAGGTATCAACCCAAATTAGATACATGCTAGAGCTAGTAATGTTTTTTAAGTTTATAAAAGATTCTGCAGTAGATAAGTAGTCTTTGGCATAACTTCTTGATGAAAATAGATGAAGGTTTTTTAAATTAAGTTTCGTATATATTTTTTTTATAAAGTTAGAAATCATAATTTAGAAATCCTTAAATCATTAATATACTATATATTATAAAAATAAATATAAAATGGTATAAAATTTATAGCATATATGCTATAGGGAGAATAGAAATGAATCAATTAAAAGTCTTAATAAAAATTATGATGCTTCAAGATTGGGGCATAAATGGCTTTTCCAATAAAATAGAAGAGAGTATGGAAAAGCGTAAGTTAAAATCCATATTGATGATGATTGTTTTCATGATGTGCTTATGTTGTTATCTTATATTAACATACTCTATATTGCTTAGAAATAAGCTAGAAGCTTCTAATTGCCAAGATGTTTTGTTCAAACTATCTAATATAATTGTATCAGTGGCAATATTTTTATTAGCTATGTATAAAGCAGATAATGGATTTTTTAATGTGAATAATAATAGTATGCTTAGAACATTGCCAATTTCACCTAAAAGTATAATTGCTGCAAAGATAATAAGTATTCTTATAGCAAGTTATATATTAATTATATTATGTGTTATTCCATCAATATATATATATTATTTTTATAATCCAAGCCGTGTAATTACATTTTACCTTATATCTTTAGTATGTATAATTATTACGCCATTTTTGCCAATGGCACTTGGAATTATGGTAGGAATGATAATAAAGTATTTTAAAATAAGTAATGAAAAAAAAGGAAGAATTTTAATCAGTATAGTTAGTATTTTGTTATTATTTATGATGGTATCATCTATGAAAGTTGATAATATGCTAAGAGTAATTATTAATAAAGGAGCAGCAATAGTTAATAATATAGCCTTGTATTATAGAGCAGCACAATATTTTGCAGATGCAATTTCTAAGTTTAAATTGATAGCATTAATTAAATATATACTGATAAATTTTGCATCATTGACATTAGTATCTAAAATAATAATAAGTAATTACAATAAGATAACTGAAATTTATGATAAAAGAAATAAAATCACCAGTTAGCAAGAGTATTTTCATTGGTAACAAGACAAAATAAATCTTGAGGTGATATATGATGAAAGTTATAAAGAGAGATGGAAGACTTCAAGAACTTGATCTTGAAAAGATAAAAATTAGTATTTTAAGTGCTACTAATGAAAGCAAGGAGCTACTAAATGAATCAGATGTAAAGATATTAGTGGAAGACATAAATTCTAAAATAAAAGAAGTAAGAAAAGAAGGAGAAGATACTTCTAGCTATGAAATATCTGGCATAGTAATTGCTATATTAAAAAGAGATGGATTTTCTGACATAATAGAGAAATATGTAGGTTATGAAAAAGAATAATATATATTTTTGCTATTGGATTTATAACTGTGATATAATAATTAGTAATTAAGAAGCAAAAGTATAAGTAAGGATTGGTGAGTATTTTTGAATTATAAATTAATAGCATTAGATATGGATGGAACTTTATTAAGAAAGGATAAGACAGTATCTGAAAGAACTAAAAAAGCAATAGAGGATGCTAGAAAAAAAGGAGTAACGGTAGTATTAGCAACAGGAAGACCTATAGATGGTGTAACTAAATATTTAGAAGAATTAGACATGTATGGTGAAAATGATTATGTACTTAGTTACAATGGTGGTTTAGTTTTAAAGACTAAGAATAGAGAAGCAATTTGTAAAATAGGCTTAACTGGTGAAGATTTACACTATCTATATGAAATAAGTAAGGAACTAGGGGTAAATATTCATGCTTTCTCAGAAACAAAAGGATTAATTACGCCTAAAAACAGTAAATACACTGAAGTGGAAGCAAATATTAATAATATAAAGATAAATATTGAAGATTTTAATAAGTTAGAAAAAGATCATAGTATTATAAAGATAATGATGATTGATGAAGAGGAAGTATTACAAAAAGCTATAGATAATCTTCCAAAGGAAGTATATGATAAATATACAGTAGTTAGAAGTGCACCATATTTTCTTGAATTCTTAAATAAAGAAGTAAATAAAGGCGTTGGTGTTGAAATGTTAGCTAAGCATATGGGAATAACATTAGACCAGGTAATAACTATGGGAGACGCAGGAAACGATCTTCATATGATTGAATGTGCAGGTATGGGTGTTGCTATGGGAAATGCTTTTGAAGAAATTAAGGAAGTAGCAAATTATATTACAGATACAAATGAAAATGATGGAGTTGCCAAAGCAATAGAGCATTTAGTTTTAAATAGTTAATAATATTTATATAAGGACTCTTTATAGAGTTCTTATATTTAGTTAGGAGAGAAATTTATGCATTATGGAAATTTACAAAAGATTCGTGATGGAAAGAGAACCTTTGGAATAACACCGGATATTCCAAGTGGATTTATACAACCAGAAACCTTAGAGAAAATTGTTAATGTGGCAAAAAAATACGAAGCCGTATTGAAGATAACATCAGGTCAAAGAATACTAATTACTAATTTAAAGGAAGAGGATTTACCGAAGGTATGGGAAGATCTTGGAATGGAGCCAGCAGTTATAACAACTAACTCAGTAAAGAATATAGAAAGCTGCCCAGCAGGATTTTGTAAAAGAAGTAAGTATAATACCATTGGTATAGGTGTGAAGCTTACTAAAAAATATGCTAAAAAAGAAATGCCATGCAGAACAAAGATTGGAGTGGCTGGATGCAGAAATGCTTGTGGAAGTGTATATGCAAGAGATCTTGGCATAATAGCTGATAAGTCAGGATTGATGGTTGTGGCAGGAGGATCAGCAGGATTTCATCCAAGAATAGCAGATATTATTGCTAAGGACCTTACAGAAGAAGAAGCCCTAAAATTAGTAGACAATATCTTTGAATATTATAAAGCAGAAGCTGAATTAGGGGAGAAGCTTGGTTTAATGATAGAAAGAGTTGGAGTTGAGAACTTCATTGAAAAAGTAAAACTTAGATAATGATGAGTGATGAATTATGAATGATGAATTGTGGAATAAACTCCCTTAAGGGGAGTTTAAGAAAAATATGTTTCTTAGAAACTCTTCGAGTTTCATCTTCAATTCTTAATTCATAATTCATCATTCATAATTAAATTTTATCCTCCCAGTGTGACGTCTTGCTTATTATACCAATTTAAGGCATCAACAAAGTGTTCTTCTTTAAAGTCTGGCCAAAGGGTATCTAATACATAAAAGTCTGAATAAACAGACTGAGCAGGCAAAAATCCGCTAAGTCGTCTTCTTCCTCCCCATCTTATTATTAAATCAATACGAGAAATATCTTTTGAATGAAGCTGAGGAATTATATGTTTTGTTTGAGAAGCAGATAGGTTTATGGAAGATAAATCCCATTCCCAACTATAATTAATTAGAAGGTTTACTTTTAATCCTCCAGACCCAAAGGTAGTTCTTTTAGTGTAAGGAAGTAGCTCCTTAGGAAAACATGGAGAGTCAGTATTACCAACAACTAATAAATCAACATCTTTCTTTTTCATTTCATTAACAGAATCTATACATGCATTAGTAAAAGCCTCTTTTTGGATGGCTGGTCTTTTAGTATTATCAACGGTAAAGCCATAAAAGGTAGCTTCTTCTATACCGTATTTATGACATAAGTCTATAACTGATAATCCAGGGGTAATTCCATAGGAGTATCCTGCTTCTTTACCTAAGCCCTTCTTAAGGGCAAAGCGTCTATTTCCATCAGGAATAATTCCTATATGCTTAGGAAGTCTCATTAAATTCACCTCTAAAAATAAAATCAATATAAGTATTCCAAAATTTTAAACTATATATTTATCTAAAAGTATGAAAAAATATGGTGCATGTGATAAAATGATAACCATTAAAGCTTAATTCTTCAGTGATTATTATTTTTTACGAACTATAAATAAGGAATTGAAAATTAATTTCGGCTTCGTGTTTACAATAATGTCTTTTTATGCAATAATATTATATATTTTGTAAAAATAAAATATGTGTATGTAGGATAAAAATACAAGCAATTATATATAATATAATTGCTTGTATATTGTAAAAGAAATAAAAATAATATACTGGAGTTGAAAAAAATGAAAATAGGATTTGATCATGAAAAATATTTAGAAGAGCAATCTAAATATATTTTAGAAAGAGTAAATAATTATGATAAGCTATACTTAGAATTTGGTGGGAAGCTATTATTTGACCTTCATGCAAAGAGAGTTCTACCAGGTTTCGATGAAAATGCAAAAATTAAATTATTACATAAGTTAAGAGAAAATGTTGAAGTAGTTATTTGCGTATATGCTGGTGACATAGAGAGAAATAAGATAAGAGGCGACTTTGGAATAACATATGATATGGATGTTATGAGACTTATTGATGATTTAAGATCTTATGATTTGGAAGTTAATTCAGTAGTTATAACTAGATATAATGACCAGCCATCTGCAACAGTATTTATTAATAAGCTAGAAAGAAGAGGAATAAAAGTTTATAAGCATAGAGCTACAAAAGGATATCCTACAGATGTAGATACAATTGTAAGTGATGAGGGATATGGTAAGAATCCATATATAGAAACTAGCAAGCCAATAGTGGTAGTTACAGCACCAGGTCCAGGAAGTGGAAAGTTAGCAACTTGCTTAAGCCAGTTATATCATGAATATAAGAGAGGAAATGCAGCAGGATATTCAAAATTTGAAACTTTCCCAGTATGGAATGTGCCATTAAAGCATCCTTTAAATATAGCTTATGAAGCAGCAACAGTAGACCTTAAGGATGTAAATATGATAGATCACTTCCACTTAGATGCTTATGGGGAAACAGCTGTAAATTATAATAGAGATCTTGAAACATTCCCTGTATTAAAAAGAATAATAGAAAAGATTACTGGTAAAGAATCTGTGTATAAATCTCCAACTGATATGGGCGTTAATAGAGTAGGATTTGGTATAATAGATGATGAAGTTGTTAAAGAAGCATCAAGACAAGAGATAATCAGAAGATACTTTAAAACTGGTTGTGAATATAAAAAGGGTTATGTAGATAAGGAAACTTTTGAAGCGGCAAAACTTATCATGGAGCAAGTTAATTTAAAGGAAGAAGATAGAAAGGTAGTTTTACCAGCTAGAAAGCGTGCAGAAGAATTAAAAGAAACAGTAGGTAAAAATGAAATAGTACCAGTTATTGCTCTAGAGTTGGCAGATGGAACTATAATTACAGGAAGAAGTACTGAAACTTTAGATAGCTCTGCTTCAGTTTTAGTAAATGCAATTAAGCATTTAGCAAATATTTCAGATGATATTCATTTAATTTCACCAGTAATATTAGAACCTATAAACAAATTAAAATCAGAAACTTTATCAAGTAAAAATGTTGCATTAAATTGTGAAGAAGTTCTTATAGCATTAAGTATTTGTGCAGCAACAAATCCAATGGCTCAAGCAGCAATGGAAAAACTACCAATGCTTAAAGGCGGGCAAGCACATTCAACAATAATACTTCCAACTAATGATGAACAAACTTTCAGAAAGCTTGGAATAGATATAACTTGTGATGCAGTATATCCATCAGAAAGCCTATATTATTAATTATGAATGATGAGTGATGAATGATGAATTAAGGAATAAACTCCTGTAAGGGGAGTTTAGAAAATGTAATTATAAAAACTCTGTGAGTTTTGTCATTAATTCATAATTCGTAATTCATAATTCATCATTAAATTGCTTGGGAGTTTAGAAAAAATTAATTTTCAGAAATTTTGTAAGAATTTCACCCTTAATTCATAATTCATAATTCTAAATTCATCATTAAATAGTAAAACTCAGTTCTACTATTTATGTGGTGGAGGAGTAATAAGTGTATTTACTAATATAGAGATTATTATTCCAAGGATTGTCTCACAAGATCTATTTAATGCATAATATAATGGATCAGAGTAAGCATGAGCAGTAGTTACTCCAAGAAATGATATGCATGTGATATTAATTGCACCAGGCCTTTTAACTTTATTACATAGTGATATCATAATAATTATTCCAAAGCCAATTAACATATAGATTATCAATTTAGAGACATATGTATTTGAAATATGATTTTCTAAAAATCTAAATATGAATAAGAATAATAACCCAGAAAATGCTCCAATTATAGTTCCACCGCCACGATTTATGCCTGTATCAACAGAATTTGTAACGGTATCACCTAAACAAATAACTGCTGTAAGGCAAGCAAAAAATGGTTCATTAGGAATTAAAAGTAGACATAGAAAAACAGCAAGTCCTGATTTGAAAGTTCTAAGGCCTACTTTAGGTAATTTAAAGTAATTCATTGTATGCATCCTCTCCTGTTAATATTATAACAAATAAAAAACAAAAATATAGAGGCTTAAGTATATAAAATTTGACAGTTTTTTTATTTTATAATATCATAAAATTGATAAATGCATAGAAGAGAAGAGTAGTATAATTGATTGCTAAAGAGAGCTGGAGATGGTGGAAACCAGTGCATTGAAATTATATGAAGATGGCCTCGGAGCAGATCATCTGAAAATTTAAGTAAGATGATACGGGTGCAACCGTTATATTGCAAAGTGAAGATATTCACTTAATGAGAAATTTATTGTGAAATAAGTTTAAAATAGAGTGGTAACGCGTATATAACGTCTCTATATGGGCAAAACAGCTTATATAGAGGTTTTTTTTATATAATTATTTTAGGAGGAATAGATATGTGTAAAAAACCTTACTATATAACTACACCAATTTATTATCCATCAACTAAGCTACATATTGGTAATACATATACAACTGTAGCAGCTGATGCAATAGCAAGATATAAGAGATTAACAGGATATGATGTAATGTTCTTAACAGGAACAGATGAACATGGACAAAAGATTCAAAGAATTGCTGAAGAAAAGGGAATAATACCAAAAGAGCACGTTGATGAAATAGTTGCTGGAATCAAAGATTTATGGAGCATGATGAACATAAGCTACGATAAATTTATCAGAACTACTGATGATTATCATAAAGCAACAGTTCAAAAAATCTTTAAGCAATTATATGATCAAGGAGATATCTATAAGTCTTCATATGAAGGATTATACTGTACTCCATGTGAATCATTCTGGACTGAAACTCAATTAGTAGATGGAAATTGTCCTGATTGTGGAAGACCAGTAGAAACATCAAAGGAAGAAGCATACTTCTTCAGAATGAGCAAATATGCTGATAGATTAATGGAATATATTGAAGCTCACCCAGAATTTATACAACCAGAGTCAAGAAAAAATGAAATGGTTAATAACTTCTTAAAACCAGGTCTTCAAGATTTATGTGTATCAAGAACAAGCTTTAACTGGGGAATTCCTGTAACATTTGATGAAGGACACGTAGTTTATGTTTGGATAGATGCATTATCAAACTATATTTCTGCTTTAGGATATGGTAGTGATAATGACGAATTATTCAAGAAATTCTGGCCTGCAGATGTTCATTTAATAGGTAAGGACATATTAAGATTCCATACTATTTACTGGCCAATAATGTTAATGGCATTAGGTCTTGAATTACCAAAGCAAGTATTTGGTCACGGATGGTTACTTGTTGATGGTGGAAAGATGTCAAAATCAAAAGGTAATGTAGTAGATCCAGTTACTTTAGTAGAAAACTTTGGAGTTGATGCTGTAAGATACTACTTATTAAGAGAAATTCCATTTGGAGCAGATGGATTATTTAATAATGAAATATTTATAAAGAAAATAAACTCAGATTTATGTAATGACTTAGGAAACCTTCTTTCAAGAACAGTTGCAATGGTTGAAAAATACTTTGCTGGAGAAATTCCAGCACCACTTGCTAAAGAAGCAATAGATGATGAACTTATAACATTAGCATTAGAAACTCCTAAGAAAGTTTCAGCTTCAATAGATGAATTAAGAATTCCAGAAGCATTAGAGCATATATTTGAACTTATAGGAAGAGCTAATAAATATATAGATGAAACAACTCCTTGGATATTAGCTAAGGATGAAGAAAAGAAAGAAAGACTTGGAACAGTTTTATATAACTTAGTGGAAAGTTTAAGATTCTCTTCAGTATTATTATCAGCATTCTTACCTTCAACAAGTGAAAAGATAGATGCACAATTAAATATAACTACAAAATCATTTGAATCATTAAGCGGATTTGATGGAACTACTCCAGGAACTAAGGTTTCAAAAGGAGAAGCATTATTCCCTAGAATAGATGTTGAAAAGAAATTAGAGGAATTAGAAGCTTTAAGATTAGCTACAATAGAAGCTAATAAGCCAAAAGAAGAATATAAAATGCAACCAATAAAGGAAGAAATCACAATCGATGATTTTTCTAAGATAGATTTAAGAGTTGTAAAAGTTCTTGCTTGTGAGCAAATTAAGGGAGCTAAAAAGTTATTAAAATTAAAGGTTGATTTAAATGGTGAAGAAAGACAAGTGGTATCAGGAATAGCAGTACATTATAAGCCAGAAGAATTAGTTGGTAAGTATGTAGTTCTTGTTGCTAACTTAAAGCCAGTTAAATTAAGAGGAGAATTATCTCAAGGAATGATTCTAGCAGCATCAACAGATGATGATAGCATCTTAACTTTAGTAAATCCAGGCGAACTACCAACAGGAAGCCAAGTAAGATAATTAAAACAAGGTGTTGAGCATGCTCAACACCTTATTTTAAAATTGAGAACTTAGGTAATGATAAACTTAGTAAATGATGAATTATGAATTAAGAATTATGAATTAATGATGAAATTCTTACAGAATTTCTGAAAATTATATTTTTAAAACTCTGTGAGTTTATTCGTAAATTCATCATTCATCATTCATAATTCATCATTAAAAAAGAGGGGGTATTTTATGAATATATTAATAGGTAATGCATGGCCATATGCCAATGGACCACTTCATTTAGGAAGAATAGCAGTGCTACTTCCAGGAGATATCTTAGCTAGATATCATAGGATGATGGGGGATGATGTTATTTTTCTTTCAGGAACAGACTGTCATGGTACTCCTGTTACAACTAAGGCTGAAGAGGAAGGAATAACTCCACTAGAAACAGTGGAGAAATATCACAATGAATTTAAGAAATGTTTCAAGACATTAGGGTTCTCTTTTGATATTTTTGAAAAAACACATACTTATTATCATGAAGATAAAGTTAAAGAGTTTATTTTAGATTTATATGATAAGGGATATATTTATGAAAAGGAAGTTGAACAGACTTTTTGTGAAAAGTGCAATTGTTATTTAGAAGATAAAAATATTGAAGGGCTATGTCCTGTTTGTGGAGAAAAAGCTCATGGATATGGCTGTAGCAAATGTCAGGCGCAATTTGAGTCTTATGAAGTAAGGGATAAAGTTTGTACAATTTGTGGAGAAAAGCCTGTAGTAAGAAAAACAAAACATTTATTTTTCACCTTATCTAAATTTGAAAATGATGTTAAGCGTATGTATATAAAGCAAAATGGTTGGAGAAAGAATGCACAAACCATAGTTAAGAGATATCTTGATGAAGGTTTGAGGGATAGAGCTGTAACAAGAGATTTTAACTGGGGTGTCCATGTACCTTTAGAGGGTTATGAAGACAAGAGGATATTCGTATGGATTGAAGCTGTAATGGGATATCTTACAGCTAGTATTAAATGTCTTGAAGAAAGAAATGAAGATTGGAGAGAGTATTGGCAGGGAGATGATTCGAGAATTTATTTTGTTCATGGAAAAGATAATATACCGTTCCATACAGTTATTTTCCCTGCTATATTAGTAGGATTAGGCATAAAAAATCCAAATTTAAGAATTATATCAAGTGAATATTTAAAGCTTGAAGGAAAATCTTTCTCAGCAGCAAAGAACTGGGCTATATGGGCTGATTATATAGCTAAGAATTATAATATAGATAGCTTTAGATATTATTTAGCTTTAAATTCTCCTGAAGAAAAAGATGCTGATTTTACCTGGAGAGATTATATAAACGTTAATAACCACGATTTAGCAGCAAACTTAGGAGGTTTTACAAGTAAAGTTATTTCTTTTGTTAATAAAAAATACAATGGAAGAATACCTAGTGGAAAGATTAGCAAGGAATTAAAAGAAGAAATGTTTAACTTGTATTTCCAAGTTGGAGATAATATTGAAGAGGGATATTTCAAGGAGGCACTTACCTTAGTGATGAATTTCTGTAAAAAGTATAGAAAATATTTTGATTCAGCAAATGTATGGGCTCTTATAAACACTAATCCAGCAAAATGCAGTGAGGTTATATATAATTGCATACAGATAATAGTGAATTTATCTAATTTATTAGAGCCTTTTATACCAAATACTTGCGAAAAAATAAGAAAGTCATTGAAAATAGAAGAACCTATTTGGAGTTATATTGAGCAAAATAACGTTAGAATAGATGAAATAGCTATATTATTTAATAAGATTGATAAAAAAAGAGCTATAGAAGAGGTAAATATATTAAAAGAAAAAAGAACATAAAAAAACCTAGAGCTATTACATTTGGGGGACGAATAGCTCTAGGACCAACTATATAAAGATGGTTTTAGGGGTAAATAATAATGCTTTAACTACTTTACAAATATTATAATAAAGATATTATGTGTCAATATGGTGTCAAATAAAGAAAGAAAATATGAATAAAAACTTTCGAAAAAATTAAGAATTATTTACTAAGTACATATATTGACAGTTTTATGAAGGGGAGAAGAGAAAGATGTTAATGAATTTAGTAGCGATTATACCACTTTTAGTAATGTTAGTTATATTCATTGGACAAGCTATATGGGTAGCTAGAGATGCAATGAAGAAAGGTGAGGAGTTTTGGTGGTTATGGACAATTATTTCAGTAATTGTTTTTCCAATAGGTATAATTATTTATATTTTAGTATCTAGAAATAACAAAAATATATGTAATAATTGTGGTAAGGCAACACCTAAGAACACTAATGCTTGCCCATACTGTGGAATAAGCTATAACAAAACTTGTCCAAGCTGTGGAGAAAAGGTAGAGAGAGGGTGGCAATATTGTGCTAATTGTGCTGAAAAGCTACCAGAGGGAATTGTTACAACAAAGAATAATAAAGGTGTATCAAAAAATCAGAAATTAGCTATAGCAGTAGTTATTGCAGTCTTTTTAATAGTAATAAGCACTCCTGTTATTACATTTATAGAGTATCTTAATATTGGAAATCACTATGAAGAGGTTGTAGTAAGAAATGATTATTTTTGCAATCAACAGTTTGAAGAAGAACATACAGGAACTAGAAGTTATACTATGTCTCCAACAATAATTAATTATGAAGGAAAGATAAAAAGCGGCTCTGTAGTTATTAAGTCTTATGATAGTAGTGGAAACTTACTTCAGGAAAGCCAAGTAATAAAAGAAAAAAATGCTGAAGGAAGTTTTAATACTGGATACGGTGGAGAAAAAGTGAAAGTAACAGTTGAGTTCACTGATTTTAAAGGTGAATTTAAAATGTATAGATAATATATAAAACTACATATTATATATGTAAAATTATAAAAATATGGAGGAAGTCATGGAAAATAAATATAGGATTATTGATACTCATGCTCATTATGATGATGAAGCATACGATGAAGATAGGGAAGAAGTATTAAAACAAATAAAAGAAGCAGGTGTAGAACAGCTGATGAATATAGCTTGCTCAAAGGAAAGTATAGAAACTACTAATAATTTGACATTAGAATATGATTTTATATATGGAGCATTAGGTATTCATCCAAGCGATGCAAATGATTATAATGAAGAAGTTAGAAATGATATTATTGCTAAGGTCAAAGCAAATAAAAAAATATTAGCCATTGGAGAAATTGGCTTAGATTATTATTGGGATGAAAATCCAGATAGAGAAATTCAAAAATTCGTATTTAGAGAACAAATGAAGTTGGCAGAAGAATTAAATCTTCCTGTAGTTATTCATGATAGAGATGCACATGTAGACACATTAGAAATTATGAAGAGTTTTCCTAATGTTAGAGGAGTAGTTCATTGTTTTTCAGGTAGTGTTGAATTTGCAAAAGAATGTGTAAAGCTTGGTTATTATATTGGAATCACAGGGGTTGTTACATTTAAGAATGCAAGAAAGATATGTGAAGTAGTTGAAGCTATACCATTAGATAGATTATTGGTTGAAACTGATTGTCCTTATATGGCACCTACACCATATAGAGGAAAAAGAAATAAATCAGATTATATTGAACATATAATAGAACAAATTTCTAAAATAAAGGAAATTGACCCTAAAGAAGTGAATATGGCTGTAAATAATAATTTTAATAACTTGATTGGATATTCCAAATAAAGTAAAATAGAAGAAAGGTATTACAAAAAATTCCAATTTTATTTGGTGAACTAACTTATAAACTGTGTACAAGTTATCATTTTCATTATTAATTTTTTTATGACGCAGTGCATTTTATTAACAGTTTATTAAGCGGTAAGAGGGTGAATTTGACAAAAACTTAGATTCTATAATATAATTCAAAAGACACTCTTGCCAAAGGAGGTTGAAAAAGATGATGGAAAAATGTAAGGAATACCTTAAAAACAATTTTTCTAATGGTCCTAAGGCAAAAAAAATATTAGCAATTACTGCACCACTTTTCGTTATAAGTGTTATGTCAATATGTGTAGTAGCTAATGCAAGAAAAACTGTAACAATAAACGTAGATGGAAATGAACAAACATTTGTCACATATAAAAGGACTATTAAAGGTGTGCTAAAGCAAGCAGGAGTTAAGTTAGGCTCCAAGGATAAGGTTGAACCAGCTTTAGGAAAGAAATTAGTTAAAGACGAAGTAATAGAGGTAAGAAAAGCGGTTAACGTAGAAATAGTATCAAAGGATAAGACAATATCAATAGTGACGGCAGAGCCAACTATTGGTGATATGCTTGAAGCTGAAATAGAAAAACTTAAAGCTGAAAACATTGAATTTGATAAAGATGAGGATGAGGTTATCCCTAGTCTTGATACAAAAATTAAGGACAACCTGTCAATTCAATTGGTAGATGTAGAAGTATTAAATGAGGTATCAACTAATACCATTGCATATGATACTTTAACAGAAGAAGACAATACTATGGAAGTTAATACTACAAAGGTAAAACAATCAGGTGAAGAAGGTCAAGTAGAAGTCACTTATAAAGTTACAAAAAAGAATGGCAAAGAGGTTTCAAGAGAACAAGTAAGTTCTAAGGTATTAAAGGAAGCAGTTACTGAAATAGTAGTACAGGGAACAGCTAAACTATATGCAAGCAGAAGTGGAGAAACAGGAACATATAAAGATGTTGTATATTGCCAAGCTACAGCATATACAGGTGGAGGCTTGACAGCAACAGGTTCAGTGCCAACATATAACCCAAGTGGGATAAGTACAATTTCAGTAGATCCAAGTGTAATACCGTTAGGATCTTTAGTATATGTTGATGGCTATGGAAAAGCTATAGCAGCAGATACTGGTGGAGCTATTCAAGGTAACATTATCGATGTATATGTTAACTCAAATAGTGATGCTATTAATTGGGGAAGACAATATAACGTACCAGTTTATATTATAGCTTACCCTGGAGAATGGTAGGAAAAAAAGATGGTCAAAGACCATCTTTTTTTAATTATGAATTGAGAATTATGAATTATGAATTAATGATGAAACTCAAAGAGTTTCTAATTATATATTTCTAAACTCCCTTAAAGGAGTTTATTCCACAATTCATCATTCATCACTCACCATTCATCATTACCTAAGTTCATCATTTAACAAAAGGGTTTGACATAATTGATAGATAGGGATACATTAATAGAAGAGATATAAGGAAAAGGGGAATATGCTTTGATTAAAGAAGTTATTGTAGTGGAAGGACGAGATGATATTACGGCTGTAAAACAAGCTGTAGATGCAGAGCTTATTGCTGTAGGTGGTTTTGGAATTAATGCAAAAGTCATTGAAAGAATTAAGGAAGCTCAAAAGAGAAAAGGTGTTATAGTTTTAACAGATCCTGATTTTGCAGGAGAAAAAATAAGAAGTATAATATCTAAACGTGTAAAAGGTATAAAACATGCTTATATAGCACAAGAGGATGGAATTAAAGGTGATGATATAGGTGTTGAAAATGCATCGCCAGAAGTAATTAGAGAAGCCTTAGAAAGAGCAAAGGTATCAGAGGAAGATAGAGAGCCTACATTTGATGCACAAGATATGTTTTATTTTAAATTAAATGGAGATGCACGTTCTAAAGAAAGAAGAATGAAATTAGGCAAGGAATTAGGCTTAGGTTATGGTAATGCTAGTCAAATGCTTTCAAGATTAAATAATTATGGCATTACTAAAGAAGAATTTATTAAAGCTATAAATAAAGTAGAAAAACAAATTGAAGAGGGAAAATAATATGGACATAAAGAACATAAAGACAGCAGAGCTGGTAAAGAAATATAATTTTAAGTTTTCAAAAAGTTTAGGTCAAAACTTTTTAATTGATGATTCAGTTCCAAGAGATATAGTAAGTGGAGCGGAAGTATGCAAGGATGATTTAGTTATTGAAATAGGTCCAGGAGTTGGAACGTTAACAGCACAATTATTAAATACAGCTAAAAGAGTTGTTGCCATAGAGCTAGATAATGATTTAATTCCTATATTAAGTCAAGAGTTAGGAGATAATCCAAACTTTACATTAATACATAATGATGCTTTAAAAGTTGATTTTAATGAAATAATAGGGGATGAGCAAAGTGTTAAGCTAGTTGCAAACCTTCCTTACTATGTAACTACTCCTATTATAGTAAAGCTTCTTAAGGAAAAGTATAACTTTAAATCATTAACTATAATGATTCAAAAGGAAGTAGCAGAAAGAATGGCAGCAGAGCCAGGTAATAAGGATTATGGTGCATTATCTTTACTAGTTCAATATTATTGTGATACTGAAATAGTAAGAAAAGTACCTCCAGCTTGTTTCATACCAAGACCAAAGGTTGATTCTATTGTAATAAGATTAGAAAAATTAGATAAGCCAAGAGTAGAAGTGCAAAATGAAAAACTATTCTTTGATATTATTAGAAATTCATTTAATATGAGAAGAAAGACATTATGGAATGGTGTTAAAAATATAGGATTATCTAAAGAAAAATTAGAAGAAGCATTTGATGAAGCAAATATTGATATTAAGAGAAGAGGAGAAACTTTATCTATAGAAGAATTTGCAGCATTAGCAGATGCTATATATAGCAGAATGAAATAAAAATAATAGGCTATGACGATACTTTGTCATAGCCTATTATTTTTATTAGTTAAAATTTTAGAAATTCCCTAAGGAATTTCCTCCTAAATTTTTCATTCTTAATTCTTAACAAATTAGCGTAGCTTTAATTTTCTAGTATTGAGAACATATCTGTTTATAGTAAGCATATAATATAGGGAATTATTTTAACTTGGAGGTTTTAAGAGAATGGCTAGTAATAGCAGGCTATATAGAAACTTCATTATTTTGCAGGAAGATGAACGTGGATATGCTAGTGCAAATGATAAATCACTGTCAGGGTATGCAAAGATTGAAGCAAAGGGAGATATATGTAAAATATCTTTTTATGCTCAAAACCTCAGAAAAGATGAAGATAAATACAATATGATGCTTATATGTGATAAGAAAGATAACAAGCAAATAGTAGATTTAGGTAAGTTAGATGTAAGCATTGCTGGAAAAGCAGATTATACTAAAGAATATAATGTTGATAACATAGCTGGAATAGAGCTTTCTTTGGATAAGATCTCTGGAGCAGCCATAGGTAAATATAAAGATGGCGTTCCAATTTTTATTATGTGCGGATTTTTAAATGGACAACAGCCTTGTGAGGACTGGAAAAATTATAAAGTAATAAAAGCTAAAGGTGATAAAGAACTGCAAAAGAAAATGCATTATAAAGAAGAGAAGAAACATGATAAAAAAGATAAGAAGGATAAATGTGACGATAGGGAAGAAATAAAAGAAGTAGTGAATGAAGAAATCAAGGTTGAGGAAGTTTCTCCAAAGATTGAAGAAGAAAAGAGAGTTGAATCCATTGAAGAAAAAGATATAAAAGAAGAATCTGTTGAGGAAAATAGTAAAGAACCAATAGAGGAAGTAAAGGAAGATAGAAAAGATCAGGCAGAAGAGGTTAAGTTACAGGCCACTATAGAAGAAAATATGGAAATTCAGTATCCAAAAGAAAATCTTAGAGGTAAATTTGAAGACTATGAAGAGTTTATAGAAGAAAACAAAGAATTTAATCCAAGAACTAACAAGATAAGAGGAACTATTGGTGAGTATTTTGAAGCTATTGCAGAGGGCTTTGAAGAAGATGAAGGTTATGATGAACTTAAATATTGCAAGTGGTACAAGGTTCCTGTACATGATTTATATGAAATGTGTAATATGTCTAATTATAATAAATATACATTAGTTTATTATCCAATGCTTAATTATTATCCTTATATTAAAAAGTATAATTATTTTAAATTAGGATATAAATGTGATTCTAAAGGGAATTTAAAATATATAATTTATGCTATTCCTGGAAAGAAGGATAAAGATGAACAACCATATGATGGAAGAACAGGATTTGTCACATGGGTTGCTAAGGATTCAGATACAGACATAGGTTGCTGGCTAATGTTCTATGACTTTAAGAATTCTACAGTTGTAGTTCCTATGCAATAAAGTAGAATGATTGTACTTATATTAATTAGTGAGTTCATAAATAATGAGGCCATGTAAATATTTAAATTGCCAATGATAACAGAAAGTATTATAATTTTTATAATTAGGAGGAGGCTTATCTCCTCCTAATTATTTGAATAAAAAGTATTGGAAGGAGAGATGAAATGTTAAAAAATATTAAGCTTAGCTGCTTAACTGTAGTATTAATAGGTATAATAACTACATTTTCTGGTTGTAGTGTAGTAGAAAATATAGAAAAGAAATTAGGATGGAAGACAGAATATTTTGAGTACTTAGATTCTAAAAATTTAGAACAAATAAGTATTCAGAGTACTAGAGATTTAGGATTTAAGTTTATTGTTACTGAAGGGTCAGCAAAAAATACAATGTATAACTTACTTTGTAAAGCACAAAAAAGCGATAAAAAATCAAGCTTAGATCCAGATTATATATTTGAGTTTGATTTAGGAGATGAAGTTAAACAATTCTATTATGTGGTAGGTAGTGACAGCGGTAATTTCTATAGTGATACTGATGTTTATACAGTTTCTAATAGAATAGATGAAGTTATCATACAAAACTTATCTTTTATTAGAAAGCCTAAAGAATTTAATTATATTTATTATAGACCAATATTAGAAGTTCTAGAAAAGATTGAACCTTCCTTAAAGGATAAGGATTATAAAATAGGTATAAATATAAAAGGCGATGCAGACTGTTTAAAATACATTTTTTCTAATGATTTAAAGAATTTTATTTCAGAGGCAGATAAGATAATTTCTAATGTAGAATTAGTTCAAACCACTACGGCAGGTTATGATGTAGTTATCACTATCAAGAATAGAGGATATGACACATTAGTTTATAAGACTGCTATAACAGTAACTAATAAGAGAGAAAATACAGAAGAGATTTATTATGTAGTGGCACAATATGAGTATAAGAAATGGAATATTTCAATTAGTGAGCCAAATGTAAAACCATCAAATTGGTAATGAATTTTTAATACATATTTTTAGTGAATTAGTAAATAATATCATTATAAGTATGAGGAAAGGATGATTTATATGAAAGCTCATGTTGATAAAGATACATGTATAGGTTGTGGATTATGTCCATCTATATGTGAAGCTGTGTTTGTGTTAGAGGATGATGGAAAAGCAGCTGCTTATGTTGATGAGGTACCTTCAGAAGTAGAAGATGAAGCTAAAGACGCAGAAGCAAGCTGTCCAGTTAATGCAATAGTAGTAGAATAAAAAAGATGCTTAAGGCATCTTTTTTGCTTTATAAACAAAGTTTTATATTATTAAAAAAAGTCTTCAGATTTATGTAGAGGATGATATTTTAGATTATTACAGTTATTTAAAGTAGATAAATTAATATTACTTCCTATAGGTAATAATGTAGGCAAAGAGTTTATTGGAACTGTGCTTACTGAATCATCTTCTAATAAAATGAAAGCTTCAGAATGGTTATAATCTAGTATTAAACCTTTCATCACTACACCACCTTAATAATTTTACTTAGTATATGTAAAATAAAAAAAAATATACAAGTAAGGCTATTCTTACTTGTATATTTATAGATATAGATCTTTATAAACCATTTGAAATACTTTTAATGATTCTTCAATCCTTGGTTTTAGTAGATGTCTTCTATGTTGAAACTCTTTTTTCCCTAAATCTGTAAGGTAGTAAATCTTTTGGAACTTCTTCTTAGGATCATCCCACTTGCCAATTACCAGTCCGTCCTTTTCAAGCTTTTTTAAAAGTGGATAAATTCCTCCAGTACTTGGAGTCCAAAGATTAGAAGTTCTTTTAGATATTTTATTAGAAATATCATTGCCATTGGAAGGGCCTAAATGAAGAATAAATAAAACATAGATTGGAAGCAGGCCTTTGGTAAAAACTTGACCTACAGCTTCTTTTTCTTTTTGAATCTTTTTTAATTCAGCAACCTTTGCTTTATATTCTTCATAGAGCCTTTTTTCTTCTGCCTTTATATCATCGATATTTTTAAAATCATCCATAAGGTTTACTCTACAAGCTTTACAGAAAGTCCTAATAGTCCTGGACCGCCGTGCACTCCCAATGCTGGACTAAGAACATTTAGTTTTATATTTTCTACATTTGGTAACTTTGCAAGTTGTTCCATATATTTTGTTGCTTCTTCTTTACAAGCACATTCTAATACTGTAACTTCACATTTTCCTAAAGCAAGCTTTTCTTTTAGAAGCTCAGTCATTTTTGAAAGTGCTTGTTTTCTTCCTCTGGCTTTACATATAGTATAGTAAACTCCTGTATCATCAGTAGTAATTATAGGCTTTAAGTTTAATAATTCGCCAATTGTACCTGCAACCTTACCAATTCTACCACCTTTTTGTAAGTATTCTAAAGTATTAATAGTATAGAATCCAGTTATTCTTTCTCTTATTTTAGGTAGTGCTTCAACTATTTCTTCAAAGCTTTTACCAGCTTCAACAAGTTTAACTGCTTCTAAGACAACTTCTCCTTCAGGATAAGCAAGAATCTTAGTGTCATATACATATGATGTTAGCTTTGGGTGATCTTCTAACATTAATCTTAATGAATTACATGTTCCAGAAAGACCTCCTGAAAGACATATGGCAATAACATGAGTATAGCCTTCCGATTCTAATTTGCTAAGAATATCTTCCATAGTTTGTGCACTTGGAAGTGATGTTTTAGGAATTTCTTTATCTAAATTTAAATATATTTCTTCTGGTGTAATGTCTAATTTATCTTGGTAATCTCCATGAGAGTAGATTATTCTAAGGGGCAATAAATTAATGTTCTTTTCTTTTACAATCTCTAATGGGATGTCAGATGCACTATCAGTTATTATAGCAATTTTTTGCATTGTAATCCTCCTAACCTAATTATTAATTATATTATAGCATAAACCACATAGTTATCAATACTGATAAGTATAAACATTATCAATACTGATATAGTTCAATTAATATATATTAAGTAAAAATTTCAATAGAGACTTTTATATGAAATAAGGAGTTATTAATATGTAAACAATTTTTAAGGAAAAATAGGGGATAATATCATATATTAAAAATTTTTTTTGATTTGAAAACAAAAAAGCATAGAAGTATAATGTATACCATATATTGTGTATAGGAGGGAAAAAATGTGCTATATGTAGTGAAGAGAGATGGAAGGGAAGTAGTATTTAATAAGGATAAAATAAGTAATGCAATAAGAAAAGCCAGCAAGGAAGTTTCAAAAAAATTAGACCACAATGAAATCATAAATATAACGGAAAACGTATATAAATCCATACTTAAAACTGAAAAATCAAGTATAACTGTGGAAGAAATTCAAAATTTAATTGAAAAGACCTTGATGGATGAAGGGTACAATGAAATTCAAAGAGCTTATTCTATCTATAGGATGGATAGGACACGAGTGAGAGATACAAAATCTGATTTAATGAAAGCCATTAATAGAATTGGCGTGGAAACTGATAGAGACAATGCCAATGTAGGCAATAACTTTTCATCAAAGCTTTTAAGAATAGCATCAGAATCAAATAAGTGGCATAATTTAGCCAATATGCCTAAGCATTTAGCAAAAGCTCATGAAAATGGTGAGCTTTATTTTCATGATCAAATGGGTCGTCTATATTAGAAATAATGTGGAGAAATAAGTTGTCTTTTTGCTGGAACGCCCTAAAGCCAATTAAACTACAACGTAAATAGTAATATTAAGCGTGAAAGTTGCGAAAGCAGAAAAAATTAATTGGATAGCTCATGCTGAAAAAAAGTTTTATTAGAAATGAATCAGCTAATAAAATGCTAAAAGTAATAAACAATGGGTAATCAGCAGGGAAGTATTTATATTAAAATGTATTATCATGTATTTAATCCTTATAACTTGACAAAATAGTATAGTAATTAGGCTGTGAAAGGAATTAATTCTATGGCTAAATATTATAAGGATTATACAGAAGAAGAGAAATTGAGAATAGTTGATGATATGATTAATTCAAATTTAACATATAAGGAATTAATGGAGAAACATTCTATTGGAGCAAGAAGCTATAAAAAACTAAGAGACGAGTATAATATAAGAAAAATAGCAATAAGAAATAAAAAATTTAAAGTTAATGATGATTATTTTGAAATAATAGATACTGAAGAAAAAGCTTATTGGCTAGGTTTTTTATATGCAGATGGATGTGTAGCAAGGAAGGGTAATTATTATACTATTAAAATAGATCAGGCATTATATGATTATGAACATGTATTAAAGTTTAAAGAAGCAATTAATTCAACATATCCAGTAAAAATATATAATGATACAGAATCAGGTCATGCAAGAATAATTGTAGGTAGCAAAAAGATGTATGATGACTTAATAGATAAAGGATGTTATCCAAATAAAACAAAAGAGTTACTATTTCCAACATATGAGCAAGTTCCAAAAGGGTTGATGTGGAGCTTTATAAGAGGATATTTTGATGGCGATGGAACCATTAATATTATGTCACAGTTTAATGTTCCTCAAGCAAGATTTCAGATGTTAGGAACAAATGCCTTTTTAAATGGTTTTTGTATGTTTTTAGAAGAGTATGTTGGCAAGATAAACATACATCCAAGTAGAGGAATATTTTATGTACAAATCGGCGGAAATAGAAAAACAAAAATTATTTTTGATTTAATGTATGATAAGTCTACGATATATTTACAAAGAAAGTTTGATATATATGATAATCATTTTTATAAATAAACCTTCAACGAGCATATGGCAACTACCTAAGCTTACAAGAAGTATGGTAAAGATGTGCTCTAGTCCGTCTATTAAGTAAATAATAGAGTTAAAGTATAGCGAAAGCTACGGTATTTACGCTAGATTCATATAATTTAACAATTAATTGTCTTCATATTCCTACTAGAGAGCTTTTGGAAAGTGGATTTAATACCGGATATGGTGCGACTTGTTGCTAATGGAAAATATTAGCCTAATCTAATAATAGTAAGATTAGAACTATTGTTACGAGAAATCAAATGATAGGGTAACGCCTTGAAGGGTTTCCTCTAATACTCCGAATAGCGTTATAATGAGTAAACATTATAAGGTTATGAGCTCGGTGAAGTCAGCTGAGAACTACCGTAAGTAAATAGAAATATTTACACGAAATGCGAACTGGAGGCAGTCGAGTAGCGATAGGCTGGGGGTCTATAAAATGTCTATGGTTAGGATGTATTAAGCAATATAATACTGACGAATTTGGGAAATTAAGGGTCTAAACGGTGAATATCTAGAAATGGATATGGCACTAAATGTGCAGTTAGTTGTGGATGAGTAAGAATCGTATCTATGAAAATCCATATAATATTAAAGGTATTATTGAACTAACAGGCTCACACTAAAAACCTAAGGATATATGTAAAGATAGTGACAATGGAACAAGGAAAGCTTAGAATATGGAGGTTTTACTGCCAATGAAATAGTGATAAGGAAAAGAAAAATTTAAATTCTATAACTTATCTTAATCTAAGTGAGAGTGGTGGCATGAAGCAGAGAAATAGTTGTAATGACTATGGAGCGATAGCCACTAGACAATTTATTATAAATATAATTATTATTGAATAATCCAAGGTTCTGGTAAGACTAAGAGATATGAAACATTAAGGTAAAAGGAGGAATTCCTTTGAATAATGAAGTAGTAGACTTGGAGGAAAGCTTAAAATGTAGGAAAAGACAAAAACTAAGAAATTCAGAATATTACGAGATGCAGTATATATTCGATGATTTATACAGAAAAAGTAGCAAAAATTATAAATTTAATAATTTAATGCAATATATAAATGACGAAAAAAATATATTACTAGCTTTTAGAAATATAAAAAAGAATAAAGGTTCTGTAACAGCAGGTACTGATAATATAAACATAAATTTATATAAAAATATGAATTGTGATGTGTTTATAAATAAAATTAGAGAAAGTCTAAAAGATTACAGACCTAAGGCAGTAAGAAGAGTAGAAATTCCAAAACCTAATGGAAAGAAAAGACCATTAGGGATACCTTGTATGGAAGATAGAATTATACAGCAATGTATAAAACAAATATTAGAACCTATTTGTGAAGCAAAATTTTATAAACACAACTATGGCTTTAGACCAAATAGAAGTGTAGAACATGCTTTTGAAAGATGCAATTACTTAGTGAATAAGAGCAAGTTGCATTATGTAGTAGATATAGACATAAAAGGTTTCTTTGATAATGTAAATCATAGCAAATTAAAGAAACAAATGTGGTCTATGGGGATATGTGATAAGCAATTATTAAGTATTATAGGGAAAATGTTAAAAGCGGAAATAAAAGGTATAGGTATACCGGAAAAAGGTACACCGCAAGGTGGAATTTTAAGTCCATTATTAGCTAATATAGTTTTAAATGAACTAGACTGGTGGATTAGCAAGCAATGGGAAAATTTTAATAATAATAAAGGATACTCTAAGGATTGTCACAAATATAGAGCATTAAAGAAAAGTAATTTAAAAGAGATGTGGATAGTAAGATATGCTGATGATTTTAAAATCTTTTGTAGAGATTACAAATCTGCCATTAAAATATATAATGCAGTAAAGCAATGGTTAAAAGAAAGATTAAAATTAGATATCAGTGATGATAAATCTAAAATAACTAATTTGAGAAAAAACTATTCAGAATTCTTAGGATTTAAACTAAAAGCTAAAATAAAAAGAAATAAATATGTATGTATAAGTCATATGAGTGATAAGGCAAAAAATAAAGTAATAAATGAAATTAAAAAGCAAATAAAAATTATAAAAAAGAATACAACTACAAAAGAAATTATGAAATTAAATTCAATAATATTAGGAAGTCATAATTACTATAAGATTGCAACACATGTGAATTTAGATTTCAATGATATAAATTTCTTAGTTATGAGAACTTTGAAAAATAGACTTAATTTAGAAAAGAATAGAGGAAGTCCCATATTTACAAAAACTTATTTGAAATTATATGGGGACTATCAAAAGAATATTTGTAGGATTAAAGGGATAAACATATTTCCAATTTATGGAGTAAAAACAAAGCCTAGTAAATGCTTTAATCAAGAAATCTGTAATTATACCAGTAATGGAAGAAGCATTATACATGATAATCTAATAGGTAGAGGGCCTTGTATGATTGAACATCTATTAAGATATCCAACAAATGATTACGGAGTAGAGTATAATGACAATAGAATTTCATTGATGATAGGGCAAAATGGACTGTGTGGAGTTACTAAAAAAGAATTAGAAATTGGAGATATGGAATGCCATCATAAAGTACCTAAAAGTATAGGCGGAGATGACAGTTATAAAAACCTAATTTGGTTAAAGAAAAGTGTGCATAAATTAATACATGCTAAAAATGAAGATATAATCCAAAAATATATGAATGAACTTAAATTAAGTTGGAATGAATTAGAAAAGGTAAATAAACTACGTAAGTTAGTAGGAAATTCAATGATATTATATGAATAATAAAATGTTGGAACGCCGTATGCGGTGAAAATCGCACGTACGGTGTGAACCGGGGGAAAAGGAAGAGATAATATCAAATCCTTACCTATCGGAATGTACTATAAATAGGCCTAAAAGAATAGAAACAGCAGCAGAATTATCTTGTATTTTATTGCAGTCAAGCCAAAATGATATGTTCGGGGGCCAAGCACATCCTGACTTTGATAATGATATGTCTATTTTTATTGAGCCTACCAGACAGGAGATAAGAAGTGATTTAGAAGCTTTAGGTATTGAAGAAGAAAGAATAGAAAAGATTGTAGAAGAAAGATTAAGCTCAAGAGTTCATCAAGCTATGCAGGGGATTGTCTATAATTTAAATACCATGCATAGCCGTGCAGGATCTCAGGTTCCATTTTCTTCCATTAATTTAGGGATACCTAAAGATAAAGATGCAGCAATGATATGTGAGATATTTTTACAAGAATATGAAAAAGGTTTAGGAAAGGGAGAACAGCCTATTTTTCCTAATATAATCTTTAGAGTAAAAGAAGGAGTAAATAGAGAACCAGAAGATGAGTATTATTATCTTTATAAATTAGCCTGCCAAGTAGCAGCAAAGAGAATGAATCCAACATTTATGAACATAGATGCTGATTTCAATAAGGAATATTACGATAAGGGATATATGCCAGCAACCATGGGATGCAGGACATATGTAATGAAAAATATTAATGGAGAACCAGGATGCAAAGGTAGAGGAAATATAGCACCAGTGACCATTAACCTTCCTAGAATAGGCATTGAAGCAAAAGGTGATATAGATAAATTTTTTGAAATATTAAAAAGTAGATTAATATTAGCAAAAGAATCATTACTTCATAGATATGGCATTCTTAAAAAGTTAAGGGTAAAGGATCTTCCTTTTGTGGCTGGTCAAAAGCTGATGAAGGGAGCAGAAAATCTAGAAGAAGAGGATTCAATTGAGCCTATTTTAAAACAAGGCACATGGGGCATAGGATTCATAGGGCTAGCAGAAGCACTTACAGCTTTAACAGGAAAGCATCATGGTGAAAGTGATGAAGCTAGAGAACTTGGTGTGAGAATTGTTACTTTTATGAGACAATATACCGATAAATTTTCACAGGAAACAAATCTTAATTGGAGTTGTTATGCCACACCAGCTGAAGGCTTAAGTGGTAAGTTTATTAAGAAGGATCAAAAAATGTTTGGTATCATTAAAGGAGTCACTGATAAAGAGTATTATACTAATAGCTATCATATTCCTGTAAAGTTTCCTATTTCAATAAAGCGAAAGATAGACATTGAAGCACCTTATCATAAGCTTTGCAATGCAGGTCATATATCATATATAGAGGTAGATGATTCTCCAACTGGAGAACAGATTATGGATATCATTAATTATGCATATAAGAATACTAATATAAGTTATATAGGAATAAATTTTCATATAAGGTACTGTAAGAATTGTGGAAGTAGTGTAAATAGCAATGAAAAGAAATGCCCTAAATGCAGTAGTATAGATATTCAAGGCATATCAAGAGTTACTGGATACTTAAGCTTAGATGAACGATTTGGTCCAGGAAAGTTCGAAGAAAGAGCAGATAGACGTTCCCATACAGGCAGTAATATGAATAATTATGGTTTTATATAAATATATATCAATAAAGGCATTAATTTTTCAAAGTCTTAAATTTAAGATTAATAAAAATTAATGCTTTTATTTTTCATATAGAAACATGTATATGAAGGAAAAAAATAATAAGTTGCAAAAACATGATATTTAATCATGAAATACATTGTTTTTAAGGAGTATTTTGAAAAAATAAATATTTTCCTTGCAAAAAAAGTAAATATTACATTGAAGTTATAGGATAAAAATGGTAAAATTGGAATTAAAATAAAGGGGGCTATAACATGGCAATTAAAGATCCGAGAAATGATAGACAAATAAAGATAGTGGATACTACATTGCGTGATGGGGAACAAACGGCAGGTGTTGTATTTGCTAATGAGGAAAAAATTATTATTGCATCTATGTTAAGAGATTTAGGGGTAGATCAATTAGAAGTTGGTATTCCAACCATGGGTGGAGATGAAAAGGAAGCAATAAAATCAATAGTAAAAAGGAATAGAAGTAGTAGCAATGCAAAGAGCATAATGGCATGGAATAGGGCTGTTATAGGAGATATAGAGCAATCTATCGATTGCGATGTTGATGCAGTGGCTATATCTATATCTGTTTCAGATATTCATATTAAGCATAAGCTTAGAACATCAAGGCAATGGGTTCTTGAAAATATGATCAAATCAGTGGAGTATGCCAAGAAAAATGGCTTATATGTATCTGTTAATGGGGAAGATGCATCAAGAGCTGATAGAGAATTTTTAGTAGAGTTTATTAATGCAGCAAAGAATGCAGGAGCAGATAGGTTTAGATATTGTGATACTGTAGGTATAATGGAGCCTTTTAAATTAAAGGATGAAATTTCATATTTATATAATAAAACAAAATTTGATATTGAAATGCATACTCATAATGATTTTGGAATGGCTACAGCCAATGCTATAGCAGGTGTTATGGGTGGTGCAAATCATGTTGGCGTAACAGTAAATGGCCTTGGTGAAAGAGCTGGTAATGCTGCTTTAGAGGAAGTATTAATGGCTCTAATTTATGTTTATGGTTATAAGACAAATATTGATACTAGAAAATTTAAAGAAGTATCAGAGTATGTATCTAGGGCTTCAGGACGATTCTTACCAAAATGGAAGGCCATAGTAGGAGAAAATACCTTTGTGCATGAATCAGGTATACATGCCGATGGAGCTATTAAGAATCCAATGAATTATGAAGCTTATGATCCAGCAGTGGTAGGTCTTGAAAGGCAGATTGTAATAGGAAAACATTCAGGAAAGGCAGCTATAGTAAATAAATTTAAAGAATATGATATAAAGCTTTCAGATGATGAAGCAAAGGATATCCTTAATTTAGTGAGGGCAACTACTGTCAGAGTAAAAAGAAACCTTTTTGATAAGGAACTTGTAAGTCTTTATAAACAATATAAAGAAAAGGAACAATAAATAGGAGATAGAAAAGAAGGGGGAAATTAGCATTGGGAAGAAATCTAGCAGAAAAAATTTTAAGCAACCACATTGTTGAAGGAGAATTAAGAAAGGGAAGTTCTATTGGTATTAAAATTGACCAAACTCTTACACAGGATTCAACGGGGACAATGGCTTACTTACAATTAGAAGCTATGGGCATAGATAAGGTTAAGACAAAAAGATCAGTAGCTTTTGTAGACCATAATATGTTGCAACAAGGCTTTGAAAATGCAGATGATCATGAGTTTATAAAAACTGTAGCATCTAAGCATGGAGTATATTTTTCTAAACCAGGAAATGGAGTGTGTCATCAAGTATTTTTAGAAAGATTTGCAGTGCCAGGTGAGACGCTAATTGGTTCAGATAGTCACACACCAACTGCTGGTGCAGTAGGTATGCTTGCTATGGGTGCAGGTGGTCTTGATGTTGCATTGGCTATGGCTGGAGGAGCATATTATATAAATGTTCCTAAGGTATGTAAAGTAAATATCATAGGTAGTTTTAAACCAATGGTTACAGGAAAAGATGTAGTTTTAGAGGTTTTAAGAAGGCTTACTGTTAAAGGTGGGGTTTCTAAGATATTTGAGTATGGCGGTGAAGGAATCAAGAATCTTTCAGTGCCACAAAGAGCAACCATAACTAATATGGGAGCAGAGCTTGGTGCTACCACATCAATATTTCCTAGTGATGAAAGAACTTTGGAGTTCTTTAAAGCTCAAGGACGTGAAGAGGATTGGTTTGAATTTAAAGCAGATGAAGATGCTGTTTATGATGAGGAAATAACTATTGATCTTAATACTTTAGAACCACTAGCTGCAATGCCTCATAGTCCTGATAATGTGAAAAAAGTAAGTGAAATAGGAAAAATTAAGGTAGATCAAGTTGCCATAGGAAGTTGCACAAATTCTTCTTATGAAGATCTAATGAAGGTAGCTAAGATATTAAAAGGAAAAAAGGTTCATCCAGATGTAAGTCTTGTAATAGCTCCAGGTTCAAGGCAAGTAATGGAGATGATAGCAAGGAATGGAGCTCTTGCTGATATAATCAGTTCAGGGGCAAGAATATTGGAAAATGGATGTGGACCTTGTATAGGAATGGGACAGGCACCAGGTACTAATGGTGTATCACTTAGAACTTTTAATAGGAATTTCTATGGAAGAAGTGGAACATTATCAGCAAAAGTATATCTTGTAAGCCCTGAAACTGCTGCAGTTTCTGCAATTAAAGGTGTACTTACAGACCCAAGAGAGTTAGAAACAGATTTATGTATTAATATGCCAGAAAGGTTTATTGTTGATGACTCAATGATACTTAAGCCAGCTGAAGATGGGACTAAGGTAGAAGTGAAGAGGGGACCTAATATTAAACCATTTCCAATAAATAAGGAATTAGGAGATAAAATAGAGGGAAAGATATTAATAAAGGTAGAAGATAATATTACTACTGATCATATTATGCCTTCAAATTCAAAGCTTTTACCATTTAGATCTAATATTCCGTATTTATCTCAATTTTGTTTTAATACAATAGATACTGATTTTCCAAATAGAGCTAAGAATTTAGGCGGAGGATTTATAATTGCAGGAGAAAACTATGGTCAAGGATCTAGTAGAGAGCATGCTGCCTTAGCTCCTCTTTATCTAGGAGTAAGAGGTGTTATTGCCAAATCCTTTGCTAGAATTCATAAAGCTAATTTAATTAACAATGGAATAGTTCCACTAGAGTTTAAAAATGAAGCTGATTACAATGAAGTTGATCCATTAGATGAGTTGGTAATAGATAATATTAAAGAAGCTTTAACTAAAGGAAGTGTTAAAGTTAAAAATATAAGTAAGAATAGTGAATTTGAAGTATTAATAGATTTAACAGAAAAGGAAATTCAGGTAATAAAAGCTGGTGGTAGATTAAATTACGTTAAAAACTTAGGTTAATTATAAGGAAAAAATCACAAATACAATAGGAACTCCTAAAAGAGTTCCTTAAATTTTTTCATAATTATTTTGGTTTCTTTCAAGAGGGATTTTCTATTTAAATTAGTAAAGGTGGGAGTTGAAAGGTAATGGAGTATGAAGATATTGGGCAAAGCAGGGAATGGGAGGATATAGAGTATATTAATAAAGGATGGTCTGATGATAAAAAATATAAAATAAAAACTAGAGAAAATGAGGAGTTATTATTAAAAATATCCGATATAGGCCAATTTGCTAAAAAGAAAAAAGAATTTGAAATTATCAAAGACTTAGAAGAAAAGAAAATTCTTATGCCCAAAGCTGTGGATATAGGAGTTTGTAATAATGATCAGTCCATATATTCTTTATACACATGGATAAAGGGAGAAGATGCAGCAGAAGAAATTAGTAAATTTAGTGAAGAGGAACAGTATAAGTTAGGTGTTAATGCTGGTAGATATTTAAAGGAGATTCATAGTGTAAATGCTCCTAAAAGTATTGAAGATTGGGAAAGTAGATTTAATAGAAAAATAGATAAAAAAATAGAAAACTATAAAAAGTGTGGTGTAGTTTTAAAAGATGAAAAGAAGATATTAGAATATATAAATAAAAATAGAGTATTACTAAAGAATAGACCACAGTGTTTACAACATGGAGATTATCATATAGGAAATATGATAATTACGCCAGAAAGAAAATTGGGAATAATAGATTTTAATAGATATGATTATGGTGATCCATGGGAAGAATTCAATAGGATAGTTTGGTCTGCAGAAGTAAGTCCAGAGTTTGCCAGTGGATATATTAATGGATATTTTGATGATGACGTTCCAGAATTGTTTTTTAAATTGTTATTATTATATATTTGTTCAAATGAGATTTCATCTGTTTATTGGGCTCAATCTTTTGGAGAAAAAGAAATGAATGTAATGATTAAGCAAGTGGATAATGTAATGGAATGGTATGATCAGTGTGATAGTTACATACCTAAATGGTACCATAAGTAAAATTAAAAATGAAAAATTAAGAATTAAAAATTAAGAATTAAGAATTAAGAATTAAGGGATAAGGAAGCGGGAGTATGTCAAAGAAAATAAGGTTAGCAGGAATTGCATATGAATCTTTAGTTAATGGACCAGGAATGAGAAGGGTATATTTTTCTCAAGGGTGCAGACATAATTGTGAAGGATGTTTTAATCCAGATACTCATGATTTTAATGGAGGAGAAGAGCGAGATATGGATGAACTCATAGAAGATGCACTAGATAATCCTTTACTTAAAGGAATAACCTTTAGTGGAGGAGATCCCCTTGAAAGAGCTGAAGAATTTGCTTATATGGCAAAGGCTTTTAAGAAAGCTGGCCTTAATATTTGGTGCTATACAGGATATACTTTTGAGGACGTATTAGAAAAGATGAAAAAAGATAATAATATAAAAGATTTAATTGAAAATATAGATGTATTAGTGGATGGACGTTTTGAAAAAGATAAAAAGGTTGATGGTTTAAAGTTCAAAGGTTCCAGCAATCAAAGATTAATCGATGTTAAGAAAAGCTTAAAAAGTAATTGTATAATTGTTTTAGAATAAGGAACAAAGAACCGTACCATAAATAAATGAGGTTTTTACTAAAATTGGATTGATAAAAATAAGGTTATAAGATATTAAAGCTCTTACTTATATATAATATATATTGGTAGGAGTTTTTATTTATAATAAAAGAGTAAAAGTTCACAAGAAATGAATTATAAGACTAGATAGTTTCACTTTCAATTCACCGATAATTAGGAATTTGTAGGGGAGATTAAAGTATAAATTGTATAGCTTTTATATTAATTATTTATATTAATTAACTCATGGTTAAATTTTTATCTTTACAATTAACTACAGCTCAATTGTTTACATTAAAATATCTTGTTAAAATAATAATACCAAAAGCTTTTGATATTATTTAAAATGAGAGGTTAATAATACTATGAAAATAAATGATATTATAAAGAAAAAGAGAATTACCCTAGGAATGACACAGGAGCAAGTTGCAGATTATCTTGGTGTTTCAACACCAGCAGTGAATAAGTGGGAAAAAGGTGGCTGTTATCCTGATATAACATTATTACCAGCACTAGCTAGGCTTTTAAAAGTAGATTTAAATACATTACTTTCTTTTAATGATGACTTATCAGAGAAGGAAATAGGTGATTTTTTAAATGAATTATATGAAGTTGTAAGCACTAAAGGTTTTAATACAGCATATGAAGTAGCTATTGATAAGATTCAGTAATTTCCTAATTGCTATAAGTTGATTCTAAGCACTGCAACCATGTTATCAGGAATGATTTGTATGTTTGGAGTAGATAATAGAGAATACTATGAAGGACAAATAGAAGCTTTATATGTAAGAGTGCTAGAAAGTGAAGACTTAGAGGTTAGAAATGAGGCAACCTCTATGCTTATAAATAAATATTTAGAGAGAAATGAATATAAAAAAGCACAAAGCTGTATAGATAAATTACCTACTGTTACATATGATAAAAATAGGTTACAAGGAAGACTTTATATTAAAAAAGGTGAGTTTGATAAGGCCTCTGAACTTTTTAGCTATAAGTTAATAGAAGCAACCACAGATATTTTTACAATATTAATATCCATGATGGAAATAGCTTTAAAGGATGGTAGAAAAGAGGATGCCAAATATTTTGCAGAGATTTTAGAAAAAACAACAGATTTATATGACCTATGGGATTACAATGGACAAGTTGGATATTTCAAATTATACAGTGATGAAAAAGATGCAGATAACTTTGTAATTGTACTTAAAAAAATGCTAGAAGCAATGAAAAAGCCATGGAACCCATCAAAATCTAAGCTATATGCAAATATGAAGGTTAATCAAAGTGAAGAAGGATTTGAACAATTTATTGATACCTTTGTAAATACTCTGAAAAGTGATGTTGAAGGTGAACTAGGTTTTGTAAAAAATAATGAAGAATTTAATGAATTAATAAACAATATTTAATAAATAAAATAATAATTTGATTTTTAATTAAATTTGTTTTATCATATATTTTATATTAATATTAAGAAGAATAAAAAATTCTATGAAAAGAAGAGTACTTATTTATAATTATCTACCAGCGAGTAAGAATAGAGTGGAAGTCTTACAAGATATAAAATAAGGAAGAGGAACTTGGAGAAGCTACCTGAGCATTTATATGTAAGGGTGTGACGTTAACTGCGTTAAAGTTTTGAGTGAACTAGAATTTTCTAGTTAAATTGAGTGGTACCGCGGAAATATTCCGTCTCTTTGTATTATAAAGAGACGGTTTTTTTATATTAAAAAAATAGGAGGCAGATTATGAAAATATTTATTGATCAAATCAGCGATATAGTTAAAGATGTTTTTGAAGAACTTGGATATGACAGGGAATCAGGAAAGGTAACTGTATCAAATAGACCAGACCTTTGCCAATATCAATGTAATGGAGCATTACCTAATGCTAAGAAACATGGAAAAGCACCAAGAGTTATAGCAGAAGAAGTAGTTGCTAAATTACAAGAAAATAAAATTTTCTCTAAATTAGAAATAGCAGGACCAGGATTTATAAATATAACAATTAATGATGAGTTTTTAATTGATTATATTAATAAAATGAACAAGGATGAAAAGTTTGGTACTTCACCAGCAACAGAAATTAAAAAAATAGTTGTAGATTATGGTGGAGCTAATGTTGCTAAACCTCTACATATAGGACATTTAAGATCTGCAATCATTGGTGAAAGTATTAAGAGAATTGCTAAATACTTAGGACATGATGTTATTGGTGATGTTCACTTAGGAGATTGGGGTCTTCAAATGGGTATGGTTATTTCAGAAGTTGAAAGAAGAAATCCAGAATTACCATACTTTGATGCAAGCTTTGAAGGAGAATATCCTGAAGAAGCACCATTTACAATAGATGAACTTGAAGATATATATCCATATGCAAGTAAGCTTGCTAAATCAGATGAAGCTGTAATGGAAGCTGCTAAGAAGGCAACAGTTGAACTTCAACAAGGTAGAAGAGGATATGTTGCATTATGGAAGCATATCTTAAATGTATCTGTTGCTGACTTAAAGAAAAATTATGGTGCATTAGATGTAAGCTTTGAATTATGGAATGGTGAAAGTGATGCACAAAAATTAATTCCAGATATGGTTAAGGAATTAAAGGAAAATGGATATGCACATGAAAGTGAAGGAGCTTTAGTTGTTGATGTAAGTAAAGAAGATGATAAAGCACCTATTCCACCACTTCTTTTATTAAAATCTGATGGAGCTTCATTATATGGAACTACAGATTTAGCTACAGTAGTAGAAAGAGTTAGAGATTTAAAAGCTAATGAAATAATATACTTAGCTGATAAGAGACAAGGACTTCACTATGAACAATTCTTTAGAGCAGCAAGAAAATCAGGAATTGCTGGAGAAGATGTAGTATTAGATTTCATTGGTTTTGGAACAATGAATGGTAAAGATGGTAAGCCATTTAAAACTCGTGAAGGTGGAGTAATGAGACTTGCTGACTTAATAAGCATGATTAAAGAAGCAGGTAAAGAAAAGCTTAAAGATAATAAAAATATAACAGAAGAAGAAGTTGAAGAAATATCATCAAAAGTAGGATTAGCTGCTTTAAAATATGGTGATTTATCAAACCAAGCTTCAAAAGATTATATCTTTGATATAGATAGATTCGCTTCATTTGAAGGAAACACAGGACCATACATTCTTTACACAATAGTAAGAATTAAGTCTATTTTAAATAAAGCTGCCATGGATATTTCTAATGTTGATATAGCTGTACCGACAACTGAGGCAGAAAGAAACTTAATGCTTCAAGCAATTAAGTTTAATGAAATGGTAGAAAACAGCTTTAGAGATAGAGCACCACATAAGGTATGTGAATATATCTATGAATTATCAAATAACTTCAATAAGTTCTACAACGATACAAGAATAATATCAGAAGAAGATGAAGCTAAGAAAGCATCATGGCTTGCTCTTATTAATCTTGTGAAAAACATTTTAGAAACATGCTTAGATTTATTAGGTATGGAAAGCGTTGAAAGAATGTAATTAGATAATGATGAACTTAGATAATGATGAATGATGAATGACGAGTGATGAATTGTGGAATAAACTCCATTAGGGAGTTTAGAAAAATATATTTTTCAGAAACTCTGCGAGTTTCATCCTTAATTTATCATTCATAATTCATCATTAAAAAAGGGTGGTTTTGGCCACTCTTTTTTGTACAAAAAAAGCACCTTCAACAGGTGCTCTTTTAAATAATGGGGGGATGGGAACCTGTTTTTACACAGGTTTATATCTACACTTATAGTATTGACTTCATTAATAAAATTATACAAAAAAATGAAAAATAATTTAAAAATAAAAAGAGCACTAAAGTGCTCTTTTTACAATATTAGAAGTCAGATTGACCAGTAGTTCTTGGGAATGGTATTACGTCTCTGATGTTAGACATACCAGTGATGTACATTATTAATCTTTCAAATCCTAAACCAAATCCAGCGTGCTTAGTTTCTCCGTACTTTCTAAGCTCTAAGTACCACCAGTAATCTTCTTCCTTAAGACCTAATTCAGCCATTCTTGCCTTTAATACATCAAGTCTTTCTTCTCTTTGGCTTCCTCCGATGATTTCACCTATTCCTGGAACTAAACAATCTGTTGCAGAAACAGTTTTTCCATCATCGTTAAGTCTCATATAGAATGCTTTGATGTCTTTTGGATAATCTGTAACGAATACAGGCTTTTTAAAGATTTCCTCTGTTAAATATCTTTCGTGCTCTGTTTGTAAATCCATACCCCATTCAACTGGATATTCAAAATCTTTTCCACAGTTCTTAAGAAGTTCAACAGCTTCTGTATAAGTAACCTTTCCAAAGTCAGAAGTTACTATATGATTTAATTTATCTAATAATCCTTTTTCAACAAATTGGTTGAAGAATGCCATTTCTTCTGGACATTCATCCATAACGTATTTAATTACGTATTTTAACATGTCTTCAGCTAATTCCATATCATCTTCTAAATCAGCAAAAGCTATTTCAGGTTCAACCATCCAGAATTCAGCAGCGTGTCTTGCTGTATTTGAGTTTTCAGCTCTGAAAGTAGGTCCAAATGTATAAACATTTCTAAATGCTAATGCAAAAGTTTCAGCATTTAATTGCCCTGAAACTGTAAGGTTAGTTTCTTTTCCAAAGAAGTCTTCTTTGTAATCAACAGCACCTTCTTCAGTTCTTGGAATATTATCAAAGTCTATTGTAGTTACTTTGAACATTTCTCCAGCACCTTCACAGTCACTTCCAGTTAAGATTGGAGTATTAGCATATACAAAGCCTTGATCTTGGAAGAACTTATGTATTGCATAAGCAGCAACAGATCTTACTCTAAATACTGCTGAGAAAGCATTACTTCTTGGTCTTAAGTGAGCTATTGTTCTTAAGTATTCAAATGTATGTCTTTTCTTTTGTAATGGATAATCAGAATCTGACATACCTTCAACTATAACTTCTTTAGCTTGAATTTCAAATGGCTGTTTAGCCTCTGGAGTCGCAACTAAAGTACCAATAACTTTTATTGATGAGCTGATTGGTAATTTTGAGATTTCTTTAAAGTTTGATAGGTTGTTATCGAAAACCACCTGAATATTTTTAAAGAAGCTACCGTCATTAACTTCTATAAATCCAAATGCATTTGAAGCTCTTAAAGTTCTTATCCAACCAGAAATAGTAATTTCTTTAGTTAAATATTCTTCAGAGTTTCTGTAAAGTGATTTTACTAAAACTACGTCTTTCATAATTTACCTCCTAGAATTTTTTATAATAAAAAAACCTTTCATCTCCATAAAAATGGGACGAAAGGATAACTTACGTGGTACCACCCAAATTGCCTAAATAAAGGCCACTTAGTGCATAATGCAAAATTAATAACGGATTAAACCCGTCTAAGCCTACTAAAGTTTTACTCGTTCGGTTAGAAACTCCGAGATGTTCTTCACAAATGATTTCGTATAAGGCTTACACCATCCCTTATTCGCTAAAACTACCTTCAAGTGTTACTCTTCTCTTCATAGTAATTACGATATTTACATTTAATAATTCGATTTTACAATAGTTTACTAACATTTGCAACTTAAATTCATAATATAATTTTAAGGAAAATTATAAATGGAGGACTAAATGGATAAGAAGAGTTTCCTTGAAGAAAGATATTGTGAAATAAATAAATTAAAGAATATGCTGCAAACTTATCCTAAAGAATATTGCAGTACGATAATTAAGGTTATGGAATCTGTATGTGAAGATATAACCAGTTATTTAAATAAAGGTAAGAGTAAGAAAGATAAGAAAATGAGAAGCACAGATAATGTCTTTACTAAGGAACAGTTATCAGAATATGATGGGCAAAATAGGAATAAGATATATATAGCCGTTGATGGTATAGTATATGATGTAACAGATAAGGATACATGGAGTGGAGGAAGACACTATGGAGTTGCTGCCGGAAAAGACCTTACTAATTATTTAAATAACTGTCACAAAAATCAAAGAGATATTCTTAATAAATTAGAAATAGTGGGAAGATTAGAAGATTAATTTAAAATTATGAATGATGAATTATGAATTGATGAATAAACTCCTTTAGGGAGTTTAGAAAGTAGCTTTATTTTTTGAAACTCTTTGAGTTTCCTCATTACATTCATCAATCATCATTCATAATTCATCATTATGATTACTCTTGTCCTGTTTCGTATGAGTTTACTATGGCTGAAGGAAAGTTTAGCATAATGCAGTCTTTCATGATTCTTCTGTATTCATATTCAAGCTCTCTTATTGTAACATCAACATTTCCAGCATCATCAATATTTAGTATTGCATATGTGATATTAGGACGCCCTATTTTAGGTTTTCCAATGCTTCCTACATTGACAATAAGTTTATCGTTAACTTTTTTAACAAAAGGTATATGAGTGTGAGCACAAATTAAAACATCATCTTCAAAGTTTTCCATAACTTTTTTTGTGTTTTCTGCATCTTCAAATAGGTATTCATTTATTAAATTAGGACTTCCATGAGTGAAGCATAAATTAACACCATTAACTGTATATTTTAATTTTTCAGGTAGTGAATCTAAATAAAACTTATTTGAAGTTCTTAATTCAGAGCACGTCCAAGGTAAAGAAAAAGAGTTAATTGTAGTATTTCTTATATAAGTATAAGCACCATTTACCACTGAAACATCATAATTACCTTTTATACAAGGAATTTCTCTTCTTTTTATTAAAGCAATAACTTCATTAGGGTGAGGTCCATAACCTACAAAATCTCCAAGGCATATAATCTTATCTACTTTTTGCTCGTCTATATCTTCTAACGCTTTCATTAATGCGTATATATTTCCATGAATATCTGATATGGCTGCTATTTTCATCTTTAAATCCTCCAATGTAATTACTAAAATAATTATATCATTAATTATAGTTTTTAGTGACAAAATAGAAGTGGATATTATTGCAAATATAAAGTATTATTATAGAAAGAATTGATAATGTTTTTGAGGTGTTTTTATGAAAAATAGTAGAGTAAATAAGATTTTAGAAGGAATGGCTAAAGAAGGATTATCACAAATGATAATTACATCTCCAGCATCTATATTTTATTTAACAGGAAAGTGGATATATCCAGGGGAAAGAATGATTGCATTATACATAAATCAAAACGGTGATCATAAATTGGTAATCAATAAGTTATTCCCTGTATATGAAGATTTAGGTGTAGAGATGATTTGGTATGAAGATACTGAAAATCCTATAGATTATTTAAATAGATGCATTAATAAAAATGAGATATTAGGAATAGATAAAGATTGGCCAGCAAGATTTTTAATACAACTTATTAATAGTAATGCAGCTAAAGGATTTGTTAATGGCTCTCCTATTATTGATAGGGTAAGAATGATTAAGGATGCTGAAGAGATAGAAATAATGAAAGCATCATCAAAAATAAATGATGCAGTAATGCTTAAGCTTTGGGATAGCTTAAAAGTAGGAAAGTCAGAAAAATATTATGCAGGACTTTTACAAGAATTATATGAAAGTGAAGGAGCATCAGGATTTTCATTTTCACCAATAATAGCTACAAGTCCTAATGGTGCAGATCCACATCATGGTACAGGTAAGGACCTTATTAAAGATGGTGATAGCATCGTTTTAGATATTGGTGGAAAATATAATTCTTACTGCTCAGATATGACTAGAACAGTGTTTATAGGAAAAGAACCAAGTAAAGAGCATGCTGATATATATAATATTGTAAAGAGTGCCAATGAAAAAGCTATTTCAATCATTAAAGAAGGCGTGAAGTTCTCAGATATAGATAATGCAGCAAGAAATATTATTAAAGATGCTGGGTATGGAGAATACTTTACTCATAGAACAGGACATAGCATTGGAATAGAAGTACATGATTTCGGCGATGTAAGCGCAGTAAATCATGAAGAAGTTAAAGCAGGTATGATATTCTCAGTAGAACCTGGAATATACTTAAAAGATAACATAGGTGTAAGAATAGAAGATTTAGTATTAGTAACAAAAGACGGATGTGAAGTACTAAATTCAGTAACTAAAGAAATAGTAGTACTTTAGTTAATGATGAACTTAAATAATTATGAATTACGAATGATGAATTAAGGATGAAACTCGAAGAGTTTCTATAAATTTTATCCTTTCTAAACTCCCTTAAGGAGTTTATTCCACAATTCATCATTCATCACTCATAATTCATAATTAAAAAAAGCTGTACCCTAAGGCACAGCTTTTTTATATTATTTTAACGATTCTATTCATTAAGTTAATGAAGTCATTTTTAACTTTTGTAGAAGTTTCCATAACTTCATCATGGCTTAAAGGCTGATCTAGTATACCAGCAGCCATGTTAGTGATGCAAGATATACCTACAGTTTTTATACCAGAGTGATTTGCAACGATAACTTCAGGAACAGTAGACATACCAACAGTGTCACCACCTAAAATTCCAACCATACGAATTTCTGCTGGAGTTTCATAGGTTGGACCAGATAGCATTACATAAACTCCTTGTTTTAAATTTAATCCTAAATCTTTACCTGCTTCTAAGACTTTATTTCTTAAATCTTTGTTATAGGCTTCAGACATATCAGGGAATCTTGGACCAAATTCATCAAGATTTCTACCAATTAAAGGATTTGCTCCAGAAAGATTTATATGATCAGTAATAACCATTAAATCTCCAGGATTAAAATCTGTATTTACAGCTCCACAAGCATTAGTAACAACAAGTTTAGAAACACCTAAAAGCTTCATAACTCTTACAGGGAAAGTAACTTCCTGCATTGAATATCCTTCATAGAAGTGAAATCTTCCTTGCATAGCAATAACTTGTTTTCCTTCTAATAAACCAATTACTAGTCTTCCTTTATGTCCTTCTACAGTAGATGTAGGGAAGTTAGGAATATCGGCATAGTCAAAGAATTCAGCTTCTTCTATGGTATCAGCTAAAGAACCAAGACCAGAACCTAGTATTAATCCTATTTCAGGAGTATATTTGCTTTTGTTTTTTATAAATTCAGCAGCAGCTGATATTTTGCTTAGTAAGTTCATTAGTATCACCTCTTAAGTTTATTATTTATTAAGAATTAAGTAGAAGTTCTCCTACTTTAACAACATCTCCAGCTCCAACAGTAAGAACTAGATCATCTTTTTTAATTTTATCCTTTAAATAGTTTGTTACGTCTTCATGGCTATGAAGGTTTATGCAGTTAAATCCTTTTGCTCTTATTGCATCACCAAGTTCATCAGATGAAACAAGACCTGTGTCTTTTTCACGTGCTGCATATATATCCATTAGGATAAGCTCATCACAATCTTTAAAGCAAGTAGTAAATTCATCAAATAAAGTCTTAGTTCTAGTATAAGTATGTGGTTGGAATACACAGTACACTTTATTATGAGGAATAAGCTTTGCTGTATTTAAAGTTGCAGCAATTTCTACTGGATGGTGAGCATAATCATCAATTATAGTAGCACCATTAAATTCACCTTTATATTCAAATCTCTTATGAGCACCTTTACAAGCAGCTAAGCCATTAATGATAGCTTCATTAGGAATTTCTAATATTAAAGATGTACAGATTGTTGCTAAAGCATTTAGGATATTGTGTTTTCCTGTTGTGTTTAAAGTAACATCAAATAATTCTTTACCATTATGGAATACAGTGAAAGTTGCACAACCTTTATTATTAAATGAAATATTACCAGCTGTAACATCTCCTTTATCAAATCCATAGCTCATAGTTTTGCACTTTGCATAGTTAAGAACTTCCATAACTCTATGATCCTCTGCACATCCTACTAGATATCCATCAGCAGGAATTAAATCAGAGAACTTTTTGAAGGTGTCTTCAATGTGATTGATATCTCTATAATAATCTAAATGGTCAGCATCTATGTTAAGAATAATACCTATGTAAGGATAGAATTTTAAGAAAGATGCTTTATATTCACATGCTTCTGTTACAAAGTATTCGCTTTCACCAATTTTATAGTTTCCATGGATAGCATCAACATCTCCTCCAACAAGTATAGTTGGATCTAAGTTTGCTTCAAGAGTTATGTGGGAAAGCATTGAAGTAGTAGTGGTTTTTCCATGTGTACCAGCAACAGCTACATTATACTTATGTCCTTTCATTATATAGCCTAAGAATTCAGCTCTATCCATCAATTCTATGTTTTGAGCCTTGGCTTCTATTATTTCTGGATTATCAGAAGGAATTGCAGCTGTGTAAACAACTAAGTCAACGTTTCTTAAGTTTTCTTTTTTATGTCCAATATATATTTCAGCATTTGCTTCTCTCAATTTATTTAAAACTTCAGATTCTTTAGAATCAGAACCAGAAACTTTATATCCTTTTGTTAGTAGTACAGCAGCAAGTCCGCTCATACTTACTCCACCAATTCCAATAAAGTGGACTTTTTTGTGTTTATCCATATTTAAGTCAAAAGCCATCATATCAACTCCTTTATATAATCTATCTATAATTATATACAAAATTTTCAACTTGAACATATAAAATAATAAATATATGAAAATATATATTGAAAAAAGGAAATAAGGCAATTATATATGTTAGAAAGATTTTTAAAATTAGTAAATAAAACTATTGATAATAAGCTATATTTAGAATAAAATATGAATATTATAGGGTAAATAAAATATGAAAGTTCGTGAAGGGACAGATGAAGAAAGGAGAAAAAATGGAAAAATTAAGTAGGAATAATAGAGTTGTAATCATTACTAAGATTTTAGTTGAAAATCCTAATAAGGTAATAGGCCTAAATAGATTTTCAGAATTGTTAAATGCAGCTAAGTCAACAATAAGCGAAGATATAGTTATTGTTAGAGAAGTGTTAGACAAATTAGATATGGGTAAAGTTGAAACTATATCTGGAGCAGCTGGAGGAATAAAGTTTATTCCACAAATGGGTAGTAATGCAAAAGAAGAGTTTGCTAAGGAATTATGTGATGCACTTATGGAAGAAGGAAGAATTGTTCCAGGTAACTTCATTTATTTAACAGACATAATGTATAATCCACAAATAATAAGCAAAGCCGGTGTAATATTAGCTTCTTATTTTAAATCAATGGATGTAGATTATGTTGTAACAGTTGAAACAAAAGGTATTCCACTAGCATATGAAGTTGCCAAGAGTTTAGGTATAGAACTGGTAATTATAAGAAGAGAAAATAAAGTTACAGAAGGTCCTACTGTTTCTATTAACTACTTATCAGGCACAAGCGGAAGAATACAACAAATGTCTTTAGCAAAGAAATCAATGAAGCCTTCTAGTAGATGTGTATTTATAGATGACTTTTTAAGAGGGGGAGGAACAGCTCAAGGTATAACTGACTTATTAAAAGAATTTGATAGTGAATTAGTTGGTACTGGAGTATTAGTTGATAATGTAGGTGTTGCTAATAAGAGGGTAACAGATTATGTTTCAATCATCGATGTTGAGCATATAAGTGAAGATGGAAAGATAAAAGTAACTCCTTCAAGCCTAATAAAATAGGAAAAAACCAGTTATTTAATATATTTTTTTGTAAAATTTGAAAAAAATTAAGTAAAAAAAAGGATTTTTAAACTTTTTATAGAAATATATTTATATAAAAGCAACTGGAGGTGGAGTGAAATGACAATCACAGACGTTAGAGTTAGAAAAATAGCATCAGAAGGAAAAATGAAAGCTATTGTATCTGTGACATTTGATAATGAATTTGTAGTACATGATATTAAGGTTATTGAGGGGCAAAATGGCTTGTTTATAGCAATGCCAAGTAGAAAGACACCAGATGGTGAATTTAAAGATATTGCACATCCAATCAATACTGAAACAAGAGAAAGAATACAAGGTGCAATTTTAGAAGCCTATGAAAAGGCAGTTTCAGAAGAAAGCTTAATTGTAAGTGAATAAAATTTATATCAAATATTAATTAAAAAGAGAGGCATTGCCTCTTTTTTTGTTAAAATAGATATAATATGTTAGTTCATTATTGTGGAGTTACAACCATATATATTTTATATAGGAAGGTTGAAATCAAAACGCTAATGAAATATAATATATTAAGATATACGAACAATAAATGGATAAAATGCAATTTTGTCCTTATAAATTGAAGAGGTGGATTTATGTATAATTGTGCTCTTATTTTAGCAGCAGGCCAAGGAACAAGAATAAAATCTGATTTGCCAAAAGTATTACACAAAGTTTGTGGAAAAGAAATGGTTAATCATGTTATTGATACATTAAGAAAAGCTGAAATTGAAGATGTAAATGTTATTGTTGGAAAAGGTGCTGAATTAGTTAAAGAAAAAACTAATAGTAGAAATGTTAGCTATTCGCTTCAGACAGAGCAGCTTGGAACTGGTCATGCAGTTAAAAGTGCTATAGAGTTTTTAAGTGGAAAAAAAGGAACTGTAGCAGTTTTTTGTGGTGATGCTCCATTAATAACAGAAGAAACAATAGGAAGATTGTTTAAGGAACATATTAATAAAGGAAACAGTACAACACTTTTAACATCTATCTTAGATGATGCCACAGGGTATGGAAGAATCATCAGAGATGGAGAAGAAGTACTTAAGATAGTAGAACATAAAGATTGTAATGAAGAAGAACTAAAGGTTAATGAAATGAATGCAGGAGTTTACTGCTTTGATATTGAAAATCTTTTAAGCTCTTTAGAAAAATTATCAAACAACAATGCACAAGGAGAATACTATTTAACAGATGTTATAGGAATTCAAAAAAGCGAAGGTAAAAAAGTGGGTGCTGTTGTTGTTGATTATGAAGAAACAATTGGTGTAAATTCAAGAAGACAGCTAGCAGAAGTTGAAGAAATACTAAGAAATAGAATAAATAATAGACATATGGATAATGGAGTCACATTAATAAATCCAAGTGTTACGTATATAGGTGCTGATGTTGAAATAGGAAAGGATACTATTATATATCCAGGAAATATCATTGAAGGTTCAAGTAAAATAGGAAGTGGATGTACTATCTATTCAAATTCAAGAATAAATAATAGTATTATTGAAGATAACGTTCAAATAGAAAGTTCTGTGATAATAGATAGTAAAATAGGAAGTGACACAACAGTAGGTCCATTTGCTTATATAAGACCAGAATCTGTAATAGGAAACAATGTTAGAATTGGTGATTTCGTTGAAATAAAGAAATCAACAATTGGAAATAATACAAAAGTATCACATTTAACATATGTTGGTGATGCTGAAGTGGGAGAAAATTGTAATTTTGGCTGTGGAACAGTAACAGTTAATTATGATGGAAAAAATAAAAATAAAACAATAATAGGAAACAATAGTTTCATTGGATGCAATACTAATCTTATATCTCCAGTTAAAGTTGAAGATAATACTTATATTGCAGCAGGATCAACAATAACTAATGATGTAAAAGAAGGCGAGCTTGCAGTAGCAAGAGCTAAACAAAGAAACATTGAAGGTTGGGTTGAAAAAAGAGGGTTAATTAAAAAGTAAGTATTCTTACTTTATAATATAAATAGCTAGACAGCCAAAATAAGGAGGATCTAATAAGTATGATAGCTCATGGAAAAAATATAAAAATATTCGCAGGTAATTCACATCCAGAATTAGCAGAAGAAATTGCAAATTTATTAGGATTGACATTAGGAAATTCAAAGGTTTCAACTTTTAGTGATGGGGAAATATCAGTAGATATAAATGAAACAGTTAGAGGAGCAGATGTATTTATCGTTCAATCTACAAGCAGCCCAGTAAATAATAACTTAATGGAGCTTCTAATCATGATAGATGCTTTTAAAAGAGCATCAGCAGGAAGGATAACAGCAGTTATTCCATACTATGGTTATGCAAGACAAGATAGAAAGGCAAAATCAAGAGATCCAATTACAGCTAAGTTAGTGGCTGACATATTAACTGCAGCAGGAGCAGATAGAGTATTAACAATGGATTTACATGCATCACAAATTCAAGGATACTTCAATATACCAGTAGATCATTTATTAGGATCACCAATACTGGCAGAACATTTCATTGAAAATGGATTTGAAGATCAAGATGATGTAGTTGTTGTATCACCAGATTTAGGTAGTGTTACTAGAGCAAGAAAGTTTGCTGATAAACTTCATGCACCAATTGCTATAATTGATAAGAGAAGACCTAAGGCAAATGTTTCTGAAATAATGAACATTATTGGAGATGTAAAAGATAAGAGATGTATACTTATCGATGATATGATTGATACAGCAGGAACTATTGCTAATGCAGCAAATGCATTAAAAGATTTAGGTGCTAAAAATGTATATGCATGTTGTACTCATGGTGTATTATCAGGACCAGCTTTTGAAAGAATAAATAATTCTGCTATTGAAAAGCTTGTTATGTTAAACACAATACCATTGCCAGAAGACGAGCAAAATTTAGAAAAGTTTAATTCAATATCTGTTGCTCCTATATTTGCAGAAGCTATTAGAAGAATTTATGACGATAAGCCAATAAGTAAATTATTCGAAAACTAATTACATAAAATAATCCTCAAGTAATAATTAATTTGAGGATTATTTTTTTATTATAAAACTATAATTGGATTTTTATGGAATAATAAATATAAAGAAAATGTAACAAATGTTAAATTTGTAAGAAAAATAAGGTAGTTTGTTAGGTTTTAGGATAGAATATTTTTATAAGGATGGTGTAAAAAATATGGACGATAAATTAGGAAAAATATTAATTGTAGATGATGATGAAAATATCAATGAATTAATAGATATGTATTTAAAAAGCTCAGGGTATGAAACAAAAAAATGTTTTAATGGGTTAGATGCTTGCAATATAGTTACTAATGATAATATAGGATTAGTACTTTTAGATATTATGCTTCCAGGAAAAGATGGAGTAGAGGTATTAAAATTTATTAGAAAACAAAGTAATATACCTGTGATAATGCTTACTGCAAAAGGTGAAGTTTTTGATAAAGTACTTGCTTTAGAATTAGGTGCAGATGATTATGTGGTAAAACCCTTTGATCCCAAGGAGCTTTTAGCAAGAGTAAAGGCTGTAACTAGGAGATATAGTCCTGAAGTTAAAAATAATGATGTTATAAAGTTTAGCGATCTTACTATTGATATAGGAGCATATGAGGTAGTATATAAGAATAATATAGTGAAGCTTGCACCAAAAGAACTGGAATTACTACATTATATGGCCAGTTCTCCCAATAAGGTATTTACTCGTGAACAACTGATGTATGAAGTTTGGGGATATGATTATCCAGGAGATTCAAGAACTGTAGATGTCCATATTAAGAGGCTTAGAGAAAAGCTAAAAGGTGGAGAAACATGGGAAGTACAGACAGTATGGGGAGTTGGATATAAGTTCGAGGTGAAGTAATGTCAAAAAAAGATAGCATAAACAGAAGGATAATGGTTATTTTTATATCCATTACTAGCATAGTGCTTATTTCTTTTGGGTCAATTATAACTGTATTGTTTAATAAAAATTACCATAGTACAAAATTATCCAATTTGGAAAAGCAAATGGATATAATCGAAACTTCCATAAATAACTACTTAAATCAGCAAGATGGCTCATATCAGCAACTTAAACAAATAATAAAGATGGCCTGTATATCAACTAATAGTGAAGCTATAATTACAGATAGACTTGGATATGTATATCTAGTAAATGGGGAAGATTATGAAAATTTATTGTATAGCAAGATTGAATTAGATACAGAGTCCTTATCTTCCAATATAGAATTTAAGAAAGATGTGTATAAAATAAACAATACATCAATAAAGGGATATGTGAAAGCTATATATGAAGATGATGAAATTGATGGATATATGATTATGGTTACACAAGATAAAAGTGAAAGAAATTTTAATATGTTCATTATCTGGATGGCAGTAATCATTGAAATAATAATTTCAGCAATATTAATTAAAATAGTAACTAAGAAAATAATTATAAAGCCAATAGATGATATTAATAATGCAGCTAAAAGGCTGGCAAAAGGTGAAGTTGAAAAGAGAGTAGTGGTAAATTGTAATAATGAAATTGGAGAATTAGCAGAATCATTTAATATGATGGCGGAATCCTTAGAAAAGTCAGATACAAAAAGAAGAGAATTTATATCTAATGTGTCCCATGAGCTAAGGTCTCCAATTACCTCTATAAAAGGATTTATTGGTGGTATTTTAGATGGAGTAATTCCAAGAGATAGGGAAAATTATTATCTTAAAATTGTTTATGATGAAATAGACAGGCTAGCAAGGTTAGTAAATGATTTGTTAGATATATCTGCTATGGAATCAGGAAAATTTAATTTGGCAATTACTGAATTTGATATTAATCAAGTTATAAGTCTTTGTATTTTAAACTTAGAGCACAAGATTAAAGAAAAAGGGTTAAATGTTAAAGCTACATTTCACGATAAGAGAGCTTATGTATTAGGTGATAGAGATAGAATAATACAAGTAGTTACTAATATTATTGAAAATGCAATTAAATACAGTAATGATGATGGAGAAATAAAAATAGATGCATATTCTAAAGGAGAAAAAATATATGTAGATATATTTAATTCTGGAAAATGTATTGATGAAAAAGAACTTAATAAGATATGGGATAGATTTTATAAAAGTGATAAATCTAGAACTAATAAGCTTAGTACTGGATTAGGACTTCCTATAGTAAGATCTATATTGTCACAACATAATGAAGACATATGGGTAAAAAATATAGAGGGAAAAGGTGTTAGCTTTATATTTACGCTAAAGAAATCTCATTAAAAGGGAATTGTTTCGGAGGTGTAACTAATGGATGATAATGATGATAGAAAAGCTAAAGAAAATGATAAGATATATAAGATAATTTTTGAAAATAAAAATACCCGTGCCAATATACGTATGGGAATAAACTTAGGAATAATATTGATAATAGCATTGATAGTAGTAGGTGTATTTTTTAATTTTATTATTAAATATAAATATGGAGATGTTATTGAAGAGGCTAAAAATACAAAGTTCAATAAAAATAATATGATTATTAGCGATTATACATCAGTAGTAAAGGAAGTATCAAAGTCATTGGTGACCATAACTGGAGATGACGGAGAAACTAGTAGCGTTACAGGAGTAGTAATAACTGAAACTGGAGTAATATTGACTAATTATTCAAGAATTAAGGATATGAAACACTTAAATGTAATTTTTCATAATGATGAAGAAGGGGCAGTAGATGGTAAATTAGTATTAAAGGATGAAGAATTTGATTTAGCACTAATTAAAGTAGATTATAAAGGTGATCTTTTTGCTATTAAACTGGCTGATGAGGATAGTGTTATGGAAGGACAGGGAATTGCCGTGTTAGGTAGTGTATACTCTGGAGATCAAAAAGTCCAAAGCATTATTCCAGGAATAATTACGGCTCGATATAGTAAATCAGAAAATTATGATACATTAGCAGAAGAGTGCAGTTTGCTTCAAATAAGTGCTCCTATAAATTTAAGTAATACAGGCGGACCTATATGTAATTCTAATGGTGAGCTTATTGGAATAGGTAGTCTTTACCTTACTGAAAAGTTTGGCTCAGAAGGCGTATATTATGGTATTGAACTAAAGAATTTAGAAAATATAATAAATTCAACAGTAATAATAAAAGAAGTACTAGGTATTACAGAAGGCGGAATATTGATGGATATAGAGCAGCATCAACATGGCTTTTATGTTGGACAATTGCAGAAAGATGGAAATGCATATAAATCAGGCATTAAGCCAACAAATATAATATTATCCATTGAAGGTGTGAATGTATCTAATATTAATGGAATAACTGAAATGTTAAATTCTAAAAATAAAGGAGATATTATATCTTGTGAAGTCTTAAGCGATGGAATTATAAAAGAAGTAGAAATAAAAATATATAATTAATATATAAAAGGATATTTAGTAATTTATGCTAGGTATCCTTTTATTAAATTTATTATTATTTTATAAAAGGAAAAAATGGTATAATATAAAGTAGATTATTTTAGTACAGAGAGGAATTGACAGAATGTATTTAGTAGTAGGATTAGGAAATCCAGGAAAAGAATATGAAGGAACAAGACATAATATAGGATTTGAAGCAATAGATTATTTAAGCGATAAGTATAATATAGAACTAAATAGGGAAAAATTTAAAGGTGTTTTTGGTGAAGGATTTATAAAAGGGAAAAAAGTAATCTTATTAAAGCCAACTACATATATGAATTTAAGTGGGGATAGCATAAGGGAGGTAGCTAATTTTTATAAACTTTCCAATGAAGAGATTATCGTTTTATATGATGATATAAGCTTAGCTGTTGGAAGGCTTAGAATAAGAGAAAAAGGAAGTCACGGAGGACATAATGGGATAAAAAGCATCATAGCTAATTTATCAACAGATGTATTTCCAAGAGTTAAAATTGGTGTGGGAGCTCCAAAGGGAGATTTAGTTTCACACGTTTTAGGAAAATTCTCTAAAGATGAAAATGAAATTTTAGCTAAGACATTAAAGGCAGTGACAGAAGCTGTGGAAATAATGATAGATAAAGATACTAAGGAAGCCATGAATAAGTGTAACGGATTTGATGCTTTAAAGTGTGTTTAAACTTTTAAGGAAGGTGTGTATAAATGAGATTACAGGGGGTAATGCAGCCCTTAAAGGATAATATGAAATTTAAATCAATAACTGAGAAAATTTCAGAAAAAACATTTCCTATAAATATATATGGCATATCAGAGTCAGGTAAAAGCTACATTATAAATGGAATATTTGAAGAAAATGATAATTCTATGGTGGTAGTAACACATAGCGATGTAGATGCCAAAAATTTATATGAAGATTTAAGTTTTTATACAACTGATGTTTTTTATTTTCCAGTGAGAGAAGTAGTGTTTTATAATGTAGATGCTATTTCAGGAGATTTAAGATGGGCAAGGTTAAAGGTAATAAAGGAAATATTACAGAACGAAAGAAAGAAGATAATAGTTACTTCTATAGATGCACTTACATCTTTATATACTCCGAAAGAGTATTATTTAAGATATAGTATGATAATAAAGACGGGAGATGATATTGATTTAAAAGAAATATCTAAAAGTCTTCTTCAATGTGGTTATGAAAGAGTGGAAGTTGTTGAAGGAAAAGGTGAATTCTCATTTAGAGGAGGGATACTTGATGTATTCCCTCCTACATCTGCATACCCATATAGAGTGGAATTGTTTGGTGATGAAGTAGATTCCATAAGGACATTTAATACGGAATCTCAAAGAAGTATTGAAAAGGTTGAAGAATTTAGCATTTTTCCATCTAAAGAGGTAATTGTAGATGATGAATGTAGAAGTAGGGCAGTACAGAATATTAACGAAGAATTAAAAAAAGTAATTGCAAATGTATCTAAAGAAAACAAAGAGAGTGTTGAAAAAATAAAGGGAATAGTAGGAAAGAATATTGAACTTCTAAATAATACTTATTATTTTGAAACCATTGATAGCTATTTACCATTTTTCTATGAAAAATTAGATAGCTTCTTTGATTATTTACAGGGATATACTTTTGTAGTAGATGATTTTAAAAGAAGCTCAGGAAAAATGGAAAGCATTTATTATGAGTTTAATGAAAACTACATGTCATTTCTACAAAGAGGCGATATACTTCCATCACAAAATAGTCTTTTATTAAATAAAGGAGAGCTGGAGTCTAAGTTAGAAAATAGTAGTCTTATAACATTAAGTTCATTCTTAAATAAAAGCGACGGTTTATTTAATACTGTAGATATTGGTTTTGAGGAAGTTACTTTAAATAAATATAATGGCCAGTTGAATATGCTTATTGAAGATATTCAGGAACGTAAGGAAAAGAAATATAAGACAGTCATACTTGCAGGGACAAGACCAAGAGGTGAAAGGCTAGTAAAAACCCTTATGGAAAAAGGAATTTTTAGCACTTATAAGGATTCAATAGATAAAATTGAAGCTGGAGAAGTAGTAATTACTTTTGGTAATCTTCTTAGAGGCTTTGATTATCCAGAATTAGAACTTAGTATTATTTCAGATAAAGATATTTTTGGTGAGACAAGAAGAAAACGTTCTGGCAAGGCAGTAAGAAAAAAAGGTGTTGCTAAGATAACCAGCTTTGCAGAGTTAAAGCCAGGTGATTATGTAGTTCATGCAAACCATGGAATTGGTGTTTATAAGGGAATTAAGCAAATGGCAGCAGGTGGAACCACTAGAGATTATCTAGATATTGTTTATGATAAGGGTGATAAGCTATATGTACCAGTAGACCAACTTGATTTAGTACAAAAATATATTGGTAGTGAAGGAAACTCACCAAAGATTAATAAGTTAGGCGGAGCAGAATGGCAGAAGGCAAAAGCAAAGGCAAGAAAATCTATCAATGAAATTGCTCAGGATTTAGTGAAGCTTTATGCAGCAAGAGCAACTCTTAAAGGCCATAGCTTTGGAAAAGATACTGAGTGGCAGAGACAGTTTGAAGATGAGTTTCCATATGAAGAAACACCAGATCAATTAGCGTCACTTGAAGAAATAAAAAGAGATATGGAATCAGATAAACCAATGGATAGATTGCTTTGCGGTGATGTTGGATACGGTAAAACTGAAGTTGCCATAAGAGCTGCTTTTAAAGCTGTAATGGATGGAAAACAGGTTGCTTTCTTGGTGCCAACCACTATTTTAGCAGATCAGCATTATAATAATTTTATTAAAAGATTTTCCGATTTCCCTATAAAAATAGATATGATAAGCAGGTTTAGAACACCAAAGCAACAAAAGGCAACCCTTCAAGCTTTAAAGGAAGGAAATGTGGATATACTAATAGGAACTCATAGGCTTGTATCAAAAGATATTGTATTTAAGGATTTAGGATTACTTATTGTTGATGAAGAGCAAAGGTTTGGTGTTGCTCAAAAAGAAAAAATAAAGGGCATGAAAAAGAATGTGGATGTACTTACATTAAGTGCAACTCCTATTCCAAGAACGCTTCATATGTCACTTACAGGAGTGCGTGATATATCAGTGATTGAAACACCACCGGAAGATAGATATCCTATTCAGACGTATGTTGTTGAGCAAAACGATCAACTTATAAGAGATGCAATACTTAGGGAAATAGGCAGAGGTGGTCAAGTTTACTTTGTTTATAATAGAGTTGAAAGCATTGATAGTATGGCCAATTACATTAGAGATCTTGTACCTGAATGTAAAGTTGGTATTATGCATGGTCAAATGACAGAAAAAGAATTAGAAACAGAAATGATAGCCTTTATGAATAAGGAATATGATGTTTTAGTATGTACTACAATTATTGAAACTGGTATTGATATATCAAATGTTAATACAATGATTGTTCATAATGCAGATAAAATGGGCCTTTCTCAGCTTTATCAATTAAGGGGAAGAGTTGGAAGAGCTAATAGAATAGCATATGCTTACTTTATTTATACCAAAGACAAGATACTTACAGAAGTAGCTGAAAAAAGACTGAAAGCATTAAAGGATTTCACTGAGCTTGGATCAGGCTTTAAAATTGCCATGAGGGACTTGGAAATAAGAGGAGCAGGAAATATGATGGGTTCATCTCAGCATGGACATATGGCTAGTATTGGATATGATTTATATTGTAGGATGCTAGAAGATACTATAAAATTAATAAAAGGTGAAATTGAAAATGAACCTATAGAAACATCAGTAGATATAAAGGTAGATGCATTTATACCATCATCATATATAACTGATGAAATACAAAAAATTGAGGTTTATAAGAAGATTGCAGCCATTGAAAATATCAATGACTTTATGGAGATAAAAAGTGAATTAGAAGATAGATACTCTAGTATTCCTGATTCGGTTTATAATTTGATGGATATAGCATATATAAAGAGTATATGTAAAGGCTTGTATATTGAAGATATAAAAGAAACTGCCAAAGAGTTAAGATTTAAGTTTGTTAAGGGATATAAAGGCTTTGAAGATATATATAGTGTATTACTAAATCAGTATAAAGATGATGTGATATTGTATTTTGGAGAAACACCATCATTTGCAATAAAGTTAGCAAATATAAAAAAAGAAACTGCTTTAGAATACTATAAAAAATTATTAGAAGATATAAGTGAAAATTCACAAAAAAAATACACTATAAAAATTGAATAAAAGCAATAATACTGTTATACTTAGACGTAGATACTTAAAAAAGATGTAAAGTGAGGGAGTAACTTTGGGAAAAGTAAAGAAATTAGTAGCAGCAGCTATGGTATCTGTTATGTCATTATCAGTTGTAGGCTGCAATATGATAGAACAAACAGCTGAATCAAAAGCTAAGACTGTATTAGCTAAAGTTGGAGATACTAATATAACACTTGGAGATGTTGATTCAGAGTTAAAGGCTGATATAGACAATTTAAAACAAACTTATGGGCAAGATTATGAATCATCTATACCTGAATCTTTAAAAGAGCAATTAAAGACTGTAAGAACTCAAGTTTTAAATCAATTAGTTAATGAACAGATAATGTCTCAAAAAGCAAAAGCACTAAATTTAATTCCTTCAGATGAAGAATTAGAAAGTAAAATAAGTGAAAAAACAGAAGAATTAAAAGGTGTTTATGGTGGAGAAGAAGCATTCAAATCAGCTTTAGAGTATTATGGATATACTGATGAAACTTTCAAAGAATTTATGAAAACTCAAGTAATTAGTGAAATAGTAACAGAATATATGACTAAAGATGTTACTATATCTGATGAAGAAGTGGAACAATACTATAATACTAATATAGCTAATTACACAACAAAACCATCTGCTACAGCAAACCATATATTATTTAAGTCTGATAATGAAGATAAGGATGCAGCAGATGCTGAAGCTTTAGCACAAGCTAATGAAGCAAAGGCTAAAATTGATGCTGGCGAAGTATCATTTGATGAGTTATTTGAACAATATTCAGGAAATAAAGCAGCTGGAGTATATCCTATATCAGAATCTTTAGGAACAGTTGCTTATGATCAAGCAAACTATGATACAGATTTCTTAGCAGGACTTGCAGCACTTGGAGAAGGTGAAATTTCAGCTCCAGTTAAGAGTTCTTTTGGATATCATATAATAAAAGCTACAAATGTTGTAAAAGAGTCAACAGTTAAAAGCTTTGATGAAGTTAAAGACAGCATTAAAGAAAAGCTATTAAATGAAAAGAAAAAAGAAGTTTATAACACTACATTAGAAGAATGGAAAAAAGAATTAAAAGTTAAAACTTATGAAAATAAGCTTTCATAATTAGTAATAGTGCAGGATTAATTTTCTGCACTATTTTTTTGTATAAATATAGATAAAAATTTCTTTAATTTATTATTCATTACTGAGAATTCAGAATTTAAATATGTTGGAATAGGTTAGAATTAAATCCTCTTTAGCCCATTATAAATAATGGGTATAAGTGCATAAAATTTCTAATACTCCAAATAATAATAGCGTAAATACAAGTTAAATTAAAAAGGGAGGTAGCTCGTAGAGATGAAAGCCACTGGAATTGTAAGACGTATTGATGATTTAGGAAGAGTAGTAATACCAAAGGAAATAAGAAGAACTTTAAGAATAAGAGAAGGGGATCCTTTAGAAATTTTTACAGATAGAGAAGGTGGAGTAATATTAAAGAAGTATTCACCAATTGGTGAATTAACTGATTTTTCAAAGGAATATGCAGAAAGCTTACAGCAAGCAATTGGACATATAATATTAATATCAGATAAAGATGCCTTTGTTTCAGTAAGTGGTGCATCAAAAAAAGATTATATAGAAAGAAAAATCAGCAATGAATTAGAAGGAATTATGGATGGAAGAAAAGCCACCTTAATTGTTGAAGAAGGCAAGACTATACCTCTACATAATGATGAAGATGCAGGTGAGTATAGCAATCAAGTTATAGCTCCTATCATAGCTGAAGGTGATGCTATTGGTGCAGTAATGATACTTTCTAAAACTCCTGGAGAAAAGTTCAGTGAGATAGAATTGAAACTTGCAGAAACTGCAGCAGCTTTTTTAGGAAAACAAATGGAACAATAAAAATTTTTAAAATACAAAGAAAAATTACGGTAAAAGGAGGAAAAGAAAAAATAAAAGTCATAATACCTCTAGGCTTGAAATAAGAATTAATTAGTAATATAAGTTTGGAGGTATTAAATATGAAGAAGCAATCTTTGATTAAAGGTAGCATAATTCTTGGACTAGCAGGAATTATCGCGAAATTTTTAGGCTTCTTTTTTAGATGGCCGTTAATAATGCTTATAGGCGATACTGGAATTGGATATTATCAATTATCATATCCTTTATATATGTTTTTTGTAGCAATGGCTTCAGGAGTACCTATTGCTATTTCTAAAATGATTTCTGAAAAAAATGCTGTGGGAGATATTGAGGGAAGTTATGAAGTTGTTAAAGAATCAGTTTATTTAATGGCAATATTAGGTATAGGCACGTCTTTATTATTATTCTTCTTTGCAAAACCTATAATATCCTTTCTTAAATGGAATCCTAAATCATACTATTCATTAATAGCAATTTCCTTTGCCCCTATGATGATATCATTTGTAAATGTGTTTAGAGGATTTTTTCAAGGAATGCAGAACATGACACATACGGGGGTTTCACAAATATTAGAACAAATGGGACGAGTTATAGTAGGCGTAGGGATGGCAATAATTCTTTTGCCAAAAGGTATTGAATATTCAGCAGGTGGTGCTTCACTTGGTGCAGCAGGTGGAGGTGTATTAGCATTAGCATATTTATATATTAAATATTCTGAAATTAAAAAGGAAAATGGAATAAAGAAAATAAAGAGCAATCCTGAAATATTAAATAAAATACTTCAAATAGCTATTCCAATTTCCATAGGAACTACAGTTGGAACAATAATGAGTTTGATAGATTCAATACTGGTGCCACAAAAGCTTTTATTAAGTGGTATAAGCGAAGCTAATGCAACCATACTTTATGGGCAGCTTACAGGAAAAGCATCAGTTTTAGTAAATATACCATTAACAATATCTATGGCCATTGGTACTTCTTTAATACCAATCATTGCCGAAAGTTTTATACTAAATAAAAAGAAGAGCATGGAAAGTAAGATAAATATGTCTATGAAGCTGTCAGCAGTGATAGCTTTTCCAAGCGCTTTAGGATTATTCTTCTTAGCAGAGCCTATCATGAAATTAATTTTCTTTAAGAATTATCAAGGAATAGAAATATTAAGATACCTTTCACTTTCCATACCATTTATAATAATTACTCAGACATCTACATCTGTTCTACAAGCATCAAATCATTATATAAGACCTGTTATCAATTTATTTGCAGGATGTTTGGTAAAAGTTCTTCTAACGTGGTATTTAGTACCAATACCTAAGATAAATATTTATGGAGCAGTAATAGCAAGCATAGGTGCATATATAACTGTGGCAGTGCTTAATATGATATCTTTAAAAGGCAAATTAAAGATATCTATAGACTATTATAATTGCTTTTTCAAGCCACTTGCAGCGGCACTTGCTATGTCAGCAGGCGTAGTAATGACTTATGTAAAAGTAATGAAGTCTATAGAAAATGAGAGTATTTCTTGCTTATTAGCAATATTTGTGGGTATTATTATATATATGATAGCAATTATGCTTTTGAAAGTCTTTCGTTTGGAAGAGATAAAAGATAGATTAGTTAAAAAATAATTAAAAGCAATACAGAAGGAGAAAAGCTTATGATAAAGATAGTAGGTCTTGGGCCAGGAGCTCCAGAAGCATTAACATATGGAGCTATTAAAGCATTAGAAGATAGTGATAATCTTTTCTTTAGAACAGAAAAGCATCCTACCGTTGATTATTTAAAAGAAAAACTAAATGGTTTTAACACATGTGATAACTATTATGAAACAAGCGATAGTTTTGATGAAGTTTATGAAAAGATAGCAAAGGATTTAATTAGCAATTACAAAGAAAAAGGAGATCTTGTATATGCTGTTCCAGGGCATCCCCTTGTAGCAGAAAGATCTGTATTTAACTTAATGAAGCTTTGTGATGAAAATAATATAACATATGAAATATTACCAGCAGTAAGTTTTATTGATGCAATGATGGATGTTCTTAAGATTGATCCAATAGAAGGGTTAAAGGTTATAGATGCCTTTGATATCAAAAATCAGGTTCTTGATAAAAGAATAGGAACAATTATAACACAAGTGTATAATCCTCTTATAGCTTCAGAAGTAAAGTTAGAGCTTCTAGAGTATTATAATGATGATACAGAAATATATTATGTAAGAGCAGCAGGGATAAAGGGTGAGGAAAGTGTAAGAAAGATACCTCTATATGAACTTGATATGCAAGAAGATATAGATTATCTTACATCTGTATACATTCCTAAAAACCTTGATAATAAAAAAGATGTGCATGATCTTGTAAATTTAATAAGAACATTAAGAAGTGAAGATGGATGTCCATGGGATAGAGAACAAACTCATGAGAGCATTAAAAATCAGTTATTAGAAGAATGCTATGAAGTGATGGATGCAATTGAAAAAGATGACATAGACTTATTAATAGAAGAATTAGGTGATGTGCTTCTTCATGTAATCTTCCATGCGGTAATTGGAGAGGAAGATGGATATTTCAATCTTTCTGAGGTTGTGGATGGAGTCTGCAACAAGATGATATATAGACATCCACATGTGTTTAGCAATGCAATAGCAGATACAAGTGAAGATGTACTTAAGAACTGGGATGATATTAAGAGTCAAGAAAAGAAGTTTAACACTATATCAGAGGAGATAGATGCTATAGCAAATGCATTACCAGCTTTATTAAAAGCACATAAGGTACAAAAGAAGGCAGCAAGGGTTGGATTTGACTTTGAGAATGCTTTAGAGGCAGCAGCTAAAGTTCAAGAAGAGTTAAACGAAATATTAAATGAATATAATTCTAATAATATGGAAAGAATAATAGATGAAGTTGGTGATTTACTGTTTGCATGTGTAAATTTAGCTAGATTATTGAAGGTAGATGAAGAGGAAGCCTTAAATAAAGCAAGCAAAAAATTTGCAAGAAGGTTTAAATACGTAGAAGATAAAGTGTTGCAAAATAATAAATCCATGAAGGACGTATCTATTGATGAACTAAATAAATTTTGGGATGAGGCAAAAATTAACGAATAATTAATACAGTTTGTTAAAAGGAATTTCAAGATTTATAGAGAATATTTATTTTAAAGAATATTATTTGGACTATGCTACATGAAAATGTTGCGATAGCTACATTTTTATAGAAAAATAGCTGTATTGCTATAGACTAGTAATAAAAGTGGTTATATAATAAGGTAATGTAGTTATAGTACATAGTTATAACAGTTAACTACAATAAAAATAGCTGTTTATTTAAGGAGGATGTAATTGTGAATAAAGCAGAATTAATTACTAGCATGGCTGAAAAAAGCCAATTAACTAAAAAAGATGCAGAAAGTGCATTAAAGGCATTTATTGATTCAGTTCAAGAAGCTTTAGAAAATGGTGATAAAGTTCAATTAATAGGATTTGGTACTTTTGAAACAAGAGAAAGAGCTGCTAGAGAAGGTAGAAACCCAAGAACTAAGGAAACTATCACTATTCCTGCATCAACAGTTCCAGTATTCAAAGCAGGTAAAGAATTTAAAGATAGAGTAAACAAATAATTTATTTATAAAAACCCGAGTTTTTCTCGGGTTTTTATTTTAATATGTAGAAAAAATATAATAAAATAAATATAATAAAGAAATATTTGGAGGAAGAGAAAATGAGATTAGATAAATATTTAAAAGTATCTAGAATAATTAAAAGAAGAACTGTAGCTAAGGAAGCATGTGAAAATGGAAGAGTTGCTATAAATGACAAGGTTGCAAAACCATCTACAGATGTTAAAGAAGGAGATATAATTGAAATTACTTTTGCTACAAGAAAGCTTAAAGCTAAGATAGTTAATATAGCTGAGCATGTTAGAAAAGAAGAAGCAAAAGAAATGTATATAATAATTGAAGGGGAAGAAGATAAAGAATAAATTATAGTCTACTTTCATATATTTTAAATAAGGAATATATGGGGGAGTAGATAATGGAGAAAAAGGTTGAAAATAGTAAGCTAGAAGATAATAGAGGAAACTTAGTTTTAGAATGTAGAAAAAAACTTACTATGACTGGAATAGTTGAAGTAATAAGCTTTGATGAAGAAAAAATAATGCTAAATACTAAATTAGGTCCTTTAACAATAAAAGGTTTAGGGTTAAAAATGAATAAACTAGATGTACAAAATGGTGATGTTATCATTGTGGGAGAAATAAGTGCAATGATATATAGTAGCAAGGAAATTAAGAAAGAAAAAGAAAGTATAATTGGAAGACTATTTAAATAGGTGATACCATGCCATTACCAATAAATATTCAATTTAGTATAATAGTATATTCGTTTTTATCAGGATTATTAACAGGTGGAATGTTTGATTTATATAGAATTATTAGAGGAAGCAAGATACCAAAACCTATCCTTGTTATTGAAGATATATTGTTTAGTATTTTAGCAGCAATGATAGTATTTACATTCTTGTTATATACTGATTATGCTTTTTTAGGGGCATATGTATATATATTTATGATCTTAGCAATATTCATTTATATGAAGTTTATTAGTCCAACATTTATATCTATTGAAAGGTCTATATTTGATATTATTTCAAAGGTAGTAAGGATATTGTTAAAAAACATAAGCTATGGTGCAAAATTAATTTTTTCTTTTATTACAGGAAAAAGATAAATACTCAAAAAATTACTTGAATAAAGTAATTATAATGTTTAAAATATACTTATATTATATATAAAAGAAGGTACTATTTTATGAAAAAGAGGCTTACAATAAATAAAGTAATTATAGTTGTGATTTTTGCTGTATTTATATTTAGTCTGGTTAGACAAGGAATTGCTCTAAAAAGAATTAAAGAAAGTCTTTCTGTGGAAAGACAGAATCTAAATCAGCTAAAAGAAGAAAATGAAAAGTTACAAGCCGAAGTTGAAAGTGCTCAATCTGATTATGAGTATATAGAAAAGCTTGCTAGAGAAAGATTAGGGTTAATCAAAGATGGTGAGCAAGTTATAGAAAGTTTAGAGCCTTAAGAATAGTATTATTTAATATCAAAGAGGTTATTATTTTAATAACATATATTAATAAAATTTAAGGAGGATTCTTTGTAACATGACCTTAATGGCAGGAAACATATTAGAGGGTACAGTAGTAAATATCACTAACTTTGGAGCTTTTGTAGAAATTGAAGGGAAAACAGGATTAGTTCATATTTCTGAAGTAGCAGATTCTTTCGTAAAAGATATAAGAGAGCATCTTAATGAACAAGATAAAGTTAAGGTGAAAGTAATATCAATAGATGATAATGGAAAGATAAGCTTATCAATAAAGCAAGCAAATGTTGTTAGAAAGTCAGCAAAGCCAGCAGAAATTGAATGGAAGCAAGAAAAGAAAAAAGCTCAATCTGGAGAAAAATTCGAAGATATAATGTCTAAATTCTTAAAAGATAGTGAAGAAAGACAACAAGACTTCAAAAAGCATCAAGAATTTAGAAGCAGAAATAGAAAAGGTTTTTAAGTAGAAATATAATACTTTAATTTAATATATAAATAAAAACACAGAAATTTTTTCTGTGTTTTTATTATTAACATAGGAAAAATATTGTTCTGAAGTGGCTATTTTACTAGGGTTGTAGAAAAAATAAAAAAAAATAAAAAAATATCGAAAAAAATGTTGACACTTTATAAAACATAATATATAATTAATTTTGTCGTAAGGCGGCGACGGAAAATAAAAACAAGCTGAAGTG
>FR883428.1:0-779 GCA_000435835.1 Clostridium sp. CAG:221
TTGACTTTTTGTGTCCAAAATATTGACATAAGACCACTCCATTAGATTATAAGTTTGCAGAGTATAAAGAAAAGGATTTTGAAACATATAAAATACAAATGATACTTTACTCATTAATGATTGAGGAAATTTATAATACAAATGTAAATAAATTTTTCTTGGTATATCTAAGGAGTAAAAATTTAATTAAAGAGTATTCCTTAAATGATAAAGATAAAAAGAAGTATGAAAAATATATTAAAGATTATAAAGCAGTTATTGGAGGACATTATCCTAAAGCTACATCTAGTAAAGCAAGATGTGTTGATTGTTGTTATAGGAATATATGTGAAAAATAAATAACAAGGGGTTAAAACATTCCCCCTTTTATTTTGTATTATTAAAGTAGGCAAAATGTAATAATATAATAAATATTAATTCAATATTTAAATCTTAAACAAGCTCAATTATATGAAAGTATTGAAATTTAAAAGATTCAACTATATAATTAGTATGAAAGATGGGCGAAAAACATTGAAAATTTTGTCCATTTTCATTTCAGATTGAAGACTTTAAGCTAGTCTATAAATAGTAGTAAAAGGCTTAGTTAAGCTTTAAAAGAAAGTTCCATTAAAATAAGGATTAAAACTAGAAAAGGGAAGTGTGTGGGAATTAGATGATTCTGACTCTTTAAAAGAAAGTTCCATTAAAATAAGGATTAAAACTCTTTTGCATCACTTAGCACTGTTTCTGCTCTATAAGCTTTAAAAGAAAGTTCCATTAAAATAAGGATTAAAACT
>FR883428.1:820-45799 GCA_000435835.1 Clostridium sp. CAG:221
GAACAGTATGATATTCAACACTCTCTCCTCTTTAAGATAAAGTTCCATTAAAACAAGGGTTTAGTTTTGTAATAAGTATATAACTAATCAAACCTTAGATAAAGTTATAGTAAAAAATAAATAAGTAAACTAGATTTGATAAAATGAAATATATGTTAATTATGTATAAAATATGAAAAGATATAGTAAAATACTAAGTGTGATTTATTATAGTTTGGAGGTGATAGGATGATTAATGCAATAAGGGATATTGGCTCTTATTTAAGAGAAAACAATGGTGTTTCAGAAGAGGATATTGTTAGAAGTTTAGTTAATAAGATAGAAGGCAATAACATTAATGAAATACTAACTATAGATATTAAAGATAATAGTGAAATAATAACAAATAGTGAAGAGTTTTATTCTGAAATTACAACAAAAGCTTTATATTATCAATCAGGTAATGGCGCATTGGGTGGTGCGTTAAGGGCTGATTTTTTTAAAGATGAGGAAAAAGAGAAGCAAAAGTTTGATAAAAAAATAAAGAATACATTAACCTATTGTGGAGAAGAAGATAAATATGATGAAGTAAGAAAAATAATTTATGAAAAAATCAAAAACCAAGGTAAGAATTTTTTTGTAGTGATACTTAAAAATGGAAGATATCCATATGAAATATTTAAAAATAAATTTTTAGACAAAATGTATTCTACTACTTATAAAAGAATATCTAATAAGCACATATGTCATTTTTGTAGTAAAAAAGGTGAAGTATTTAATACAACAACTTACAAATTTTATACCAATGATAAAGAAGTATATGGAAGTATAGATAATAAGGAAAAATTCGGTGTGGTAATGTGTAAAAACTGTCTAAATGATGTGCTTATTGGCAAAAAATACGTGGAAGATAAGTTAACTACTTATTGGATAGGTAAAAATGTTATGTTTATACCACATGATTTCAATGAAGAGTTAGAAAGTATTTATGAAAATTCTACCTTAACAAGTGATGATAAGAAAAATTTCATTTCAAATATAAGTCAAGATGAAGAGCTTGTTCTTGAAATGCTAGGTAGTGGAAATACAGAGACTGATATAATTTTTTTTGAAAAAGATGCAAATAAAACATTTTATATTTATCACACAATAAAAAGTATGTTACCTTCAAGATTTGGAGAGTTAGCTAACTATTTAAAAAAGTATAAACTAAAGTTATACAAAATAATAGAATACTCAACAGCTATTAAAGTTGGAACTAAAGGGATAGAAACTACAGATAAAGAGAAATTAAGAATTGTTGAAGCGATTTTTACAGGAAGAAAAATTCAGAGAAATCTATTTTTTACAAGAGCAATGATGGTATACAAACAAGATTATATAAATGGAAATTCAAAGTTTACATCTGAAAACATAGGTAAAGTATATAATTTTTTAGTGGAGACAGGGTGTTTAAAAGGAGGATTTGATGTAATGACTAAATATGAAGACTACAAAGATTTATTTAACAATAATCCAAGCTATTTTGACATAAATGAAAAGAAAGCTTGGTTTTTAATTGGTATGGCATATAACTATATTAATTATAGGATGAAAAAACAAAATTCAATGGAAGAAGGAAAGTTAGCTGATAAGACATCTTTAGATAAAAACTTTTTCTTTGCAAGAAAATTTGATTTTAAAGATTTTATATATTTTTTTAATCTTTTAAGTGATAAGACAATAAAATATAACATTAATTCACCATGGTTAAAAGAAATTACTACAGATGCAAAGCTATTTATGGCAAATCAAAATGGAAAATTAAGCTCAGATGAAGCAAAATATATATTCTTTTGGGGAATAGATAGTAACTTTAAAAAGTCTTATGAGAGAGAAGGAAATAATGAAGATATTAAAAATGGGGAGGATAATTAATTATGGCAAATACAAGAGAATTTTTACTATTTACAGATTGTACAATGGCAAATCCTAATGGAGATATGATAAACGAAAATAGACCAAGATATGATGAATGTACAGGAAAGCTTGAAATGTCTGATGTAAGAATAAAAAGATACTTTAGAGAAGAAGCAGATAATAGGGAATTAAAGGTATTTGTTAGACCAACTAAAAAAGATGATGGGAAATACCTAGACTGTAAAGGTGTTGCAAAAAAAATCATTGAAGATAACTTTGGAAATGCTAAAGATGGAAAGGATAAGCTAGAAGGATTACTAAAGGAAGAATATATAGATGTTAAATTGTTTGGAGCTGTTGTAACTGAACCTAAATTTAATATTATAGGGCCGCTTCAAGTTATGTGGAGTAAGAGTATTCATGAGGCAGAAATAAAATTTGCACAAGGAACAGCAGCATTTGCGTCAAAAGAAAACAAATCACAAGGGACAATGTGGGATAAATATTATACACCATATGCATTATTTAAAACATATATGGTGTATAACGATAAGTGTGCCAAAAGGCAAAATATTAACGTAACATAAGAAGATATTGAACTTTTTAAAGATATACTAGTAGCAGGAATAAGGAGCTATAAAAGCACTTCAAAAAATCAGATGCCAAGAGCATTAGTGGAAGTAGTATACAATAGAAACTATATAGATGGGGAATTAGATTATGTTAAAGCAAAATATAATAAATATGATTTAGCTATTAGATCTATAGATGAATTTACCTTTGATTTTAATGAATTAGTTAACTTTGTAGAATCACATAATGATGTTGTAGAAAAAGTAAATGTGTACCTTCACCCTAAAGTAAATGTAGAAAATTTATCAGAAAAATTTAATGTTGAGTATATTTAGGAAACTTTGAGGTGTAAAAATGAAAGCTTTAATATTTAAAGCCACAGGAGATTTTGCAAGGTTTAGATGCTCATATACTACTACATCAGCATTAACTTACTCTGTTATACATCCTATTGCAGTAAAAGGCCTTATTGGTGCTATTATGGGAATAGATTATGCAGAATTATTTGAATATACTAAAGGAATGAAGATAGCTATAGAGGTGCTGAACCCTTTAAAAAAAGATACTCAAAGTTTTAACTTAGTACCACAAAGCGGTGGTAATGGAGCTGCAACATTCCCATCAAGAGTGGAGTTTTTAAGAGATGTAAGTTATAGGATTACAGTAATTGATGATGAAGATAAACTATTTCAAATAAGGGATGTCATAACAACTAAAAACTTTACATTTACTCCATATTTAGGAGCAAGCGAGCATATTGCAAAGATTACTTTCGAAGATATCATTGAAGCTAAGCGATTAGAAGGTACTAAGGGGAAGGTAAATTCAATAATTCCTAAAGATAAGGTGTTAATAGAAGAAAATAGTGATATTAAACTTTGTATAGATAGAATTCCAGTGAAAAATGAAAAATCAAGAGAGTATATAAAGTATGAAAAGATTGCATTTGCAGAAGGTACAAGTATTATTGCAGAGTTAAGTGATATATACAAAGTAGGTGATTATAATGTGTACTTCTTTTAAATTGAAATCACATATTTATGAAAATAAATCATCACAATTATTAGTAGATCATCTAAGAGGTGTGGCGAAAATTGCAAAGGAAACATCACAATTAAATGGAATTGATGATAAAGAAATTATGAATGTTATAGAAATATTATGTTTATGTCATGACTTCGGAAAAGCAAGTTCATATTTTCAAAAATACTTAGAAGGCAAATATAATGGGGAGTTAAAAAAGCATGGAGAAATATCTGCATACTTTACTTATTATATGTTACCTGAAAGATGGAAGCTGATAGGATTTATTTGTGTTAAAAGGCATCATGGCAATATTGATATAGAGAACAATAGCTTTTTTGCTACAGAAAATAAAGAAGCATTAAAAGAAATAAGTAAAGATATAAAAAATAATATTGAAGAATTGAAGTTAATTTATAAGTGTGATTTAGAAGAGTTTTTTAGTAAAATGAATGATGGTTCATTAATAAAAGAAGTAAAATTAGCTTTTGTTAAAAGAACAACTACTATGAAAAGAAAAACAATAAAAGAACAGCAACAAGAATTTATGTGGCTACAATACTTGTGGTCACTTTTGCTTACAGGTGATAAAACGCAGCTTATAACAGGAAAAACTTTTAAAAATATTCAAGGACTAAGTGAAAGATTTACTTTGAATTATAAAAATAAAATACGGAAGTCATTAATTGAAAGAATACCAGACATTGAGAAGTCACCATTGTTTAATATCAGAGAAGAAATATATGATAGTGCTATAAGTTCTATTAATAGCTTAGACATAGAAAAGGATAGAAAATTATCTATAAATGTACCAACAGGTACAGGAAAGACAATTTCAGTTTATGGAGCAGCATTTAGATTAAGTGAGAGATTAATAGAAGAGAAGGGAATAGTACCAAATATTATTTACAACATACCTTTTATGAGCGTTATTGATCAAAACTATGATGTTTTAGAGGAAATATTAACAGCTAATGAGGTGGATACTTCAACAGATTTAATATTAAAACATCATTCTATGTCACCAATTGAGTATACGGATCATGAAGAAAAAGAATATAAAAACTATGATGCTAGATTTTTAGTGGAAAACTGGCAAAGTACAGTTATTACAACAACCTTTGTGCAATTATTTAACTCTATCTTTAAGTCTGGAGTGAATTCAATAATGCATAGATTTAATAAGCTTGCAGGTTCAATAATTATTTTAGACGAAGTGCAGGCAGTCCCTACTAAATATTATCCAATTATTGAAGATTTGTTTAATATATTATGTGATGATTTCAATTGTTATATTATTACTGTTACCGCAACAAAGCCATTGTTCTTAGAAGGAAAAGAACTTGTTATTAATAATCATATTATTTTTAAAGAAATGAATCGAATTATTTTTGAAAATAATACCCATAAGTCACTATATTTAAATGACTTTAAAAAGGTGGTTTTAGATGATATAAAACATAATAATGATAAAAGCATCCTAGTTATTTTAAATACAGTAAAATCGACATTAGATGTATTTGATTATTTAAAGGCAAAGCTAGGGGAAAGTAGAAAGATTATTTATTTAAGTACTGAGATAATTCCTAAAGTTAGGTTAGAAATTATAAAGGAAATAAAGGATAGTAAAGATAAGTATATTTTAATTTCAACCCAATTAATAGAAGCTGGTGTTGATTTAGACTTTGATATTGTATACCGTGATATTGCTCCAATGGATTGTATAAACCAAAGTGCAGGAAGAGCTAATAGAAATGGTGTTAAAGGAACAGGAATTGTAAAGCTATATAAACTGATGGATGATAATAATAAAATCTTTGCTTCATTTGTTTACTCTAATTCTCTATTAAGAGCAACGTTAACAATCCTTAAGGATAAAAGGGTCATTGAAGAGAATGAGCTTTTGGAAATAAATAATGCATACTTTGCCAAAGTAAAAGAGGTAACAGGCAATCGTAGTCTTGAAGAATACAAAACTTATTGTGAGTATATTAGGAATTTAAGGTTACAAGATATCAGAAAATTTGAACTTATTGAAGAAAATAAAAATAAAATAGATGTAATAATCAGATATAATGATGAAGTAGAAAAATATATAAATATAATAGAAAATTCAAAAGATTATTCCGAACAGGATGTAATTAATGGATGGCGTGGTTTAAATAAGTATAAGATTTCTGTAAATAGAGATGTAGTAAAAGATATGGTATATGAAATAAAAGGAAGTAATTTTATAAATGGATCAGATTATAATAAAAATAGAGGTATTATAAGGCGTAGTAGTGTAATAATTTAGGAGGAATAACTTTGAATTTAGAGGTTTGTACTGTAAAATACTCAGAATTAAAATTGAAAAATAGAGATGCTGAAAAAATTAGAGGATATATAGGGAATAGGTATATAGACAATAATCTTCTTCATAACCATGATGATAATAAATTTATATATAGATATCCATTAGTTCAATATAAAGTAATAGATAATATTCCAACAATAATTGGTATAAATGAAGCAGCAAATATTGTTGCTAAAATTGGGCTTTTTGAGGATGAGTTAATAATAAGAGATGTTAGTTATGATATTAATCAAAAAGAAATTAATAAAGAAAATATTGAATTTGGGTGTACGGATGATTACATAGAGTATGAGTTTGTTACCACTTGGATAGCAATAAATCAAAAGAACAGATCAGAATATCAATATGGTAATGAAATAAAGAAAGAAGAGATTTTAAAAAAAGTATTGATTGGTAATATTATTTCTATGTCTAAAGGATTAGGATATACAGTTAGTAAACAGTTAATTTGTTGGATAAATGTTGAAGAGAAAAGAGTGAAGTTAAAAGGAATTACTCATGTTGGATTTGTTGGGAAATTCAAAGTTAACTTTAAAATACCAGATTATCTTGGGTTAGGTAAATCAGTTTCAAGAGGATTTGGTACAATTAAAAAAAGTTATAGTTAAACTAATAAATATAGGCTAGAAGAATGCAATTATGTGTTCTTCTAGCCTATATTTACTTTAAAAGTTAGTAATTATTATATAAATATAAAAATATTATTTAATAAAAATAAGTTTAAGAGGGGGTAATATGAAAAAGTCAAAGAAATCAAATGATAAGAAAAAAATAGATGAACTTAAACAAATTGAGGTATTAAAAGATAAAAAAATAGTATTCTTTACAAATGGCGAGTTAAAAAGTTTATTGGAAAGACGTTATGTAAACACTATGATTTTGTAGTTAAGGTTACTAATGGACTTGCACACTCAATAGGACATATTATTAATTTTGAAGCAAAAAAAGTTAATGCAAAATTAATAACAACGAGCCATGTAAACATTGATTTGTTATTGAATGATATAGTACTACAGCTATAATAGATGTTATCAGAATAAGTTTTAGTGGCTCATATTCTGTAGGACTGATATAATATTTTTAGAAAATGTACAAAGGAGAAGTTAGATGAAATATTATTTAGCACCGATGGAAGGTATTACAGGATACATATATAGAAATGCTTATGCAAAAAGCTTTCATAACATAGATAAATACTTTACCCCATTTATTGTGCCTAATGAGAGTAAAAGCCTAAAGACTAAAGAGTTTAAGGATATGCTGCCAGAAAATAATAGAGGGTTAAATATAATTCCACAAATCCTTACAGATGATGCAGAAGGCTTTATATTTACTTGTAAGAAGCTAAAGCAGCTTGGATATGATGAGGTTAATTTAAACTTAGGATGTCCATCTAGTATTGTGGTGTCAAAAGGTAGAGGTTCAGGTTTTCTAGCAAGAGTGGATGAATTAGACGCTTTTTTAGATGAAATATATAAAATTGATGATATGAGAATATCAATAAAAACAAGAATAGGAAAAGATACCCCAGAAGAATTTTATCAGCTATTAAATATTTATAATAAATATCCTTTAGAAGAGCTTATAATTCATCCAAGGACTCAAAAAGATTTCTATGGCAATAAGCCTAATCTAGAAATTTTTAAAGATGCATTAAGCTTAAGTAAGCATTCCATTTGTTATAATGGTGATATTTTTACAGTTGAAGATCATAATAATATTAAAGGATTATTTCCAACAGTTGATAAAATTATGCTTGGAAGAGGAATACTGGCAAATCCGGGATTAATGCATGAAATTAAAAATAACGCACTTATAAATAAGGAAATGCTTGAAGGATTTCATGAAGAAATTTTTCAAAGCTATAGAGAATTCTTTGGTGATGATAAATATGCTTTATTTAGAATGAAAGAGTTATGGGGATATATGATTTATATCTTTTCAAATAGTAAAGAATATTCGATGAAAATTAAAAAGTCTCAAAATATAGCTGAATATAATGAAGCAGTGTCAAAGCTACTAGAAGAACAAGAAATAGTAGCAGGGGCAGGGTTGTTTAGCAAACATGATTAAAAATAAATTCTAAGAAAATTATTGTATAATTTTCTTAGAATTTTGTTTTTATTGAAAGATTTATACGCTGCTAAACTCAGTTACAGCTTGTGATTGAAGCTTTTCAATTGAGTTATCACCTTTGTAACGATAAAGATGTATAAAGGTATTTGGAGATGTTTTATCTTTTGGAGGTATAAGCAGTGTAAAAGTCATTGAAGGAGGATAAGAAGATTTATCTAGCCAGCTTCCACAATTGGCATAGATAGTCTTTTGATCCAGACTATTATTAGATATAATCATACATGCACAATGAGTGTGTCCAAAGATAACAATTCTTTTTTTTGATTGAGGATTTTTAAAATATTGAATTTGTGCCATATTATCAAAATAAGAATGAAATATAGAATATTTAATGGCTGCTTCTGTTGATATGCTTACAGGTACTTTATTATATATTTGACGCTTGTTCCAAGTTAAAGTAATATCTTTAAATAATTTATTAGAATCTTTTTTATCTTCATTTAATAAATCTGGCAAAAGGTCATTAATGCAGTAATTTTCTTTATAGCCATTAATAAGGGTATAGATAAATTTTTCATCATTACTTTCCATTACTGGGCATTTTCGAAGTGAAAAAGTACATATGCTTTTATATAAATATTCAAGATAGTTTTTATTAGAGTAGGTATTACTTATAAGGGTAAAGTCAGTAACAAAATCATCGTAATAACGTAAATTTTCTATAAAGGATGTTGCAGAAATACGGGCATAAAAATAGCCTGGAGGTAATAAGAAATCACAGTTATCTTCAGTGGTAGAAATATGGTTTGGTGCACAAAAGAAATCATATCTATGGCCATGTTCTATTATAGAGTTAGGCAAATCTTCTGGAGTATAAGAACCTAATCCATAGGAATCCCTTGCTTGATTTATTCCAGGAAATATAGAGTTTATTTCTGCAGAAGTAAAAAGCATATCATGATTGCCAGGAATATATGTTACTTTAATTTCTTTATCTGCTATGATATTTCTTATATCATTAATTATTTCTTTATTATTCTCAACAATTCTTTCTAAAAAATTCAAAGAAGATTCTCCATTGAGAGTGTCTATATGTCCAGGTATAAACCATTGATCAAAGAGGTCACCATTAAACACAAGCTCTTTTAAATTTGGAGAAAAACGAAGTTTTGATAAAAAATTATGAAGATATTTTCTGTTGGATTTAAATTGACCGTAGCTATCATCTATACCTAAATGTATATCACTTAAACAAAGGATAAGTTTTCTTTTATCTTCATTTATAAAGATATTTGATTGTTCAAGATTAATGTTATAATCAATTACAATATATATACATATATTGCCTGAAGATAAAGTAACATTTAGCTCGTATTCAACGCCTTCTTCCAATGGTGCTTTATTACTTAATTGAATATTTATAATCTGTGAATTTGATTTATCTAGAAAGCAATGAAGAGGAACTTCTCTTTTATTTAAATGAACATCTACCTTGTAAAGCTTTACAGAATTGTCAATAGCTTCTTCTATAAGTGATGATTGAAGATCTATAGCGAGAAAGCGACATTGATCAATAATAATAGGATTAACAAGGGAATTAGCAGGTAGTGATTGGAGTTTTAATAAAGTAACGTTACTCAAATAACTATAATAATTCATAAAGCCTCCTTATTTTTTTATTATAAATATATGAATAAAAGTGGATCAAAAGAATTAATAAATCTATTGTTGAATTTTCTTTTTATCAATTACTATAGTTTTAAGAGAATTATTGGTGAAGAAATAAAAATTATGTATAATTGTAGATATAAAATACATTAAAGAGAAGAATATAGTGAAGAATTTTAGGAGGTATAATTTTGATGAGAGAAGAAGTTGAGCTTTTATCTTCAGGATTGGCCAGCTGTTTATTAAATGGAAAAGAAGTACGGATACTAAAAATATCTCCCGAGAGTATTACTGTTCGTTTATCAGAAGAGGCTGATGAAATTAGTAAATTGGTAGTGGCTTTTTATATGTTTAAGGAAAATAAATATGATGAAGTTAATATAGAAGATTTTGTAATAAACAAAAAGAAAAAAGAAGAATTTTATTATACATATTCATTTACTATAAAAGATAAGGAGTATTTTCAAAGAGTTAGAAATACTTTAAGAGATTATTCTAAATATGTAATGATGAAGAATTATGGTTATGAAAATCAATTTTCTGAAGAAATGGTATCGTATCCTGCAGAACTTGATTATGATTTCTATGACTCTTATATTGATCAAAAGAAAGAGTGGATGTTATGCACTATGAATTCATTATCAAATTCAGATGTATTGGACTCAGTGGAACTTGCCATTAAGATAGATAACTATCAGTTATATAAGAGGTATTTGGAAAATGATATTATAGAATTTAGCAAAGAATATTATAGTAATAATTTTATGGTAGAAACTTTTTTGGGAAAAAAGAAAATTAATAGGATATATATAGGTAATGAATTTTGTCATAATTTATTACCAGATATTATTACCTTGAAAAGGATAATGGATAAAGCTAATAGTGAGAATTTAAATATAACATTATGTTTTACTTATATGAGAGATTGTTACATAGAAAGAAGCGAAAGTCTTTTAGAAAGTGTTTATAAATGGTGTAAAGATAATAAAAAGCCTTTAGAAATTGTCATAAATGATTGGGGAATGTTAAAGCTTCTAGAAAATAAAAGAGATTTTTTTCAGATATCTTTAGGGGTACTTTTAAATAAGAGAAAAAAGGATCCTAGATATACTTATAAAAATGGCTATGAAGAAAATATAGCTTTAATATCTGATAATAGTCTTAATATCAGTGATTTTAATGAATTTTTAAAGAGTAAAGGCATTTCTAGATATGAGTATGAAAGTTGTGGATATAAAGTACATATTGCAGAAGGCAATCATAGTATGCATTTACCATTTTATGTTACCAACACATCCCAGTATTGTACTTTACATGCAATGTGTACACAGTTAGATAGAGGAAAACAAAAGCTTGTTATGGGCTGTGAAATGTATTGCAAGGATTATGTATTTGCATATCCTAAGCATCTTAAAATGGTAGGAAGATATAATTCCTTATTTGCTTTTGATGACACTTTACTGAAAGATGAAGGAAAATTCAGTGAATATATTAAAAATGGAATAGATAGAATTGTTTTAAATTTTATATAATGATAGGATGAAAAAAATGAAGATTGTAGCTGGATTAGGTTCCATTGACCATTATAAGGACTTAGCTGAAGCAGGTGCAGATGAAGTCTTTTGTGGAGTGGTTCCATATGAGTGGAATAAGAAATATGGTAGTTTATTTCCTTTAAATAGGAGAGAAGTTCTTTATTATAATGTACAGATATGTTCATTAGAGGAAATGAAGATACTTAAGAAAATGATGGATGTATATAAGGTTCCTGTAAATATTACATTTAATTATTTATACTATCTTGAAGAACAATATGAAATGATTTATGAAATCATGAAAGAGTTAATAAATATTGGTTTTAATGAATTTATCATAGCAGATATTTCTTTAATTTTATATCTTAATAAAAGAGGTTTAAAATGCAATATACACTTAAGTGGAGAATGTGCTGAAATTAATAGGCTTTCCATTGATTTCTTTAACCAACTTAATATATCAAGATATATATTTCATAGAAAAAATACTATTGATGATATTAAAAGCTGTATAAGCAACAATGAAAAAAGAGATATTCAATATGAAGCTTTCATATTAAATGAAAGATGTCATTATACTGGAGGATTTTGTAGTTCTTTTCATTGTGATGAATTAGAACATTTATGCAAACTTCCATATGAAATTATTAAAATTAATTCAGAATCTTGTCATTTTGAAGAAGTTGATAAAAAACTTAAAAGTTATTATGAAAAACTAGACAATCCAATAGAGTATGAAGAATCTCAATGTAGTGGTATTAAAAATAAAATAGGTGATACCGGGTGTGGTTTATGTTCTTTAAAAAAGCTTAAGGAAGCCGGTGTAACACATTTGAAAGTAGTTGGCAGAGGAAACTCCTTAGAAAATATGCAAAGAGATATTAAAGGCTTAAAGAAAGCAATAGAAATAATAGATGAAGCGAAAGATTCTGAAGTATATGAAGACAGAATAAAGAAAGAAATAATTAATGGTAGTTGTAGTGGAGAATGTTATTATTAATATAAAGTAAAGATGTAATATAAGGGTATAGAAATAATAGAATCAGGAGTTTTTTTATTAAAATGTAATTTAAATAAGAAATTTACACCATGACAAAATATGGATTATACTTATATAATTGTAAGGTAACAAATATTTTAGGGATGGTCTAGGATATATGAAAAAATTAGGTGAAGTTTTTAATGATTATGAAAGTGGAGGCACCATAAGATGTGCGGAAATAGAAAAGGTAACATTAAGAAAAAAATCTAAGACTTTAGAGTTAAAAATAACATCAAATCAATATATTGAAATTAAAGAAATTGAACGTTTTAATAATTTTTTAAAGGAGAGATTTCTCTTAAATGATGCTAAAGTCCTAATTAAATATACTGAAGATGTAAATAAAAAACCAATTGAAGAAGAAATTAAGGAAATAGTGCGTGCACTAAGTATGAAGCATCCTTTCCTAAGAGGTGCTATAAAAACATGTGAATATGAAATCAAGGATAGAAATATTAATTTAATCTTTAAGTTAGAAATATCTCATATACTATTTGATTTAAAGATTCATAAGGAAATTGAAGATTTTGTACAAAGTATTTATGGAATAAAGTATAAAGTGAACTTCATTGATGATGTTGATGAGCAAGCATTGATAGAAGCAAAATATCTTGAAGATAAAAAAGAGTTGGATAGTATTAATAGAAATTTCAAAGAGAATTTACAAGATAAAGTAAGTATTAATGAGAAATTGATAAAAGCAAAAGACATAAGTACTGAAGGAAATGATTCAAAAAAGAAAAAGGATCCATTGTTGATACTAGGTAGAAGTTCGAATTTTAAAGAACCAATCATAAAGATTTCAGATATAACTCCTTATGAGGGGACTGTGGCTTTATGCGGTGAAATATCAAATATTGAAAGTAAAGAATTAAGAAGTGGAAAGATATTACTTTCATTTGATTTATATGATGGTTCAAGTTCCATAAGCTGTAAAAGTTTTATTAAAGGAGAACTATTTAATGAAGTATTATCAAGGCTTAAAAGCAGTAAAGGCATTAAGATTTATGGAAATTCAGGCTATAGTAAGTTTTCAGGAGAAATTGAAGTTATAGCAAACACCATAGTAGAGAGTGGTGGATTAAATAAAGCTATTAGAATGGATAATTCAGAAATGAAGCGAGTGGAACTTCATATGCATACAAAGATGAGTCAGATGGATGCAATGACTTCTGCAAGTGATTTAATTAAAAGAGCCATGAGTTGGGGAATGAAATCTATAGCCATAACAGATCATGGAGTTGTACAAGCATTTCCTGAAGCTCACAAGCTATTAGGAAGAGATAATCCTAATATGAAGATTATCTATGGGGTAGAAGTTTATCTAGCACCAGATAAGAAGCCATCTGTTAAAAATTCAAAAGGACAAGATATAGATACCACCTTCTGCGTATTGGATTTGGAAACAACAGGTTTTTCACCTAAAAGAGAAAAGATTACTGAAATTGGAATAATGAAATTACAAAATGGTAAGGTCATTGATAAGTTTAGTTGCTTTATAAATCCTGAAAAACCTATACCTCAAAAGGTAGTTGAAGTTACTAACATTACAGATGATATGGTTAAGAAAGCAGAAACCATAGATAAGGTTTTTCCAAAAATACTTGAATTTATTGGAGATTCTGTGTTAGTAGCCCATAATGCAGATTTTGATATAGGTTTTTTAAGACATAATGCTAAAGAGTTAGGCTATAATTTTGATTTTACTTATATAGATACCTTAATCTTAGCTCAAGATATATTCCCAGATTTTAAGACATATAAGCTTGGTAGGATAGCTAAAAATTTAGGAATAAAAGTAGAGGTGGCACATAGAGCTTTAGATGATGTTGATACTACTGTAAAAGTATTTAATATTATGATGGAAATACTTAAAGAAAGAGGAGTAACTACATTAGATTCTATTGAATATTATGCTTGTAATGAAGAATCTCAAAAGCAACAATATAAAAAGTTAAAAACATATCATGCAATAATATTAGCGAAAGATTATACAGGTCTTAGAAATTTATATAAACTTGTATCTTACTCTCATCTTGATTATTTTTATAAAAAGCCACGTATACTTAAAAGCATGTACGAAAAATATTCAGAAGGTTTGATACTTGGAAGTGCCTGTAGTGAAGGTGAACTCTATAAGGCAATTTTACAGGGAAAAAGTGATGAAGAAATAGAAAGTATTGCAAGATATTATGATTATTTAGAAATCCAACCTTTAAAAAATAATGAATATTTAATTAGGAATGGTGATATTCCTGATGATGAATATTTAAAAGATATAAATAAGTATATAGTAAAACTGGCAGATAAGCTTGGTAAACCTGTTGTAGCCACTGGAGATGTACATTTTATGGATCCTGAAGATGAAATATATAGACGTATTTTAGAAGCAGGACAAGGATTTAAGGATGCAGATAATCAGGCACCGTTATATTTAAGGACAACAGAAGAAATGCTTCAAGAATTTGCTTATTTAGGCCATGAAAAAGCCTTTGAAGTAGTGGTGGAAAATACAAATAAAATAGCAGATATGTGCAGCCAAATAAGTCCTATTTCACCAGAAAAATGCCCTCCACATATTGATGGATGCGAGCAGACTATTAAAGATATAGCTTATGGAAAGGCACATGAATTATATGGTGATCAATTGCCTAAGATTGTACAGGAAAGGCTTGATAAAGAACTGGATTCAATTATTAAAAATGGATTTTCTGTTATGTATATAATTGCTCAAAAGCTTGTATGGAAATCAAATCAAGATGGATATCTTGTTGGTTCAAGAGGTTCTGTTGGTTCTTCAGTAGTTGCTTATATGACAGGGATTACAGAGGTAAATGCATTACCACCACATTATAGATGCCATAAATGTAAATATTCTGATTTTAATGATTATGGATATAAAAATGGTTTTGACTTGCCTGATAAAATTTGTCCTGTATGTGGTGAAAAACTTGATAAAGATGGAATGGATATACCTTTTGAAACCTTTCTTGGCTTTAATGGAGATAAGGAACCAGATATAGATTTGAATTTTTCTGGTGAGTATCAGGCCAAAGCACATAGATATACAGAAGTTATATTTGGAAAAGGTACAACTTTTAAGGCAGGAACCATTGGAACTATTGCAGAAAAAACAGCCTTTGGCTATGTTAAAAAGTATTATGAAGAACATAACGAAAATATAAATAAGGCAGAAATAATAAGAATTGCCAAAGGATGTACTGGAATCAAAAGAACTACAGGACAGCATCCAGGAGGAATAATAGTTGTTCCAAAGGGGAGAGAAATATTTGAATTTTGTCCAGTACAACACCCAGCAGATGATCCAGATTCAGACATTATTACAACTCATTTTGACTACCACTCAATAGATCAAAATTTATTGAAGCTAGATATATTAGGCCATGATGATCCTACTGTAATTAGAATGCTACAGGATATTACTGGAGTTGATCCACAGAAAATTCCCCTTGATGATAAAGAAACCATGTCTCTTTTTTCATCAACAAAGGCATTGGGAGTAACTCCGGAACAAATTAATTCTAAGGTTGGTACATTTGGCATTCCAGAGTTTGGTACTAAATTTGTCAGGGGGATGCTCTTAGATACTCTTCCTATGTCATTTTCAGACTTGCTTTGTATTTCAGGTTTATCACATGGTACAGATGTGTGGCTTGGGAATGCTAAGGAGTTAATAGATTCTGGTGTAATTACTAGTATAAGTGATGCAGTATGTTGTAGAGATGATATTATGGTTTATTTAATAAAGATGGGACTTCCAAAGAATACTTCCTTTAAAATAATGGAAACTGTTCGTAAAGGAAAAGCTTTGAAGGACCCAGAAAAGTGGGCTGAATACGAAGATTTAATGAGGGAAAATAATGTCCCTGAGTGGTATATTGATTCTTGTAAGAAGATTAAATATATGTTTCCTAAGGCTCATGCAGCTGCTTATGTTATGATGGCTTTTAGAATTGCCTGGTTTAAAGTTCATATACCTATGGCGTATTACGCAGCATATTTCTCCATAAGAGCAAAAGCTTTTGATGCAGAGTTTATGATTTTTGGCAAGGAAAAGGTAAAGGAAAAAATGCAGGAAATTAATAAGCAAGGTAATGAAGCGGCACCAAAAGATAAAGACATGTATGATGATTTAGAAATAGTATTAGAAATGTATGAACGAGGATTCAAATTTCTACCGATGGATTTATATAAATCAGATGCAAACAAATTTAAAGTAGAGGATGATGGACTAAGACCACCACTAAATAGTATTTCAGGGATGGGAAATGTTGCAGCAGAAGCAATATTTAAAGCAGTTCATGAAGATATACCTATAAGCTCAATTGATAATTTGAAAAAGAGGGCTAAAATAGGAAATTCAGCAGTGGAATTATTGAAAAAATTTGATTGTTTAAGGGGACTGCCAGAAAGTGACCAAGTAAGTTTTTTTGATATGATTTAATTATTGAGAAAACCAATTCTAAAATAAAAGAAAATTAATATAAATAGTACAGGAATGTGAAAAATATTTCTGTACTATTTTTATAAGAGAAAGTTATTTTTATTATTTAAGAAGATTTAATAAAAATGTTATAAAGGAGCAATGTGTCATAGATGAATTTTATTTATCATTACTGTAGTATCAATGCTTTTTATCTCATAATGCAAAATAAATGCATAAGATTATCTGATTTAAATAAGACTAACGATTATATGGAGAAGCGCTGGAGTAAAAAATATATCAAAGAAGTTCTTAAAGAAGAATTAAATAATTATAATATTAATTTGAATTTAAAAGACTATTACATAAATAACGAAGCTAATAAAAGCTATTTAGAATATTACAATGAGGAAATGAATAAAGTTTTATTTGATAATAGACCTATTTTAAGTACATGTTTTTCTGAAGAAAAAGACAAACTAAGCCAATGGAGAGCTTATGGACAAGATGGGGAAGGACTTTCCATTGGATTTGATTTTAAAGTAATTAAACAAGTCAAAAATAAAAATATACTGGTGGAAAAAGTAATCTATCGAGAGGATAAGCAAAAGAAGAGACTTGGAGAAATAGTTAGAAGTTCTATAAAATCTATGGAAAAAAAGTATTACAATATAGAAAAAAAGCATAGCATAGATTTTGATAGATTTTTTAAAGAAAATTTTAATATATTTTGTAAAATATTAATTGCTAAATTGGAAAATATCAGTTGTGTAATAAAAAATCCTGCCTTTAGTGAAGAAAAGGAAGTAAGAATAATATATGATCCAGAGATGTTTAATCCAGAAATAAACGGACCTATAAGTATATGTGAAAGTAAAAGATTTTTTGAAAAAGAGTTATTTATAAAAGGATATAAGATAACTCCAATAAAATTTATTTTAAGGAAAAATCAACTTATAGCATATTGTAATATTGATTTTTCAGGTTATATAAATGATGTTATTATTAGGGAAATCATCATTGGACCTAAATGTAAACTAAGTAAGATGGATTTATATTATTTTCTATTAGAAAATGGATACGATTCAAATAAAATAGAAATAATTAAATCTAAAGCAACTTATAGATAAATATTTTATAAATTATTGAAAAATTTATATTTTATGATATAATTTAATGGTTGTTATACTCACTAGGGAGTAATTGGCGTATACGAGATACGTGGCAAGTCAACATACTGATTGTTTACATCTGGCTTGTCTTAAATAATGAGACTGGTGTATAGCTTTATTTGCTATACGCTTAGTCTCTTTTTATTTATAAAAAAGACTTATGTATAGCAATTTCAGCTATATTTATGAGAGATAACTGAAATTAATATGTAAGGTGTGATAAATGAATAATAAAATTTAACAAATACTAATGAAATGAGGAAATAATATGGGATTAATTGAATTAATTATTCTATCAGTAGGACTTGCTATGGATGCATTTGCTGTTTCCATTTGCAAAGGTCTTGGAATGAAAAAAGTGACACTTAAAAAGGCAGGGATTGTTGGAGCATATTTTGGAATTTTTCAGGCTGGAATGCCATTAATAGGTTATTTAATGGGATATAGATTCCAAGATAAAATAAAAGCAATTGATCATTGGATAGCATTTATTTTATTAGCTATAATAGGCATCAATATGGTAAAAGAATCATTAAGCAAAGATGACGAAGAAGAGATTGAAGAATCTGATTTAAGTTTTAAGTCAATGCTTATATTATCAATTGCCACAAGTATTGATGCGTTGGCTGTAGGGATTACTTTTACATTTCTAAAGGTAAATATAATACCAGCTGTTATTTTCATAGGTATTATAACACTTATAATATCAATGTGTGGAGTGAAGATAGGTAATATATTTGGTGATAAATTTAAATCAAAAGCAGAATTACTTGGTGGAATAATTTTAATCTGTATAGGATTAAAAATTTTACTAGAACATACTGGAATTATATAAGGAGTAGAAATACTCCTTTTTTTAACGCTTAGGAAGGTATAAAATTTTTACCATAGGGGAATACTGATTGATTGGCCATTTCTTATATATGCTGTTACTAATGCGTTAAAAAGAAAATTATAGTGCCCAAAAAGAACCGTAAAAGAAAAATAAATTAATTAAATTTTTGTAAGGACTTATTTTTCTTTTAGAACCTTTTGGTTGGCTAACAAAAGTTGCTTTCTTCGCTGAAGCGTGGCGCCAGCCACTTTTGTACTATAAAAATAAAAAATATTTATGAACAATAAGGAAAAATAAATAAAAAGTGGTAAAATAAGTATATTAAGAGGTATATTAAAAAATTAAGCATCTAGAAATGAAAGGAGAGATAACATGGGGTTATATAATATATATCAATGGTTCATATTTTTTTATATATATTGTTTTCTAGGATGGTGCATTGAGTCAACAATTGTATCATTTGAAAATAAAAAACTTATAAATAGAGGTTTTTTAAGTGGTCCTCTTCTGCCAATTTACGGATTGGGTGCTGTATTAGTGTTATTTATAACGCTACCATTTAGGAATAATCTTTTTGCTGTTTATTTTGTTGGAATGATAGCAGCTACTATTCTAGAATATTTTACTGGCTGGCTTATGGAAATAATATTTAAGGTTAGGTATTGGGATTATAGTTATTACAAAATACAATATAAGGGAAGAATTTGTCTTGTATGCTCATTGTTTTGGGGTGTACTATCTATTTTACTGGTACAATTCATACATAAGCCTATAGAAAAGTATGTATTATTATTAAATGATAACTTTGTTATGATTGCAGCTATAATAATAACATTAATTGTAATTGCTGATACTATAACATCCATTAAAGCTACTATTGATATAAATAAACTTATGGAGAGGTCTGAGAAGGCTTTAAGTGAAATAAAAGAATTAAAATCTGAAATTCAATTAATATTAAATAATGCAGCTAATCAGCTATATTATATTAAAGATGGCACTGAAGGTGATGTTAGTGAGTTTGGTGATAAGATAAGAACTTCTGTGGATACATTAAAGGATAAAATAGAAGGATTGTCTAATGGTATAAGGAAAGAAGTGTCTAAATTAAACTTTATTAAAGAACGATTAGTACAAGGGCATCCAACAGGCCATTCTACTAAATTTAATTATAAATTTAGAAATTTTAAAGAAGAGATATTGAATAAACATAAAAATGAAAATGTGGAAATTGAAAATAGCAAAAATTTATTTCTTCAGAAGCTTGAAGAAATAAGAAAAAAATATAAATAGTTAAAAATAGAATATTTTAAATTTAGATGAAATAATTTTAGTATTATTTAAAGTATGACATAATTGCCTCTTAATACATATTGTTAATAGTAGATGAACATACTATTATATTAATAATAAAATGATAAAGAAGGTTACATTATGTTAATAAATACTCATATGCTAATGGGCAGAAAAATATACGAAAATATGGATTATGATAAAAAGGCTTTATTAAAAGAAACACAGTTTATTTGGGGTAATATAAAGCCTGACTGTGCTTTAAAGTACAAGCTAATGAAGCATTATAAAGATGAAAGCTTTTTAATGATAATTAATAAAATTGAGTTTTTAAGTAATTTATCAATTAAAGATTTATATACTACTTATACTATTAATAAATTTAATCAAGAGTTAGGAGTAATATGTCATTTCCTTTGTGACTATTTCTGTTTACCTCATCATCAAAGATGGGAATTTAAAAGTGCCAATATAGTAAAGGAACATTTAATGTATGAAAAGAACTTAGATAAAGTAGCAAAGGAATATAATTTTACAGATGAAAAGAACATAGAAATTAAAGCGGAAAATGTTGTTGAGTTTATAAATGAAATGTTATTTCAGTATGAAAATTATAGCAGTTATGAACATGATTTAAGGTACGCTTGTTATGTATGTAATACTATAATGAATATGATTATTGATAACATAATTGAAAATGAATATAAAATTAGAATAGCAAGTAGTTTATAGGATGCAGAAGTGCATCCTATTTTTTTATTAAAGATAAAAATATAGATTATTAAATAAATTATATTAAGTAAAAAGTGATAATGCAGTTAAATAAATAGGTTATTTAAAGAAAGAAAGGTGATATGATGAATGTTCATAAAAAGAAGTTGTTTAATGTGATATATGGAAGGACATTTATGATTTTAATATTATTATTTATTCAAGTATTAATATTAGCTATTATGTTTTTAAAACTAACAGATTATATAATATACTTATATAGTTTTTTTACAGTATTATCAACTATATTGGTTATCTATATTTTAAATAAAAAAGAAGATCCTTCATTTAAGCTAGCATGGATAATTCCTATTTTGTTGGTTCCTGTATTTGGTTGTATATTTTATTTGTTTGTTGAATTTCAATATGGAGTAAAGATAATTAATAAAAGATTAGAATTACTAGAAGAAGAGACAAGTATATTTGTTAAACAAAATGCTGATGTAATGGATACTCTATATAAAAGTAATATACAAGTGGCCAATTTAGCTAGATATGTTGAGAGAGTTAGTAAATATCCAATATATAAAAATACAAAGATTGAATATTTTCCACTGGGAGAATATAAATATAAAAGAATGCTTGAAGAAATAAAGAAAGCTGAAAAATATATTTTTTTGGAATACTTTATCATTGAAGAAGGAGAAATGTGGAATACCATCAGTGATTTATTAGAGGAGAAGGTGAAGAAAGGTGTTGAGGTAAGGGTTATGTACGATGGTATGTGCTCCATTGCCATGTTGCCTTATAATTATCCTGAATATCTTAAAACAAAAGGAATACAGTGTAAGATGTTTTCACCTATAAGGCCAGCATTATCAACACATCAAAATAATCGTGATCATAGAAAAATATTAGTCATAGATGGTAAAGTAGCTTTTAACGGTGGTATAAATATAGGTGATGAATATATTAACAGGATAAGTAAATATGGTCATTGGAAAGATTGTGCAGTAATGCTTGAAGGTGATGCAGTAAAAAGTTTTGTAATAATGTTTTTACAAATGTGGAATATAAATGAGAAAAATCCAGAAAATTATGCAAAATATATATGTAATGATATAAATAATTTAAATGAAAATCATGGATATATTATGCCATTTGGAGATAGTCCATTAGATGAAGAACAGGTAGGTGAAAATGTTTATTTAGATATATTAGCCACTGCAAAGAATTATGTTTATATAATGACTCCATATTTAATAATTGATAGTAAAATGATTAGAGCTCTTACTTATGCCAGTAAAAGAGGTATAGATGTAAGAATTATTCTTCCACATATACCAGATAAAAAACTTGTATTTATGCTTACAAGAACTTATTATAAAGATCTTATTGAAAGTGGAGTAAAGATATATGAATATATGCCAGGCTTTATCCATGGTAAGGTGTTTGTATCTGATGATATAAAGGCAGTTGTAGGTACCATTAATTTAGACTTTCGAAGCTTATATCTTCACTTTGAATGTGCAACTTTCATTTATAAGAATGATATAATTAAAAAAATATCAGAAGATTTCAAGGAAACTTTAAACAAATGTAAATTAGTATCGCTAAATGATTGTAAGAATACTAACTTACTATATAAAATTGGTGGAAGTATTTTAAGGATTTTTGCTCCTCTTCTATAATATATATTACTTATGATGCATGAATAAATGGAATTAAACATAATTATATATAGTATTGATAGACAATTTAAAATGAAAGGACTATTATATATGAAAAGATATTTGGATAATATAATGCTTAAGAAGATTATAACATTATTAGTAATATTTATTATATTATATATTATGATTTGTTGCTTTTTTAGAAGTCATTTCTTAATTGGGACAAGTATTAATGGAATTGATATATCTTGTATGAATATAGGCAAGGCATCTAATCATATAAAAACTACTGTTGAAGATTATAAATTGCTTATAGAAGGGCGAGGAAAAAGTAGTGAAATTAATTTAAGTGGTTTAAATTTTAAATATATGGATAATAATGAACTTGAGACTATAGTTAAAAAACAAAATTCATTTTTATGGATAACAAGCATATTTAAAAAGAAGAATTATGTGATAAAAGATATTTACTCTTATGATGAAGGTTTACTTAAGAATAAAATAGATAATTTAGAATTTTTTAATGAAGATGACATTATATATCCTGAAAATGCTAGTCTTATTTTTATAAATACTGAATTTGTAATAGTAGATGAAGTGTATGGTAATTACCTCGATAAAGAAAAAGTTTATACTGAAGTAGTAAAGTCAATTTACACAGGTCAGGAAATTTTGAATTTAGATGAAGCTAATTGCTATGTAAATCCTAAGTACTGCTCTTACTCTAAGGAAGTAAAGGAAGCTAAAAATATCATAGATCAATACATGTCTTCTAAGATAACTTATGTATTTGGTGATGAAAATGAAGTGGTAGATTATTCATTAATAAATCAATGGATAAAGATAGATGATGAATTAAATGTATCAATAGATGCTCAGGCAATTATGAATTATATTACAAATTTAGCAAAAAAATATGACACTGTAGGCGTGGCACGTGAATTTAAAACATCAACTGGAAAAACATTAAGTGTATCTGGTGGTTACTACGGATGGAGGATTAATAAGAAGAAAGAAGCTCAGATATTAAAAGAGGATATTGAAAATGGATCCATCCTAGAAAAAGAACCAGAATATTTGCAAAAGGGTGTCTGTAGAGGAGAAAATGATTTTGGTGATAGTTATTTGGAAATTAATATTACTAGACAGCATATTTGGTATTATAAACAGGGAAAATTAATAGCACAGGGTGATATTGTTTCTGGTAATGTCAGTAATGGTAACGATACTCCTCTTGGAATATATGAAATAACATATAAACAGGAAAATTCTACTTTACGTGGTGCTAACTATGAAGCTAAAGTAAATTATTGGATGCCATTTAATGGTAATATAGGACTTCATGATGCTTCTTGGCGATATTCTTATGGTGGAGATATATATTTAAATGATGGTACTCATGGCTGTATAAATGCACCAAAATATTTAGCTAAAAAAATATTTGCAGAAATTGAAGCTGGAACACCAGTAATATGTTATGACGAAAAGTAAATAATCTTAAAGAATTGATAGTTTATAATAGCTATCCTTTTTTATATTATAAGAAAAAATAATTAACTTTCAAAGTTAGGACACAATATAAACAAGGACGGTGAGATAAAAATGATTGTAAGGTTAGGTTATGTTGCTATTTCTAATAAACTAGGAAAAAAGGCTACTAGTTCAAGTACTGTAACATATAGCAATTATAAAAAGCTTATATCAGATGAGAAAAAGTTTGAAAAGCTAAAAACTGTTATAATGTCCAACTTAAATGGATTGGAAAAGCATATTAAATATAATATTGAAAATAATATACATTTTTATAGAATTACTTCAGCACTAATACCATTAATAACACATCCAGAAGTAGAGTACTTTGACTATAGGAAGATGTTTAATAAAGACTTTCAATATATAGGAAAACTTATTAATGAATCTAATATGCGAGTTGATACGCATCCTGATGAATTTAATGTTATTAATAGTGTTAATCTAGCTGTAGTTGAAAGTGCTAAGAACACATTAAATATACATGTAGATTGGTTTGAGGAAATGAATTATGATAAAGGTAAAATGGTAATGCATGTTGGAGGAGCTACAGGTGGAAAGGAAGCTGGCATAGAAAGGTTTATAAATAATTTTAGTACTTATCCTGAAAGGATAAAGAACAAAGTGATTTTAGAGAATGATGATAAAACATATACTGCATCAGAAACTCTAAAGATTTGTAAAACTTTAAATATTCCAATGGTACTAGATATACACCATCATAACTGTAATAATAATGGTGAAAATATCTTTGAAATGTTGGATGAAATTTTTAATACTTGGAATAAAGAACCTCTTCCACCTAAGATACATTTTTCATCACCTAGAGAAGGGGAATTTGATAGAAAGCATGCTGATTATATTAATGGAGAAGAGTTTGTTAAATTTATAAATTCAGCTAAGAAAATAAATAGGGATTTTGATGTGATGCTTGAGTGTAAGGAGAAGGATATTGCATTGTTTAAGCTGGTAGATGATATAAAGAATAATTACAACTGGATAGATGAAACCACATTTGAAGTATAAAGAATACAGTATTTTAAATTGTCTAAATAATTATTATTAGTTGATAATAAAAGTGTATTATAGTATTATAGATATATATTATAAAAATAAAAAAAGGATACATATTGTACCATTTAGATAAATTGGAGGATTAAATGTTAAACATAGGATGTCATTTATCAACTACAAAAGGTTATGAAAATATGGGAAAAGAAGCTCTTAAAATAGGTGCTAATACATTCCAATACTTCACACGTAACCCAAGAGGCGGAAAAGCAAAAGATATAAATGAAAAGGATATATTAGCTTTAAGAAAGTTAATGGAAGAAAATAATTTTGCTAAAATATTAGCTCATGCGCCATACACTCTTAATGGGTGTTCTGCTGATGAAAGCACAAGAGAATTTGCTTCAGAAATGATGGCTGATGATTTAGAAAGATTAAAATATTTACCTACAAGTCTTTATAATTTCCATCCAGGAAGCCATGTTAAGCAAGGTGTAGATGTTGGTATAAACTATATAGTTGAAATGCTTAATAAAGTACTAAAACCAGAACATACTACAATTGTATTATTAGAAACAATGGCTGGAAAAGGTACAGAAGTTGGAAGAACTTTTGAAGAAATAGCTGAAATAATAAGCAGAGTTGAACTAAATGAAAAAATGGGTGTATGTTTAGATACTTGCCACGTATATGATGCTGGCTATGATATAGTTAATGATCTAGATGGAGTTTTAGAAGAATTTGATAGAATAATTGGACTTGATAGGCTACATGCTATACACTTAAATGATAGTAAGAATCCATTTAAAAGTCATAAGGATAGACATGAAAAGATTGGTGAAGGTGAAATTGGCTTTGAAGCTATCAAGAGAATCATAAATCACCCAAAACTTCGTAATATACCATTTTTCTTAGAAACACCTAATGAATTAGATGGATATGCTAAAGAAATTGAAATGTTAAAAGCTGCATATGAAGAAAATTAAATTTAGTAAATACCAAAAAGACGTTTTAGATTAATTTCTAAAACGTCTTTTTAGCATTTATTAAAGTGTAATATAGAAAATAAAGTCACTAATATTTGAGAAAGAAATTTTGAGCAAAAATGTAAGCAAGTAAATTTCCATATTTGTATAATTGTTATTTTGCAAGTATATATAAATTTACCTAATGATGATGGCTTTAAAATATGCACAGAAATACGTAGCTTTTCAAAAGTACCCATAATATTTATAACAAGTAGAAATACCAATATAGATGAATTAATGGCTATTACTCTAGGAGGGGATGACTTTATTACTAAACCGTATAATACACAAATACTTTTAGCAAGAATAAATGCCCTTATTAAAAGAGCGTATCCTAATGATAATAATATGGACATTGTTGAACATAATGGTTTAACATTAAATATTTTATCAAGTACCATTGAGCATAATGAAAAAAGTATTGAATTAACTAAAAACGAATTAAAAATATTATATTATCTACTACTTAATAAAGGAAAAATTGTATCAAGAGTAGATGTTATGGAATATCTGTGGGATAGTGCTATGTTTATTAATGATAATACCCTTACAGTGAATATTACACGAATAAGAAATAAAATAGATGAAATTGGATTAAAGGATTATATAAAAACTAAAAGAGGTCAAGGTTATATAGTATGAGATTAAAAGATTATAGGAACAAATCTTTTTATAATGGGAACATTGGTAGCAAAGATAAAATCAGCGCCAATATTGATGGCTACCATTTCAATTACCTTCTTAGGGACTGTTATAAGCTTTATAATTACTTTGGTGATGGCAGAGTGGGCACTAGGATATTTAGAAATGAGGGTTCCTTTTGATGTAGAAATTAGAAATAACTATAGCCATAGTTTTATATCAGAAGCCAATATAAGTAATGCTAATGAATTACCAGCATTAGATTATAGTGAGGTTGTAGACTATCTAAATGAAAAAGGATATGATGTAAATAATTATTGTGAAGTAAAAAAGTATTTTATAAATGAAGAAGAGTATTATAATATAGATCAAAAGAATATCTCCATGATAGGCATAAGATTAAGTGATTTCAACAAAATGAGAAGGATGCTTGGATATGAAGAAATTTCGCTTAAAGATTAGGTGTATTTTATTATTCCAATTGCTATAGCAATGATTGGGGTTATAATATTTATTTATAATTTTTATATTATTTATAAGGATATCATAAATACTTATATAGGTAATGAAGTATTTATTTTGACCATAATTTTAGGTGTTATTTTAATGATTGGAATATATTTATGCTATTTTGTAGGAACATACTATTCCTTTAAGAGAAATATTAATAATTAAAGAAAAGTACGTTGAACTTAATGAATTTACCAAGTAACAAATTTTAAAATTTTTTTATATAAAAAAATCACGTGAGTTTCTATATGAATATCACGTGATTTTCATTTAATATTGAAGCCTATATACTAGGATTCTTTCTCGATTATCTTGCTCATAATGCTCATTTAATTTTATTTCCTTTACTAAGTGAAACATGGTATAGTTTTCTAAATAATATATGTAATCTTCGGAAGGATAATAAAGAATTAAATCAACTGGTCTATACTCATCCACTACAGAATAAATGATGTTAGTTACCACTTTGATAAAAATCTGTACAGAAAAAGGATTAAAGAAATAAAATTTATTTTCATTAGGGCTTATTTCATAGTCTTCTGCAATGCAGTTAACAAATGATATTTTAGAAGGATCATAGCCCTTGTTTTTAGCTAAATAGTTTTTAGTATTTGTTAAAGCCTCTTCATAGTAATACTTATTCATTTCCACACCAGTAACTCTACACTTAAAGAAGTGATTTAAAAAGAAATTTAATCTTCCTTTACCAGATCCAAAATCAACAACATTATCACTTTCTAAAAGGGGATAATTGTGAAGAAGGGCTTCTAGTACATAATAGGAAGTTGGTTCATATCTATTGTAATGAATAAATTCATTAAAGTTTTTTTGGTTGCCGCTGGTGGATATATTTAATAATCTTTCAAAACTTTGTTCCATAAAATTTTTCCTTTGCAAATATAATATATTCTATAATATATCATAAAATATATTGAAGAAATAGAGTTTTATATACTTAATTTATTTATATAATAATTAAATAGTATTATAATTAAATCATGATATTATTATATTTTTCTTGAAGGAGATGTTAAAAATGTCAGAAGAAACTATGAAAGAAAATAAAGCGATACGTATATTATTTCAGAAATTGACAGATGAAAAATATAAACAGAGAGAATGTAAAAATGTATTTATTATTTCGGTTGTACCGAAAGGGTTTAAAAATAGTAAATATGATGAGTTTGAAAAGCAGATACTTTGCAATAGTAAATATAATATGGCCAATAAGTTTGTTGCTGCTTTAAGCAAGCTTTATATTTTTGATGATAATATCTACTTTTTAAATGATGATTTTGAAGATGGAGTTAGTTTTTTAGAGTATTATAAAGATATAAATAGATTTATTGATGATATAATGTATAACTTAACTATTTTAAATGAAGGAATGTATTTTGTATTTAATGATTTAAAAATTGGTTTGGAAATAAGCTATTGGAAAGTTAAAATTATTAATTTTGGATGCAAAGATTTAAAATTTATTATGGATATATTTAAGTCAGAAGGTTTATTTATTAGTAATGAATATATCTAATAAGAAAATAAATATGAGAAAAAATAAAGGGTGTTATAGACATCCTTTATTATTTTAGTTGAAATAACCCTTTGGCAACTGATATTATTAATATTAGAAAATATTTTTTAGTTTTTAAATACTGGAGGTGAAAGTATGATATTTTCTAATTTAAATTTAAATTCAACTGAACCTATTTATTATCAGATAGAGCAGCATATAAAGAAAACCATAGAAAATGGAATATTATCATCTAACAGTAAGCTTCCAGCAACTAGAGAATTAGCTAAGATAATAGGGGTAAGCCGCAATTCTGTAATTACTGCTTATGAAAATTTAGAGTTAGAAGGCATTTTGTATACCGTTAAGGGTAAAGGTACCTTTGTTGCTGATAAAAACATAACTTCAAAAGGTGAATGGAATATTGATTGGTCAAATAAAAGTAATGAATATGCAAATCTTTCTTGCCGCCTTGATACTGTGAAAAGTGAAATCCCATGGGAAAAAGGAATGATTTCCTTTAAAAGTATTTCTCCTGATGGGGAATTATTTGATGTGGAAGAATTTAAAAAAGCATTTTTAAATAGAATAGCATTAGAAGGACATAAAATATTAAACTATGGGTATGCACAGGGTTATAAGCCTTTAATTGATTATCTTCATGAGTATATGAACAAGAAAGGTGTTAATACTGATGAAAAGAGTTTTATTATTACTAATGGATTTACTGAAGGGCTACAGCTTATATTATCATCTTATACCAGTGAAGGTGATAATATAATTTGTGAAAATCCAACTCATAATACAAGCATTAAGTTGATGAAGCTTCATAAGCTTAATTTAATAGGTGTTGATATTGCAGAAGACGGTATTGATTTAATGGATCTTGAAGAGAAACTGAAAAATAATCAAATAAAATTAGGATACCTTACTCCGTCTTATAATAATCCTACAGGAATAGTTATTAATGGTGAAAAGCGTTTTAAGATATACAATTTATTTAAGCAATATAACGTACCAATTATTGAAGATGGCTTTAATGAGGAGTTACATTATAATAATTCTCATATAGCACCTTTGGCAGCCTTCGATGGAAAGAATAATGGTGTGATATATATCGGGAGTTTTTCAAAAATACTATTTCCTGGAATCAGAGTGGGTTGGGTATTAGCTGATAAAAAAATAATCAATACTTTAGAAAGTGTAAAACGTTGCTATAATATCCATACATCCTTTTTAGATCAAGCTATTTTATATGAATATTTGAAAAGTGGTACTTTCGAAAAACAGATAAAAAGGACTAGAAAGTATTATAAAGAAAAACATGATTTTGCTATAAAGTGCCTTAATAAATATCTAAAGCCTAAATATATATGGGGAGAGTATGGTATGCATGTTTATGTTGCCATTGAAGGTATTGATTCAAGAGAATTGTTGCAAAAATGCTATGAAAGAAAAGTTATTTTTGCTCCAGGTGATATTTTTGATATTAATAATAAAAAGTCAGATACTTTAAGGCTTGGATTATCACGTATTACCATGGAGGAAATAGAAGAGGGTATTAAAATAATAAGTGAATGTGTTAATGAAATAAAAAATAAATAATAGAAGAGGATATAGATTAAAGTAAAAAAACTATATCCTCTTCTATTATAATATATAAGAAAAATCAATTTTATCAATAACTTCTTTAACTCTTTTTTGACTTACTCCTAAGTATCTCATGGTTGTTCTGATATCTCCATGATTTAAGACATGTCTTACTAGCTCTATATCATGATTTGACTCCTCATATATGGTATGAGCAAATAACTTTCTGAAAGAGTGGGTACCAATATTCTTATAGCCTAAATAGTCAGTTATTATTTTTAATTGTTGCTGCATATTTCTTATTTTATTGGGATATATATAGTCATCTTTATCTAGATTATTTTCAATGGAATATTCCAATATTTTTTGATACATATGATCATTTATTTCTCTGTTTTGCCATTTACCTGTTTTTATTTCCTGTACGGAAAATTTATTTCTGCTAAAATCACTTACCTTTAAATTTACTATATCACTGGCTCTAAAACCTAAAGTAGCTTGAAGTACCAATGCAAACACTAATGAGGGGTTTTTTCTAAAAGTCTTTTCTCTCCCTGTTTTTTTATCTATATATGTAAATCCACTTTTGCATAATTTAATAATTTCTTCATATTCATTTTTATCCAGTGGTCTTGTGGCCATATGATTCTTTTTTAGTTTCTTTTTATCCTGTGTATTTGCTCCCTCTATTTTATTAATAGAATTTTCTTCTTTTTCATAACTATTTAAATTTACTTCCTCTGTTTTATTATTTGCTCCCTCTGTTTTTTTAAATAATTCATTATTTTTATTAGTTAACTTATCTTTTTCCTCACTTGCTTTTATTTTTTTATAAAATTCATAGAATTTCATCATCTCGACCATTTCATCATTTAAATCCATTTGAAAATTCCTTTCTGCTCAAAATTTGAATTTATATTTTTAAAAACTGCGCATTTGTATTTTTATACTGCGTATTTTACCATTTAATAAAAATAGTATATCTTATAAATGGCTTAAAATCAAGGTTTATAAAAAAACTGCGTCTTTTCTGGAAAAGACGCAGTTTTTTATAGTTTATTTTACCATTTATTTGAATTGTAAAATTTTATATTTATGTTATAATAGTATTAATAGCTAACTGAAGATAACTTAGTTAACTGTGGTTAACTAAGTTGGAAAAGTAGATAGGAGAGTTTTTATGGAAAATGCATTAAATAGTAATAATGAAAACAAAAAAGAAAATAATAATACTGAGGAAAATATACAAACATTAGAAGAAATAACTGAAAAGTTAGAAACAAAAGGCCTTAAGCTAAAAAGAAATACTAAAAATAGATTAAATGAGCTACAAAGCAAGTTTGCTGATGCAGAAAGTATGGTTTCTGCATTATTAGATCAGTATGAAGTCTTTAATATTACTGAAGACACTAGATTTGCCGATAGAAAAACGGAAATTGAAAAGTTTACATATCTTTTAGATTCAATAAAGAATAGTTATATTAATTCTTTAGAAATGGCTAGTTTTCTAGAGGAAAGACAAATAGAAAAATCAATGGTGGAAATTAAAAACCGTGATAAAACAATTGTAAGGCTTCAACAAACCATAACTAAAAAAGAAGAGAAACTAAAAGGTATGGAAAATACATTGCTAGAAAATAATAAGGAGCTTAACACTGTAAAAGATAGCTTTTCCAGAGTTAACTTGGCATTAACTACTGTTGAAAAGGAATTGAAAGAAAAAGCAGATATAATTAAAAGCTCACAAATGCATATAGAGTCTTTAAATGCTCTTCTTGAAGAAGAGAAACGTAATAATAAAGCTGCTGAAGAATATAAAGCTAAGTTAGAGTCTTTAGATGATAAATATAGAGATTACGATCTAATAAAAGAAAAACTGGAAATAACAAAAGAAGATCTTAAAGAAAGTAAAGAGGAAATTACAAGCTTAAAGGCTGAAATAAAAGAGTATAGAGAATATAGCAATTCGTTAAATGATAAAATTCATAAGATTTTAAATGATAAGACTGAGGAAATTTCAAAGCTTAAAGATGAATTTAAATCAGAAATCATAGAAAGTGAAAGAGGATTTAATGAAAAGCTAAAGGAAAAAGATTTAGTTATTGAAAAATTAAAAGAAGAAATATTTAAATTAAAGCTAGATATTCAAAATAAGTAGCTTAGAAGATTATCTTTTTATTATTAATGAATAGAGAGGAATAGTATAGAAAGGCAGGTTAAGGAATGTCTAATAGTGGAAAACCAATAATAGTTGTAAGTAAATGTCTTGGATTTGAACCTTGTAGATATAATGGAGGCATGGAACCTAATAGTTTTATTGAAATTTTGGGTGATTATGTTGATTTCATCAAAGTATGTCCTGAACAAGGTTGTGGACTCCCTACGCCTAGAGATTCCTTGAAGATTATTGAAAATGATGATGGATATAATGTAGTACAAAATAAGACTAATATGATATTTACAAAAGAGTTAAAAGAGTTTACTTCAAAATTCTTAAGTGAATTAGGAGAGGTGGATGGATTTATCTTAAAAAGCAAGTCACCTACTTGTGGTATAAAAGATGCAAAAATTTATCCTAAAATAGAAAAGTGTTGTTTTACCAAAAAAGGGAATGGAGTGTTTTCTGATGAAGTAATAAAAAAATATCCTAATTTACTAGTTGAAAGTGAAGGTAGGCTCACTAACTATAAAATTAGAGAGAGATTTTTAACAAACCTTTATATATTATCAGATTTTAGAGAAGTAAAGAAATCCAATAGCTTTGAAGTTCTAAGAGAGTTCCATTTAAAGAATTCAATGTTATTCATTTCTTATAGTCAGAAATATTCAAAGCTATTAGATGAATTAATCTATAATTATAATGGTGATGATTTTTTAACCTTAATAAAAGAATATGAAAACACGTTAAATGTTTTGTTAAGTAGAACACCTAGATATACATCTAATATAAATGTATGCCTTCGTGCCATAGAACAATTTAGGGAACAACTTTCTGATGAAGAAGTAAAATTTATTTGGAGTACAATAGATAAATATAGAAATGGAATTGTTCCATTTTCAGTTTTGCAATATTTGATAAAAGGATACATTATTAGATTTGATATAGAGAATTTAAAGGATCAAACATTTTTTCACCCTTATCCAGATGGACTGATACAAGTAACTGACTCTGGAAAATCAATACATTAACCTTAAATATTTTGAAAAAGAAGCATTTAACAATGCTTCTTTTTTATATGGAATAAAATGGGTATAATTAATAAAGAGAAGGGAGTGAAATTATGCAGCACTTAAAGAAGTTTTTAAAAGGAACTTATTTATCAATCTTTAACATCTTATTAGCAACGGTTGTAGTACTAAACTGCAAAGGGACTTATAGGATAGCTAATAAGATTTTTCATATTGACAAAAACCTTAATATACCAAGGAATAAATTATATGCTGAATATGGCAGAATAATAGATTTTATAAATAATCCAAAAACAACTGATTTGAGTTTTGAAAGTTTTACATTAAGTAATAATGCTCTTTATCACTTTGTAGAGGTAAGAAAAATATTTATAGGAATTTATATTTTTCTTATCTTCAGTATAAGTTTGCTTGTTATTTATTTACTCATTAATAAAAAAAGAATTAAAAAAGCAATTGGTAATATACCTGTAATATCTCTACTAATTACTATAGTAACTAGCTTTGTAATAATAGCATTTTCTATGGTTAACTTTAATTATTTATTTAAAATATTTCATGAAATAGTTTTCGCTAATGATTACTGACTTTTTGATACGGTAAAGGATTCAATAATATTAGCTTTGCCCAAGGAATTCTTTTTATTATGTGCCACAATAATTCTAATTTTAAGCACAGTTTTTACTTGTATTGAATTGATAATTTGTCAAAAGATCAAGGGAAGAATAAAAGAAGATGAATATATTATGAAATAAATTTTATGTATTCAACATATAAATTATTTAGGGAATATAATTTAAGGGGTACATGATGAGAGCAAAAAAAGCAGTAAAAAATTTTATATTTTGGGTAAGCATATCTATTGTTGTTAATTTTATAGTATTTATTATTTGGGGTAAAGAATCTGCCTTAGAGTATTTAGGGGGATATGTAGTTGAGTTAAGTTTAAGTGTAGATAACTTGTTCTTATTTCTCATGATTTTTACCAGCTTTAATATACCACAGGAATATCAAAAGAGAGTATTAACCTATGGAATAATAGGTGCTATGATTTTAAGGTTTATATTTATTTTCTTAGGTATAACTATAATTAACAATTTTCATTTCGTAACCTATATATTTAGTGTAATTTTAATATTTAGTGGTTTTAAAATGATGATAAAAGAGGATGACGATTCTACAAATTATAGCGACAAAAAGATAGTAAAATTCTTAAAAGGAATAATACCTTTTACCGATGAAATAGAAGGTGAATATTTTTTTATTAGAAAAAATAATAAACTTTATGCAACTCCTTTATTTCTAATTTTACTACTTATTGAATCTTCAGATATAATATTTGCCATGGATTCTATTCCAGCCATATTTTCTATTACAACCAATGCGGTAATAGTATATTTATCAAACATCTTTGCAATAATAGGTCTAAGGAGCCTTTATTTTATTTTATCTAAGCTTAATAGTATGTTTAAAGGGATAAAATATGGCGTAGGATGTATCTTAATTTTTACAGGGATAAAGTTACTTCTTCTGTTCTTCAATATAACTATACCTACGTTACTTTCACTTATTATAATAGTAATAATATTATTGATTAGCGTTTTGCTTTCGCTTGTTTTTTAATATTTCTTGAATTAATACTTAATGTAATATATAGTTAAGTTAAGTTAAATTATATACACAAAGGAGAAAGATATGAGTAAAATCGCAGCATTTTTTGATATTGATGGAACAATATATAGAGAAGGTTTAATAACAGAAGTATTTAAGAAGATAATTAAATATGAATTAGTTGATAAAGAAAAGTGGGAGAATGAAGTAAGACCTGCATATATTAGCTGGGATAAAAGGCAAGGGGATTATGATACATATCTATTAAAGATGGTAGATATATATATGGAAGCTATAATTGGAACTGGAGAAGAGCATATCAAGCATATAGCAAGAAAAGTTATTGAACAAAAAGGTGATAGAGTATATACCTTTACAAGAGAGAGAATAAAATGGCACAAAGAGCAAGGACATATTGTTATTGCAATTTCAGGTTCTCCATTAGAATTAGTTAAAGAAATGTCTGAGAAATACCATATGGATGATTATAGAGGTACTATTTACGAGCTTGATGAAAATGGCAAATATAATGGAGAAGTAGTACCAATGTGGGATTCGGATAGCAAGCAGAAAGCTATTAATGAATTAGTAGAAAAGCATGATATTGATTTAAGCAAAAGTTATGCTTATGGAGATACTTCTGGTGATTATACAATGTTCAAATCTGTTGGATGTCCTTTTGCAATAAATCCTACTAAAGAATTACTAGGCAAAATTAAAAATGATGAAAGTTTAAAAGATAAGATAAATTTAATTGTTGAAAGAAAAGATGTAACTTATAAGTTAGATATGAATTCAATAGAGATCATATAATAGTAAGCACCTATGCTGAAATAAATAAGCATAGGTATTTATTTTGTTACTGTAACATTTATTTTTGCTATGGAATAAAATATCTATAATAAATACTCTAAGGAAGGGTGTTATTAATCTTGAATATCACTGACTTGCTAATTTACCTTGATGAAGGCCTTACTAAAAATTTGAATTCTCTTATTATAAATGGATATATAGAAAAACGAACTTCAAAGTGGATAGAAGATAGAACGATTTCCGCTGGAGTTGATTTTACAGATAAAGATTTATATTTTCAGGAAGATAGACAAATGAAAGATGAAAGAGATGGTTATAAAGGAAAGAGTTATAATAACGCCTGTAACACCACAGAAGGAAAAGAAAATAGACAGAATTTAGATGGTCGTAGATTTTGTAGGCGTGAAGAAGAGCTTACAAGAATTTATACAAGCTTTGAATTACATTCACAGCTTATGAATAGTCTGATAGATTCTAATTTATTAAAAAGCGTTACAGGTGATTGGAGAAATAATCAGGATTTAAAAGTTGGTGATTATATTGAAATTACAGGAACCATAAGTTCAGAGTCGGTATTATCATATTTAGATGTATTTTATGATGCTGTTAACTGTATTGGAATATCTGAAATGAAAAAATACTGTACTTGCGATGAAAAGATATTAAATAATTTTCAGCTTGTGTTTAAGCAGATGGAGCATCTAAATACACTACTTACCAGCAATGATACAAAGGATTTAATTATTAAAACTGAAGGTAATGATGTTGTTGTAATAGTAAATAATAAGAACTTCTTTGATACTTATTCAAATATATTTGACGAAGTAGAATGCCCTTGTAAAGTTATAGGGAAAATAGTTAAGATATGTAGCAAAAATGAGCATATTCATTTACTAAGAAAAACAGGACATCCTCAATTTTATGAAAATTTACTTAATTGTTGTTGTGATATAGGTAATAATATAAATGATTCAGGGATAATATTACCTAGTCAACCTAAGTGTAAAGTTGAAGGAGAAACAATCTTGATTATTCCAATTAGTGTATGCATATAAGATAGATAAGTCATTAGTGTTTTTAGCCCCTATTTTTTTATTATTTTAGTAATTCTAAATATTATTTATTTAAATATATTTACAAAGAAAGATATTTTTCTAAAGGAAGTGGTTATGTGCTAAGGCCAGATCCATTAAAGAAAGGTGATAAGGTAGGGTATATTGCTCCCGCAGGTCCAATAGTAAGAGAGAGACTAGAGGGGGCAATTAATGCTTTAGAATGCCTAGGACTTAAGGTGGTATTAGGTAAAAGTTGTACTTTAAAGCATGGGTATTTGGCAGGAAAAGATAATCTTAGAGCTGATGATATAAATGAAATGTTTCAGAATAAGGATATAAAAGCTGTGTATTCCTTAAGGGGGGGATATGGGTGCGCAAGATTGCTTGATAAGATAAATTTCACAGCAATTAAGGAAAATCCTAAAGCACTATTTGGTTATAGTGATATTACTATGCTTCATATTGCTATCAATCAACGTTGCAATATGATTACTTATCATGCACCAATGCCAGCAACGGAATTATACGAAGGAGCAGATAAATTCACATTAAATAGTTTAAAAAAAATGATATTTGCTCATGATTTAAAAGGTAATATATATAATCCAAGGAATAAAGAAATTAAATGTATTGTTGAGGGAAAGGCAAGAGGAAATCTTATAGGAGGAAATCTTTCAATAATATGTTCATCTTTGGGTACAGAAAATGAGATAGATACTAGAAATAAGATCCTTTTCATTGAGGAAATTGGAGAAGAGCCTTATAAAGTTGATAGGATGCTTCTTCAACTAGTTCAAGCAGGAAAGATAAATGATTGTGCAGGTATTATATTTGGCTATTTTTCAAGTTGTGAACCTTCTAATCCTAATCAAAGCTTAACAATTTCTGAAGTGATTAAAGAATTGATTAAGCCTTGTGGAAAGCCTATAATTGCAGGAGTTGCTTGTGGACATAGTTTGCCGTCTCTTACCCTACCAATGGGTGTAGAAGTTGTTATTGATTCTAAAAACAAAAACATAAAGATTATTTAAAGCAGTGAGGTATTAATTATCTCACTTTTTGTTTAACCTTACATAAAAAAGAAAGCTATTTAAAAAGCATTACCATTATTATACAATTATAATATATGAAAGAGGTGATTATATGTGTGTTGCTATGCCGGGAGAAGTGGTGGATGTAAAGGATGGTACTGCCTCTGTAAGCTTTGGGACTATAAAAAAGAACATTGTAACTACTTTAATTCCTGATTTAAAGATAGGAGATTATGTTTTGGTACATGCAGGCTTTGCAATTACTAAGATTGAAAAGGCAGAAGCTGAGGAAACTTTAGAAATTTTTAAAGAGTTATTAGAGGTGTTAGAAGGAGAAGTAAATGGCGCTTAATCTAGTGGAGAATTTAAATTTATCCAAGGATATGATACTAAAGATCAATGATTATGTTAAAAATCCCATGAAGATAATGGAGGTATGTGGAACACATACAATGTCCATCTATAAGTATGGTATCGATAAAGTAATGCCTAAGAATATACAACTTATTTCTGGACCAGGATGTCCTGTATGTGTAACTGAAATAAATTATATAGATAATGCTATTTTTCTGCTAGATAAAGGCGTAGTAATAGCTACATTTGCTGATATGCTTAAGGTTCCAGGTAGTTATAGTAGTTTAATAAAAGAAAAGGCAAAAGGAAAGAAAATTGAAGTTATATATTCACCAGAAGAATTATTAACTTTAGCAGAGAATAATAAGGATGAAGAAATAGTTTTCATGGCTGTTGGCTTTGAAACAATTGTACCTATATATGCTGATATTTTAATAAAGACAAAAATGAAAAATATAAGTAACTTGAGTTTTATTGTAGCTATTAAGAGAATGCCACCTATCATTGAATATCTTCTTAAAGATAAATATATAGGAATCAATGGGTTAATATGCCCAGGTAATGTTTGTGCTATAACCGGTAGTGAGGAATTCAAAGCTTTAGCTGAAAAATACAATATACCAATGGTTATATCAGGGTTTACTTCATTAGAAATTTTAGCAAGTATTTTGAAGATATCATTGATGGCTGAAAAGAAAGAATATACTTGCGTCAATTATTATAAGAGCGTAGTAAAAAAAGAAGGCAATATTATAGCTAAGAAAAAGATTGAAGAGGTTTTTGGTATAAGCAGCAGCTTTTGGCGAGGGCTTGGTGAAGTTACAGATAGTGGATATAAACTAAATAAGTCTTATGAGCAGTATGATGCATTAAAAAAGTTTAAAGTTAAATTTAATAGTATAGAAATTTCAAATAATTGTATTTGTGGAAGTATTATTAAGGGAATGAAGACTCCAAGGGAATGTAAATGTTTTGGGAAAATATGTACACCAAGCAATCCATTGGGGCCTTGTATGGTTTCTAATGAGGGTACATGCAGTAATTATTATAAGTATAGAAGGGATGAGCAGTGATGGATTTTATTCAGTTATCACATGGTAGTGGTGGAGAGGAAACTAATCAATTAATAGAAGAATTATTTTTTAAATATTTAGGTAATGAATTTCTATTGCAAAAAAATGATGCCAGTAATCTTGGTAAACTACCAGGTGAAATTACCATGACTACAGATAGTTTTGTAGTTGATCCCATATTTTTTAATGGAGGTAATATAGGAAAACTATCTATTTGTGGAACAGTAAATGATTTGTCTGTGGTTGGAGCTATTCCTTTATATTTATCACTTTCCTTTATTATTGAGGAAGGACTTGCTATAGATGAACTAAAGGAAATAGTTAAGACAATTAGCCATGAAGCAATGAAAGCTAATGTAAAAATAGTATGTGGTGATACAAAGGTAGTGGAAAAGGGTAAAGGGGATAAGCTCTTTATAAATACCACAGGCATAGGTGTAATTACTAAAAATAGACCGATAGGAATGAAAAGTATTAAAAAAGGCGACAAGATAATCATAAGTGGTACAATAGGTGACCATGGAGCTGCCATCATGAATGAGAGAAATAATTTATGTGATAGTTCTCTTTTAAAAAGTGATTGCCAAAGTTTAAATGGTATCATAGGTAAGATATTAGAAAATTGTTATGAAATAAAGGTCATGAGAGATCCTACCAGAGGAGGTGTTATTACAACTTTATTAGAAATAATAGATGCTTCTAATAAAGAAATGATTATTTATGAAAATAAGCTTCCTATTAGTGAAGAAGTAGCAGAATTCAGTGGGTTATTAGGCTTAAATCCTCTATATCTGGCCAATGAAGGTAAAGTAATCATTGTTGTTTCAAAAGAAGACTCTATGGAGGTTTTAAACTTGTTAAGAAACAGCCAAGAAGGAAGAGAGGCTGCTATTATTGGAGAAGTTATTGGTGATGGTAAGAAGAATCTGTACTTAGAGACAGTTATTGGTGCAAAAGTTAAATGTCTTCCAATGAAAGGAGAACAATTACCTAGAATTTGTTGAAAAAAATAAAGTTATTGGCTTTTTTCGCGATTAATGTTACAATTAATTAGAAAAATATACGTGTTTGAGAGGGGAAGCTTATAATGGAACAATACAAACAAGAGTTTATCGAATTTATGGTGGAAAGCAATGTTTTAAGATTTGGAGATTTTATAACAAAGAGTGGAAGAAAGACTCCTTTCTTTATTAATACAGGAAATTATACAACTGGTGAACAGTTAGATAAATTAGGAATGTTTTATGCAAAAGCTATAAATGAACATTTTGGTAAAGAAGTTGATGTGCTTTTTGGACCAGCTTATAAAGGAATACCTTTAACAGTTACAACAGCAATATCAATGAACAAATTATATGATTTAAATGTTGAGTACTGCTCTAATAGAAAAGAAGTAAAGGACCATGGTGAAGGTGGAATACTATTAGGTGCTAAATTAGATGAAACTAAGAGAGTAGTTATTGTTGAAGATGTTATGACAGCAGGAACTTCTATATATGAAACAGCCCCTATATTAAAGGCTCAAGGAGATGTGAAGATTCAAGGTCTAGTTATATCAGTTGATAGAATGGAAAAGGGTAGAGGAGATAAATCAGCTCAAGCAGAAATAAAAGAAGCTTTTGGTATCACTACTTATGCAATTGTTTCAATGAAGGAAGTAGTTGAATATCTATATAATAGAGAAATTAATGGAAAAGTATATATTAATGATGAAATAAAAGCTAGAATAGAAGAATATTATTCAATCTATGGAGCTTAGAAAAAAAGCAGTATTTGATACTGCTTTTTTTAATGATGGGTGATGAATTACGAATGATGAATTACGAATGATGAATTACGAATGATGAATTAAGGATGAAACTCAGAGAGTTTCTTTAATAAATGTAAAATTAAGAATGAAAAATGAAAAATGAATGATGAACTCCCTAAGGAGTTTATACTGCAATTCATCACTCATCATTCATCATTCATAATTATCACTTATCCTTTATACATGATATTAATTTTATATCCTCTACTGTTAAAATGTTTGATTATTTGATTGATGTGTTCATGACCATTAGTTTCCACCGTTACTTCAAGTAAAACATTATTAATTCTATTAATTGCTTTAAATTGGTTATGTTCAAGCTTAACTACATTGGCATTTTCTTCTGATAATATTTGAGAAATTTCCACCAATTGTCCTGGAACATCTGGAAGCTCAACTGAGAAACAGAATAATCTGCCACCTGATACAAGTCCGTTATTTATAAGGTTTGATATAGTAAGCATATCAATATTACCGCCACTTATTACTGAACAAATCTTTTTATCATTACAATCAATCTTATTTAGTGCCGCCAGAGAAACAACTCCTGAAGCTTCACCTAAAAGCTTATGCTTTTCACTTAATAATAAGAATGCATCCACAATTTCACTTTCTGTTACAGTGATTATTTCATCAACATATTTGCCAACTATTTCAAAAGTCTTTTCACCAGGAGATTTTACAGCTATACCATCTGCTATGGTGTTTACTTCATCTAATGTAATTCTTTCACCTCTATTAATACTTTCATACATTGAAGGAGCCCCAGTAGCTTGTACACCTATAATTTTTACATTTGGATTTATAGATTTGGCAACTAAGCTTATACCACTTATAAGGCCACCACCACCTATAGGACATACTATATAGTCTACTTCTGGTAAATCCTCTAAGATTTCTAATGCAATAGTTCCTTGACCATAGATTATATCGAAATCGTCAAATGGAGGAATAAAAACCTTTCCTTCTTCTTTTTCAATTCTTTTTGCTTCTAGGAAGGCATCATCATAACATGAGCCAAATAACACTGTATTTCCACCATAATTCCTTGTTGATTGAACTTTTAAATATGGTGTTGTTTTAGGCATTACAATGGTTGATTCAATTCCCAACAGTGAAGATGCATAGGCTACTCCTTGAGCATGATTTCCAGCTGATGAGCAGACTACTCCTTTCTTTTTTTCCTCTTCAGATAGTTGAGAAATTTTATTAAGAGCTCCTCTGATTTTATAAGCCCCTGTAACTTGAAGATTTTCACACTTCATAAACACATCATTTGAAGAAAGTTTACTAAAAATATCGCTATGTAATAATGGTGTTTTAACGATAATATTCTCAATTCTTCTTCTTGCTTTTTTTGCTTCATCAATATACATAATCCACCCCAAATTTTTATAAAATTTATTTTTATTTCAATTATTTATATATTTTACCATATGGTAGTGAAAAATACGATATAAACTTAAATATAAATAAAGCTAATAATTTATATGGAATTTAAATGTTGTATTAACAGTCAGTAAAATATATAATTAGCTTGAATAATAAATATGGAGTGACAAACATGGAAGAAAGATTACAAAAGTATATGGCTAGATGTGGTGTGGCATCTAGAAGAAAATGTGAAGAAATAATATTAGCCGGAAAAGTAAAGGTTAATGGAATGATTATAAATGAACTAGGTACTAAAGTTACTTTAGATGATATAGTTGAATACGAAGGGAAAAGAATACTTCCAGAAGAAAATAAAGTGTATATAATGCTTAATAAGCCTGAGGGAGTTATTACATCTGCTAAAGATGAAAAAGGAAGAAAGACCATCTTAGATATTGTTAAGGTTGAAGAAAGAGTATATCCAATAGGAAGACTTGATTACGATAGTTCTGGACTTTTATTATTAACTAATGATGGTGATGTATATAATAATATCATTCATCCAAGAGTTGAAATCGATAAAAAGTACATAGCTGAATGTAAAGGTATATTTTCAAAACAAGATATTGAAAAATTTGAAAAAGGATTAGACATTGGTGGATATGTTACAGCGCCAGCAAAGATAAGAATTATTTCAGAAGATTTAGTAAAAAATTCATATATATCTACTGTAGAAATTACTATTCACGAAGGAAAAAATAGACAGATAAGAAGAATGTGTTCATCTCTTAATCATGAAGTTATATCTCTAAAAAGAGTGTCTATAGGTGAATTAAAACTAGGTTATTTACAAAAGGGGAAATATAGAGAACTGACAAAAGAAGAAGTTCAATATATAAAGGAGCTATAAAATATGTTTAAATATGTTTCTGATATTAGTGATTTATCTCATAGTATTATTGAAAATCATTTAGAAAAAAGAGTTGTAGCCATTGATGCTACTTTAGGGAATGGTTATGATACAGATTTTCTGTGCGAAAGATTTGAAAAAGTTTACTCATTTGATGTTCAAGAAGAAGCTTGTTTAAATTATAAACTTAAAAATAAGGAGAATGTCTCTGTTATTAATGATTCTCATCATAAATTTAAGGAGTATGTTCTAGAAGATAAGGTAAATTGCATAATGTATAACTTAGGATTTCTTCCAGGAGGTAATAAAGAAATAACTACGTTAGCAAAAACAACTATGAAAAGTATTGAAGAGGGATTAGAATTTTTAGATAGTAATGGAATAATGACTATTGCAGTTTATAGGGGTCATGCAGAAGGAAAGAATGAAGAACACTTCATTATGGAGTATGTGAGAAACTTACCTAAAAACATATATGGGGTAATGCTTCATGAATATTTAAATAGAGCAAAAACAGCACCATTATTAATAGTCATAGAAAAGAAATAAAATTTACATTATATTGAAAAAATAAAATTTTAAATTTATAATATCGTTGATAATATTTATTATAAGTGCTAAAATAATTTAAGCTGATTATTTGAAAAAGAAAGGATTTAACAATGGATAAAACCAACAATGATGAAGCTCAAGATTTAATGGCCATTATTCATAATAAGTTTCCCAAACTTAGTAAGGGTCAAAAATTAATATCTGAATATATACTTAAAAATTATGACAAAGCTGCTTTTATGACTGCAGCTAAACTTGGAAGTTCGGTAGGGGTGTCTGAATCCACAGTTGTACGTTTTGCTATCGAACTAGGTTTCTCTGGATATCCAAGTTTACAAAAATCTTTACAGGAGCTAATTAAAAATAAGCTTACAACTGTTCAAAGACTTGATTTATCTAACGACTATATTTGTAATGGATATACACTTAAAGGGGTTTTAAAAGCTGATATGGAAAATATCAGAGCAACCATGGAAAAAATAAATTACTCAACCTTTGAAGATGTTGTAAATAATATCTTTGAAGCAAAAAGGATTTATATTGTTGGACTTAGAAGTTCAATGGCTCTTGCAGAATTTTTAGGATTCTATTTAAATGTAATACTACAAAATGTAAAAACTGTAGGTTACGGTATTTCTGATATTTTTGAAGAAATGATAAATGTAGGCGAAGGTGATCTTGTAATAGGTATAGGATTCCCAAGATATGCTAATAGAACTATTGATGTATTAAGTTTTGCACAAGATAGAGGAGCTACAGTTGTTGCTTTAACTGATAGCATCGTATCCCCGCTTGCACAAAGAGCAGATTATGCTTTAATTGCTCAAAGCAATATGGCTTCATTTGTTGATTCATTAGTAGCACCGTTGTCTGTTATTAATGCATTAATAATTGCAGTAGGATTAAGACAGAAGGAAAGTGTATCCACTACATTCAACAGTCTAGAAGAAATTTGGAAAGAATATAATGTATATTCTTATAATCATAATAATGATGATGAATTTTAAACAAATATTGTGATTGTAGTACTAAAGGAATTAGCAAAAGTTAATTCCTTTAATTTTTAACATAAAGGAGAAAAGATTATGGCTAAGGTAATAGTAA
>FR883428.1:45866-53224 GCA_000435835.1 Clostridium sp. CAG:221
TGCCATAACAGCTGCTGAAAACCATAAAGTACTTTTGATTGATAGTAATGAAAAAATAGCTAAGAAGCTATTTATTACAGGAAAAGGAAGATGCAATATAACAAACGCTAAGGATATTGGTGACTTTTTTGATTATATACCAGGTAATCCACATTTCCTTTATAGTGCTTTATATTCATTTACTAATAATGATGTTATAGAGATGATAGAAAATGAAGGAACAAAATTAAAGGTAGAGCGTGGTGGAAGAGTTTTTCCAGAGTCTGATAAGTCATCAGATATAATAAAAGCTTTATCTAAAAAACTAAGCAAGGCTAAGGTAGATATTAGATTAAATTCTAAAGTTACAGATGTGTTCTTAGAAAATGATATTATTAAATCGGTTGAAATAAATGGTAGTGAAAGAATCAGTGCTGATTATTTCATTATTGCTACTGGTGGAGCATCTTATCCTTTAACTGGATCAAGAGGTGAAGGGCAAGTTTTAGCTGAAAAAATGGGTCATAAAATAATTGATTTAAAACCTTCATTGGTACCAGTTGAGTTAAATGGAGATTGGTTTAAAGAATTAATTGGATTAACATTAAAGAATATCAAGTTAGATATACTAGATAGTAAGAATAAGGTTAAGTATTCAAATCAAGGAGAAATGAAATTTACTTCATATGGGATATCTGGTCCTATAGTATTATCTGGTTCACGATTTATAGATTATAAAGATACATATTCAATTTCTATTGATTTAAAGCCGTCTTTAGATGAAAAAGAACTAGACTTAAGAATACAAAAAGATTTTAAAAAGTATATTAATAAAGATTTTAGAAATTCATTAGATGATTTATTACCACAAAAAATGATTCCACTGATAATAAAACTTTCAATGATAGATCCTTATAAAAAAGTAAATGAAATAACTAAAGTTGAAAGAAGGAATCTTGTAAATGCTATAAAAAATATAAAAGGTAAAGTAAAAGGATTAAGACCTTTAGCAGAAGCTATAGTTACTTCAGGTGGAGTGTCTACTTTAGAAATTGACCCTTCAACAATGAAATCAAAAATTATTAATAACCTATCATTTGCCGGTGAAGTTATAGATATTGATGCCTTTACTGGAGGTTATAATGTACAAATTGCATTATCTACTGGATATTTGGCAGGAAAATATTTATAATACTTGTGAACTTTAAATAATGATTATATAATTTTAAAGGATAAAAATAATACATAATTTTGAAAGGCGGAATAATATGAGAATATCAGTTGCAATAGATGGACCAGCTGGTGCAGGGAAGAGTACCATAGCAAAGCTAGTAGGAAAAAAATTTGACCTTATGTATATAAATACTGGAGCAATGTATAGAGCAGTTGCTTTAATGGCAGAGCGTAATGATGTTAAGCCAGAAGAGGTAGAAAAATTAGTCAAGCTAGTTGATACTATGGAAATGCATTTTGAAAATGATGATTTAATTCTAAATGGAGTTAACGTACAAGAAGAAATTACAATGCCAGAAATAAGTGCAATAGTTTCAAATTATGCTACTATACCTGAAGTTAGAGCTAAGTTAGTTGAATTACAGAGAAATATGTCAGAAAAATATGATGTAATTATGGATGGAAGAGATATTGGTACTGTAGTTTTAAAAGATTCAAAATTCAAATTTTTCTTAACTGCCAGTGCGGAAGAACGTGCTAATAGAAGATATAAAGAGTTAACTGAAAGAGGCCTTGAAGTTAATTATGATGAAATATTAAGTGAAATAATAAGAAGAGATACTATTGATAGCACAAGAGAAGTTGATCCATTAAGAAAAGCTGATGATGCAATAGAAATAGATAGTTCAAATTATAATATAAATGAAGTTACTGAAATAATTTGTAATTATATTGAAAATATATTAAAATAAAATTATATTGATTTAACTTAGGAGAAATAATATGAAAAAAATCACGCTTGCTGAAAATGCTGGATTTTGCTTTGGAGTTCAAAGAGCAGTAGAAGAAGCAATTAAAATTCAAAAACAGTATAGTAAAAAGATATATACATTAGGTCCTTTGATTCATAATAATGATGTTGTTAAATTTTTAGAAGAAAATAATATATATTCAGTAGAATTTGAGAACATTGATATGCTAAAAGAAGGCGATGTAATAGTAATACGTTCCCATGGAGTAGGAATTGAAGTTATTGAATCACTAAAAGCAAGAAATCTTATAGTTGTTAATGCAACTTGCCCTTACGTTACGAATATACAGAAGAAGGTTAATAAGTATTCTTCTTTAGGATATAAAATTGTAATTTTAGGTGATAAAAAACATCCAGAAGTTGTAGGTATAAACGGCTGGTGTAACAATGATGCAATAGTAACAAATAACGGTGAATTTGATGAAGAACTTCCTAAAAAAGTATGTGCAGTATCACAGACCACTGAAAAAGAGGCTAATTGGCAAAATACTATTAACAATTTAACTCCACATGTTAAGGAACTTTTATCATTTAATACAATATGTTCAGCTACAGAAGTAAGACAAAAGAGTATTGATGAACTTTCTAAAGTAAGTGATGCAGTTATAGTTGTAGGTGGAAAAAACAGCTCAAATACTACAAAGCTTTATGAAATAGCTAAAAACAACTGTATCAATACTATACACATTGAAAATGTAAATGAATTACCAAAAGAATTTATTGAAAACGAATCATTCGAAAAAATTGGGATAACAGCTGGAGCATCAACTCCAGATTGGATTATAAAGGAAGTTATTGATAAGTTGGAGGGGAATAAAAAAATGGAAAATCAATTAGAGTTAATGAACGAAATGGATAGAAGATTTCGTATTGGAGATGAAGTAGAAGGAGAAATTTTATCTATAACTAACGATGTTGTAGTAATATCTTTAGTAGGATACAAATCAGATGGTGTTATTCCATTTAAAGAACTTACATCAGCAGAAAAGCTTGAAGAAGTTTTAAATAATATTAAAGTTGGTGATACAATAAAGGCTAAAGTTATCAAATTAAAAAATGAAGATAACTATGTTGTATTATCAAGACTTGAATTTGAAAAAGAAGAAGCTTTAGGATACTTAGAAAAAGTATATGAAAACAATGAAGAGTTAACAATCAAAGTAACTGCAGCAAAAGAAAAAGGATTAGTTGCATACTACAATGGTGTAAGAATATTTATACCATCTTCACAAATTGATATCAAATATGTTGAAGATAAAGAAAGTTTAGTAGGAACAGAAATGACTGTTAAGCTTATAGATTTTTCAAAAGAAAATCTTTCAAAAATTGTTGCTTCAAGAAAGACTCTTTTAGAAGAAGCTAAAGCTAAAAAAGAGAATATTACTTGGGACTCTCTTCAAGTTGGTGACATTGTAAAAGCTGAAATAAAGAGATTTACAAACTTTGGTGCTTTTGCAGAAGTTTATGGTGTTGATGGATTAATACATTTATCACAAATTTCATGGAGCCACATAAAATCTTGTGAAGAAGTATTAAAAATCGGTCAAATTGTAGATGTTAAGATAATAAACTTAGATAAAGATGCAAAGAAATTATCATTAAGTATTAAAGAATTAACTCCTGAACCATGGAGCGTTGTTGATGAAAAGTACAGCGAAGGTTCAGCAGTTTTAGGAAAAGTAGTTAGAATCAATGATTTTGGTGCTTTTGTTGAATTAGAACCAGGAATAGATGGGTTAGTTCATATTTCAAAAATTAGCCATGATCACATAAAACATCCAAGTGAAGTTTTATCTATTGGTGAAGAAGTTAAATGTATAATATTAAGCATTGATAAAGAAAATAAAAAAATAGCACTTAGCATAAAAGATGCTGAATAAAATTTAGCCTTTATAAAATTATAAGGTATTATTAAAAAAGATTACACATATTATTCCAGTGTAATCTTTTTGTCTTTAAAAAGTTTGGTGTTAGAAGGGATAGGCATGTTATCGTTAGAAAAGTTATCAAATAGCAATTTGGATAGATTTAAAAAGTTAAGTGCAGAAAAATTGAATTTTAAAACTTATGACAAAGATTTTTTTAAGTATTACGAAAGTGAAAGCTTTTTTTCAAAGATATTACTAAAAAAATTTGTGAAATTATTTGTCCATGATGAAAAAGTTATTGGTTATATTTGGTACAATGTACCTTTTGAAAATCCCATTAAGGTGTGGTCTTTATATGTAAAACCATCATATTTAGAGCTTGTAGACAAGGATATACTACAAGAATTTGATAACGATATGCTTATTTATGAGGAATCAAACAACGAAGCAATAAATAGTGTATTATGTAAGTTAGGTTTTTGTAAATATAAAGAAACATTTTTAATGAAACTTGTATTATTTAATAAAGAGAAAAATAATTATGAAAGTTTGCTTAAAAAGATAACTGAAGATAAAGATGTCATTGAATATAATTGTGGTAAAAATTTAATGATTCCCAATATTTACTTTAAAAAATTTAAAATAGGTAAAGATGAAAAATTAAGATGTGACATACAAAATGATATTTTTCATGATAAAATGCGAGCAGAAATTGATGTTACAGATATTGAAAATGATATTAAACAAGAATACTATATAGAAGATCTCTCTATTTTTTTGATGATGAATAATAGTGCCATTGGTTATGGTCAAGTTATTTATAGTAGAGGTCGATATACTGTTGTTAATTTCGGTATCGTTTCTGCTTTTAGAGGTAAGGGGTTTGGTGAATTATTATTGAAACAAATTATTAATGAATGTATAGATAGAAATATATTAGATTTATACATTAGAGTTGATGAAAATAATACTAAGGCCATAAACTTATATAATAAATGTGGATTTAAATATGAGTACTCCATAAATAACTGGAAAAGAGAAAAGTAATAAAAAAATTAATATAAATATAAGCATACATTCTTTTAATTGTCATAATTTTTTATTATAATATTAAATGATTATGTTAATAATAGTAGGTTACAAAGGAGTATAAACAATGAACGATAAATTATTAAAATACTATATCGAAACTTGGGGTTGTCAAATGAATGAAGAAGATTCTGAAAAACTTTCTGGTATGCTTAAAAGAATTGGATATACAAGAACTGAAAATAAAGAAGAAGCAGGTATAATATTATTTAACACTTGCTGCGTAAGAGAAAATGCTGAAAATAAAGTTTTTGGTAACTTAGGAGCTCTTAAAAAGTTAAAGAAGAAAAATCCAGACTTAATTATAGGAATATGTGGATGTATGATGCAGCAAGAAGGTATGGCAGATAGAATTTTAAAAGAATTCCCATACGTAAATATTATATTTGGTACTCATAATGCATATAAATTCCCAGAATATTTAAATAGAGTTAGAACTGAAGGGGTTCAAATAAAAGAAATATTCAATAAAGAAACAGACATTGTTGAAGGGCTTCCAATAGATAGAGAAAGCAGTGTAAAAGCTTTCGTAACAATAATGTATGGCTGTAATAACTTCTGTACTTATTGTATCGTACCATATGTAAGAGGAAGAGAACGTTCAAGAAAACCTGAAGATATATTAAAGGAAATAAGAGAGCTTGTTGCACAAGGTTATAAAGAAATAACTTTACTTGGGCAAAACGTAAACTCATACGGTAAAGGATTAGAAGAAGACGTTGATTTTGCTAAACTTTTAAGAATGATTAATGAAATAGAAGGATTAGAAAGAGTTAGATTTATGACATCTCATCCTAAAGACCTTACAGTTGATGTAATAATGGCTATTAAAGAATGTGATAAATTATGTGAACAAATCCATTTACCAGTACAAAGTGGATCAAATAGCATATTAAAGAAAATGAATAGACATTATACAAGAGAATATTACTTAGATTTAGTAAAGAAGATCAAAGAAGAAATACCAGGAGTAACTTTAACAACAGATATTATTGTTGGTTTCCCTGGAGAAACAGAAGAAGATTTCCAAGAGACATTAGAACTTGTTAAAGAAGTAGGATATTCTTCAGCATTTACTTTCATTTATTCAAGAAGAAATAATACACCAGCTGATATGATGTTAAATCAAGTTAGTGAAGAAGATAAGCACCATAGATTTAATAGATTAGTTGCTGCAGTAAATGAAAGAGTAATTGCACAAAACAAGGCTGAAGAAGGCAATATACTTGAAGTATTAGTAGAAGGAAACAGCAAAAATGATGCTGAGAAACTTACAGGAAGAACAAGAACAGGAAGATTAGTTAACTTTACTGGTGAAGGTATAAACGCTGGAGACATTGTGAATGTAAAAATAACAAGAGCTCAAAACTTCTCACTAATAGGTGAAGTAATTAAATAACTTAAAGCTGCCGCATATGGCAGCTTTTTTAATTTTATATATATATTTTATAACTTACTTTAATATATTTTTATATAAAACTAAATCAAAAGGTGATAATATATGGATTTACTTAGCATAGGATTAATTTTAGGAGGTGTTTCACTGGTTATAGGCTGTATTGATTTTGCCAGAATACGATGTTCACGGCTTTTAAATATCTGGATTAAATTAGGCCTTTCAAAATATAAGATAAAGAGGCACTATAAGATAGAAAATGGTGAAGGAATCATAGTTAAAGTACCTATTGGAGGAAGTTTTAAAGAACTTTCAGATTACAAAGATAAGCTACAAAAGGCATATGGTTGTAAATGCGAAATAGTTGATTGTTGTAAAAGTAAGTTTATTGCCATTGAGTTCACTTATTAAGATATTTTATTTTAAATTAAAATAGTAATATTTATTATAAATTTAAAATATTATTTACTAATAGTATATAGTTATAAAAATTAAGAGGAGACGTGAATCATGTCAGTGTGGAAGTCTATTTTAACTAGATTAAATAACAGAGGTACCATATTAGCTTTAGCTGCACTTATTGTAAGTCTATTATGTCAATTTGGCTTAGACATCAATAGTGATAAAATTATGGGTATAATAGATACCATCTGTAGCATTTTAATTTTGCTGGGCGTGCTAAATGATCCAACAAATAATGCTAAAGCTTATATTCCAGGTGTTTCTGATAAACTAGCTGATAAAAGTAATAAAGAAAGCTAATTAAAGTAATTTCTGCAATAATAGAATAATTATAGTTTTTTAAAATAAGGTCTTTTAAGAGACCTTATTTTTATTATTAATTATTAAAAAAATATAAGTATAAATATGCAAAACTAATGAATAAAACTCGTTTTGCATACAAAATCTCGGAGGAGTATATGTATAAATATAAAATTGTATTATTTTTAATAAATGAAGTTAATTTTAGATAAATTTGTTTCTTTTTATTTACTTTATATTCTTTTTGCAATGTTGTATAATTTATTAAAATGGCTTAATA
>FR883428.1:53287-111083 GCA_000435835.1 Clostridium sp. CAG:221
AAAATGATTAAGGAGGGATGTATCATGGCATTAACGCCAATAATGCCACTTTGAAGTATAAACCCTTGATTTTATAAGGTTTAAGCTTTTAAATATAGCAATCGTCAAAAATTCGTCAAAAATTAAATTTATAAAAATAAAAGTGGAGCTTATACTAGCTCCGCTTAAAAATTCTGATTTATTATATTTCTTGCACTAGATAGCATGTCATTAGTAACATGGCTGTAGGTATTCATGGTTTGCTCTACTTTATGGCCAAGTAAATAGGCAGCAGTTTTAAAATCTACACCGCTAGCTATTAATTTAGTTGCATATGTATGCCTTAATTCATGCAGGCATACATCATAACCTAAATCTTTTATTTTTCTATTCATACATGTTTGGAAACTTTTTTTATTTCCAAAATCGAAAATCCTTCCATCAATAGCAGGATCATTCATTTCTGTATAATGCCAAAGTATATTCATGGTATCTTTAGTTACCGGGATTACTCTATATGAATTATTACTTTTCAAATTGCCAAGTCCCCATAAGTTTAATTCTCCATCTATTAACTTAAATTGCTTATTAACTGTTATGCAATTTTTATTAAAATCAAGTACATCTCCAGTTAATCCAAGAATTTCACCTATTCTCATCCCAGTTTTTAATGCTAATAGTGCTACAATGTAATATCTAGTATTTTTCAAATCATGTAACAAATTTTCTGCCTCTTCATCCGTAAGAGCAGTTCTACTTATGCTTTCACTAACTTTTCTCATCTTAACATTATCTGCAGGATTATGATTAATTATTTTATAATAGCTAATAGCACTGTTTAGTAATATTTTAAGATAACGTAGTTTACTATCAATGGTACTTTGCTTTCTATTAAGTGCATAAAGTTCATTTATACATTTTTGAATGTCCTCAGTAGTTATATCAATAATTTTTTTATCATGCAAAACTTTAAAAGTTTGTATTGCATAGTGTAAATTCTTTCTGGTGGATTCAGAAGAAGTGTAAGTAATATTCTTAATATGAATATCACATAGTTCTTTTAGAGTGATATCTGTATAATCTCCATTTAACGTGTTATCTCTAGTTATATCATCTTTTAACTTTTCTAATGCTTCATCTGCTGCACGTTTTGCATCACGTTTGGTCTTAAAGCCTTGTTTTGATTTTTGCATCCACCTCTTTATGCTTCCAGTTTTATAGGAAATGATATATTGCCATCCTCCATCTTTTTCTCTGTAAGTAATGTTGTATTGCATACGTGCTCCTCCTTGGTATATATGACCTGACTGTTTATTACTATTTTATTTATCTTTTTTATTAATTCAGTCATCTTCATCCTCCCGTCTTTCCCATTTATTAATTCATTTGTAATACATGTAAAATTTCGGTATCCCGAAAAAGAACTAATGTTTGTTTTTGGTGCAAAAAATATGGAAATATTAACAAAGTCAACATTTCCTCATTTGGAAAACAAATAAAGTAGAATGTCGAAATTGGCACAAGATATTTTTTTAATATAAAATAAATATATACAAACATATACAAATATATACACTTATTTATTTATATTACTTTTTAAAAAAATACCATTACTTATTATCATGCTATATGTGATGGTTCGATTTCAAACCACCTACTCTACATGTGATGGTTCGATTTCAAACCACCTACTTTAAATTACATTCTCCCAAAATATTTGTTTTTTATATTTATTTATTCTTATTCTTTGGATTCTCAAAGAAAACTTTTGGATTAAATCCAACTTGTTTTAAATGTGCAAAAAAATCATTTATTTGATTTTCTGTTAAATGAAGTTTTTCATCATCAAATGTTATCTCAACTATATTCCCATCAATTTCCTTAGATATATATGTCTGATAATCATTTGTTCTCATTAATAGAAAGTCACTATTAACATTTAAATAATCGGCTATTTTAGCTAGAGTGTTTAAATCAGGCTTTCTATTATCATTTATATAATTACTGATTGTAGTTGGAGACACATTGATTGCTGTTGCTAAATCTTGTTTTTGAATTTCCTTTAGATCTAAAAGAAATTCAACTCTTTTCCCAAAGGTATCCAATTTATTTATATCCATATCTTACACCTCGTAATTAGTATAACAAAATGTGTACAAAAAAATAAAAAAATTCACAAAATGAAAAATATTTTTTAAAAAAGCATTGACACTTTTCATTATGTGAAGTATTATTAATACATAGAAACGAAACGAAAGGTGGTGAGAACAATGAAAACTAAAAAAGGAATTACAAAAGCATTATTTTTAAGACGAGGTTTTGGAATTAATCAGGAAGAAATAACTTCTAAATTAAATATATCGAGACCTACTCTTACAAGAAAAGAAAAAGGAGAAACAGATTTTACGAAATCTGAGATGGAGATTTATACTAATGTCTTAAAAGAGTATGATCCATCACTAACAATCAATTCAATTTTTTTTGAGGATAACTTCACGATATGAAAATACACAAGAAAAGGAGTTTTCAAAATGAAATTAAAAGACATAAGAAAAGACAGAAAAATAACTTTAGCTAGATTAAGCCAAATATCAAGCATCAGTACTAGTTATCTTAGCGAACTTGAAAAAGGTAAATATGAAGCTACTGAGAGTAAGATTATACGTTTAAGTCTAGCTCTTGGAGTAACACCTAATGATTTATTAGGTTGGAGTGAAATTATAGATACAGTTAAGAGAAATTTTGTAGGAGAACAATAATATGCAGGGGATGAAGGTTTTATTAACTCGAGCAGAATTAGCAAAAAGATGGAGCGTAGATGTTAAGACAATCGCTAACTGGGAAAATGAACAAATAATTCAAAGAGTAAAGGGGATACCTACTCCGAGATACAGGGTAGAAGAAATAGAGAAAATTGAAGGTATAAAAGATGTAAGTAAGTTTTCACCAGTAGAGAGAAAAATATTAGAAGATAGATTAAAAAATCTTGAAGATGAAAATTTACAACTTAAACAAATAATAAATAATATTTTCTCGGAAAGTTCAAAGATATTAAATTTCAATATTAGTTAAGCACTAGCAGAAACCACACACCGTTAGTGGCTAAGGTGAGGAATTACAATGGCGTACAAATGATTAAGATAAGAGGGTGCGTATTTTGTAGGAGGAATAAAATGACAAGGGAATTGTTTATTGAATGTATGAGGGTTTTAGTTAAATGGTTTGTAATGTTGTTGCCATATGTAGCAGTAGAATTATTAATATTTACAGCAGTTTACTTAATATTAGTTAAGTTTGAAATATTAAAAGCTGAAAAAGAACAAGATGAATATGATGATGATTTTAAATATTAAGGTGAGTAAATATGAGTTATGGAGAGAGTATTAAGTATTTTAGAAAAAGTAAATCATTAACACAGAAAGATTTAGCTGAAATGATTGGTTGTGATATTCGCACTTATCAGAAATATGAAAGTGGTGAAATAAACATAAAAATTAGTACACTGCAGAAAATTTCTAGTATTTTAGGAGTTAGTTTATATAAACTATGCCTATTTGGGGATGAAAACTTTGGGAGTATTGAGCATCTTAAGAAGTTGAGAAAATTAAATAATATGACTCAAAAGGATTTGGCAGAAAAACTTAATTTATCAACATCATTAATACAAAAGTATGAAAGTGGTGAAAGAAAAATGACATATGAAACTTATTTTGAAGCGTTAAAATGCATGAATAGTATTGAGCCTGAAATTGACATATTAAACAAAGAAAATAATGAAAACATTGAAAAACTTATTCAAGATGAGAAATTGAAATATGCTGATAAACTTATTACTTTTGGAGATACAAATAATATTGAATATAACAAAGGAGTATATGATGGATTAAGTCTTGCACTTAGTATAATTCGAGGTGAAGTGTATGAAAAATGACGAAAATACAGATATTGTTCTAGTACCTGCAGAGGTTATGGAAATATTAAGAATTGGGAAAAGCAAAATGTATGAATTGCTGCATAGTGAAGATTTCCCAAGCTATAAAATAGATCGTAGATGGTATATCAATAAAGCAAAGCTTATAAAGTGGATTGATAGGCAATCAGAGATTACAAAAAATATTAATGGAGATTAATGAATGATTTTATATTTAGCGGTATCAGCAGATAAGTATGAATTACCATTTGCAGTCGAAGATAGTCCAATGAAGTTGGCAAATAGAGTTGGTAAAACATCTAGGTATGTTAGTAGCTGCATAGCAAGAAAAACACGAGTGAAAATAGGTGAAGATCTATATATTAGGTTAATAAAGATTAATTTGGAGGAATAGTAAATGTCAAAAATATCATTTTTGAAAGTCAACAATTTTTTAGGCGTTGATGAACTTGAATTAGAACCAGGAAAGGTTAATATTTTCAAAGGACCTAAAGGGACTGGAAAAACTTCTGTTATAGAAGCAATTGAGAAAACATTCACAAATAAGAGCAGGAGAACAGAGATTATTAAGCATGGTGAAGAGGAAGCAACATTATTCGTTGAGCTTGATGATGGAATGGAAGTCGATAGAAGGCTTAGAAGTGAAAAAGGTGACTATCTTAAAGTAAGGAAGGCAGATGAAGGAGTTCCAAGCACTGAAAAATTCCTAAGAACATTAGTAAATGGGCATATATTTAGGCCACTTGACTGGGTTAACTTAAGTGTTAAAGAGCAGACGAAATCACTTTTGAGTATGTTAGAAATTGATTGGAGCGAGCAGGATATCATAAATTGGTTTGGCGACCTGGTAGATGATATCGACTACTCACAACATATACTACTTATTCTTAAGAGTATAGAACAAAAATACTACAAAACAAGGGAAGAAGTCAACAGGGAAGTAAAGGAATTAAAGGGTAGAATAGATGCACTATATGAAGAATTACCACCTGAATATAATGGTGAAGAATGGAGAAGCGTTAAGATCCAGGAATACTATAAAAAAGTTTCGGAAGCTCAAGAGATAAATAAATTGATTGAGATGGCTAAGAGCATCCAGGAAAACTTTAATAATACTGTTGAAACTATTAAAGCTAAGGGTGAAAAGCAGAAAGCTAATATTACTTTAACCTTTAAAGAGAATAAGGAAGACATTAATGACATCATAGCATTAGCTAAAAATAAGATAGAAAGAGCTAATAACTTTATAGCTAATTCTAATAACACTTTGGAAGTTGAATTAAGCAAGTTAGATAATCAACTTGAATCTGAATATCAAGACTTATTGCAGAAATATGCAATGTTAAAGGACCAAAAGAAGAGAGATATATTAACTGCAGTTGAGGAGCAAAAAGAAATTATTGCGATAAATAATAATAAGATATCAGCTAAAGAACAAGAACTTAGAGGGTTAGATGAGAAAGAAGAATCTGAAAAATTAGCCGTTGATGAAAAAGTTAATAGTGAAATTGAGAAGGAAAAAATAAGAATAGGAAAAGCTGCATCTTATCTAAAAGAAAATACTTTAATTGATATTGAACCATTACAAGCTGAAGCAGATAGAGTTACTGAAATGGTTGGATATTTAAGAGATTGGGATAGAATAGCTGAAATTAGAGATGGCTCATTATCTTCTAAGCAAGCATATGCAAATGAACTTACATCTAAGATAGATAAGGCTAGAAACTTACCAGGAGAGCTACTTAAGACTGCTAAAATGCCTATTGATGGTATATCAGTTGATGTAGAAGGAAGAGTAAGAATAAATGGTACTTTAATAGATGGTCTTTCAGATGGTGAAAAGCTTGAATTGGCAATGAAAGTTGCAAAAGCTCAATGTGGGGAATTAAAGCTAATTTGTATGGATAAGTGGGAAAGTTTAGACATAGATTCTCAAAATAAGTTACTAGCAGAAATGACAACAGATGAATATCAATATTTCGTAACTGAAGTAATGGATACAGCAAGTAGAAAGGTTGAAGTCGTAAAGATAGGGGAGATGGTATAGTGAGTTTAACATTTAAAGTATGGAGAATTGAAAAAGGATTAACTCAATCAGAATTAGTTAGAATGTTAAAATCTAGCACTTTAAAGATAGGTAAATTAGAAAGAGAAAATAATATAAATATTTTTACTATTGAACAGCTTAAGAAATTAGCAGAAATATTAGATAAATCGTTTGAAGAAATACTAAACGCTGGTATTAATGATAATGAAGAAGGGTTCAAAATAAGAGAGAGAAAAATGAATGCATTAGAAGGAGGACGAAAAGTAAAATACCTAGTTTATGGTTATTCATCAAATAGTACTAATGGTATGTTAAATAAAAGTACTGTAGAGTGGGAAATAGGATGTTTTCACGGGTGGAAAAAAGATAAAGAAATCAATTCAGATATTGAAAGCGAGATTTATTATGGGTTGATTGAAAAGAAAGATGGTACATTAGTCTATCTAAATATTAATGAATTTAAGTTTATAGGAGAAGTGATCTAAATGGTTGAGTTTATAGAAGATAGAGAACTATTTAAAACAGCTAAAGTTGTTTTTGACACCAGAGAAGATAGTGAAGAGAGAACAAATTGGCTATCAATGAGAGGTAACTCCATTGGAGGAAGTGAGATTGGTGCTATTGCAGGGTTCAGCTCTTATGGGAGTGCACTAACTGTATACAATGAAAAGCTTGGACTTGTAGAGAAGTTTAAGGGAAATATTCACACACTATTTGGTACAAGAATGGAGCCGATGATTAGAGAATGGGTTCAAGAGGATTTTGTTAAAGAGACAGGAATTAAGCTTACTACTTATGAGTATCCATATATGATGCTAGATAAAGAAAAAGAATTTTTTTCAGCAAATATTGATGGAATAGGAATTGTAGAAGAGGATTATATCTACTGGGAAAATAGAGATACAGCTGAAATAAAGTTTATTCCTAAAGGTGAAATGTTTGGATTAGAAATTAAAACAGGCTCAGAGTTTTTAAAAAAAATGTGGGCAGGAGAAGAGATTCCAGATAGCTATTATTGCCAATGCCAATGGTATATGGGAGTTACAGGACTTAACTACTTCTTAATAATATACCTTCTTGGAAAAGAAGTTAAGTGGAAAGTAGTTCCAAGAAATGAAGATGATATAAAAGCACTTAGAGAAATAGGCGTAGACTTCTGGGAAAATCATATAATACCTAAAATTCCACCAGAACCTACAGGTATTAAAAAGGAAACAGATGAGATCCTAGAGCAGCAAGTATTAGATGATGCAGAAGAAATTGACATAACAGATAAAAAGTTAACTAAATACAATGAAATATCAGAACAGATTAAAGAACTTGAAAAAGAAAGAGAAAGAATCAAACAAGAAATATTCTTAGAAATGGGGAATTCTAAAAAAGCTACAGATGGAAGTTACAAATTAAGCAGATATGTTGTTACTAGAGATAAGATAGATAATAAAACACTTAAAGATAAATATCCGTTAACTTATGCAGCAGTGCTTAACGGAACAACTGAATATGTAAACATGAGAGTTACAAAATGTAAATAAGGGAGGATTTGATAATGGCAAATATAAATGGAGGACTGGTTAGTAATTCTAAAAAAGCAGAAGTTAAGGAATTAACACCGCAAAAGCAAATGGCAGGAATGCTACAAAAGATGTTACCAGAGATTAAAAAGGCTGTAGGGAAAACAATGACACCTGAAAGATTTTCAAGGATTGCACTTAGCTTGTTTAATGGGAATCCACAGTTTTGGGAAGCTTCACCTACTAGTTTCTTAAGTGCATTAATGCAGAGTGCTCAATGTGGATTAGAACCAAATACAGTACTTGGTGAAGCATATGTAATACCTTACAAAAATACTAAGCAAGGTATTACAGAAGTAAATTTTCAAGTCGGATATAAAGGTATCTTAAAAATGGCTCTTAATACTGGAGAGTATGAAGCTATATATGCACATGAAGTAAGAGATAATGATGAGTTTAGTTATGAATATGGATTAAATAAGAATTTAATTCATAAGCCCGCAGATATACCTTCTACAAAAGTTACTCATTACTATGCAGTTTATAAATTAAAAAATGGTGGATTTGATTTTGTAGTGTGGTCCAGAGAAAGAGTTGAACAACATGCTAGAGATTTTAGTAAAAACTATATGTTTAAAGGCCAAGTAAATAAAAACTCAGTTTGGGCAAAGAATTTTGATAGTATGGCTAAGAAAACAGTTTTAATAGATGTTCTTAAATATGCTCCAAAGAGCGTTGAGATGGCAAAAGCTTTAGATCTTGATTATAAGAGTGAAGCTAAAGAAGAGAAAATAAGTAACTTTGGCTATGTTGATGTTGATGCTGCAACTGTACATGTAGAAGAACATGATGCTGCAATAGATACAACATTTATAGTAGATGAAAACCAGGTGACACAAGAAAATATGTTTAATGGAACACCATTTGATAATTAGTGCTTGGAGCTTATAGCTCCTGGCAAAATACAGGAGGAATATATATGGCAGAGAAGAGAATGTTCTCAAAAACAATAATAGATTCAGATGCTTTTTTAGATATGCCTTTATCGAGTCAGGCTTTATACTTTCACCTTTCGATGCGGGCAGATGATGATGGATTTGTAAATAATCCTAAGAAGATACAGAGACTTATAGGATGTGGTGATGATGATTTAAAGCTTCTAATGGCTAAGAAATTTTTAATACCGTTTGAAAGTGGAATAGTTGTTATAAAGCATTGGAGAATACACAACTATATACGCACAGATCGTTATAAAGAAACAAACTACATTGAAGAAAAATCACAATTAGGAATATCTAAGAATAAAGCATATTCTCTACTTTCAGAAAACAATGATTGTACACCATTAATAAGCTCGTCTACAAACGGTATACCAGATGGTATACCAACGGTAGGCAAAAGGGATACCCAGAATAGACTAGATAAGAATAGACTAGATAAGAATAGAGAAGAAGAGACTAGTATAGAGAAGAATAGAGATGATGTTATTTGTAGTAGTCCTCCTTATAAAGATTCATATAAACCTATAAATAATACACAAGTATTTAAACATTTTGAGAAATGTGGATTTATAGTTACTGGAATGTTAATAGAACAAATAGCAGCAGATATAGAAATTTATTCAGCTAAATGGCTTATGGATGCAGCTAGTGAAGCAGTACAGAGAGGTAAGATTAATAATTACAAATATGTACTAGGAATATTACAAAATTGGATGTCAAAGGGAAGGAGTGATAGTGATGGCACTAGAGGAAATTCTCCAAAGGATAATTTCGCAGGCAAGGACGAATACGACACAAGTAGATTCTCAGATAACTCACAAGAATGGGATGGGCAAGATATCGAAACAGAGTTCTAAATATAAATGTAGTAAATGCAATGATACAACGTGGATATTTAACTCAGAGGGGAAAGTAATTGCAAGATGTGAATGCTATCAAGCTGATTATACAAGAAGACTCTGGGAAAACTATGGGATAAAACCTGAAGAGGTTAAGAAATTAAATGAATATAAACCATTTAATGCCTTAACCAATTCATTAAAAACTAAAGCTAGTAATTATATTCTCCAGTTTGATGAAATTTATGCAACTAGAGAAAATGGGTTTGGAATACTTGGACAATCAGGTGCAGGAAAATCACATGTAAGCATAGCAATTGGAGCTGCACTTTTAAATAAGAATCATAAAGTTATATATATGCCTTACCTAGAAGCTATGAGAGAACTTAAAGCTAACTCAATGGATGATGAGTATTATTTCAAATTAGTAAATAGATATAAGATGGCTGAGGTTCTTGTAATAGATGATTTGTTTAAGGATAAGGTTAAGAGTGGAAAGCTTACTGGTGATCTTACTGAAGCTGATATGAAGCATATATATCCAATACTAAATTACAGATATAACAATAAATTGCCAACTATTTTCAGCACTGAATGTGACATAAATATGCTACTTAACTTAGATGAGGCATTAGCTGGAAGAATAATAGAAAGCTGCGGTGAAAACATTACAGTATTTAAAGGTAGCGAGTATAACTATAGATTAAGGAATATAAGAAAGGCATTATAAAAAATGAATAATGGGGATTGGGAAATGGAAAAGCTAACAGCTCATGAAAAGATGTTATTAACAGTAAAGGCACTTGAAGAAAGAAAAATAAGAAGAGAGAAACTAAAGGAGAGAGAAAGCAAGGCTTATGCAGCTCATAATTACCATATGAAATATAATAGAACAAAAAGTTCTAATAATAGAAGAGTAAACAGATATAAATTTTAATCAAGTTTATAAATCAATATAGATGCTTTAAAAATGGACAAACCTATAATTCGATGAATTAATCGATGATAAATTTAAAAAGCTTAGAAAGGCAAATAAGTAGTATATGGAGGGCGTTGAAATGACAAAGTGTAGATTATATGCAGTTATAGATGAATATGGAATAAGTAGTAAGGAAGCACTAATTGCAAGTGAAGAGTTAGATAAGGAAATATTAGAGGAGATGCTTAAGGATCCAAAGGTTGAAAATATATATCTTAAGCAAGTTATTAAAGCAAAAGAGTGTGAAGTTAAAAATAAAGAGAATGAAATCACTGCATTAAAGAGAAGGGTATTAGAACTTTCTGAGTTAGCACAAATGATGTATGAAGTAGGTATAAATGCTAGAAAAGCAATACAAAATGTACAGAGAATGGCTGAAAAAGAAAATTTAAGGCAAGTTTAGTTTCCATAATAATTTAGAAGTGAAGGGGATATATGTATGAGTAGGCAAGAAGAAGTCAAAAGATTTGCAGAAAACTTGACAGAATTAGAAGTTACTTTCACAGATAAGCTAGAAAACAAGAAAAAAGTTTATAAATTTTACAGCTACGAGACACTTGGTAGATGGATTGCAGATAACTATGATGCAGTTGACATATTAGAAGTAGTGCAAAGTGAAGAGTAGGTGGAAAGTTTATGAGAGAAAGAATATTGCATATGTTTAATTGGAATTTAAAAGATATCTATAACGAGGTTGAAAATGTTAGAGAGCAAGGATTTACAACTATCTTAGTTAGTCCACTTCAACCACTAAAGCAAGAATTAACTGACTGGTGGTTATTATATCAACCTACAAGATTTGAAGTAGGCAATGTCTTAGGTGATGCAGGAGATTTAGAAAGATTATGTAGGAAAGCTCATGAGTGCAGAGTTAAAGTTGTGGTAGATGTAGTATTGCATCATGTTGCAAATTTAAGAGGCAATGATGTACATCCTCTTGTAGATGATAGATTATGTAAATTTTATGATACAAGCTTTATAGATATTAAAAACTATAACGATCCAGAACAATGTGAGAGATATAGTTTAGCAGGATTACCAGCAATAAACCTTGAGGATTTCTATATAAGAGAGCAAATATTTAAGATGCTTGATTATTACAAATGGTTAGGAGTAGATGGATTTAGATATGATGCATTTAAACATTTAAATAAGAGCTTTAGAAAAGAGTTAGAGAAGTATTCGATAAATTCTTTTGGTGAAGTAATAAACGTATCTAAAGAGCAATTAGAGCAATATAAAGGTGCATGCAAACTAGCGACAAATTCACAAATAAATAGAGAGGATAAAAATTATGTTATTTGGGTCCAAAGTCACGATGATATTTTAAATGGATGGGTTAAATCTTTACCAGATGATTTATTCATAAAAGAGTATAGATTCTTAGCTAAAAATTATAAGGCAGATTTACTTTATTATTGCAAACCATTTGAAACATTATGGAAAAGCAAAGAAATAAGAGAAATTAATTTTAAATATGGGGAGATGTAAGTATGAAAACAATTGAAATTGTAAGAAATTTAGATCAATTAAATAGGGTTGTAATACCAAAAGAAATGTGTAGGATTTTAGGATTAAACTCCAAAACTAAAGAAAGGGTGGGTAGCCAAATAGAAATAGTTCTAAATGGTGATGAGATTGTATTAAGAAAATATGAACCTGGGTGTAAATGCTGCGGAGAAATTAGAGAACTTAAAGAGTTTATGGGTGAAAGATTATGCAGTAAATGTATTAAAAAAGCATATGAAAGTGCAAAAGAAATTTTGAAAGGGGATTGTTAATTATGTATACAAGATTTGATGTTGAGAGATTAGAAAAGGAATATAATGCTGCAAGCACAAAAAGAGGACAAGAGTTAATTGCTAAGATGATAGCTGAAGTTAAAGCAGAAATTGAGGTAAGCAAAAGATGATATTAGCAATAGATCCAGGAAACATTGAAAGTGGATATGTAGTTATTGATGGAGGAAGTTTAAAACCATTAATAGCGGAAAAAGTTACAAATGAGGATTTGCTAAAGAGAATTAAAAAAAGCAAGGGCATGAATATAACAGATATAGCTATTGAGATGGTAGCAAGCTATGGAATGGCAGTTGGAGTAACAGTATTTGAAACTTGTGTATGGATAGGAAGATTCTTAGAAGCGTGTAAAACAGTATTCCCAGATGCAGAAATTAAGTTCATATATAGAAAAGATGAAAAGATGAACCTATGTGGGAGTATGAAAGCAAAAGATAGCAATATTGTACAAGCTTTAATAGATAGATTTGCACCTAATACACCTAATAAGGGTAAAGGCTCAAAGAAAGAACAAGGTTGGTTTTATGGATTTAAGAAAGACATCTGGCAAGCTTATGCAGTAGGGATAACTTACCATGATATGTATATTAAAAATAATGAAAATATGGTGGTATTATAAATGGAAACAGGAGTAAATTTTGAAATATTAGGAGTTAATGAAAAGGATAATAGTATCGAGGTTAAATACACTAGCTTATTAGAAGATGGATTTGAACCAGTAGAGGAATAATTATGAATAGAGCAGAGAAGAGAAATCAAGAAAAAATCTATAAGAAAAAAATGCAGTGGGCTGAAAGTCTAAGACCTTGGCAAAAAGAATTTATAAATGATGCTCTGGCTGATGCTAGGGCAACAATAGAAACAGAAATTGTAAGTAATCTAGATACAATTATAACTGCAGCATTGGTTGAAAAAACAGATTTAAGTTTAAAAGAAATATTTGACATTAATGTTACGGTTGGAGAGTTTTACGGCCGTATAAGATATGAAAATAGTATAAAGGGGTTTGAGAATAGAATGAAAACATTAGCAAGTATTCAAGAAGATGTAACAAAAAGAATAAATGAAATGATAAAAGAAGGTAAAGAAAGAGGACCTATAGTTAAAGCTATAAGAGAAGAATTTAAAGGTACTGGATTAACAACAGCAGAAATTAATGTGGCTTATAAAAAATGCTTAGAAAATGCAGAAAAAGAAGAAGAGTATCTTGCAGTAAAGAAAATTCTATCAATTATGGGTGAAAATGTTGATGACTGTTCAGAAGAAGTTGAAGAAACTGAAGTTAAAGCTGATGATCCAGTAGTGGAAGAAAAAAATGATGAAGAAGCAGAAAGAATAGAAGTTGCAATTAATAAGGTAAAAGAAATAGAGGCAAAATCTAAAAAATCAAAAAGTAAACTTAAGATAGTTAATAAGGTTACAAAGATTATTTCTATGGATGTACAGGGAGAGTTTGGATTATATCGCATAGAAGATGGAAAGGTACAAATGGGAACAAATGTATTTAAAAATACTGATGAAGTAGAAGCTTGGGCTAAAGATCACATAGATACCACAGAAGAAAAAATAAGAACTTTAGAGAATGAGATAGCAGCTCATAAGCAACAGATTGAATTTTTAAATAGCAGTAAAAATGAAACTATTGAGGTAGTAAAAAGCTATTTAGCAAAATAATTTTCAGATGCTGGTCCATGAGAATGGACTAGCTCTAATAAAAAGAGGTAGGAGGGTAAAAAGTGTTTGAATTTATAAAGAAAAATATATCAAAACTTTTCAATAGCAAGATTAGAGAAAATGTTATTGATGAAGAAAATACTTGTATGAAGAGTGAAACTGATGAAGTTAAAGAAATTATTGTTGTTAGGAAGCAAATAACACCTAAGCAGTTGCTTATCAGAAAGCTTAATAGAATTATTAAGGAAACTAAGAGCGGTAGGATAAGAACTAAGAATGTAAAAAGGTTAGGTGATATAAGTGGAAAATAATAAAGAAATGGTTAATCATCCAAAACATTATAACCGAGGGAGTATTGAAGCCATTGAGGTTATTGAAAACTGGAACTTAGGGTTTAGCGTTGGTAGTGCAGTAAAGTATATATCAAGGCTAGGGGCAAAAGATGATGAAATACAAGAGTTAGAAAAAGCTAAGTGGTATTTAAATAGAGTTATGGAAACTAACATAGGCGTTATGGTAGGAGACGCAGATAGAAAATATGAACCATACAAAGTTTCAAAAGATTGGAAACTTAATGATACGTTAACTAAAGCTTTAGGGGCTATATATTGGGGGCAATTTATTCTAGCAATTAAGTATATTGATGAAGAAATTGAGAGGAGAAAGAAAATGATTAAGGTTAAATATTTAGATAAGGATATAACTAAGTTAGAGAAAACAGAAAAAGGGGATCTGATAGATTTAAGAGTATCTTCAATGCAAATTAATGATATTAAATATGATAGAAGTATTTTAAAAAATATAGGAAGTGTTCCTTATAGTGCAGGTGATGTGATAACTTTCGGATTTGGAGTAGCTATGGAACTTCCAAAAGGATTTAAAGCAAATGTTTATCCAAGGAGTAGTCTGTTTAAAAACTATGGCTTAATACTTACTAATAGCGTAGGTCAGATAGATAATAGCTACAATGGCGATGAAGATGAATGGAAAGGAATGTTTATAGCATTAAGAGATGGGAAAGTAAGTTATAACGATAGGCTATTACAATTTGATATTTCACCAGTATGGATAAAAAAAGATGATCTTGTAGAAGTAGAAATACTAGGGAATGAAAATCGTGGTGGCTATGGAACCACTGGAGTGGAATAATGAGTAGTTTAGTAATAGTATGTTTAGTTTGGACTATAATAGTCCTTCTAAACTACATCATGAAGCTAAAGAAAGCCTACTTTAATTTAGCAGAAGAGAATAAGGCGTTGAGATTTAAATTAAGAATTAGAGCATAATCTGATTATATTGCGAAGGAAGTGAATATTTTTGACAATTGAACAGGTAAAAAAGTTAAAGACAATGGTTGTTGAAGTAGAGCTAATAAAGAATGAAGAAGCATTTTCAGAAAAAGATATTAAAGAGATAGCAGAAGGTCAAGAAAAGATAATTAAAAAACAAGATGAATTAATAGATTATATGCTATCACTTTTACAATGTTGATGAATGCGAGCGACATTAATGTCGGTACCAAAAGGGGGGAGAAGAACAGCGAACAATTCATTAATATTGTTAATTAAAACAAATGTTTTAAGAATAATTTGAAATTATTGCGAAGGAGATGGAGGAATGAGAAATGAGTAAAAAATGGACTTATGAATTAAATACAATGAGTGATATATGGAGCGGTGGTATTTACGATAGCAGAGAAGAAGCTATAAGAGAAGCTACAAATGAAGCTTTAATAGATGGTATTAAGAAATTCAAAATTGGGATATGTGAAGATGTGTTTAATTATGGTATAGATGCAGATGAAGTATTAGAGAGAATTGCTGAAGAAACATATGAAGATGTAGGGGAAGTTGCTGAATATTATTTAGATGATGTAACTAAAGAGCATAAAGAAGAATTACAAGATAAATTAAATGAAGTTTTTTATTCTTGGCAAGAAAAATATAATTACAAACCTAATTTCTATACTGTTGTAAGTGAAGAAATAATAGAAGTAGATAAGGAGCAGTAGTTCGCAATTCATTTAAATTGTGAACAGTAGTGGAGGCAATATTGAAGATAGAAAAAGACAATGGACAGTTAAGTTTTATATAGAGAGGTTTATATATGGATATAGGTGAAAAGTTAAAGCTTTTAGAAAAAACTAAAGAAACTTTAGACAAGCTTACAGATGAATTAAGGAAAAGAGCTTATATGAAGGCTCAAAATGAAAGAATATATAGAATGGCTTTAGCAAAGAAGGAGCTAAGTTTTAAAACTAGAGGGAATAATTATCCGGCTAGTATGATAGCTGATATGGCTAGAGGCGATGAAGAGGTTTCTAAACTTAGATACCAGAGGGATATATCAGTAATAGAGTGGGAAGTATGTAAGGACAAGCTAAAGAATGAAAGGATGCAGTGTGAGGCATTAAGAAGTTTGATAGCTTACGACAGAGCTAATTATCTAAACAGTTAATACTCATTAGGATGAAAATATTAAAGCACAAAAGATAAACTTTACATAATGTTGTAAAGGAATTATTAAAAGTGTATTTTTAGGGGGAATCATAAATGGTTAATGAGAGTTTATTAAACAAAGGTGTTACAAAAGAATGCGCAAGTTATTGCATGAGGAGCATAGTTCAATTGCTTAATGGAAATACCAAAAAATTTGAAGAATATGCAGGTAAGGCATTAGAAATAAACAAGGAAGTAGAGGACAAGCAGAACTGGACAAGCTGTTCTTATAAACAAAATGGTAAAAAGGTAAAAGCTAAACTTAATATGCTTACTGGAGAGATTGTAGATCTTGATGGGAACATATTAAAAGCTGTAACCAGATAGGAGGATAAAGAAATATGAAAAATCAAGCTAATTTAATTGTGGAGTATGAAGCTAGATATAAGGAAGCAGAAAAGAAAACTAATGAGCTTATCATAAGAAATAGAGAGTTAGCAGAATGGATGCAGCAGATAGAGAGTAAGAATGATGAGTTGCAAAAGGAAAATGAGCTATTAAGAAAAGTATTGAAGGAAGTTTTATAGGAGGAAATACAGATGGCTAAAATAATTATTGGCGATGAAGTAATAGAAAATAATAACGGGGAAATAGTAGTAAATCAATTTGATGGAGAATTAGTAGTTAGTAGCAGACAAATTGCAGAAAATTTTGGGAAGCAACATAAAAATGTTGTTCAAGCTATTGAAAATATCAAAGCTGAAAATTCAGCTGTGACCAAAATGTTTATAGAAAGCAGCTATAAAGCAGGTACTGGTAAAAATTATAAAGAGTATTTATTAACAAGAGATGGTTTCAGTTTATTAGTAATGGGGTTCAATGGTTCAGAAGCATTGGATTGGAAGCTAAGGTATATAGAAGCTTTTAATAAGATGGAGGCTACACTAAAAGAACAGAAACAATTAACTCCTATGCAGATGTTAGAACTTCAATTTGAAGTTCTAAAGGATCACGATAAAAAGTTACTAGAAGTTGATAAGAAAGTAACTAATTTAGAGAATACAATGACTATTGATTATGGCCAACAAGAAGTTATTCAAAGAATTGCAAAAGAAAGATTGGTTGATGTTTTAGGAGGAAAAGATACTCCAGCATATAAAGAGCTTAGTAAGAAAGTATTCAGTAATCTATGGAAAAGATATAAGCAAGTTTTTCATGTTGCAAGTTATAAGGATACAGCTAAAAAAGATTATGAAGCAGCAATAGATTATATAAAGAAGTGGGAGCCAAATAAGGAATTAGGATATATGATTATTGGAGCAAATAATCAAATTCAGTTTAATAATTAATAATGTATTGGAGGGTATAAAATGAAAAATAAGTTAACAGATTTAAATGATCACTTATTTATGGCACTGGAAAGATTAAATGATGAAGAGATTACTGAGGCTGAATTATATCAAGAAATAGATAGAGCTAAGGCTATAGCAGGAGTAGCAGCACAAATAATAAATAACGGGCAACTAGTATTAAAAGCTCAAAAATTAAAGAAGGACTATATAGGTGAAGATAAAAAATTACCACCAATGTTAGAAGGGTAAAGTATATGGCAAGGACACTAAGAGTTGCTCACAAATGGAGCGATGAAGAAAAGGATTATTTAAGAGAAATAACATCAGGAAGGCATTATAAAGAAATAGTAGAATTAATGAATGCAAAGTTTGAGTATGAATTTAATATAGGGCAAATAAAAGCAGCTATAGCTAGACATAAATTAAATACAGGATTTACTGGACACTTTCCCAAAGGTAATATTCCTTTTAACAAAGGGACTAAGGGGCTTATGAAAGCTAATAAGACATCTTACAAAAAGGGTAATATACCACAGAGTTATAAGCCAGTTGGCACTGAAAGAATAACTGAAGATGGATATACAGAAATAAAAGTTAAGGATCCTAATGTTTGGAAATTTAAACATAGGATAATATACGAAGAACATTATGGAGAAATTCCAAAGGGATATGTAGTTATGTTTTTAGATAGGGATAAAAGTAATTTTGATATTAATAATTTAATATTAATTTCACGAAATCAGCTAAGGACATTAAATCAAAATGATTTAATTAAAGATGATCCTGAATTAACTAAGAGTGGAATTATATTAGCAGACTTATTAATTAAGATAAATGAAAAAGATAAAGAAATAAAAAAGAATGGAGAGGATTAATATGGAAGAATTAGATGTAGTGGAAGCATTAAGAATTGATGAGTTAATAGGGAGAAAGGTAAGACATTTTAAAGGTAAGGAATATCTAGTATTAGGAACAGTAATTCATACTGAAACATTAGAAACTATGGTTTTATATAAAGCGTTATATGGAACATGTGAAACTTATGTAAGACCAATAAAGATGTTCTTAAGTGAAGTTGATAGAGAAAAATATCCTGATGCAAAGCAAGTATATAGATTGGAGTTAGTAGGCGATTAAAATGCTAATATGAAAGGATATTAAAAATGGCTAAAGGAATTAGAGGGAAAGATGTTTATAAAATTAAAAGAGTTAATGAGAAAAGCATAGTTATTATATTTAATAATGGTAGAAAACTATTATTTGAAGCAACTATGGTAGATTATGATGATTGTGAATTGTTAGCAAGAGAAATTGAGTAGCGAACAATTTGAATATATTGCGAAGGAGAGAAGAGAAGTGGAAATGACGTTGTTTACTAAAAACAAAGAAAATTGGACTAGATTTAAAGTGGGAGTAAAACAGATATATACAATTCCACCTAAGGTATTACTTGCTTTAGGTGAGCCTACAAAGAAAACAACTAGATTTTATTATTGGGAAAAGAAAGGTGATTTTCTTAATGGTAGAGATTTAGATTAATTCACAATTCATTAATATTGCAAGGAAAGGGATATAGAAAATGAAAATAAAAGACTTAATAAGAGAGCTTAGTGAATTTGATGAAAATTTAGATATTGAAGTTCGTAAAGTATATAGAACTGGTAGGGTTGATAAATTTACAATTGAAAAGATTGTACCTTGTATTCGTAAAGAAAGTAAAGAAACTGTAAGAGCAATAGTTAGAATAAAATAACTATTTTAATAAACAATTTGAATAAAATGTGAAGTTATGGAGGAAATACAATGTGTAAGTTTTGCGAAGAAAATAAAAAGTTGATGACAAGTATAGGTGATGAAGATTTATCTTTAATACTAGATGAAGAAAATAGGAATATATTGAAGATAAGAATAGCATATTTATCTGGAATGGCGGTTACAAAACCAATAAAAATATATTATTGCCCATTTTGTGGGAAAGATTTAAAAGAACTAAATTGTAGAATTTGTATAAATTACAACCTAGGTGATGGAGTAGATGATATATCATATTGTGAAGGGTGTAAATTTAAATAACGAACAATTCAATAAAATTAAGAAATAGGGGGATGTAGGATGTACAGAATTTACAAAGTGGTTGATAACTGTTTGATAAAGACAAGCTATGCATCAAATGATAAAAAATTAATAAGGAAAATACGTGGGAATATAAGCCATGGCCATACTGAGTTTGTAGTTAGATGTGAAAAATAAAAATAAGAAAAGAGGTAGAAACATGAATAAGGTAATTTTAATTGGAAGATTAACAAAGGATCCGGAGCTTAGATATACTCCAGGTAATGGAACAGCAGTAACAACATTAACTTTAGCAGTTGATAATTATAATAGCAAAACTGGTGAGAAAGGAGCAGATTTTATACCAGTAGTAATATGGGGAAAACAAGCTGAGAATACAGCTCAATATATGATAAAAGGTAGTCAAATTGCTATAAGTGGTAGAATTACAACTAGATCTTATGATGCAAAAGATGGTACTAAGAGATATGTTACAGAAGTAGTTGCAGATATGATTAATGGAGTAAGCTTTTTATCAAAAGGTAATGGAAATAATTCAAGCACAGGAAATAGCAATCCAGGTAATGATAATAATGATGCATTTGGAGATATGGGATTTGATAGTGATATGACACCAGTAGATGATGGAGATATGCCATTCTAATGGATACATCAAGAAAAACTTTGACTGATAGGAATACATGTAACTTTTGTATTCACTATCAGCAAAAGATAAGCAACAGTGGTAAAAAGCTGTGTAGGGGTAAATGTAGGGTAACAGGAACTTATAAGCAGAGAACTAATTATAAATGCAAAAAGAATTTTCAAGATAATGGGCAGATGAAATTATCTATTGAGCAAGAGAGTAAAGAGGATAATATAGAAGAGATAAAAGGCAATCAATTAGAGATAGATGACTTTTTAAAAGATGAAGATAAGAGTAGTTTAAAACCCTATCAATTAAGCTTTATAGAGTTATAACAGTAATTGTTTAAAATGAGAATTAAATTATAGAGGTGTAAAAATGAGTAAATATAGAAAAAAACCAGTTGAAATAGAAGCTGTTAAATTTGATGGAACTGACGAAAGTGTTGAATGGTTATTACCTCAATTAAAAAGTGGGGAAATAGGTAGGGCTTGTAATAAATTATATATAAAAACATTAGAAGGAGTTATGGAAGCTAAAGTTGGGGATTACGTAATAAAAGGTATTAATGGTGAATTTTATCCATGTAAACCAGACATATTTGAAAAAACTTATGAGAAAGTTATTGAAGTAACAGAAGATGATAGAAAAGATATATTAAAAGCAAGCATTGAGTATGACAATAGATTAGGATATTAGTTCATAATTCATAGAAAATAGGAGGATTTATGAAGAAGTTAAAAAAGCTCACTAGAGAACAAAAGAAAATAGTTATAGAGAATGGTATGGATCCAAGAGAGTTCTTAGCAGAAAGAGATACTCCAGAGGTGTTTATATTTGTGAATAAGAGAACTGGAGAGAAGTTTGAATTTAATAAATAATGCAAAGGGTGAGAATATGGATAATAGAAATGGGGATAAAGGGAATAAAGAATTTAAAAAAATAGAAGAGATGCTTTATAATTATTTTAATAAAGAAAAGAGAATAGATGCTTTAAAACATCAGATAAAAATATTAGATAAGCAGATAGAAAAGATAGACAATGATTTAAGGACCTGCAATATAACATTAGAGGAAGAAAGCTCAAGCCCTTCATTTGATGAAAGAGTGCAAACTTCAAGTGATGGAATGAGTTATGCTGAAAGAGAAGTAATGAGAATTACTGACTTAAAGATAAAGAGAAAGCATGAAAAAGAATTAGAGAAAGAAGAACTGTTGGGGCTAATAGACAAGATAGAATTAGATAATGCTATATTAGAATATAATATTCAATCACTTAATTCAGAATGGTACAAGCTAATAGAATTAAAGTATAAGTTTAAAAAGAAAGAGCAACAGATTTCAGAGGAACTTAACATAAGTCAGAGTCAAGTAAACAGGATTAAACAGAAGATAATAGCTGATATAAATAGATGGGAAGATTGGAAGAGGACCAAATAAGCGGTACTAAAATACGGTACTTTGTGGTACTGCTTCGGTACAAGGAATATTTGGAAGTGAAAGTATTATGAAAGAATTAATTAAATAACTGCATAAAAAGTGCATAAAATAAGGGTAATGTAGTTTAAAAAATATGGTAAAATATTTATAGATGATTTTATCATTATTATTCTAGCCAATACAATTGATACGAGTAAAGAGCATCTGCAAGTAAGCAGGTGCTTTTTATTATGCTTTTTATGAGGGGGTGAGGGCGTATGGAAAAGGAATATTTAATTTTAAAATGTAATAAGTGCAAAAAGACTACAATAGTTTTGTTTAGACAGGTTGATTTAAATGGGTTCTTAGTATGTTCTCATTGTAGTAGTAAAAAAGTAAATGTAGTTGGAAGTACAGATGATGCAAGAGAATGTATGGAACATGCAGTATATAAAAGAGAAAAAGGTGCATTAAAGCAAATTAAATAGATATAAGGTAGGTAAACATAATATGAAAAAGATTAGTAAGATTGAAGCAAAGAAATTAAGGAAATTAGGTAAGAAGGTAAAGACTACTCATAATGGGTATTACTTAATGAATGTATAATATATAGTTTAATTCCAGGAGCGGGTGGTGTAGATGTAATGGCAAGGGCACCTAATGAAAAAGTAAGCGAAGCTTATGAGTTATATAAAAAAGGGTATAAGCTTATAGAGATATCTAGAGAGCTAGATATACCAGATGGGACTGTCCGTAGATGGAAGAAAACATACGGATGGGATAGCGAACGTTCGCAAAATAATAATGAACGTTCGAATAAAAAAGTTAATAATAAAAGTATAAAGAGAGAGCCAATTGCAGATGAGGTTAAGGAGGTAATAGAGAATACTGAATTAAATGATAGGCAAAGGCTTTTTTGCATTTATTATATTGAAGATTTTAATGCTACTAAGGCATATAAGAAAGCTTATGATTGTAGTTATGCTACAGCTAAAGTAGAAGGATGTAAAAACCTAAAAAAACCTAACATTAAAAAAGAAATAGATAGACTTACTAAAGAGTGTTTAGAGGAGCAGGAAGTAGAGGCTAAACTGTTAAATAAAAGATTATTTGAAACTTACATGAGAATTGCATTTGCTGATATAGGAGATTATTTAAGCTTTGGACATGAAGAGCAAAAGATTTGGAAAATGAATGAAGATGGTAGCTATCAACCAGTAATTGATCCTGAAACAGGAGAACAAAAGACTAGAAAGTATAATGTGGTTAATTTGAATAAAAGTAAAGATGTTGATACAACAATTATAAGTGAGATATCAGAGGGTAAAGATGGTGTAAAAGTAAAACTCCATGATAAAATGAAAGCTTTAGAATGGATTGATAAACACTATGGAGAAGGAACACTTGAACAAAAGTTAAGAATAGATAAACTTAAAGGTGAAGTTGATAAGCTAGTTAATACAGATAAGGATAAACCAATAGAAATATTAATCAAGAGAAAAGAGAGGGATTAGTAATGATTGAAAAAGAAGTTAATCCACGTTTTGAAGATTTTATATTTGATTGGAATTATAAAAACTATTTTTTAGTTGGTGGTTATGGTTCTTCTAAGAGCTACCATATAGCAACTAAGATAATACTTAAATTGTTAGAAGAAAAGCGAACAGCATTAGTAGTTCGAGAGGTCTATGATACTATAAGAGATTCGTGCTATTCATTACTAGAGGAAATAATAATAGATTTAGGAATTGATGATAGAGTAAGATGTATTACATCTCCTATGCAAATAAGATTTCCAAATGGTAGTAAGATTATTTTTAAAGGTATGGATAAACCAGCAAAGCTTAAATCAATTAATAATGTCTCTTTGATATGGATAGAAGAGTGTTCTGAGGTTAAATATGCAGGATTTAAGGAATTACTGGGAAGATTAAGGCATCCCACATTAAAACTACATATGATACTTTCAACTAATCCAGTTTCTAAAAGTAATTGGTGTTATAAACACTTTTTTAATGATTCAAAGAATGGTGTTTTCATACTAGATGATAAGCAATTATATAAAGAAAAGACTATAGTTATAAAAGATACGTATTATCATCATTCAACTGCTGACGATAATTTATTTTTACCAGTAAGTTATATAGAGCAATTGGAAGAACTTAAAGTATATGATCCGGACTTATATAGAATAGCTAGAAAAGGCCAATTTGGAATTAATGGGAAAAGAGTTTTACCACAATTTGAAGTACGTCCTCATCATGAAGTTATTACAAGTATTAAGAAAATTAATAAATGTATTAAAAGAGTTGGAATGGACTTTGGATTTGAAACTTCATATAATGCGTTAATTAGAATGGCTATAGATGATGAAGAAAAGATTTTATATATTTATTGGGAATATTATAAAAATCAAATGACAGATGATAAGACAGCTATAGAAATTGCTGAATTTAAAGAAAGTAAGGAATTAATAAGGGCAGATAGTGCAGAACCTAAAACCATTAGCTTTTACAGGCAAGAAGGTTTTAACATGCTTGGAGCTAAGAAATTCCCAGGCTCAAGACTTCAAAACACTAAGAAAGTCAAAAGATTTAAAAAAATAGTTTGTTCTAGCAATTGTACCAATACTATAAATGAACTTGAAGATTTAACATTTGCTGAAAATAAAGATGGAGAAATAATTGAGGATGAATTCAATATAGATCCACATACTTTTAGTGCTATTTGGTACGGATTAGATGGTTATGAAGTATCAAATTTAAAAGAGCAAAAATATGATGACAAGCTATATAAGAAGGGTAGAAATGTCATTAAAAACAATACTAGAAATAAAAGAGGAGGTGTTATTTTCTAATGAGTACGATTAAAGAAACACTTTTAAACTTAGATTCAAGGGAGAAATCAGAAAGAAGAAAAGTAGAATTTGATTATTATTTTTACAGAGGGGCATGTGAAGATAGAGATATTGCACTTAAGAAACCTTCATACTGGGGACAAAACTGGGAAGAGAAAGATGATGTAGATTACATACCTACTCAAGATATAAGAAATAAGGTCAAGCCTCTTCTAAGAAAGCAAGCTAGATGGATGTTTAGTAAGGAGCCAGATATTCTTATTATTCCAGCTGATAAAAAACAAAAAGAAACAGCTGAGGAACTTAGAAAGTTCATAGATGATACACTTAGAAAGAATCTATTTTGGAAAAAGACAAGACAAGCTTTCTTGATGTCTACAATTAAGAAAAGAGTAATGCTTAGAGCAGCTGCTGGAAAAGGTAAGCTTAATCTAAGATATGAAGATATTGAAAACTTTTCATATAAGGAAATTGATGGCCAAGTAATGGAGGCTAGATTTTTTCAGGAAGATTTAAATAATGTCTACCATGAGAATGAAGAGGATAAAAAAATATATTATATTCATAAATTCTACTATAAAAAAGTCGAAGAAAATGAGCCTGAAAAAGCTGTATATTGCAAGCAAAAATTTAATGGAAGTGATTTATTAAATCCAATTGAAGAGCAAGAACAAGAGATAGGGTTTGATATAAATAAGATACCAGTATGGTTAATTAAGAATGGTGGAGAACTTGGAGAAGAATTTGGGGAAACTGATTTACATGATTTAAAGCCTATTCAAAATCAATATAATAAAACAATATCAGATGCAGCAGATGCAATTAAATTCGGTTTATTTGGAACTGAAAATGTAGTAGATGGTAATGAAGATGATGTAAATAAGTTTGAAGTTGCACCAGGAGCATTAAGAGCTATACATACTGATGCACAAGCTTTAACAGAAGGTAAGCAGGCAACTATAAGCAAGTCAGAATATAGTTTAACTGGAATTAATGCAGTTGAGACATATTTAGATAGAGCTGAAAAAGATATGAATTTTATCTTAGATATGCCTAGTTTAGATGATATGAATAATATTCCATCAGCCAAGGCTATGAGGTATCTTTATAATGACTTGATAGCAAGATGTGAAGAAAAGTGGAATGATTGGGGCCCTGTACTTGAAGAAGTAATAAGATATATTATTTCAATAGCACAAGAAGCTAAACTTCCAGGATTTAATCCTAAGTGGAATGATTTAGAGTTTACTCTTATTTTTAATCATAATTATCCTATTCCTTCAGATGAAGAAGAGAAAAAGACAATGGCTATTTCTGAAGTAAGTAATAAAGTTAGATCAGTTAAATCTTATCTTAAAGAATTTAGTAATGAAGATGATTTTGTTGGAGCTTACCAAGAAATACTTAAAGAGCAAAGTGAATTTGCAGGTACTGAAATGTCAGAGTTTGCTACTGCAAATTATTCTGATGATGATAGTGACACTAAAAAAGATGGAATTAAGAATATGGAAGAGGAAGATGAAAAGGTTCGTGATTTAGATGATGAGTAGTCAAAAAATTTATGAACAGCTAGTTATTGAAAGTATAAAGAAAAGAAATAATCTTACTGATGAAAGTATAAGAGAAATAAGGAAGCTCTATATTAAATGCGCTAATAACATAATAAGTAAGATTCCTAAGACTAATGGAGCAGCTACCAGAGCATGGTTAAGTGACTATGAAAAGTATTTGAAAAGTGAAATAAATTCATTAAACAATGAGTTAATCAATCTTTCTAAAAATTCTATCAATGAATCATCAAAGTTAGCTGCTGAAATAGATGGAGACTTTTTTAGCTTCATAAATGGCAAATACAACCTTGATATTGATAAGGAGCTTCTAGATATAATTTATTCAAGTGACATTAAAATAATAAACAGAATAATAAGAGGTTCATTCTATAAAGATAATAGGAGCTTATCTGAGCGTATTTGGGGTTATAGTGATAAAACATACAACAACATAAGAGAAATCTTACTAGAGGGCATTGTGGAGAAGAATAGCTATAAAGAAATAGCGAAAAGATTAGAACAATATGTTAATCCTAGAAAAAGAGTTAATTCTAAAGTAGGAGATATAACTAAGACATATGGTAAGATTGAAAATTCTTCACTTAGACTTATAAGGACAACTATCAGTCAAGTTTATCAAGCTGAGTTTATAAGTAAAGCAAAAAGAAATCCTTATGTTGAAGGTATTAAGTGGAATTTATCAAATGCTCATGGTAGCAGAATGCCTTATGGTGATATATGTGATGAATATGCAAATCAGAATGATTATGGTTTAGGTCAAGGAGTATTTAAAAAGAGTAATGTACCTCTTCAACATCCTAACTGTATGTGCTATATGACCAGTGTTATTACAAAGGATTTAGAAGATATAGCAAGTGAAATAAATGATTGGATACATGGGGCAAGTAATTCTAAATTAGATAAGTTGGTGGCATGATGAAGAAAATAGTATGTGATTTATGTGAAAAAGAGTTTAAGTTAACTCAAAATAAAATAAAGACAGTTAAGGTTACAGAGGATATATCAAAGATGTACTTTAAATGTCCTAAGTGTAAGCATGAGTATTTAATTGCATATCAAAATAGAGAAATGCAAGATAATGCTAAAGAGATTCAAAGACTTTATGAAGAATCGAAAAAGAAAGAACTTACATTTCAGGATCTTGAAGAGATAAATAAAAAGGCAGAAGATTTAAAGAATAGAAATATTGAATTAAATGCTAGATTTATAAAATTTTTTGAGAAATAAAGTGAGAGTGATAAATCATGGCTAATTTTGTTGTGGAATTTGATTTATATAAATTTGCACCAGAGTTTAGAAAAATACACTCTATAGCTATTTGGGGCGGTAAATGTAAAAATGCAAAAACAAGAGATAAAATTTTCAAGCATTGTATTAAGTCTATTAAAAATATGAATTTTGACAAAAGTGCTTTGAAATTATCGGTAAAGTCTTAGGAAACTAAGGCTTTTTATTATATCTTTTTTAGAGTTGCAGATGTAAAAGAACAATTCTAATACCAACTATTCATCAGAAAAGATGTAAAAATCGTAGGGAGGTACAATATGGATTTTAAAGAATTATTAAAAGCTCAAGGGCTTAGTGATGACCAAATAAAGGCTATTACTAAATCTATGAAAGAAAACAAAATCTATACAACTAGCGAAGAGAATATTGATACTCGCTATGCTAAGTTGAAAGAGAAAAAAGAGGATTTAGAAACTCAATTAACTAGTGCTAATGATACTATTAAAAACTTAAAAGCTTTAGAAATTGATAATACAAAGCTTAAAGATGAAATATCTAAGTTTGAAACTACTAAGGCCAATTATGAAAAGGCCTTAACAGAAAAAGATTTTAACTATGCTTTAGAAGATGCCTTAAAAGGTTCTAAGTCTAAAAACACTAAGCTAGTTAAAGCTTTATTAGATATGGAGAAGATCAAGTATGAAGATGGTAAGATAGTAGGATTAGATGAGCAACTAAAGACTATTAAAGAAGAAAATTCATTCTTGTTTGAAAAGGAAGTGCCTGGAGCACCGGACTTTACAACAGGTGGAGGAAAAGGTAGCCATGACAATAAAGGTGAAAATAAAACTTTTGTTGATAGAATGGTTGAGACAAAGACAGCTGAGATAAATACAGCACATGAAGTAGATAAGTTTTTTAAATAAGGAGTGTTTTAAGTGAGACAATCAAGTTATTCAGTAGGAACTAAACAAAAGGATATATTTGCTGTTGCTGGTTCTAATTTTATGAATGTAAATATTAAATTAACCAAAACAACAGTAAATTCAAAATTAGTAAATGGAATATTACCAGCAGGTACAAGAATTGCTAAGGATGGTTCTATAGCAACTGAAGGAAGCTCAAGTGCTGCTTCAACAGCTTATGGAGTATTAGTGAATGATGTAGATTTTAACAATTCTACAGGTACTGAGATAGGTTCAGTATGTATCTTTGGATTTTTAAGTGAAGCAAGGATAAATGAATATACTTCAGGAACAGTAAGCGAATATGAAAAAGCTGCATTAAATATGATCAAATTTTTATAAAAGTAAGAGGTGATATAAATGGATTTAAAAGAATTTTTAAACTCAGAGAACATTGCATTATATATTAATAAATTACCAGCAGAAAGCACGTTAGATAGTGTATTATTCCCAGATGATAAACAGTTAAGCATGGAAATTGAACAAGCTGAAGCAGAAGATGAAAGAGTACAAGTATTAAAGGTATCTCAATTCGATGTGGCTGCTAAAAAGAGAGCATTGAATGCAAGTGTAGACATTAAAAAGCATGAAATGCCATTTTTCAAAGAATCAATAGGTATCAACGAAAAGACAAGAAGAGATATTATTCAAGCCAAAAATAGTGGGAATCAAACGATTATTGAACATCTAATGAAGAAAGTATTTGATAACTATGCGAATTTGGTTGATGGTGGTATTAATCAAATGAGAAGAATGAGAGCTCAAGTAATTCAATTTGGTGCAATTAACCTTGTAACAGATGAAGGTGATGTTGTAGTAGATTTCAACATTCCTGCAAATCAAAAGATTACATTAAATAGCGATAAAAAATGGAATGTTGCATCTGCTGATATTATAGGAGATATCCTTAAATGGCAAAAAATATTTGTTAAGGCTGGTAGAAAAAAGCCTACTCGTCTTATTATGACAGAGGAAACTTTTGAAAATACAATAATGATTAATACAGCTATTAAAAATGATATGGCAAATAGAATGATTGCAGTTACTCCTACTTCAAACTTAATTATTACTCAAATTGAATTTTTAAATTACTTAAAGAGCAGATTTGGTTTATCAGTTGCGTTTGTAGATGGTTCATTCATTAATGAAGATGGTGAATCACAAAACTTCTATGAAGATGGAAGAATTTCATTTATCCCAGAAGGTACTTTAGGGAAATCAAAGTACTCATTCACTCCAGAAGAGTATGATAAAATATATGGTTCTAAAAAGATTGATACATCAGTTGTTAAAACAGCAATAGCAATAACAACTATGGTAAATGAGGATCCAGTAACAGTTGATACAAAAGTATCTATGATAGGTATGCCACAACTAGACAATCCTAAAGGAATGTTAATTGCAAAGGTATATTAATAAGAGGGGAGCAATTCCCTCTATCTATTTTAGGAGGGGAATATGGACCAAATAGAAAAATTAAAGATACTACTTTTAGAAGATAAGTATCCATACTTTGATGAAGATACATTGGAAGAGTTTTTAAAGGAAAATAATAATGATGTTTATAAAACGGCTAGTGAGTTATGCTATTTAAAAGCTGATGGTGATACATCTGTAAAAGTAGGGCCTATTGAAATAGAATCACCTGGTAGTGCTTTTTGGGTACAGTTAGCAGTACAATATCTTGAAAAATCAAAGAAATTAAATGCAAGTGGTAATTCATCTTCTACAACTGGATATAAAACTAGGATGAGAAGGTGTTAGTGTGGCCATAAATAAGGATTATGTTAAAAAGAAAGTTGCACAAGCTATAAAGCAAATGCCATCTGTAGGTATTGTTGTAAGGGAAAAATACAGCAAGTATAAAGAGTTAGAAGCTTACAGTAAAATTTGTGAAATAGAAGGTGTTTTATATAGTGATGAAAGTAATACAAAATCTACAATTGAATTAACTAATAATGGGCTTGAACTTCCTAAGTCTTATAAAAACTTTATAGCAGTCTATAATGAAAAAACTGCAGCTATAGAACAAAAAGATTATATTTTTATAGATGATATTTGCTACAAAGTAATAGATCCAGGAGAGAATATGAAAATATATTGCCTGATGAAATTAGAAAAGCAAGATGGTATGTCTATTAAAGATTTAATTATCACTAAAAATAATAGTGAGTATGAAGTAGTATGAGTTTTAAATTAGATTGTTCAGATATTTTTAAAGGCTTAGGAAATTTTGAAATGAAAGTTAAAGTAGGAACTAGAAAATATGCAGAAGTATCAGGTGAAAAGATGGTTAATTATGCAAAGAGTAATGCTAAGTGGCATGATATTACTGGTAATTCAAGGCAGACTATAGATTCTACAGTTAATTCACATGGCAATAATCAGAAAATTACTATTGCAGGGCACACACCTCATTTTAAATGGTTAGAGCTAGCCCATGAAAAGAAATATGCAATTTTAAATCCTACTATAAAGAAGTTAGGACCTGAGATTGTGAGAGGGTGGGTGAGTATAATTAAATGATTATAAAGGTATTTGATTTACTAAGTGCTAATGGGATTGATACTTATTTTATAGGACAGCATAAAGGTGAATGCTTAAGAAAATATGTTGTATTAAAAGATGATGGAACTAATAGCGATAATGGTATTAATGGTACTAGCTATATAGACATCATTTTTTTTGTACCAGAAAATGAATTCATGAAGTGTAATGACTTCAAAAAGCAGGTTATCAGTATATTAAAAGATTGTAAATCTATTAAATATACAGGAAGTGAAACATCAATTATAACTGATAATGATAAGAAAGCATTAACATTTTCAGTTATGTATGAAGTTAAAAGAAAATTAGTATAAGAGGTGATATTATGTCAGTTGAAAATTTAACAGAAATTCCTTTAGTAAATATCGTAAGAGCTGAAATAATTACAGAGGAAGAGGTTTCAAAAACATATAGATTTGATACAGCAGATGAAGCTACATATACTGCTGTAACAAGTGAAGGGCAAGAAACTATTCATAGAACAAAGAATGTAATTCATGCTGTTAATAGAACTGAAGATATTCAGTATGGATCAGATATTAATATGAAGAATGCAAACTTTATTCCAGAAGTACTTGCAATTGTAGATGGTGGTACGCTGGTAAAGAGTGAGAATAAAGTTACTGGATACAATCCTCCGGTAGTTGGTAAGCCGGTTAAAAGAACATTATTTACTCTTAACATCTATTCTGAAGAAAAGGATATAGATGGAGAAACTAAGAAATATGCAAAATTTAGTTTCCCTTCATGCAAAGGAAAACCAGCGTCATTCTCATTTAAAGATGGAGAGTTTATGACACCATCATATACAATTTCATCAAGAACACCATCTGGGAGAGCACCTTATGACTTAACAATTTTAGAAGGATTACCAGAATAGAAGGAGGGTAACACATGGCAGTTACAAAAATAGAGGAATTAAAGAAGTTATCAAAAGGAATTGAGGTAGAGTTACCAGGTTGGGATGAAACGCCGTTTATTTGCAAATTAAAAAGGCCAAGCTTATTAAATTTAGCAGGAAATGGACAAATACCAAATGAATTATTAAATGCAGCTTATATTGTTTTTAATGGATCTAGTGATAAAAGAGATGTTGTTAGCTTAAAAGAAAGAAATGAATTATTCACTATTGTTGCAAAAGCTGCCATGGTGGAGCCTACTTTTGAAGAATTACAGGAAATAGGTTTAGAGTTGACAGATTTACAATTAATGCAAATATTTAACTTTACACAAGTGGGGTTAAATGGGCTTATATCCTTTCGTACAAAGCAGTCAAATATTAAGAATACTGAGAATAAGCGAAAAGTATAATGAAAGACCTAGTAAGGTTATGGGGATAGAAAATACAGCAGAAGCATTTAAATTTGATGAAGCATGTATGTATATACTGTCTAATAAATCTACTAGGGAAGTAACTCGAAATGGAAAACAATATATAGAAGAATACTGGATTAACAAGCCTAAATGGAATGATGTAATTGAAGAAAAGAGAACAAATAACTCTGAATTAATTGCAGCAATGCAAGAAAATTTGAAGAAGTATAAAAAATAAAGGAAAATTTCATAAAATGTAGAATAATTATTAATGATAAATTAAATAAAGGGGTTTAATGAATGAAAAAATTATTAATTATTTTACTAATGGGAATTAGTCTTGTAGGTTGTGGAAATACAGCAAATAAAAACGAAACTGCAGATAAAACAGTAACTATTGATTCTCAAGATAATGTTGAAACAAGTACTGATGAAAATACTACTTCAAATGAAATTGTAGAAACTGAGTATCTTAATGAAGGAGAAAAATTCCTAGCTGACACAGAAAAAGGTCAATATGAATTTACTGTTTTAAGTGCTGAGTATTTAGGAGTTCATTCTGGGGATACTAATAATGATCAAAGATTGAAAATTACCTTCGAGATAGATAACATTTCATTTAATGGGAGAGCATTAGACAGTAGTGGTAATGAAGTAGAAACAGGTTGCGTAGCAATTGAGGCTAGAGATCTAAAGGTAAAAGATGATAGTAATTACATTTTAGAGGTAATGTCTACTGGCTGGGATAATGATATGACTAATTATGATGTTGATGTAGCTAAGGGCGAAAAGGTAATTAAAACATATACTTGGAAGTTGAGAGATGTTAATACAGAATATGTTTATATAAGTTTCTCAAGAATGACTGATGAGAATAAGGAATTTAAAGTAAAAGTTAATAGATAATTAAATATATAAATTTAAAAAGAGCTTTCGTAAGAAGGCTCTTTTTTTGTTCTATCAAGAAAAGAGGTGAGAAGAATGAGTATTAATGTTGGTACAGCAGAAGCTTATTTAAATCTTAATTACAATGGATTTACACAAGGCATACAAACTGCTACACAACAGCTTAATACATTTATGGATAACACTCAAAGCTCTGGAGATAGAATAGAAGCTTTAGGTGGAGCAAGTACAAGTGTTGGAGGAACATTGACAAAAACACTTACACCAGCAGTAACAGCAATCGGTGCTGCAAGTGTTAAAGTTGCTGCTGACTTTGAAGAAGGAATGTCACAAGTACAAGCTATTTCAGGTGCTACTGGGGAAGATATGGAACTCTTAAGTGCAAAAGCTAAAGAGTTAGGGGCAAACACTAAGTTTAGTGCAACAGAAGCAAGTGAAGCATTTAGTTATATGGCTATGGCTGGATGGAAAACGACAGATATGCTTGCTGGTATAACAGGAATAATGGATTTAGCAGCTGCAAGTGGTGAAAATCTTGGAGTCGTATCAGACATTGTGACTGATGCTTTAACAGCATTTGGATTAAGTGCAAGTGATAGTGGACATTTTGCTGATGTATTAGCAGCTGCAAGTAGTAATGCAAATACTAATGTAAGTATGCTTGGAGAATCATTTAAATACATAGCACCAGTTGCTGGTTCAATGAATTACTCTATTGAAGAGACGGCCGTTGCACTAGGAATACTTGCAAATAACGGAATTAAAGCTAGTCAAGCAGGTACAACTTTAAGATCTGGACTTGCTCAGTTATTAAAACCTAGTGACACTGTTGTTGCTGCATTAAGCAAAATTGGATTGTGGGTTGATAGGTCCGAGGAAGGACTAGAAGATTTAAACTTAGCAATAATGAATACTGATGGAACATCTAAAACATTAACAGAAACAATGGATACTTTAAGAAGTGCATTTAGTGGTTTAGATGAAGCTCAGAAATCTCAATTAGCTGCACAAATATTTGGTACAGAAGCTATGTCAGGATATTTGGCAATTATTAATACCAGTGAAGAAGATTATAATAAATTAACAAATGCAATTAATAATTGTGATGGTGCAACTGCAAAAATGGCTGAAACTATGCAAGATAACTTAAAAGGTAAAATAACACAATTAAAATCTGCATTAGAAGGTGCTGGAATTGCTATTGGTGAAAAATTGATGCCTGCTTTAACTGATATAGTTAAAGGTATAACTAATACTGTTTCATCTTTCAATAAGTTAGATGAAGGAACTCAAAAATCAATTGTTAAGTTTGGTCTTATAGCAGCTGCGGCCGGACCAGTAATAAGTGTAATTGGAAAATTAGTTACTGGTATTGGTGCATTAGTTAATATATTTAGTGCAGCAAGTGGAGCAGTAGTTGCAATGTCAAGTGTGCTTACTCCGTTGGGTGTTGTTGTTGGAACAGTAGCAGCTGGAGTACTTTTATGGAAGAAAAACCAAGATTTGATGAATGGCACTGTGCTTGATTCAAAAGAAAATATGGGATTATTTGAAAGAGCTTTAGCTTCACTACAAGGAGAAACAGTTTATACGAAAGAAGAATTGCAAGAATTAGGTTATACATTTGATGATATAACAGATGTTAATAAAGACTTACAAGATGCAATTTATGAAAGTAAAAGAGATTTAGCTGATTTTAAAATGGTATTGCATGATACCACATTAGATAATACATTTACTCAGGAAGAAGCAAATAATTTAGTTAGCAGGGTAGATGGTGCTTTCCAGAGTTGCCTTGAAGCTATTGAAGAAAAGTATGGTGCCACACAAGATGCTATGAGTGAAATGTTCTCAGTAGATGGTGTTATAAATGAAAATGAAAGCAAAATATTAACTTGGTATCAAACACAGCAGGATCAAATGACAGCTAAAGCTTCTCAACTTCAAGAAGAAATTAATCAAATAATTGCAAATAGGACTGCTAATGGAGGAGAACTTACTGAGCAAGAAATTAATCAAATTCAGAATAGATATGCAAAAATAAAGCAAATTGAATTAGATTGTCTAGCTGATAATGAATATGAAAGAATAAGAGCTCAACAAGAATTTATTTTAGAATCTAATGATTTAGATTTAGAAGGGCTTTCAGAGTTAGTTAAGAACAGGCGTGAGAAATATGATGAACAAAATAAAGATGTTTTAGCTAATTATAATACTCAAATTGAGTATTTAAAAAACCATTTAGGAGAAATGGATTATGAAACTAGAATTGCAGCAGAAGCTCAAATAGAACAATTAGAAAAAGATAGAGATAAAGAACTTGAAGTTAATCGTGAGTATTATAGTAAAGATATTGATTATGTAAGAGAACATTATGGAGATTTGGTTGACCAAATAGATTTATATTCAGGAAATGTAAAAAGCAGAAAAGATAGACATTATGAAGAATTATTAAATAAAGATTTACAATACTATGCTAATACACAAGCTATAACAGAAACTGGACTTACAACTTTATATAATACTACTACTGGAACATGGGATATGGTATATGCAAAAGTAGATGAAACAACAGGTCAATTAGTAGGGATATACGATATTCAGACGGGGAAAGTAAAAGCTATGACAGAAGAAATAGCTGAATCATTAACTAATGAAGCTAGGGAATGGTATAATTTACAAGATTCAACGGTAGCGGTAGCAATAGCAATGGGGCAAGCATGGGTTGACTCAACTGGTAGAATTGTTAATGCTAATGGTGATGTAATTGGCTCACTTAGAAATGTAACAGATAACGCTAATGGTACAAAATCAGCTCTTATTGATTTAGATGGTAGAACTTATAGAGTTAATGTGGATGGCGATGGAGCAATAACTATTCTTGGAGACATACAAAATAGAGTTAATAGTTTACCTAGTAGAAAAGATATATCAATCAATGTTTATCAAAATGGCAATACGCCTTTAGGTGGGCCAGTATCAATAGAAGAAGAAAAAAACAACTATGCAACTGGAACTGAAAATGCAATGCCTGGTATATCTTCAGTTGCAGAATATGGGCCAGAGTTAGTATTAGGGAATGATAGTGCAAGTTTATATACTTCAAGGTCAGTAGTTGGATTAGAAGGTGGAGAAACTATTTATAATGCAAGGCAAACTAGTGATATTTTAAGAGGCATGGATAGTTCATCTAATGATGATGTTGTAAATGCAATAAATAATACTAATGCTAAATTAGATGTTTTAGTTAAAAAGATTGATAAGTTAGAAACTGGAAGGTCAATTCATGCAGATGTTATGAATTTTGTAGATCAAGGTTCAAAAAAAGCTAATTTAAATATGATAAAAAGAACATTTGAAAGTGTTAAATAGGAGGTGGCATAGTAGTGTTTACTTTCGATAAAATTATTTTAGGTGGTTTGCAGATTATGCCATCTGAAAATTATAGTGCAGATATAAAGGGATTATTTGATAGCGAAAATACAAATAATACAAGCAACCTTATAACTGATGGTGAAAAGCCTGGCTTAATAAAAAGAAACGCAAAAACAATAACCATAAATGTTTATAAGCTTAAGGATAATTTTAAAGCATTACTTCAATTAAATTATATCTTGGATCAAGGAGAAATAGATTTAGAGTTCAAAATAGATGAGTTTAATGATATATTTTCTTGTAAAATCCTCAAAGAAAGTGTAGCTTATGACGACTTTGGCAATTGTAGTATCATCTGTAAAATATGTAGTTCAAACATAGAAAAAAGAGATTTTAACGAATTAACTTTAGAGATGCAATATGAAGGTGGATATAGTTTATCACCTTTAGGATACAGCTTTCCAGTAGAAGGATATACTTTCAATGAAGTTGTTAAAGGGAATGAAGGTGTAGTAATTAATGAAGGTTATAAAACTGTGTATCCATTGATAGAAATAAAAGGTGAAACAAATAGTATAACTGTATCTAATTTAACCACAAACGAAGTATTTAATATCAATACTGATTTAAACACTGAAGAAGTTATATATATTGATTGTAGAAAAGAATCAAGAGGCGTATATAAGATAAATTCATTAGGGAAAAAGGTTGATTTATTATCATGTAAAAATGGGGTTTGGATTTCACTTATTAATGGAGAAAATGTACTTAACGTAAGTTATGAAGGTACTGCAGAAGTAAAAATTAAGTGGAAGGAGAGTTATTAACTATGGAGTTTTTTATAAAGTTATATGATTCTTCGCATTGTATTCTAGATGAAGTTTATGAGATTTCAGATATAGAGTATGGATTTACTGTAAATGGCATAGGAAAAGCTATTATAAATGTTCCGTACTATGCTGATAAAACTAATGACAGAAATTATAGAATCGGAAATGATGTAGAAATTTATAGAATCGAAGATAATAAAGAAATTTTAGAGTGGTATGGTGTAATTTATAATTCAATTCCAAATGGAAGTGATTTAGAAGTTGAATGTTATGGGTATGGAAGAAAAGTACAAGACAGAATGTTCACTCAATATATTACTCAAGGCTCTACAACACTAAGAGGCACGTATGATAAAGTAATTTACTCCATGTTATCTAATATAAACTCATATATGGACACTGGTATAAGACAAGGAGAAGCTCAATCAAATACTCTAGAAACAGAAAGAATTATCAATTGGAATGATAATTTTTATGATAAGTTAGATGAGTTTACTACAGATAGTAATTATTATTGGGATATAAATGAAAAAAGAGAGCTTAATCTTAGTACAAGCATAGGGAGTAACAAAACTTACTATGAGATAAATGATGAAGTAAATGTAGTAGATACAATTAATATAAGTACCAGTGGAGAGATATATAATCATGTTATTGCTAAAAATACCTATACTGAAGATGATAGCGATGTAGAAGTAACATTAATAAGCGAAGCCAAAGATGAAGATAGTATAGCCCTTTATGGCCTTCATAGCAAGGAATTAAGTGTTAATGATATTCACATACAGGCAACACTTGATGAGTATGTAAAAAGGGAGTTGGAAAAATGCAGTAGTCCTATTTTATCACTTACTTTAGAAGTAAGTAATAGTGGGACTTTTAATATTTTCAATGTAAAAAAAGGTGATGTTGTAACACTTAAATTAAGTAGTTTAAAAATGGATACCTCTATAAAGGTATTAGATTATAAAATAAAACCTACTAAAGAAACAATGATAGTTACTTTAGGTAATTGTTATTTCAGAGAAAATAGCGTGCAAAAATATAGATTTTAAGGGGATGATTAAATGGCTATAAAGCTTTTTCCATATGCTGATTCTACTGGCGAGATTAAATATTACACAACAGATCATATTGCAATTAATGGTAAGAATCTAAAAGAAAAAACAATATATTCAAATGGATTAAGTGTGAGTGCTAAAGCAAGTCCAAATTTAAGTGTAAATGTTGCAAGTGGTCAATGTTCATATAATGGTAAATTCTTAAATAGCACAACTACAGTAAATGTAACTATTAGTGCTAATACTACAAACTACAACCGTTATGATCTAATAGTAGCAGATTTATCATCAACTGGAAGTATTAAAGTAGTAACTGGTTCGGCTAGTGCTAATCCAACAACTCCAACTGCTGGAAGTAACCAGATAGTTTTAGCAAAGGTTTTAGTAGGAAGTAATGTAAGCTCAATTCAAGCTAATAATATTACTGACTTAAGATTTTCTACTTCTGGTCAGTATAAAGTTGAGTCTTTAGATACTTCAATACATCAACTAGAAAATAAAGTATCAGATTTGGAAGCAAATAAATCTACAAGAAGAGAATACTCAGGCAGTGGGGTAGTTAAATCAATAACAATAGAAACAAATAAAGAAGCTAAAATTAAAAGGCAATATTTAAAGTGTAGTCTTACTGCTGCAGAGTGGAAGTCAGCGTGGGAAAACCTAAACGCTGGAACCAATAACAACAATGGAGGTATTTGGATTCCTTTTTATGATGCTGTAAACACAAGCAATGTAATAGATGCTACAATTAATTTTATTGGATTAAATAAATGGGTTTGGTTAAATCAAGGTAGTTCTAAGATAGGCCAATATGGGATTGGAGGAATAGGAAGTAGTGGATGTTATGCTTTTATAGAGAATAAATTTCCAAACGAAACTACCATAGGAATAGATTTTACTATTTGCATTGCGGAAAAATATTAAGGGGATATTTATGAATATAGTAAGATTTTATGAAGGGTCTATTGTAGAAGATCCTGATAAAGAATATGAATTATTTAATAAAGTTATTACAAGTGATTGTGAACAAGAATATTACAAAGAAGCTGGCAAAAAGAAAACTTTGATAGAAATACAAGGGGATAAAATTAAAGAAAGTAAGTCGCTATTAGAAACTTATTTAAATGAACATCCTTTACTAAGTTCGGTAAAAAATAATGTTGAAAAATATTATACCTGTACTAAAGATAAACAAAATCAGTTGGTTCAAACTCTTTCACTTTATAATTTATCAATTCAAAGTAATACTAAATATAAGTGTATGTGGAATAGTATGGGACAACCATGTGAGGAATGGACTATTGATGAATTAACAATTTTATCATTTCAGATGCAATCATATGTATACCCATTTATACGCTATCAACAAGATATAGAAGTTAAAATAATGGAATGTAAAAATAAAGAAGAAGTTGAAATGATTGAGATAGATTATGCAAAAGTTGGTGTTAGCAATGATGAAGAAAACTATGATGAGTAGTATATTATTTTTTATTTATGGTTTTATGTATTATATAATTGAAGTTCTATATAGAGGATATAGCCATTGGAGTATGTTTTTTCTAGGTGGGTTATGTGGTGTTATTATTGGCTTGTTGAATGAAAAAAATAAAACTATCAGTGTATTGAAACAAGGCATATATGGCGCCTTAATAGTAACTATATTAGAATTTATAATAGGATACATAGTAAATATATTGCTAGGATGGAATATTTGGGACTATTCAAATGTTCCATTTAATTTTTTAGGTCAAATATGCCTACCATTTACTATAATATGGTTTATACTATCTGTGTTTTGTATATATTTAGATGATTTCTTAAGAGAAAAGCTTTTTAAATCTGAATAAAAAAAGAATAAAATTAGAATATTATGTTGGTATTTTATATGTTAGAATATTAATAGATAAATAATAAGAGTTTTGCGAGAGTGCAAAGCTCTTTTTTATTTATAAAAAAGGGGGGAAGTGAGCAAATGATTATTAAGACAACATTAACTATAAATGGTTATAAATCAAAGTTATCACCAAAATTGCAATTATATAAAGGGGATAGCGTTTTTGTGGAGTTCACATTGCTTAATAGTATAATAAGTTCTATAAATGGAGTTGAAGCTGAAGAAACACTTCCTATAGATCAGTTAGAAACTGTGAAACTTAGGCTTGTAACACCTAATGGAACTCCAACATTAGAAAGTACTAAAATAGTAGATAATAGAGTCCAGTTTAAAATACTTCCTGAGCATACAACTGAAACTGGAGAATATAGCTTTCAGATTATTTGCTATGATTCAGATGATTGTAAATTCCACATTCCACCTGCAACCTATTCAATTGAAAATCCAATAGGTGAGTCAGAATGAGTATTATAAGCAAAGTTGGAATTGATGCGAATGGCTATAAAGTCAAGCTTGATAAAAAATTAAGATTCTATAAGGGTGATTGCTTAAATCTAAGCTTTTCAATATCAAGTTCAATGATTAGTGAGATAGACTCGCAGGAAGTTATTAATGGGATGCTTCCAGTAGATAGTGAGAAGGTTAAAGTATACATACTTGCAGGTAATGAAAAAAAATCTGGCACTATTATTGCTGATAATAGAGTAGTGTTTAAGCTAAACTCGAATTATACAAAAGATATTGGCGTATTCCAATTACAATTAGTAATCATTGAATTTCAAGAAGATGGTAGCAAGGAGATTTTACATACTCCACCATTTGAATATGAAGTAGCAGAGCCGATAGCTTTATTTGATGAAGATCTAGAGGAAGATATTGCAAGAGTTGGGTATGCTGTTGTAGGAAGGTCTGTAGTTGCAGGTAATTCAATTACCTATGCAGAGGTAGAATTAGGATATGAAGAATGGAAAACAGGTGATTTAATTACCGCCGATAAGTTAAATAGAATTGAAGCTGCAATATATGAACATACACAAATGTTAGATGAATTGCTTTATAAAGCTATTACAATTAATAATTTTTCAATTTCTAAATCTACAGCAGAGTTAGGAGAAAAACTAATTGGATTAATACTAAATTGGAGTTATAATAAAACACCTACTTATCAAAAGTTAGATAATGTCTTAATTGATACTGAATTAAGAAAATATACAATTGAAAAGGAAATTTCCTCAAATACTTCTTTCAAACTAGAAGTAAGTGATGGAAAAACTACTGTAAATAAAACTACAAGTATAAACTTTTATAATGGTCGCTATTATGGAGTTTCTAATTCTGAAACTTATGATAGTGATTTTATTTTGTCTTTAAATAAAACTTTAACCAATAGCAGAGCATGTAATTTTACAGTTAATTGTGGGCCAGGGCAATATATATTCTTTGCTATTCCTACTAGATTTGGAACACCTACTTTTACTGTAGGGGGATTTAGTGGAGGTTTTAATAAGATTAATACTATAAGTTTTGTTAATAAGTTCGGATATTCTGAAAGTTATGATATTTGGAAATCTACTAATAGCAACCTAGGAAATACAACAGTAGTAGTAGGGTAGGTGATTAAATGGCTATTGAATTAATTGATAAGATTAAACAGAAAAATGGTGGAACTTTCAAATTAATTGATGCATGTGATGTTGAGATGAAAGATGGAAGTGATCTTGAAACCTATCTTGAAAATTTAGAACCAGGAAGTGGTGAATGTACTTCTACTGTTTATGCAGGAAATGAAGAACCTGAAGATGAAAATGTAGTTGTGTATATAGATACTAATGATGATATTGGTGAAGCTAATAACAATATTTCAGGAACTGTATTAGAAGAAATACAAGCTATGTTTAAATTTCTTAAAGGGAAAATAGATGCATTAGAAGCTGATAATATTATATTAAAAGCTGAAATTGAAGCATTAAAACAAGGGCAAATAGTTGTTCCGGACCCAGATGAAGAAGTCGTTACTATTACCGGTGCTGTATTATTACCAGATGGAACGCCTTTATTGTTTAATGATGAATCCTATATGCTTTATGGAAATGGTAGCATTTCATCTGCTGGAGGTATAGGCGAAGATAATATTTCTGTTACTGGAGCTATTTTATTAGATGATGGAACTCCACTTTTATTAAATGATGGTGCAGTTTTATTGTATGAGAATGGAAAAGTAACAACTGAATCTACAGCTGGAACAGTGGAAATAAAAGGTGCTATTTTACTAGATAACAACTCACCTTTACTGCTAAATAATGGTGATTATTTATTATATAACAATGGAGAAATAAAGGAGTGATAAAGTGGCTACAAATGTTACAGGTACTAAAATAACTGAATTATCTCAAAAAGCTAGTGTAAATAGTACAGATAAAATAATGGTTATAGACGGGACTGAAGCTAAATTAGTTGAAGTTAGCTTATTAAAGGGCGCTGATAATTTAACAGGTGAATATGTTGAGCTTAATGGATTAGATGGTAATTTATATAGGGTTTATGTAGATAGTGAAGGTAAAGCCAAGGCTATAAAAAGTGAAGCATTTACAGCTAATCCACCAAGTGTTGATAACAATCTTGAAGGGAAATATCAAGCTTTAATCATAAATCAAATGTGGGGAGGTGGAGAGAATTTAACCGGGACTGCTGTATCACATAGTTTTATAGAACTTTATAATTTAAATAAAGAAGAATTAAATTTAAAAGGTTTATATTTATGGTATAAGTCTGGAACAAGTGCTTGGGAAAGTTTAGAACTACAAGGGATTATTCCCCCATATTCAAGTTTTTTAATTAGAGGAGCTGAACACAATTCTATTTATAAAGATGATTGCCGTCTTAAGATAGAGGATTATGACCAACTTTTCCTTGATACTAATGGAAATCCTAAAAAGTTTTCTAGTAATGGTATGAGTGTATATATTTCAATAGGAAATGAAACACCTGCAGTAAATCCATTAAGAGCTATTGTAGATAATTTAGGGGTATCACAAAAACAACCAGCATATGTTGACCTTATGGGTTGTGGGGGAACTGATACATCTACACATACAGTAGCAGCATATGAAACTAATTATAGATTCGGAATGTCTAAAAATTGTGCTTGCAGAAGAATAGATTTTTATAACGGGGGAACTGCATTAGATATATCAGGTTACTCAAATGGTACAGGAGATAATGCAAGTGATTGTGAAATTATAGACTACTCTACTTGTGAAGTAGAAAAATATAGACCTAGAAGTTCTAAGGAAGGACACTGGGATATGTTTGTTTCAGCAGAGCAGTATAATTGGAACACAGCTAATGCATTTGTTTTAGGATTTGGTGAAGAAGTTAATACAAGAACTTTTACATGGCAGTCTCAAATAATGAAAGATGGATATGTAAAATATAAAAAAGTTGGAGATGTTGATTTTAAAACTGTAAAAGCTGAAACTACATTCTTACAACATCCTGATTGTGCAGTATCTAAACATTCATGCATTATTAAAAACTTAGATGATGGTGAATATATTTATAAAGTTGGCAATGAGGGATATTGGAGTGAAGAAGAAAAGTTTGAAGTAAAAACTTATAACACTGCAAATGGTGATGAAATTAATATTTTATGGTGTTCTGATGAACAAAGCTGGATTAAAGAAGAAATGAATGCATTTGCAAATGTATTTGATAGGATAATTAATGAATGGGAAATTGATGAAAGTGGAAAGCCTACTTTTGATTGGATATTAGAAACAGGTGATATAAGTCAGAATGGGCGTAGGAGACCAGAGTATACTTGGTACTTTGATAGTTTACAAGGTATGAATAAAAGAGTTCCTATAATGGCTACAATGGGTAACAATGATTTATTAGAAAAGAAGTATGGTCAATGTTTTGCTAACTTCTTTACCAATGAAAATCAATGGGCAAATTCTGTTTATCATTTTAGACAAGGAAATACAGAATTTATATGTCTTAATAGCAACACTGATTATGATTATGTATCAGGTTATGGCGCATTAGGAAATTATCAATCTACTGATGCATTTTTACTGGATCAAGCAAAGTGGTTAGATGAATATTTAACGTCATTAAATTCAGGTGGTAATAAACCAGATTTTACAATTGTATTTATGCATTTATCACCTTTTACTTGTGTAAGAACTAAGAGAGTTCAAGTATTTACTCCTATATTTGAAAAACATAAAGTAGATTTAGTTTGTTGTGGACATAATCATTGCTATACGAGAAGTTATTCTCTTTATACTGGAATGCAAGCAGTTACTGAAGCAGGGGGAATACAAAGTTATAATGATTATTATAATTTTACTAAAAAGGCTACTACAGCTTATGTAGATGAAACTCAACTTCCTAATGCTTTAACAGGTGGTACAGGAATAAACCATACTGAGGATAAAGCAAATGGTACTGTTTATATTCAATGCTCATCTAGTGGATGGAAAAATAGTGGGAAAGAAACTACTATAACTAAATACCCAACAGAGGCCGTTGATGGATATGATTTTAATTCTAATGGCGCATCGAATGGTTTAGCATGGTGGTGTAAAGTTGCTAATACAGTTAAAAAACCTAATTACTGCACTATTAAAATTACTAAAGACAGTATAACTGTTAAGTCATGGCAAATAACGGGAGCTAAAGCTACTAAAATAATTAATGGAACTGAGTATGAGTATTCTCCAGCATTAGGTGAAACAGATGTAACAAGAGAACTAATTGATGAAATTACAATAAATTTATCAGATAGAGCATAAAAAAATAAGTTCTAGGATTTCCTAGAGCTTATTTTTTAATTTGTTTAAAGGAGGACAGTATGAAGATAAAAGTTAAAGATCCAGTAACTGGACAATTTATATGGGTTCCTATCCAAGCAAAAGATATAGCATTACTTGATTTAGAAGATAACTTTGAAAATAAAAATGTAGAAGCTGCATTAAGAGAAATTTCACAAAAGTTATCTAATAATGAAGGTATATTAGAGTTAAAGCAGCAGGTAACTACAAATACTAAAAAAATAGAATCTCATACTACTTCTATTAATAATTTAAGTAAAAATTATAATGATTTAGAGGAAAGAGTTGAGTATATTGAAGCCAATGGAGGTGGTGGTGGAGGCGGTGGTTCTATAGTTCCTACCATTACATCAACATTTACAAATTGTGCTATAGAAAAAGGACAAGATTTAACTATTCCAATATTCTTTAGTTCACCTTCAGGAGGTACAGGAACAGCTTATATATTAGTTAATAATATGGAAGTTGATTATCTTAGTGTTAAACAAGGAAATAACAATTTAAAAATTGCTGGGAAATATCTAACTCAAACTGATAATAAGGTGGCTATATATGTTAAAGATAGGGCAGGCCTTGTTTCAAATCAATTAGAATGGAATGTTATAGCAGGTGGTATTACTGTAACTACTACATTTGACTACGAGGTTGACTATGGAATAACAGATAGTATAGTAATGCCTTATAATATTGAAACTGGTATTAATGGAGATATAATTTTACATCTTACTATAGATGGAACGGAATATAATATACCTTCTAAAAATGGATATAATCAATTGGACTTAGGAAAATATGTCTCAACATTAGGTACTCATACTGTTTCTATGTACGCTACGGTTGATAAATATACATCATCAACTATAGCATTTAACTTAGTTATAACTTCAACTACTGAGTTATATCTTTCCACTACATTTGTTGATGGAAGTGAATATACTTATGGAGTTCCAATTTCTATTAATTATAGACTTTCTAAAAAAAGTACAGAATTATTTGATGTATATATATTCTTAGATGATGTATTAGAGAAAACACAAGAATTAACAGTTGGTAGTTATTATTGGACATTAAATAAAGCTGCAGTTGGAGAACATAAAGTAACTGTAAGAGTTGTAAGTAAAGATGGTGCTGAAAATAAATCTATTGATATGTATTTTTCAATAATTAAAGGTGAGTATACTCCTATTGAAGATATAACAGATGATTTATGGATGGATTTAAATGCAGTTGGTAAATCTAATCAAGATAGTAACAGCGGATTATGGTTAGATAGCAGTGGTAATGATAGACATGCTAAAATGATTAATTTTAACTTTAGTACCAATGGTTTCATTGATGATACAGTAGTCTGTGATAATAATGCTTATATAGAAATTCCTTATAGCCCTTGGGAAACTAATGCTAAGAAAGGATCAACTATAGATTTAATTTATACTCCAATAAATTCAGGTAATGAAGATGCTAGAGTTTTAGATTATACATTTATTACTGACGAAATGGCAGAAGGAGAAATTAAGCCATTTAAAGGAGTATTTGCAGATATAAGACAAGCAATAGTGTCATCATCTAATAGTGGTGCAAGTTCTGGAAAAGTATCTTTAGATGAAAATAGTGGTCAGATACATTTAACTTGGGTTATAGATAGAGAAAATAAGTTCTGCAAAACTTATATAAATGGTATCTTATCACGTATCATGTTTTTGTCAGATAGTGGAAGTGGTAATAATGCTACCTTTGAAGATTTTTCACATACAAATTATATATATTTAAACTCCACTAAAGGTGAAAACTGTGGAACAAATAATATTAAAAGATTTAGAGTGTGGGGTCATGCTTTAACATCAGATGAAGTTTTGAAAACTCACTTAGCAACTATTACAGATTTAGAAAAACAAGAAGAAGCTTATAATTTTAACTATAATAATACTACTTTACCTAGAATGGATTTATGGGGTGACATTACCAATATGACACCATATCAAACCGTTGATATGAGAATACAATATACTTCACCTAATGAAGAAAAGTATGGAGCAAGTTTCAATACTGGTATTCAAAATAATCCAGTTAAGATACAAGGAACATCATCACTCCAATATGTACGCCATAATTATACAATCTATTTAAAGGACGAATACGGAAATCCAATGATGTACAATCCCTATGGTGAAGGAAATGCAATGCCAGATTCGGTATTCTGTCTTAAAGCGGATTATATTGAATCTTCTCATGGTAACAATACTGGAATGGCTAACTTTATTAATGATAATGTTTATGATACTAAGTTGCCACCACAGTTAGAAAATCCAGCTATGAGAACTACTATCGCAGGTTTCCCAATTGTTGTATATATGAACGGAGAATATCTTGGAGTATACAATTTTAACCATGATAGATATTCAACTGAATCTTATGGATATGATTATAAAAAATATCCTAATATGCTGGTATATGAAATTAATTCAAACAGTAATACTTCAGCTGGAGCATTCTATCGTTATGGAGATAATACAGAAAGTTCAGCTAACATTAATGAAAGAGATTACTATGCAAGAGATTTTAATCTAATATATGGTAATAGGACAAGCGATAGCGATACTTTTAGTGAAGTCAAAACATTAGTTGAATGGGTTTCTGTTGCAGAGCAGGACCTATTTAGAGAAACAATAAGTGAACATTTTAATAAAGAATACCTGTTCAGATACTTATTAACAGTATTGATGATTGGTGGGGTTGACTCACTTGGTAAAAATATGAAGATTACTACTTTTGATGGAAAAGTTTGGTATCCTACTTTCTATGATTTGGATACTTGTCTAGGAATTGACAATTCAGGGTATCTTACTATCGAGCCTGATGTAGAAATAGAGGAAGGTTCTTTTAATACAAGCAACTCTAACTTATGGACTAAGGTAATGAATTACTTTGCTTCGGAACTTAAAGAAGAATGGGCTTTAATGAGACAAGGAAGATTTACTTTAGATAACTTATTAAAATATGTAGTTCAAAATCAAATAGAAGTTATTCCTGCTAAATATTATAATGATGACGCTCAAGTTAAATACTTAGACTTTGGAAGTCTTTACACTTATTGTTGTCATGGTAGTAAGGAACTTCTAGTAAAAAGATGGCTTAGAGAAAGAATTGCATATGTGGATTCAATGATGGGCTACTTTACATCTCAAGATGACCAAGTTACTATTCGTATGAATAAAACTGGATATGTTGAGTTTAGCGTTACACCTTATATTCCGTTGTATTTTTCAGTTAAATGGAGTAATGCAGATGGTGGAACTCAAACATTTAAATTGAAAAGAGGAGAAACAAAAACCTTCTACTATACCTCAACAACTGCAACGGATCAGGAAGTAATAATTTATCATGCTCAATACATCAAAGAATTAGAAGGCATAAGTAATCTAAGGCCTAGTTCCTGTATCTTAGCCAATGCAACTAAGTTAAATAATGTAGAGATACATTCAGATAAGCTCTACAATGTTAATGTATCAAATAATAAATATCTAAGAAAATTAGATTTAAGTGGATGTTCTACTCTTGGTACTGTAACTGCAACTGGTTCAGTTCTTGATGTTTCTAAATGTAAGTATTTAAGCTATTTAAATATTTATGATACAGCTTTAACTGGTGTGCTATTGAATACAAGTGGGGGTTCATTAAAAGAAATATATTACCCTAAATCAATTCAAGAGGTCCAATTAATAAAGCAAACTTTATTAGAAGTTGTTGGGTTACCTTATGGTAATAGTGGAGCTGAAATTCCAACTTCATTGTATACAGTAGATATACAAGAATGTCCAAGCATAAAAAAATTGAATACAAGTAATAATTCAGCTATTAGTAAAACATGGATAAGTATGAAATATTGTCAAAACTTAACTATTAGAAATGCTTTAGATTTTGAAGAAATATCTTTAGATGGTTTCCAAAGATTAAAAGTATTAAAGCTAGAAAATATGTTCAAATTAAAATCTTTAGGTTTTGATGATATGTTAGAAGTTGGAGGAACTTCAACTCTTCAATATATGGGAATATCTTATTGTCCAGCACTTACTGATATTACAATGAATTGCTCTAGTAATGATTATGAAATTACATTCGCTAATGGAGCTTTATTAAATTTAACAGGAGCAACAAATTTAAATAGTCTTTCCAGTAATTGTGTTATTCATGGATTGGAAACTATAGTTTTACCTTTATCAGTAGAGCATTTATATTTCACTAGTGAATATGGTACAGGATTTTCTAGTATAAAAAATATTTGGAGTAGTAGATGTTGTGAAATAAATACAGAAGGAGTATTACCAGTTGCTATTAGATATGAGGATAAAGACTTTGTAGGAATAGACTTACAGGGAATGAAAATGAAAGATATAGATTTAGGGGCATTGGTTAATGTTCCTGCTGCTATAAACTTTGACTTATCTCCTACAACTGTTAATCCAAATTTTAATATAAATAGAGATGGTATTAATTATAGTTATTTACAGCCAGTAGGAACACTTGACTTAAGTAATTATACTGGAAGTCTTGCAAAATTCTTCAATGGAGTGGATTTAGATATATTAGAAATTATAGTTAATAATGATTTAACTCAAAAAGATTTAAGTTATTGTTTCTATAATGCTTTCTTTAGTGATCCAAGGTGTGTATTACCAATAACAGAACGACTTAACGGAGTTATAAACTTAGATTATTGTTTCTATAGCACTATAGTGTCAGATACAAGCATACTTAATAATATAAGACTTGGTTCTAATTGCAGTATGAGATATACATTTGCTAAATGTCCTAATATTACTACAGTAAAAAATCTTAATATTCCAGCTACAACATCAAGTTGTGAGGGAATGTTGTCCGATAATAATAATCTAGTTTCAGTAATTAACTTAGTTGTTAATTCTCAAAATGCTACTGGATTATTAAAGAATTGTAGTAAGTTAACAACACTTGAAGCAACAGTAAATAGTAAAATAGTTGATAGTCTAGTTGAAGGATGTAGTAAATTAACTACACTAGAAAAATTAACATTAGGAAATCCAATTTCAATTAAATCATTAATTAAGAATTGTGCTTTATTAACATTGCTAGACTTAAGTAAAAGTAATTTAAGTAACTGTAATGCAATGGATAATTTATGTTACGGAGCTACAAGTTTAACTGAATTAAAAATGATAGGTACTGTAGGTTCTAGTACTTGCACTTACAATAACTTTATAACTGGTACAAAAGCAGGACTTATGCTGAATTTAGCAAACTCTATTATAACTAGTCCTAATTTTATAAAGCCAGGTATATTTAATGGCGGTAATAATTTTATTTTAGATTTAACTAATAGTGATTTAAGTGCTTTCACTGATTTTACAAGTTGGTTTGAAAATATCAAAATAAATGAGATTATTTTAGATAATGTTATATGGGGCAAAAAGGTTATATTTACAAAAGCGTTTAAAAATTCATCGTTAATAAAAGATTTTACATTGCCACTTGTGTCTAGTGATGTTGTTGAATGTTTTAATAATTGTAGTAATATGCTAGAGATTTCTTCCAATTGGAAACAAAGATATATTAATTATTTGACTACGACAAATTGTTACGCAGGTAGTATTAATATTGTTAAATGTGATAATTATACTTGTGATGGACTTGATGAAGTACCTATTGATTGGGGTGGATATGGTTTTGAGAAAGATTATACAACAATAATGATTATAGATACGTCATTACAAGATGGCTTATCTGTAAATCTCTATTCTGATACCAATACTTATGGTAAAAACGTTCTAATAAATTGGGGAGACGGAACAGTTAATGCTGAGCTTTCTCATACGTATAATACAGACGGGGAATATAAAATTAAGTATAAATCTTTTATACCTGGAAATAGCAATTTATTAAAAACTATAGTAACAAAAGTATTAAATGTAAGTAAATACACGACCAACTCAAGTGGTGGTTTTATAAAAATTTCTGATTTTCATTCTGGATATGCAAATGCTTTTTCTGGTTATATTAATGTAACCTCAATAGATGTTACCAATGCAGATGTTGCAAATAACAAGTATATATATGACTTTTTTAAAAATTGTGGTAAGTTGATAGAGATAGTAGGAATAAATACTTGGGACACTTCAAAAATAATTCAACCTTCTGGATTATTTTATGGTTGTTCTTCTTTGAGGGAAATACCACTATTAGCTTTCCCAAATGCTGCATATTTTGTTCAATACATTACAAACTGTTCTAGCGTTGAAGAATTTTATGTTCCATCAATAAACGAATCATGGTATAAAACAGGAACAAATAATGTTCCTTATTCTTCTGCGTCTGTGTCTTCTATAAGTGGATGTATTAATTTATCAAACATTGAAAATTTCAACGTATCATTTACTCAATCGTTTAAAGATTTTAATTCAAATTATATAACAAATGATTTTTGGCGTACTTATGGGTGGAAATGGTTCAGCGCATTAAATAAATTACTTAATATTGAATTTAAAGGAACAGTTTATTTTGGGGACGATCTTAATAATTATGTGATTTTTGCAGGGTGTAATACTTCCAAATTATCAGATTCAACTTGGGAAAGTTTTGTAAGTATATTCCCTGATAATTCATCAACTGGAATAGCAAAAAAAATATGTGTAGGTACTAAAATAGATTACATCCCTGAAACATATGCAAATCAATTAACAGCTAAGGGATATACTCTTTACGCTGGTAATTAAAAAGGAGGATTAGATGAAATTAAAGGCTAAAGAAGGAAATAAGATAACAGATAAAAATAGAACTTTTTTTAATGATTTTATTTATGTCCCAGATAATTATAATCCAAATGATTATGAAGAAGTCCCTTACGAAATTTGGGGGCTTTTTTTAGATGATGAAATTCCTAAAAATAAGGTTGAAGAATTAACTGCTAAAATAAAAACCTTAGAGGAAGAAAAAGCAGAATTAAAAGATAAACTCCTTGAAGTTGAAAAAGAACATGGGGATTATCTTTTAGATAATGATTTAAGAATAACAATGCTAGAATTAGGACTAGCTTAGTTATTCTTAAATAAATTCACAAAAAGAAAGGAAGATGCAAAATGCCAAACACAAAAACTTATACTCAAGCAAAAAAAATAATAGAAGGAGGAAGATATGAAAGCAAAGAAGCTATGATGGAAATATTAGATGTATTTCTAATGGGAAACAGAATAACGGCTGATGAATATAAAGAACTTGTAGAATTGCTTGATTTAAAAGAAGCTGAAAAAGACCAGGCTTAATTTTTACCTGGTCTAAAAGTAGAATAATGCTAAATATGATTAATATTTATTTTAAGTATAGACATAATTAAAAATTTTATTCACAAGGATTACAAAATGCTGTGATCCTTTTTTAATACAAAAAAATCAATGAAGGTAGGTGCAACATTGAATGAAGCAGATGTAATCCAAGAAATTCGTGAGAACATAATTGAAATGAAGGGGATGCTTGAAAATATAAGTATGAGAAGTGACTTAAAGATGGAGACATTCGAAGAAAAATTAAAAGTGGCAAATAACAGAATATCAGACTTAGAAAGCAACCAGAAATGGTTTGTATGTGCAATTATAGGCGCAGTAATAACAATGCTAGTTTCATTATTTAAATGATAAGGGAGAGATGTAAAATGTCAAAAGTATTAAAATCAATTGCAATAAGATTAAATAATAAAGGTACAATTATTTCATTGACTGCATTAATTGTTAGTTTATTATGTCAGTTTGGATTTGATATAGATTCTGATAAGATTATCGGAATTGTACAAACTATATGCAGCATATTAATCTTGCTTGGATTACTAAACGATCCTACAGAGAACACTAAAGCTTACATTCCTGGTGTAAGTGATAAATTAATTAATAAAGAGTAAGACTTAGGTTTATATCTAAGTCTTTTTTTATGCAGAAAGGAGAATTTAAATGTTACTAAGGAATGATAGTTTAAAGACTAATAAGAATTTTTATCCTAATTCTAATGAAGTTAAATATATAGTTGTTCACTATACAGGTTATTTTGCACCAATAAAGAACTTTGCATTAAATCAAAAAAATAATGATTTATCAAAAGCTGGTTCAGCACATGAATTTGTAAATGATTCTGAATGGTATTTATCAATAGATCATTGCCATGGAGCATGGGCAGTTGGAGATAATCAAGGTTATGGAGTATATCCTAATGGAATAACTAATTATAATTCATTAAATATTGAAATGTGTTGTTGTGATGAATCTTTAAATGTGTCAGAAAAAACTAAAAAAAATACTGCCGAAATAGTAGCTTACTATATGAAACAATATAATGTTCCAATTGAAAGAGTTGTAAGACATTACGATGCTACTTATAAACAATGTCCTTTGGATATGTCACCTAATAATCCATATGTTAAAGGTGAAGAGAATTGGAAGCAATTTAAAGAGTGGGTAATTGAATACTACAATGGTACTTATAAAGAAATGCAAGAAAATATTGAATATATTGAAGGGGTGTATGATATGAAAGGTAAAATTAATTTAAGAACAATGTATAGAGATGGTAAGGCATCAGTGACAAGTGAATGGTATAACATGGATGAAAGTACTACTAATGATTATAAAAATATCTATGGAGTTGAAATATATACAGATGAGCCTTTAACATGGTCAGTTCAATCAGCTGGAGAATGGATAACTAAAAAGGGAAGTGGCAAAATAATTTTTGATTCTCCAATAACTGCAATTAAAATTAAGCATGATAATAAAAAAGTATATTACTGGGTATCTTCTCCAGGAGATGTTTCTGGTTATAAATGGTGGGAAAATGCTTGTAAAACTAATTATGGAGTTGCACAATGTCAAAATACTCAAGGTGCACCACTTAATGCATTAAAAATTAGATTAGGATAAAAAAAGGCTAAGGGTAATTCCTTAGCCTTTATTTTTTTGCTTAAATTTAATATCAACATCGTAATCAAGTAAAGATGCTATTTTTTCAATTTCAGATATTCTCATATCATTTTTTTTCAATTTTGCACTAACATTTTGCTGAGTAACACCTAATTTTTCGGCAAGATCTGTTAATGTCATATCTTTATCTATTAATATCTTTTTTATTTCTTTAGCAATATCCAATATACCGCCCCCTTTTAATTGATATTATAAAATAAAACATTAATTTATACAAATAAATATTTGTATAAATATTGACTTAACAAATAAATAATTGTAAAATACAATTAAATAATTTAATTAGAAGGTGGATAAATGGAAAGGGTATTAAGATTTTATGGACTTAATCCAGTGGATTACAAATTAATCTATAAAACTAAAGATGATATGGTTGTGATTAATATAAGAAGTAAAAAAAGATTAGAGTTAAGATATTAGGAGGATGTTATGAAAAATAAGAATGGTAAATTAAAAGTATGCGTTCCAGATGATATTGCTAAGATTGAAAGGACTATCAAAGCATTAAAGAATGTAATTAAGACAGACACTAATGACTTTGATAAAAAAATGCATAAGGAAGCTTTAAAAGCTTATCAGAGTAAATTAAAAGAATTAAATAATACTAAATAGTGAAAGACATAAAATTTATAAAAGATTTTACTGGAATTAAGTAAATATATATAGGAGTTAATAAATTAGCTCCTATATATTAAATTTACATAATATGTTAAAATAATAAAGAGGTGAGGGGAGTGGTTAAGAATAGATTAAAAGAAATTCGAATGAAAGAATACATGATGAACTCAAATGAGTTTTGCAAATTACTAGGAGTTAAGCCCAGTACTTATAGCCAAATAGAAAGCAATAAGCAACAAGGCAATATAGAAACAATATTAAAAATATCAAAGGCTCTTAATCTAAAGGTGGAAGATATCTGGTACCTTGAAGATTAAGGGCCTTTATCTTTTAATACAATTTCTAAATGTAAAAATAATTCACAAATAGGAATATATTTTATATTTATGAATACATATATAACAAAAGGCAACAAAGTAGCCAGTAATTTATAAAATCAGGAGGTTGTATGGAGACAATAGGCATTGATTTAGGCAATTGTAATCTAAAGACAAGTAAAAAAATAATAGTGCCTGCACTTATAACAAGAGGTGGAAATTATTTAATAAGCACAGGATATGAAATAAATTTTAATGGTGAATTATTTATAATTGGCGAAGGGGATTATGATACTAACCTAAATAAATTATCTAAAGAAAATCTACTTCCTATGCTATGTTTAGCAGCAGGATTAAGCACTAAAGAAGAATTTATAAGAGTAGTTCTTGGACTTCCTATAAACCAATATAGGAGTAATAAAAATAAAATGCTGGAAATTATTGAGGAAAATAAAATACTTAATTTTAAACTTAATGGTTTAGATAGATGTATTTGCATCGAAGAAGCATCAATATTCCCTGAAGGAGTTGCAACTTATTATTCACTTGATATTGAGAAAAGAAAAGCTTTAGTAGACCAAGATCTAATAATTTTAGATATTGGAGGTAGAACCACAGATATAGCACTACTTAAAGCAGGTAAAAAAAGAAGTGTTGCTAAAAGTACAAGTTTAGATGTGGGGATGATTAATATTTACAATGATATGATTAATGAAATTAACAGTTTGTATACATTAGGGTTAAACATTGAGGATGCAGAAGGAATTTTAAAAAACGGTCTTGAAGTTGATGGGGAAAAGCAAGATACCTCTTTCATTAAGAATATAGTGAAAAATAATATAGAAAAAGTATTTAAAGAATTAAATATTAGTTATCCAGTAAGGACAAGCCCTTTAATTGTTACTGGAGGTGGTGGAAAATCTTTTTTTAAATCATTAAAAAAGAGATATCCTACAGCTCAATTAGTAGAAGATAACTTATTTTCAAATGCAATTGGATATAAAAGGGTTGGTGATAAATTATGGCAAGATTAAGAATACCTATAGAATTTAATCCTGGGAAAGAAGCAGATGTAAAACTATATGAACAATTATCAAAATACTCTAATCCAGCTGCATATATAAAAGATGTCCTACGAGGATTACTTCCAATACCAGGTCAAATTAATGTTAATGCAACTATTAATAAAACTAATGATGCGAAAATTGAAGATGATGAGGATTTAATGGATATATAGGAGGATATATATGAACGTTTTTAATAATATAAAAGATTTATCAAAAGAATTAAAAGTTGAAGAGTGGAAATGTGAAAGAGATTTGCAGAAGTTTATTGGCCATGATTATGCAATAATTGAAGGTACTGAAATAAAAGTAGCTATAAAAGATAATGAATTTAATTATATAGTGCTAGACTTAGAAAGTAATGATGATTGTAAACAGTACTTTATGGAATATGAACAGTATTATTATACCTGGAAAGTTTATGTGGATGATCTTGAAGGATGGCAAGAATGCAAGGTGTTAAATATAGAAAATACTAGATTAGGAATTAATAGAGCCACTGTACTTTGTAGTAGCGGAACTCAATTAAATAGATTAGTTAAATTTGCTTTAGATGAAGATGAAATAAAGCCAGATAGATGCATTTACTTCATAGAAAAGTAATAATAAAGCCCTCAGTCTAATGAGCAGACTAGGGCTAAATAACTACTCGTTTGACTACGTCTACACTAGTAGTTTATTCAGGTGTAAGTGTCAAATATTCATAATTTAAATGATTTCTTTTAAAAATTCTATAAAAATTTAATTGCAATATTTAATCCTATGTTATAGCAAATTAGTCCTATTAATATTCCATCAAAGATTATCAAAATATATCACCTCAAATGTAATTATTACCAATAACACAAATTTAATTCATGGAGGCAAAAATAATTGAAAAATTTAACCATGACAATACCAGAATTTTTAGCGGTACAAAGAAATGAACTATCTTACAAAGAAATTAGACAAGCCCAAAGAGAAATTAACAAAAGCTATAGATTAAGAAAATGTTTAGTTGTATCTTTAGCGTGTAATTTTATGTTAGAGAAATATGTTTATGCTGCTGATACAAGTAAAATTGATATGGCCGGAAGTACTATATTATCAACAGCTCAAGAGATTGGTTATTGGGCATGTTTAATAATGTGTCTTATAGAGGTAATAATGGCGCTGATATCAAGAAGAACTGATGATGTTAAAAAGATATGCACTAAATATATATTAGGCTTTGCATCACTATATTTTATGCCATGGATATTTGATTTCATAAGAGATTTCTTTGGGGGTATGTAAAATGAGTGAATTTATTGATTTTATTAAGAATTTCAGTCTAAAAGAATGGATTTTAAATAATTTAAAAACTATAGCTATTTCTTTGATTGGAAAGAGCTTTTATGTATGTTTATTTATATGTATAACTTCAATATTTTTATATATTATTGGCGTAAAAAAAGCTGCTAAAGTTGCAACTGGAAGCATAATAGCATACTTCATATTAGAAGGTTTTAAGACAATTCTATGAAAAGTATGAAATTTAGTTACGGTGTACAGTTTATAAGACCTAAATATATTATACTTCAAATAACTCCTGATAAAGGTCTAAGAAATTATAGAAATATTGATATAGCCAGAACTATAAATAAGACATATAAAGCTATAAATAAAAGGATAAGGCTTGAAAAAAAGAAGATCCTAATAGAAACCTCTTTTAAAATTTCGTATGTTATTGATATACAAAAAGAAGAAGTTAACTTTTATTTTATC
>FR883429.1:0-2390 GCA_000435835.1 Clostridium sp. CAG:221
GTTCGATTTAATGTGTCCACTACTTTATACTAACACCATGTCCCAATATATATGCTATCTCCATACTCAATCATTGACCAAGAATAACTTTGTTCCCTAGCGTGGTCTTGCCCTGTCAATATACCATCAACTTCTCCTTCACCACTAGTTGGATTAGATACTTTTTCAATTAAATATTTTTCTGTTTCATATTTTTTTGTTTCTTCACCTAATGCATTTGCTGTTAATGAATAACTGCTTAATACTGCTACTGTTAAAGCCAAAGAACACGCTTTTTTCCAAACTTTTTTCATAAAATCCCTCTCAACACCCTCTTTCTACTATAATTATACATAATTACATAATTATAGTAAATACCTTCTTCTTTTCTTTTGCATCCCTAAAAAATAAAAGCAGATTATATCAAAATAAATACAATCGGCTTTTTTAATGAATAATTGATATTGCATAATTAATACATTTTCAATTATTAATTTTTAATTTTTTATTCTCCCCATGCTTCTTGATGCTATTACATCAACACCAGTTCCTAATATATTTTCAACTATGACATCTCCAGCCTTCACTGGCGCTTTCACAGTAACTTTATTAATTTTCTTTATAGCTTCAAAATTTAAGCCCTTTGGTATTGGCCCATTAGTCTTAACTGGTAGCACAGGCAAATTAGCTTCTTTTATTTTGACTGTAGAAGTAATAACTCTTACAGGATTTATTACCTCATTTAAACCATAAATTTCTCCTCTTTTACAACTATTACCTGTAACCTTCTTTTCATCTACATTTACTGTCAAATGGCATCCCATAGGGCATGATATACATATTAATTCTCTTTCCACTACTATTCACCATCCTCTAATGATATTGTTAAATCACCTATAACATCCTTTAATAGTGCTTTACTTAAAAGTATTTTTTCCATTTCTGATGGTGCTAAATGCTTTCTCTTAAAGCTGGCAATTACTTTATCATCTTCCCTAACAACTATCTTTTTATCATGATAAACATTGTTTACTCTCATAAAAACAGTAAGAGTATCTTCAATTTCCTTTATATTTAATCTTTGAGGGACTGTATAGTTTATATTTTGACCATTTTTTATATTTAAATATGCTTCATTATTTAACTGCCCCTTAAGATACTTAGCAGCACATCTTCCTGCTCTTTTAGCTTCTTCACTAACAAAATCCACTAAATCATGGACATGTAATACATTACCACAAGCAAAAACTCCTTCCATTGATGTTTCCATACTCTCATTAACCATTAACCCATTGGTTCTTTTATCTTGCTCTATACCAGCTTTTGATGATAATTCATTTTCTGGAATAAGACCAACTGACAATAATAATGTATCCACCTTAAATTCAATCTCTGTACCTTTAATTGGCTTTTTCTGCTCATCAACTTTGGCGATAACCACTTTTCTAAGCCTGTCCTTACCAACAATATCTACCACTGTATGTGATAAATATAGAGGTATATGGTAATCATTTAAGCATTGTACAATATTTCTATTTAATCCATTGGAATATGGCATAAGTTCTACAACAGCCTTAACCTTTGCCCCTTCTAATGACATCCTTCTAGCCATAATAAGTCCTATATCACCAGATCCAAGGATAACAACTTCCTTTCCTGGCATATAACCTTCCATGTTTATATACCTTTGAGCTGCTCCTGCTGTAAGGACACCAGATGGCCTATCCCCTGGAATACCAATGGCGCCTCTTGTCCTCTCTCTACATCCCATGGATAAAATAATTGCCTTTGCCTTTATGGCCATATATCCATCAACAGTATTAATAGCATATACTGTTTTATCTTTTCCTATTTCTAATGCCATTGTATCTAGCTTCACTTCTATATTGGTTTCCTTAACCATATTAATAAATCTTTCAGCATACTCTGGTCCTGTAAGCTCTTCCTTAAAGGTATGAAGACCAAATCCATTATGAATGCATTGATTTAATATACCACCAAGCTCCTTGTCTCTTTCTATTATCAATATCTTTGATATACCTTCACTATATGCTGAATATGCTGCGGCAAGTCCTGCTGGTCCTCCACCTATTACTACTAAATCATACTCCATATCTTCTATACCTCCTATTTAGTCCTTCCATATAAAATCACTGATTTTTCTTTTTCTTGAACTATCTCTTCCATTTTTATATTTAATTCTCTGGCTATTATCTCTTGAACTCTAGGACCACAAAATCCTCCTTGACATCTTCCCATACCAGGGCGACATCTTCTCTTTACTCCATCTATAGAAATCTTACCAAAGGATCTTTTTATGGCACTGACTATCTCACCTTCTGTAATACCTTCACATCTACATATCACTCTTCCATAGCTTGGCTCTTTTTTAATTAATTCTGCTTTTTCTT
>FR883429.1:2467-11475 GCA_000435835.1 Clostridium sp. CAG:221
AAAGTTAACATTTCTTTTTAAAGTTAAACCACTGCTCATTAAAATGTTTACTACATCTTCTGCTATGGCAGGTGCAGAAGATAATCCTGGTGATTTTATACCTGCAACATCAATAAATCCCTTAATTTCCTTATTTTCTTCTATTATGAAATCATCAGTATCTGGAATAGCCCTTAAACCTGCAAAAGTCCTTATTCCATTTCTAAAATTAATTTTTTCAGTAGTTTTAAATGCTTCTTTTTTAACTTCATTTAAACCATCTCCTGTAGTACTTAATGATTCTTTATCTTCTAAATCAACTGCATTAGGTCCCACCAAAAGATTTCCATGTACTGTTGGAGTAACAAGTATTCCTTTACCTAATTTTGATGGACATTGAAAAATAGTATGCTCTACTAAAGCACCTTCACTTTTATCCATTACATAATATTCACCTTTTCTAGGGTGTATTTTAAAGCTTTCACTACAAATTAAGTTATGAATTTTATCTGCATATACTCCAGCTGCATTAATAACATAATTGGCAGTTACTTCTTTACCATCAGTAGTTTCTATTACAAATGTGCAATCCTTCTTTATAGATTTCACTTCACTATTAAGTAAAATTTCGCCACCATTTTTCACCCCATTTTCAACTAAAGCCAAAGTATACTCAAATGGACCAACAATTCCACCAGTAGGTGCAAACAATGCTCCTTTTATGTTCTTATTCAAATTAGGTTCCATTTTTAAGACTTCATCTCTATTAAGAATTTTTAATCCTTTAACTCCATTTTCATTACCATTTATATATAAATTATTTATTTTTTTCATATCTTCATCATCAAAAGCCAATACTAAAGATCCATTTCTCTTAAAAGGTACAGATAGCTCTTTACATAATTCTTCAAACATTTCATTACCTTTTACATTGTACTTAGCCATTAATGTACCTACTTTTGGATCATACCCTGCATGAACTATTGCTGAATTAGCTTTTGTTGTTCCCATTGCTACATCATTTTCCTTTTCAATTAATGCTACCTTTAAATCATATTTAGTTAATTCTCTAAAAATTGATGCTCCTATAACACCTGCACCAATAATGGCTACATCATACATAAAATTCACTTCCCCTTTATTTTTACATACAAAAAAAAGCCAAGACAAAAATAAGAATATAACTATTCTTTATTTTTGTACTTGACTCTACTTCTCTTGCACTAATATTTTATTATCATAATATGATTATATCACCACTGTAAACGTTTGTCTATATTTTGAATTATCTTTCACAATTACTCAGCAAACTGACTGTTATATAGCTCTTCATAAAAACCACCTTTAGCTATAAGCTCTTGATGATTTCCTTGTTCAATTATATTACCGTCCTTTATTACAAGGATTAAATCAGCACTTTTTATAGTTGAAAGCCTATGAGCTATAACAAAGCTTGTTCTTCCCTTCATTACATTCTGCATAGCTTGCTGTAACATAAGCTCAAGCCTTGTGTCTACAGAGCTAGTTGCTTCATCTAATATTAAAATAGCTGGATCTGAAAGTATTGCTCTGGCAATGGTAAGTAGCTGCTTTTCTCCCTGTGATATATTGGATGCTTCTTCATTTAATACCATATCATAACCATCTGGTAATGTTTTTATAAAATGATGTACATTAGCAATTTTTGCTGCTAAAATAACATCTTCCTTGCTGGCATTAAAGTTACCATATTTTATATTTTCTTCAATGGTTCCATTAAATAACCATGTATCTTGTAATACCATACCAAAAAGACTACGCAAATCTTCACGCTTCATATCTCGTGTATCTACTCCATCAATCTTTATTGATCCGCCTTTAAGTTCATAAAATCTCATTAACAAGTTTATTAATGTAGTTTTTCCAGCACCAGTTGGTCCAACTATTGCCACCATTTGTCCTGCTTTAATTTCTGCGTTTAAATCATCAATTAATATCTTATCATCATGATAACCAAATCTTACATGTTCAAAACTTACATTTCCTCTTGGCTCATCTAGTTTTACACTTTGTTCTTTATCTGGAATTTGCTCTTCTTCATTTAAGATTTCAAAGACTCTATCTACTGCTGCAAAAGCTGACTGTATTGCTGATGATAATTGAGTTACTTGTGATAATGGCTGATTTATTTGCCAAATATATCTTATAAAAGCCTGTAGATTACCTACTGTAATTCTACCAGCTACTGCTGTAATTGCTCCCATAATTCCAATGGCTGCAATACCAAGATAACTTACCAGTGATACTAAAGGCCCCATGGTACTAGAAATAAATTGAGCTTTAAAGCCTGAAGCTTGTAATTTACTATTGATTTCAACAAATTCATTTATGGCACTTTCTTCTTTACCATATAACTTTATTTCATTAAAGCCTGTAAACATCTCCTGTACAGTTCCATTTAACTTCCCTAAAGCATCTTGCTGTGCCTTAAAATAACCTTGTGATTTATTTACCACAATTTTTGATACAAGAAAGCTTAATGGTATTATCAGTGCTGCCACAAAAGCCATTTTTACATTTATTCTAAACATCATAATTAGTGCTAATGAAACTGATAAAATAGAATTTATTACCTGACTTAAGCTTTGCTGCAAAGCATTTGATATAGTATCAATATCATTAGTAATCCTACTTAATACATCACCATAGCTGTTTCCATCAAAATAACTTACTGGTAACCTTCTAATCTTATCCTGTACTGCTGCTCTTAAGTCTCTCATACTATTTTGGATAGAGTTAGTTAATAAAAAACTTGCCCCATAAGTTGATAATACATTACCTAAATATACACATACAAGAATTATCAATATTTTTAGTATATATTTAAAATTTACACTAGCACCTTCAACACCCTTGATTATATTAAAAGAATCATTTGTAAGTTGAGTTATTATAAGACCCTCCACCGCTGGAGCAAGAGCTGTAAATACAGCTGCTGAAATAATCAGTATTATAGCAAAAATAAACCCTTTCCTATAATTTTTTACAAAGGGGGCTATTTTTCTAATTGTATCTTTTATCTTATTCATTATGCAAGTTCCTCCTCTGTAAGTTGTGATAATGCTATTTCATGATATACATTACAAGTTTTTAACAATTCCTTATGCTTGCCAACACCTACAACTTTACCTTCATCCAATACAATTATCTTATCTGCATCCATTATTGAACCTATTCTTTGAGCTACTATTAAAACAATTGCATCTGTAGTTTCTTTTTTCAAAGCTTTTCTAAGAATAGCATCTGTCTTAAAATCTAGGGCTGAAAAACTATCATCAAATATATATATTTCTGGTTTTCTTACTAAGGCTCTAGCTATTGATAATCTTTGCTTCTGTCCACCTGATACATTAGATCCACCTTCACTTATAGGTTCATCAAAGCCCTTTTCTTTATTTGTAATAAAGTCATACGCTTGTGCAATTTTCGCGCTATGTTCAACTTCATCATGAGTAGCATGAGGCTTACCAAATTTTATATTACTTTTTATAGTACCAGTAAATAATAAATTCTTTTGTCTTATAAAGCCTATTTTCTTCCTTAATGCTTTTAAATTAAACTTTCTTACATCAATACCATCAATTCTTATACTTCCTTCTGTTACATCGTAAAATCTTGGTATAAGATTAATAAGTGTTGACTTTCCACTTCCTGTGCTACCAATAAAAGCAATAGTTTCACCTTTTTTAGCACTAAATGAAACATTTTTAATTACTGATTCTTCTCCATCTGGATAAACAAATGTAACATTTTCAAATTCTAATGTTCCTTCATTATTTGTTTCAGTAATTCCTTGTTCTGGATTTTTAATCATAGGCTCTGCATCTAATATTTCCTGTATTCTTTCTGCTGAAACTTGTGCCTTAGGATACATAACAAAAACATTAGAAAATAGCATTAAAGAGAACATTGCATGAAATAAATACTCTATAAATGCAACTAATTGCCCAACTTGCAATGAGCCGACATTTATCATTTTGCTAGCCATCCAGAATATAGCTATTATAGCTAAGTTTAATAATAAGAAGAAAGTAGGTTGAGCCACTGACATAAGCTTAAATAGCTTTTTTGAAATGGAAGTATATGCATTATTAACTTTTTTAAATCTCTTTCTCTCATAATCATCATTACCAAAAGCTCTAATAACCCTAATTCCTGTTAAATTTTCTCTAGATATTCTATTAAGCTTATCTAAATTCTTTTGTTGTGTTTGAGACCATGGATGGGATGTCTTAGCAATTAAATATACTCCTAAAACAATAAGTGGTAAGGTAACTGATAAAATAGCAGATAATTTCACACTTGTTGATAAAATTAAGAATACGCTTATGATAAACATAATAGGACATATCATTGCCATTCTCAAAATAGTATTGGTAAATTGCATAACTTGAAAGGCATCATTGGTAGTTCTAGTTATCATTGATGATATACCAAATCTATCATATTCACTATGAGAAAATTCTTGAGACTTTTTAAATATATCATTTCTTATATCTCTAACAACACTGGTGGAAATCTTTGCTGAAGTAAATCCTAAGAGTATTGAACCCATAACACCTAGCACAGATATGATCACAATAACAATACCCATTCTCTTTATATAGCTTATATCATTATAGGCTATACCTTTATCTATGACAGTAGCCATTATTGTAGGTATGCCCAGTTCAACTAAAGCAAAACCTAATACACCAAGCATATTCAATAAGACTAAACCTTTATATCTGTTTAAATACTTTAATATTAATTTCATTTATTCATCTCCTTTTCATTATTATTCCATCAGTCTTTAGTATCATATCTACTTATTTATTTTGTGTCAATAATTAAATTTTATATATCTTATTAAGTTTAATTCTTCCTTAATTTTCATAAATATTAATAAACTTTTTAAATTTATTAAGGTCAGGTCTGCTGTAAATATGTTACAATTAAATTATCATAAAGTATTTAAAGAAAGGAGCATTCATATGAAAGTTATAACTTATTCATCAATGAAAGACTTTATAGATGATACTTTAGAACTATTATTAAAAGATGAAGCTGTTAATCAATTATTGATATTTACTGCCTTAAGCAAAAAGGATTTAGCCACAAATGATACTTTACATGTAGGCAAAGTCATTGATGAAAATAATGAGGTTTCTTTAATATTTTTAAATAACCAACCCTATAACCTTCTTGCCTATACACCTAATGAAACTATTAATGTAGATGCAGTAAAACTCTTAGCAAAGTATTTAGTTAATAATAATATTAGGATTTACGGTATAAATGCCTGCAAAACTATATCTGAAACATTCATAAGATATTATAAAAAATTAACCAAGGCCAACTTTACTGAACGCTTAGCTATGAATATTATGGAGGTATCAGAAGTAAACGATATCATTTTGCCAGAAGGAAACTTTAGACAAGCTACCCTTGAAGATCTCCCTTTATTATCTAAATGGTTTTGTCAATTTTCTTTAGACGCCACCAATGAACTCATTGATATTTCTATTGCTTCATCATTTATGAAGGATAAAATATCACATGGATTGGTTTATATATTTGAAAATAAAAATAAACAAGCTGTTTCTATGGCCGCTGCTACAAGACAACTACAAAATGGTATTTGTATAAATCTAGTTTATACAGATGAAGCTTTTAGAAAGAAGAAATATGGTTCAGCGGTAGTATTTAATTTAAGTAAGCTCCTACTGCAATCAGGTAATAAATTCTGTACTCTTTGTGTAGACAAATCTAATCAAATATCCAATAGAATTTATAGGAAAATTGGTTATAAAATACTTGATAATAGTTATGATTTTCGACTTAATTAATATAACAATAGGCAAAGAAATGGTAAGATATCCACTTCTTTGCCATGCTAACTTTATAATTGATTTTATTATTTTCTCTTATCTATTTCCACATATGGTCGTCTTTCTAATACATTCATATAAGCAGGTCTTATTATCTTATCTGCATTAATTAACTCTTCAATTCTATGGGCACTCCACCCTACAATACGTGCCATAGCAAAAATAGGCGTATATAATTCTTCTGGAAGTCCTAACATACTATATACAAAACCACTATAAAAATCTATATTAGCACTTACACCTTTATAAGTCTTTCTATTTTTTGCAATTACTTTTGGTGCCAACCTTTCAACTGTTTCATATAAATTATACTCCTTTGTAAGCCCCTTTTCTTCTGAAAGTTTCTTTACAAATCCTTTAAAGACTTTAGCTCTTGGATCAGAAACTGAATATATAGCATGTCCTATTCCGTATATCAAACCTGATTTATCAAAAGCTTCCTTATTCAAAAGTGCATTTAAATACATAGCTATTTCTTCTTCATCTTCCCAATCATGAACATTTTCTTTCATATCTTTAAACATCTGCATTACCTTTATATTAGCTCCACCATGCTTAGGTCCTTTTAATGACCCTAATGCAGCGGCTATAACTGAATATGTGTCTGTTCCTGATGACGATACCACATGTGTTGTAAAGCTTGAGTTATTACCACCACCATGTTCTGCGTGTAATACCAGTGCCAAATCTAATATTCTTGCTTCTAATTTACTATATTTACTATCTGGTCTTAACATATATAAAATATTTTCTGCAGTGGATAATGTTGTGTTAGGCGTATGTATAATAAGACTTTCCTCATTATGATAATGATTATACGCCTGATATCCATAAACAGATAGCAATGGAAAAATTGAAATTAGCTGTAATGACTGTCTAAGAACATTAGATATGGATATATCATTTGGATTTTCATCATAAGAATACAGTGTAAGTACACTTCTAGCTAAAGTATTCATCATATCAAAACTTGGTGCTTTCATTATTATATCTCTAACAAAAGATGTTGGTAAACTTCTATAGCTAGCTAATATTTCTGAAAACTCTTCTAATTGCTCTTTATTTGGTAATTCTCCAAGTAATAAAAGATATGCTGTTTCTTCGAAACCAAATCGATCTTCTTTTATAAATCCTTTAACTAAATCTTCAATATTAATACCTCTATAAAACAACTGTCCATGGCAAGGAATAAGTTTGCCATCTACTTCTTTTTTTGCATACACTTCAGATATTTCTGTTAAACCTGTTAAAACACCTTTTCCCTCTAAATCTCTAAGCCCCCTAAAAACCTTATATTTAGAGTAAAACTTTGGATCTATCCTGCTATTATTCTCACATATTTTATCCAGCTTTTTAATTTCTGGTGTGATTTCTGAAAAATTTCTTTCTACCATAATACTCTACAATTTGCCCCCTTTTGTTTTACATATATTGTATATTACTATATATTACCACTTTTTCTCTTTATTTCAAATAAACTATTGAAAAATTCACATTTATTTAATTTATTCAGTTACATATATATTTAAAAAGCTGATAAATATTAGTCATATTTATCAGCTTTTCACTATTATCTTTTTCTATGCCTTACTAATAATACTATTAATATTAAAACAATTATTACAGCTCCTAATATAATTAAACCAATATTAATTATATTTGGTGCAAAGAACGATAAAATTACTTCTGTATTTGTATTTAAATCTTTTATAGTATAGCTCCATTTTCCTGTATAATCATCAATTTTTGCTGTTGCATTACTTTCTGTAATCTTAAAAGGTATGGAAATTGTTAACTCATATGGTATTTGTGCCACATAATTTTTGATGGTGTTTGTTACATTTCCAGTTAAAAAACTAGTTACATCGCCATACAGATATTTTTGTATTTCTGGTGTAATATAATTATTGATATTATTACTTACTTCATTTTCAATATTAGAATCTATTTCTGCCAATAAATCTTTAGTAAGTCCTATATTTACTTTATATTTATCCTTTAAAAATCCTTTTTCTCTTTTCACATCATACTTAATAAACTCACCATCATCATATGAGAAATTGCTTATGTTTAAAGTATTAGATTTTAATAAATCCTTTATATCTATTTTAGGCGTTATAATTGTAGCTTCTTCAACAGTATTATTATCTTGTGAATACACATTAATTTCCGTCTCTGTACCTAATACCTGCTGTAACAATCCATCTCCTACCACTTTTTTTATACTTTCATCATAAACCAATCTAAATACTGTATTACTACTTCCATCTTTATTTACTTTTACATTTGTACTAACTTCCATTGTTCCACAACTTACTAAGAGTATCATTGATATGCTTATGAGCATAATTATAATCATTCTTCTAAATTTACCACTCATTTAATCTCCTCCATCTCATACTATAATTTATGTTATATTTATTTACATTTATTGTCAACAGATATAAAGCCTATAAAAAAAAGATGTAAGTGTCCTCTTACATCTTTATATTGCATTTATTAAAACAACTTTATTCTCTTGTAATGATTTTTTCACATCAATAACTCTTTGATTTTCAGATCCTCTATATTTTAAACTTAAATTTTTCATTTCAGCCTTAAATGGACCATCTATTAAGACATCAACTTGTTCTAATATTTCCTTTCTCCTTGGATTACTTATTATCTCATCATAAGTATATCCTGACCAAAGCCATATTTCCTTATTGGTTTCTTCTTTTATTCTAGTTAACAGTTTTAATAAGGAATCATCCATTAACTGTTGCATAGGTTCTCCCCCTAAAATACTCACTCCATGAACATTGGGGTTTTTTACATAAGAAAGAAATTGTTCTTCCACTTCTTCAGTCCAAAGCTCACCATACTGAAAGCTTTGCTGATCTTTATTAAAACATTCTGGACAATTATGTGTACATCCACTTACAAATAAAGTGGTGCGCACCTTAGGTCCATTTGCAATATCGAACTTCCTTACTTTTGCATATTTCATAATCAACTTTCTCCTTTTAATCTTTAGCTGTGATTTACCACTTAGTATTTTAAGTGTACACTATATTTGCCCCTGTTGACTAGTAAATCTCTTTACTCAATAATACTAAACTAAATATAGTATATTCTTAT
>FR883429.1:11504-11772 GCA_000435835.1 Clostridium sp. CAG:221
TTCTTATTCCTTCTAGCTTTTTAAATTTTTTGTATTTTGACTTCAATTTTTCTTTTGTTCTTATAAGCTTCTTAATAGTATATATACCAACACCATAATTCTTTTGAAAATATTCAATGCATTTATTTCTTGATTCAAAAGACATCTTTTTTCCATTAGGGAATTCTACCATAACGCTCTTCTCATGACACTTAGACATTAAAGCTTTATTACTTTCAGTATGCCTTCTTCCATACATGGGATTTTTTTCTCCTTTGTTTAAATTTCT
>FR883429.1:11788-28371 GCA_000435835.1 Clostridium sp. CAG:221
TCTCCTTTGTTTAAATTTCTTAATTTCTCTTCCCTAAACAACTATTTCTCATTTTAATGGAATATTTTATTCTTTCTTCTACAGACATCATAGATACTACGTCTCCACCCTCTCCCCCCCATGTTTGATTGGTAATATTAAATCCATATGTACATATATATTCATTTATATACCAACATTCTGTCATTAATGCTTCTTCATTGCTTAATCCAGACTCTAGTATATTTATAGCTATTTCTATAGAATTATTCCTACAATATTTTAATATATCATTGAAATATTTATTTCTTTTTTTTCTGTAAAGCATCTTTCGCCCTTTCCTTTACCTACATAGAATGGTTCATTATTATCCAACCTTATCCACTCATAAACATAATACTGATTCATTAATTTCCTCCAAAAAAAATAGATAATATTACCTTAGTAATATTATCTATTTTTTGAATAATTATTCTAATTATAAGTGTAAAACTCTGTCGCCAATTTCTGCTGTTCTTCCCTTGTTCCAGAAGTTTGTTCCTATATCGTTTCTACCGTTGGTTTCCCAATACTTTAACACTATTTAAGTCGGACTAGACTATACCTTTGCATCTGAATATACATTACCATTATAGTCGTTGAGCCTTCTCCCTATTTAACAACTTAGGAGCTTGGTTGCGGATTTTCCAATCATCATTCCTTTTTACCATACCTAAAGTAATTACCTTTAGCCATTATTTTATTTCTAAAATAATTTGGTAGAATAATGCTCTAAGGAGGTTCCCGCAATTTCGGTAATTTAACGTGAGCCTATTAAATTAACCCACAAGTTCTTCTCATAACTTGCATTTCATTTTCATCACTGTTTCCACATGATGGACAATGCCAAGTTAAATCTTCTTTATTTAATTGTATTTCACCTGTATATCCACATTTGTAGCATATATCCGGTTTTGTATTTATTTCAGCATATTGAATATTATGATAAATAAAGTTTATTATATCTTCAACTGCTTCTAAATTTTTGCTCATATCAGGTACTTCTATATATGAAATACATCCACCTAAAGATATATTATGGAATTGAGATTCAAACTTTAACTTGCTAAATGCATCAATTTCTTCACATACATGTACATGGTAAGAATTTGTATAATATAATCTATCAGTTACATTTTTTATTTCTCCAAATCTAGCTTTGTCTAATCTACAGAATCTATAGATTAAATTTTCTGCCGGAGTTCCATAAAGTCCGAAACCTAAACCTGTTTCTTTCTTCCATTGCATACATTTATCTTCCATATAGTTCATTACTTCTAGAGCAAACTTTTCTCCTTCTGGAGTAGTATGGCTTACCCCTAACATTGCATAAACCATTTCACATACTCCTACATATCCTAATGATAATGTTGAGTATCCATCTTTTAAGTATTTATCTATTTTTTCACCTTTTCCAAGCCTTGCTATGGCACCATGTTGCCAGTGGATTGGTGATACATCTGAAGAAGTTCCTAATAACATATTATGTCTTATCATTAAAGCATCCTTACAAAGCTCTAATCTCTGATCTAACATATCCCAGAATAACTCCATATCTTTATCTGCTATAATGGCAATTTGTGGTAAATTAAGGCTTACTACCATTTCTACCGAGGGTTTCCCCTTACTTTGACACTTTTATCTAGTCGGATTAGAATATTCCTTCTACCTATCTTATTGGATATTTATAGGTAGCTCCTATTATATTCGTTGAACGTCTCTCATAGTTTTTTAACCTTAGAGATTTCGCTGCTAATTGCCCATTATACTTATAGAATCTATTACTACTTTCTATAAATCTTATTATTTTTTTCTGCTCTCGCAACCATTTCATTTATTGTTTCCAATTCTGCTTTGGTATAATAAGCTTTAGGGGTTTCTAGCAATTTAAGAAGTTTTCAATTACTTCTTACGAAGCAACGGGGCATATTTGTCTACCCTGATTAAATCTACCATACCACTTATAGTTACCATTTTCATCTTTCCATGGTGATAAGTGTGATCTACACATTTAATCCAATATTTCTATTGGCTCGCACTATCTCTTCGCTCCAGCTTACCAGGCCTTCATCACGCCTTGCACTTCCATTGGTGCTAATCTCCAATGTACTCTACTCCCTTTCATATCTTTAATATGCGGTTTCGATAGTCTCTACACGTTTTCTGTAATAAATTCATCAAAATATAAAGCTCTCTTTCTCTCTAAACATTTAAATCTATCTAATTTTTTAGGATTTAAACATTCATTCTTATTCTTAAGCCATAATTCTAAAAAGCTTCTTCCAACATTATACTTAAGATGCATTCCTTTATAATATTCTGATTTATTTTTAAATCTTTCTACAACATTACCTTTCTCGTCAATAACAACAACTTCTCTATAATAATCTTTCCCTAACATAGACTTTATTTGATTCTCAATATGAGCTTTACTTTTCGGTACTCCCTTAAGTGATTCACTAGTTTTTTTACAAGCTTCAATACTTCTAGTTCTACCTTTTAATTTTTTGCTAATATGCATCTTTTGTTCTTCTGTAAGATGTTTTCCATACATCCCATTTCTCTCACCCTTTAATCCGCCATTTATCCTCATTGGATTTTTATCTCCAAGTTTACTTTTGCGTAGTTTTTCACTAATTAACTTCTTATTAGGATGAGTTGATAATGTATCTCCACCACATTTTCCAATGCAATCTTTAGTATTATACCCTTTATTAACCGAATCATAAAAACAAATCCAATAATATTCGCGTTTATCTAATTCATTTTGATTTGATACCTCTTCTAATAATTCAATATAGAAATTATCTTTTCCATATTTTCTAATAGCTCTATAAAATTTGGTATCATGCTCATCTTTCTGATATCCCATATGTCTATTAAATCTCTGAGTTAAAGATTCTATAGTTTGGCCTATATATATTTTGTTATTTACTTTACATGTAATTTTATAAACTTTAAAACTTCTTTTCATAATCCTCTATATATACCTTTCATAATATAAATAGTAAGACCATTTATTACAGAACTTCGCACGATATTGCCTTATCATTTCTGACTTAGGTTTCATCGTTAGCCAGTTATTTTTACTGACACCCCTTTTGCTTGGGTTCACAAGGTTTTACATGAGCTGTAGTCTTACACTTAATTACTATAACCCATTGGTGGGAATGTATTCCCTTCATAATTTTTTCTCATGATTTTTGCTGATTGATAATCAGGTACCAATCTTTTAGCTGTACATTTTGCTGCTAATTTAGTGATGTAATCATATTTTCCACCTTCTAAGCAGTTATGTTCATCTAATAAATAAACAAGTTTAGGGAATGCTTCTCCTATTTCTTGTCCTCTATAGTTTTTCATACCTTCTAATCTTTGCTTAATCATTTCTTCACAAATTAAAGCCATTTCCTCTTCATAAGGATGTCCTTCTTCTATTTCCAGGTAAATTGTGGAAAAAGGGGCCTGTCCATTAGTTGTCTGTAATGTACTTAATTGGTATCTTATAGTTTGTACACCATCTTTAAGCTCTTTCATCTTCATATCTAAAGCAAGCTTCTTAGCTAACTCTTCATCATTTAAAAGCTCCATATAATGATTATAAGCCTTATTTTCTGTTACTTTTAAATATTTAGCTAAATGCTTAACTGTTATACTTTGTCCACCATATTGGTTACTTGATACTTGTGCTATTATTTGTGTTGTTACAGTACAAGCTGTTCCAAATGACTTTGGTGATTCAACTAGCTTATCATTAATAACAGTACCATTTTCAAGCATATCTTCTAAGTTGATTAAACAACAGTTAAAGATTGGTGATAAGGTATATAGCGATAGGTAAGACTTTGATATTATCTTCATCTTTTCCCCCGCTCCACACCGTACGTGAGACTTTCGTACTCATACGGCGTTCCATCAATATTATCGAAAACAATTTATTCAAACCAATTTGATTATGGCATTATCATTATTGGTTCTAGGTTTAACATTTTTCTAAGTTTGTTTAAATATGCCTTATTAATTTTCCCTCCAAGATTCTTAATTAGTTTAATATATCTTTGTATAGTTTCCTTATTAGAACTATGAACTAGTTTATGTGCATATTCATTTAGCATATTCTATGAGTTGTTCTCCTTCTGAATTATTCCATTTTAGAGCTTTATACCAATACTTGACCAAATCATCTCTAACATATGGACTACGTTTCGGATTCCTTTGTGATAACTTTTGCTGTTTTATAGCCCATATAGGGTATATAACACCACCAAAGTTTGACATAAACGTAAAACCATTATATTCACTATAACGTTCATTTATTAGTTTACTAACCTTTTTAGCTTCATTCATGTTAACACATTTTAAAATACCATAATATCTTTTAAGTACATTCATTTTAGTATAATTTCTCATATATACTTCATTTAAATCCTTACTAGGATAAGTACTTAATTTACAGTAATTTTGCCATCCAAGAATCTTTGTGTTTAGTCTACCAATAATCTTTGATGAGTTATTAGCATCCTTGATTAGTAATTTAAGTGATTCCTTAAACTCTCTACTCATTTCACAAATTTTCTCTTTGCTAACTCTTACTTGTAATATATATTTGGTTTTTGAGCTTTTATTCTTAACGTTTGTTCTACGTTCTTTATGCTTTCTTTTGGTATCCACAATTTTTAATTCAAAACCTAAGAAATTACTTTTACTTTTCTTTAAGTTAACAATTTTTGATTTTTCTTCACTTATTTCTAAGTGTAGTCTTTTCTCAATAAATTGCTTAATTCCATTAAACCATTTTATAGCTTCTCTATAGTTCGGAGTAAAAATCTTAAAATCATCAGCATATCTAACTATATATCCAGTTTTAAGAGTCTTCCATTTCTTAAAATATTTAACGTTCCCTTTTACTTTACTCTTAGGATTGTAATTAGGATTTGGAATACCTAGTGGACGTAATTTTCCATTCTTTTTAGGAATAAAAACTCTTCTTACCCCTGTGATTTCATAATTATCTATTAGATTGCAAACCATCTTATGTAATTCTTCTGTAGAATAGCTTTGTATCAATTCTGTAAAAGTTACGCCATCTAATCCAGCAGTATCCACCCCTCTTTTTCTTAACTGATTTATACTAATTCCGATTTAAGTTTTGCCATATTTTGTTTTCTAATATTGACTTAGGGTCTTCGCTCCATTACTTATTATCATAACTTCAACGCTACTATACCCTTACTGCCACTCTCTTAAAAGAAATTTCGGTTAAACCACAACCTTATATTCTACCATCACTCCTAACAAGAGCTATACAAATGTAGAGAGCTTCAAACGTTCCACATTACCTAGCATATGATTGATTTAGGTGTCTCCTATTGCCCTGTAAGCTTGATATCCACCATAAGGATATATGGATTTTCGCCAAGACTATGAACTACTAATCCACACTTACTACCCATTACGTATTTGTAAAGAGTATGTATACCTTTCGATATACCCGACTTTAAGGACAGTACATTCGGAGATTCGTCAGTTATTTATGATTATTTGTTTAACATTCTCACCATGTCAATCGCCACCCGCACTATGCCTACCTAGTCACCTCTGACTTAGTTTTCCTCACCATTATGTGTTAGGGTAGGTTTCACTCGTCTTTACCCAGCTTTATACATATCTATTTGTTAGCTAAATATGCATATGGGAGGTCTCAGTGTAACCCCTTCGAACTTTATTGGTGTTCTCATTTGAGTTATCAGCAATGTAGTTAGAGTAATAAATTACTCCCTCAAATCCCCTCAAATTATTATGCTACTTGAGTTTCTTGAGAACATTTCACACAATCCATATCGTGCCAATGAATAGTTCCTTCATCATGAGCTTGCACCATATGTGCTGGTATTAACCTTCTTCTTGAAATATCCTTAGACACTTCTCCTGCTATTAAATCTCTTTGTGTAGCAGCTATAGAGGCATTCTTATTAGAGTTTTCCTTCATAACATCATCATTAGTCTTATTTATTAAGCTTAAAATACTATCATCTGTTGTATTAGTGTTTCTCTTAAACTCTTGCACTGCTCTATATCCTTCATAAGCTTTAGCTGTTACTGATTGCCCATAATGAACTAATCTATCATACACATAGCTTTCTATCTTATATATAGTTGGGGTTTCATCTTCCTTACTAAAATATTTCTCTGCATCATTAGCTATTAGCCTTGCAATATCTGGTAAGTATATACCACTACCATTTTTCATAGATTTGCATACAGCTTCTCTTATTTTCATCTTATCAAAATTAACTGTACTACCATCACGCTTAATTACTTGCATTCAAATCTTCCCCCTATTTAATTTTAATATTTTAATATATTGTGATGATTTATTATAACTCAAAAAACTTTTTTTATCTTTTTTTACATCGTTTTTATTGGCTATTTTTCTAACAAAAACTTCAAATTTCTATAAAAATCTTTAATTTTAAATAATATTATCAATTTGACAGTTCCAATTTTCTTTCTATGAAACACTACATATATGTTTACATAAAGCATCAATATACTATATATAGTTTATTGTCTAAATTTATTCTATTTTCAGATTTTTATGTATATAAAAAAGGCCCTGCTACAACTCACTGTAGCAAGGCTTTTTTTAAATTATTCAATCTTAATCTTATTATCTTCATTTATTGATTTCTCCTGTTTTGGTAAGGTAACTTCCAAAACACCATTTTCAAATTTTGCACTTATAGCAGATTTATCAATATTGCCTACATAAAAGCTTCTTGAAACTTCTCCATAATGTCTTTCTTTCCTTATATAATTTTCCTTCTTATCTTCCTTAGTTTCATTCTTATGAGCGTGTATAGTCAAGTAATTTTGATTGTATTCCAAGTTTATATCTTCCTTCCTCATTCCTGGAAGATCAGCTTCTAATATATAGGCTTCTTTAGTTTCTCTGATATCTGCTTTAATTGCAGTATTCATATTAAGATTATCATTAAAGAAATCTCCAAATAAATCATTAAACATTGTATTACTATTATTAAGATCCTTATTCATTTTAAAAGGTACTAAACCAAACATATAAAAGCCTCCTTTATGCTTTCACACATATAAACAATTTTAAATTACTATTTTTTAATTGAAATCTTTAAACATTATTGAATAGGTATTCCGTTATAACTTGGTCTTCCAATAGTCCTCTTAGGTAAGATAATATCTAAAACGCCATTTTGGAATCTAGCTTGTATTTGAGTTTTATCAACATTATCAAAATAAAAGCTTCTTGCTATTTGTCCATAATGTCTTTCTTGCCTCAAATAATTATCTTGCCTATCCTCAAATGTCTCATTCTTCATTGCTGAAATTGTTAAATAATTATTATCATAATCTAAACGTAAATCCTCCTTATTTACTCCTGGAAGCTCTGCCTCCACTAAATAAGCCTCATTTGTTTCTCTCACATCAGCTTTTATATCATTGCTACCATTAAAAGCTGCTGTAAAATCATCATTAAAGAAATTATCAAAAAGATCAGTTAATGATGATATTGTAGTATTATTTCCTCTTGTCATTCTAAAAGGTATTAAACCAAACATACAAAAACCTCCTTTTTTTCTTTACCTTAATATCCCTTAGCTCTTGTTCCTCATATCCCTCATCTCTTTTTACAAGTAAATTATAAATCCAAAGTCAAAGAAAGTCAAAGTGTAATTTTTGATGATTTAAAGAGATATTTAAAGCTTTTTCAAGCTTCCATTATCCATTTATTTTTTTCAAAACAAAACTAAACTTCATCGCCCATTTTGTCAATTTTTAATCATTTTTAAATAGTTTATTAATTATTGCATAATTTGTATAATAATAATGATATAGATATAAAAATTTAAGGGGAATGAGAATATTATGAAAGTTTTACTTATTAACGGAAGTCCTAAAGAAAAAGGATGCACTTATACTGCATTATGTGAAGTGGCTAAGACTCTTAATGAAGAAAATATAGAGACAGAAATTTTTCATATTGGCAATAAACCTATACAAGGATGTATTGGATGTGGTAATTGTGCTAAAACACAATCTGGACGCTGCGTATTTAATGATGATACCGTAAATGTTGCCTTAAAAAAAGCACAAGAAGCTGATGGTTTTATCTTTGGCTCTCCTGTACATTACGCCGCTGCTTCTGGTGCTATAACAAGTTTTTTAGATCGAGCTTTTTATGCTGGTAAAAAATACTTTGAATATAAACCTGGTGCTGCCATAGTTAGCTGTCGTAGAGCTGGTTCAACAGCAACTCTTGAACAATTAAATAAATACTTTACTATTTCCAATATGCCACTTGTTTCTTCTCTATATTGGTGTATGGTTCATGGTAATACTCCTGAAGAAGTAGTACAAGATCTTGAAGGTATGCAAATAATGCGAACTCTAGGAAAGAATATGGCTTGGCTTTTAAAATGTATTAAAGTTGGAGAAGCTAATAACATCAATATTCCTAAAAAAGAAGCAAAAGTTAAAACAAACTTTATTAGATAATAAAAAAGATAGCTTTTGCTATCTTTTTTATGTATTAAAAATATGCTGATTTAATTAATAATTTTGTATATTCATCCATAGGATTATTAATGACTTCTTTTGCATCTCCCACTTCTACTACTTTTCCATTTTTCATTACTGCTACTCTGTCACAAAAGCTACTTACTAGTGCTAAGTCATGGGTAATAAATAAATATGAAATATTCATTTTTTCCTGCATTTCTTTTAATAATTCAACTATTTGAGCTTGAACTGACACATCTAACGCACTGGTGGCCTCATCACAAACTAAAATCTTAGGCTGAGCTGATAATGCTCTTGCAATAGCTGCCCTCTGACATTGCCCTCCACTTAATTCATGAGGATATCTATACTTATACTCTTTTGATAAGCCTACCATCCGTAGAAGATTATCTACCTTATGCTTTTTATCAGCTTCTGTTGTGGAACACAAATTACAAACATACTCCATAATGGATTCTTCAATTGTAAACCTTGGATTAAAAGATCCAATGGCATCTTGAAATACCATTTGAATATCCTTATAAATTTCTTTCAATTTATTGCTTTTTATATTAGTAATATCTTTATTATTCAATAATACTGTTCCACTATCTGCTTTCTCTAAATTCATAATGATATTAGCTAAAGTACTTTTGCCACTGCCACTTTCTCCAACTATCCCCAAACATTCGCCTTGTTTTATATATAGATTTATATCATCACAGGCAACATGTAAATGATTTTTCTTTTTATATATCTTCCTTAAATTATTACATTGTAAAATTATTTTATCCATATTTTTTCTCCACATCTTCTACATAATCACAAGCTATGTATCTTCCATCATGCATCTTCTTCAAATATTGCTGATTTTTTATACATACTTCATTACATTTTTCACACCTTGGTGCAAAACTACAACCAGTTATATTTTCTGTAAATAATGGTGGATTTCCCTTTATACCTTTTGGCATAGTTCCATCCATCTTAGGAACTGCATCTATTAAAGCTTTAGTGTAAGGATGTTTAGGATTTCTGAGTATATCTTCTTTATCTCCATACTCCACCATATTTCCACTATACATAACTGCTACTTTATCTACCATTTGTGATATAACACTCATACTATGAGTAACTATTATTATGCTTGTCTGAAAATTATCTCTAAGTGACATCATTTCCTTTACTACCTGTGCCTGTACCGTAACATCTAATGCACTGGTGGGCTCATCAGCTATTAATATTTCTGGCTCTAAAATCATGGCCAAAGCTATGGTAACTCTTTGCTTCATACCTCCACTTAGTTCAAAAGGATAGCTGTTTAATATACATTTGCTATCCTTTAAATTAACCTTCTCAAGCATATTTGCAGCTTTTTCTAAAGCTTCATTTTTATTTATATTCATATGACTTTGCATAGTTTGTACAAATTGTTTACCTATTTTTCTAATAGGATTTAATGTTGCTCCTGGATTTTGAAAAATTACTGCCAAATTATTTCCTCTTAATTTTCTTATCTGCTTACTATCTAATGATAAAAGATTCCTTTCATTAAATAATATTTCACCACTAATTATTTCCTCTGATTTATTCATCATTTGAATCAAAGCTCTAATGAGCGTACTTTTTCCACAACCACTTTCTCCAACTATGCCTAATATCTCACCTTTTTTTATATTAAAAGATATATTCTTTAATATTTTTACGCTATTATTATTAACAGATAAATCTTTAACTTTTAATATCTCTTTCATCGCTTCACCTACTGAATATATGTATCTTTATTAAATTGATAATAATCTGTAGGATGTGCCTTAAATCCCACTACATTATTTTTCATCAAGAAACTAACCTTAAGATGTGCTATAAAATTATAACCATCATCATCTAAAACCTTTTGAACTATTTCTTCTGCTAAATTATTTCTTTCTTCTATATCAAATTCTAACTGCATTTTATCTAAAAGCATATCTACTTCCATATTACTATAATTACCATAATTTAATTCTCCATTACTTCTCATGGCATTATTTAAATAAGATAAAGGCTCTCCAGTAGATGATATTACATTGGAATATAAACATAAATCAAAGCTTCCCTTAGATAATATATCTGAAATATTTTCAGATATTTCAATGGATACTTCTATACCAACCTCTTTTAAATCTGCTTGAAGTGCCTGGGCTATTGTTGGCAACTCAGCTCTTGCTGAATATGTAATTAATTTTAAAGTTAAATTTTCTCCATCCTTATCTAAAATTCCATCACCATTGGTATCGCTATACCCTTCTTTTGTAAATATTCTTATTGCTTCTTCTTTATTATAACTTGAATTATCAGCTACATTAGCACCATATGTAGTGTTCTTTGGAAATGGTCCTACTGCTGCTGTTGCATTACCATTTAAAAGTACCTTTGCATACTCTTCTTTATTTATAAGCATATTAATTGCTTTTCTCACATTTTTATTATTTAAATTGCTGTTATTTTCATTAAAATACATTAATATTGCTCTTGAGGTATCTATACTACTTAACTTATAATCGTCATTTTCCTTTAACAAAGCCATAAGTGATGTAGATATTCCCTGAGCAATATCAATTTCTCCAGATTGTAGTGCCATGGCTAATGTGTCACTATCACTAATAGGAATAATCTTTAAACTGCTTAGCTTTACATCACCATCCCAATAATTATTATTTCTAGTTAAATAACTTGAGCTGATAGTAGTAAACTTTTCTACTATGAAAGGACCTGTACCTACTGGATTACTATCAGGAGTTTCTGTACCATTCACATCAATAATTGCTGCAAAAGGATCACACAAATCATTTATTAAAGTAGGATTTTCCTCTTCCATATTAAAAATTAAATATTTTCCATCTACTTCAATATTTTTTATTTTTAAAGTAGATTTAGCTCTACTATTTAATTCAATTACTCTGTCTAATGACTCTTTCACTTTTTTTGCTGTCATCTCTACTCCATTTTGAAAATATATATTTTCTTTAATCTCTATACGCCATGTTGTAGTATTTAATGCTTCATATCCTTGTGCTAGCCATGGAATTGGTTCCATAGCATCATCTAATTTAAAAAGCGTTTCTGCCACTCCATATCTTACAGTAAACCATCCGCTATATCCTTGTGCTGGATCTAAACTCTTAGTACTGATGGTTGTACCAAATACTAATTGATCCTTACTTTCCCAAACACTATCATCATTACTTTTGCTGCATCCTGTTAATATAGCAAAACATATTAAAATTAATAAAGCTATTATATTTATTTTTCTTTTCTTCACCCTCTAACTCCTTTTTAATATTCTTTTTGCTTAGGATCTAGCATATCATGTACTACATCACCTAGAAGATTAAATAATATGACAATAATAAAAATTGCTATACCTGGTGCTATGGTTATCCATGGTGCAAATTGAATCATACTTTTTCCTTCATTCATCATTGCTCCCCATTCCGGTATAGGTAGTGGTGAACTTAATCCTAGGAAAGAAAGCGCTGCCATTTCCATGATAGTAGTTCCAATATCTAAAGATGCTGTAACTATAAGAGTACTTAAAACTCTTGGCATAATATGATTAAAAATAATATACATAGAACTATTACCACTTAACCTAGCAGCTTTTATAAATGTTTCTTCCTTTATCTCCAATACTTCACCTCTAGCTAACCTAGCATACTTAGTCCAACCGATAACCCCTATGGCTATCATAGCATTAATCATACCACCACCTAAAACTCCTGCAACAGCAATGGCCAACACCAAACTAGGAAATGCTAAAAATACATCAACAATTCTCATTACTATATTGTCAAATAATCCACCTATATATCCACTAATAATTCCTATAAAGCTTCCAAATACAAACATTAGTGAAACTAAAATAAGTGATGAAAAAATAGTTCTAGATGCACCATATATCATTCTAGAAAATACACATCTACCTAAAGCATCAGTGCCTAAAAAGAATTCTCTACTTGGTGCCTTTAATGTATTTTGTAAATCTATTTTATACGGATCATTAGGTGCTATATATGGTGCTAACAAGCTTATACCCAAGATTATTACTATCAATATTAAAATCATTAAAAATTTATTCTTTCTTCTATCTTTTGTACTCATATTTATCCCCTCACTATGCTTCAATTCTTGGGTCAATAAACTTATATAGCAAATCTGTTATTAAATTTATCAGCACAAAAATTATTGCCATCCAAAGAACATATCCTTGAATAACAGGATAATCTCTATTGAATATAGCATTTAATGCTAAGCTTCCAATTCCAGGCCAAACAAATATAGCCTCAATTACAGCACTTCCTCCCATTAATGACCCTATAGATAATCCTACTAACGTTATTATTGTTATCATTATATTTTTAAGTACATTAAAATAGAGTATTCCTGCTTCACTTATTCCTCTAGACCTAGCTCCCCTTACATAATCCTTTTCTAATTCCTCAATAACAACTACTCTTATTTGACGTATATACTTACTTATCATAGGTATTGCTAAAGTTATAGAAGGTAAAATTATACTCTTAATACCACTTTCACTTAATATAGGAAACCATCTTAATTTTAAAGAAAAGACTAATAATAATATCAATGCTAAAAAGAATCCTGGAATAGAATTGCCTATAAAGCTGATTGTCCTTATTATATAATCTATAAATTTATCTTTATTAATTGCTGCTATTATTCCAATGGGAATCGAAACAAGTATAGTTATAGCCATGGCTGTGGCTGTAAGTGTTATGGTATATGGTAAATGCTTAAATAACTCTTCCTTTACCGATACCCCTGTAGAATAGGAAATGCCAAAATCTCCTTTTAAGCAATTTTTCATCCAATTTAGATATTGTACTAAAAAAGGTTTGTCTAATCCCATCTCTACCCTAGTGCTTTCTAAAACTTCTGATGTTACAACAGCTCCCTGAGAAGTCAATATTGCTTCTGCCGGATCTCCTGGTGCTAAATTCATAAGCCCAAATGATACAAATGATATTATTATCAAAATGGGTATTACTCCTACAACTCTCTTAAAGATATATTTTAATAATTTCATAAATTAATCTCCATTTCATAATGCAAATGATTTGCATTTACCTTTATAAATTTTATATCTTATCTCCTATGGTGTCAATATTATTATTAATTATTAAAAAAAATCATACATGCATAACATGTATGATTTCTTTTACTCAAGCTTACCATAAGCCACTAAAGGGCTATCCTTTGCAACTGCTAACGCTACTGTATGATACATTACAACACCATTAAATTCTGCGTAATATCTATCTACTAAATTGCCAAAAAAGTCTGTAACTTCTCCTAATACCTGTCCTTTAGAAATTAATTCTCCAGCCTCCACAAAGCTAGTCCAACATCCTTCATTTAAAGCTTCTAGATAATTTGCTTCTGTAATATCTATAGGAATTTCCTCTTTAATGGTTTCTTCTGTTACCAATATCTCCATTTTATTTAAAACACTATATAAATCTTTCTTATATGCTTTAACATCTTCTGTAAGACATAACCCCATTCCTCCACGCTCTAAAAGCATACTTGGAGTTCCACTAATAGAACCATAGCTATGAACTCCTGTGGTAGAGTTAGACTTAACCATATATTTAACGTCTAGCACAGCAGCCACCTCTTTAATTTTATTAATAATTTTCAATTCTGCCTTTCCTGCATAATATAAATGTGGAGTTAATGCTTCATTTAAATCTCCTCCATGAATATCTAAATGGAAATCTGCTTTACTTTGCATTTCATTAACTATAATATAAGCTATTTTTTCTGATATTGTTCCATCTTTTTTTCCTGGGAATATACTATTTAAATTCTTATTATCTTCCGGAACAACTGCTGGAGTTCTTTTAAAAAATGCCTCAACATTTACTGGATGTACAATTATTATATTTCCACAAACATCTGCTGGATTTATTTCTTTGGCTATTTCTATGGCCGCCTTTATACATGGATATTCTCCTCCATGAACTCCAGCTGTAATAAGAAGGCTCTTACCTTCCTTTGCTCCATTAATAAGAGTTACTGGTATTTTTCTATCCGTATCTAAAATATTTATAAATCCTTGTACTTTAGTAGCTATTTCTGCCTTTAACCCATTTATTTCTAAAATATTTTTCATATTTACCTCATATATATTATTTATAATTATATTTTAATTGATAATAATTATCATTATAAACACTAAATGTTTTTATGTCAATAAATACAAAGTTTTAGAATTAAATTAAGTTGTTAGCAAATTCTTAACAGTTTCAACTCCACTTTTAGTTTGTGAAAGCATTGCTTGAACAGCTTGTTCTAATATTGAATTTTTAGAATATTCTAATATACTTTTAGCCATATCAGCATCTGTTATTTTACTTTCAGAACTTTGTAAGTTTTCACCAGTATTACTTGCATTATTTAAAGAGTAATTTAATCTGTTTTGATATGAACCTACCATAACTCTTTCACCACTAACAATTGTAATTGCTTCATCAATTTTAGAAATTGATTTACTAGCTTCTTTAAAATTTCCCATTGACAATTTTGTAATATTTAACTTATCACATGATGTATTAGGTAAAGGAATTTTTATATTCTGACCTGAATTTGCTCCTAATTGAATATTTAAAGCATTGCTTTTACTTTCAGTTACAGTAACTTTAGTTTCTACTACCCCAGCACCTACAATACCTAAATCCTTTGATACGTCTGGAAGTGCAGATATTCTTGGATCAACTATTTGTATTTTTTTAGGGTCATTCTGATCAATTACTATCTTGGTAAAATGAGTCATATACGGAGTTGCTTGCCTTTCTATTTCTCTTACCAAAGTTACTGCATTTGTTGCTTTTGATATATCTATTTCTATAATTGGATTAGGACTTCCTGTAGATTTAGGATTACCATCAACAAATTTTATACTATATTTTTCTGTACAAGTACAACATGTAGAATAAAATCCGTTTCCTACCAAATCCTTTATATTAGCAGCAGTTGCCTTTGAAAAATCAATTGTTGCTATAGAATTTATTCTATCTACCACAGTTCCATCATTTTTTATAAATGTACCTACTTTTGTCGGTGTTAATCTATCTGGAATAGGTTGAGTCCATGCTGGCATATTCCCAACTACAGTTTCTACTTGTACACTACCTTTAAATTCGTCTTCACCTTTTAAAACCTTAATTCCATTAAACTCAGTGGTATCATTTATATTATCTACTTCGCTAAGTAAATTATCTACTTCCAATTGAATATTAAATCTATCTTCTTCTGTATTTGTATCATTTCCTGCTTGTACTCCAAGTTCTCTCACCCTTTGCAATATAGAATTAATTTCATTCATTCCACCTTCTGCAACTTGCAATAATGATACTCCATCTTCTATATTTCTTTCTGCTTGAGACAATCCTCTGATTTGTGCTTTCATTTTATCTGAAATAGCTAGTCCAGCTGCATCATCTGCCGCAGAATTTATTCTTAATCCAGAACTTAATTTTCTCATTGCCTTTGTTGATTTAACTCTATTTTCTTTAAATATTCTTAATGAATTATTTGTACTTTTTGTATAACTTCTAATCATAATTTCACCTATTTATGTCTGTATATTACTTTAATAATAAAAAGTGCCTAAGCAATGAAACACTTAAGCACTTTTTTTATTATCTATTTTTCTTAAATAAGTATGCACCTATTAAAGCTATAACAGATCCAATAGAAACTATTATTCCACTACCAACTGCTGCTCCTGTAGTAGGTATCTTAGAACTATTTGTTGTAGAGTTATTATTTTCACTAATAACATTTTCATTCTTAGAATCACCACTATTTACATTACCAGTATTTTGTCCTGTGTTTGTCCCATTGCTAGAACTATTTATATTGTTTCCTGGATTGCTTCCTCCATTATCTGGTTTATTTACACTATCTCCTGGATTGTTTCCTCCATTATCTGGTTTATTTACACCATCTCCTGGATTGCTTCC
>FR883429.1:28409-28528 GCA_000435835.1 Clostridium sp. CAG:221
TCTGGTTTATTTACACCATCTCCTGGATTACTTCCTCCATTATCTGGCTTATTTACACCATCTCCTGGATTGTTTCCTCCATTATCTGGTTTATTTACACCATCTCCTGGATTGCTTCC
>FR883429.1:28582-174261 GCA_000435835.1 Clostridium sp. CAG:221
TCCTGGATTGCTTCCTCCATTGTCTGGTTTATTTCCACTATCATCAGGTTTTTGGTTATTATTTGATTTTTCAACTACTTTTAATATAGTTTTCATTTCAGCTGATTCAGTTCCATACTTATCTACAGCTTTATATGTTATAGTATATTCACCTGGTACATTTACGTCATAAGTTCCTGTAACCTTAACTTCTACTGCATTTCCTGCAAAATCTGTAGCAGTAACATTTTCTAGCGGATCAAAAGCTTGCCCAACCTCTATTGTAACCTCTGATTTAACTCCATTTATTACAGGTGCATTTTGTTTAACTACTTCTAATGTAGCAGTATCTGTAACAGTATTGCCATATGCATCTGTTGCTGTATATGTTAATACATAGCTTCCTAAAGCTTCTACATCATAAGTTCCTGTAACAGTAACAGTTAACTTTCTTCCTTGATAATCTGTTGCTATAACACCATTTAAAGGATCAAAAGTTTCACCTTGTCTTATTTGAATATTTTTATTTGTTACTGTCATAACTGGATTGCTAACAGACTGTTTAGCTTCTTCTACCACTACAATGGCCTCAAAAGTAGTAGATTCTCCTTCCTTATCTGTTGCTACATAAGTAACTTTATAACTTCCTGGTTTTTTATTATCTACACCATTACTATTGGCAGTTATATTAGTTATTTCACCATCTTCATCATCTGTTGCTTTAACATACTCTAAAGGCTTAAAAACATCACCTGTTTTTATAATTATATTTCCTTCAACAATTTTAGGTGATTCTACTAATGAAATTACTGGTGCTGTATTTACTGTTAATTTATCTTTACTACTATTTACTATATCTGAACCCTTAACCTGTTTGTTAGTTCCATCAATAATATAGTTATATGCAATACCTTCCGAATTTACATTTGGTACAACAGTATATCCTTCTGTACTATTTTTATTTTCCTTAGCAACATTAATTTCACAAATTTCTAATAATCCACCATCAATTTCTATATTAGAATTTGATAATATAAATATATCCATTTGCTTTTTATCAGCACTTATTTTAACATCTGTTTTTAAATCATCATTTTGTGACTTAACTAACCACTTTATAGAATCATCAGTAAAAATAGCATTTCCTTCAATCTTAACACTTAATTGTAAAGATTTTGCTAAATCTGAAAAATTACTTAATGATAATTTAATTGTATCTTTATTTTGTTTATCTACATTAAGTTCTATAGCATTATCTGATACCTGTGCATATTGTTCAGCATTAGTTACATTATCACTTTTTAAATAAATAGCCGTCGTCATTACTGCAGCTGTTGATAAAGCTATAACTTTTGTTTTAGTATTAACCTTTTTCATGCATTTACTCCTTTGTACTATCTATTTTCTTTAATAGCATTTAATATATCAGTTTTTATATCAATAGCCTTAACTTCATTTACACTTCTACTTGAAGCAGATAATGTTATTTCAGGAAGTTCTTTTGGTACATCAATTTTGAATGTATCACTTACTAATCTTTGTCCACCTTCTAAAGCATCAGCCGCATCTGTTCTATATAACTCTGCAAAAATTTTCTTATTATCTTCTTTAAATTTAGTTGCATCTTCTGGATTTACCCAATAAATCCAAGTTCCTTCTGCTACTTCTTCCAAATTACCATTGTCAGGTACTTGAGCTAAAAGAATACCTTGATACTTATCTGCTATATGTTGTTCTTTTTCATTAAGAACTAATGGAACATTAAATGCAGGATTTCCCCTATATTCCCCAGTTATTATAACTGAACCAGCTGGAATAAATTTTCTTTCATTTTCATTAGTATCTGGATTATCTGCTTGATATTCATAATCATTTTTTAATACACCAATTCCATTAGTATACGTAATATTATCATCAGAAAGTCCAATTTCAATATTATCTCCAGGAGGTGTTATTAAATCTAATTCTGACGCAGCAAAATTCTTAGTATCTAATGCTGTTATCTTCACATATCTAGCATTATATGAACTTAATTGGTTACCACCGGTAACACCTTCTGCATCAAAGTAAATTGTTTCTGTTGGATTTTGTGGATCTAAGTTCAAAGTACCTTCTTTAACAGTTGTCCAACTTGCTCCATCCTTACTTACTTCTATCTTATATTTCTTTAGTGCATTATCAGCTATAGATGTACTCTTAAATATAAATCCTGATTTTGTTGTAGGTGCTGTATATTTTATACCTACTAAAGTTTTCATTTCAGTAGTATCTAAAATTACATATGGATTATTATTTGGATTCATTTCAGCAGTATGAATACTTGAGTTATATTCATCCTTTGTAAGCATTCTACCTTCATAAACAGTAGATTTATCATTATCTAAAGCATGTTTTAAATCTTCATTACCATCACATGAATGAATATCATTACTTTCTTCATGAAGACTTATAGTATTAGAAGATATTATTAAACTTTTCTTATCTACTCCACCTTCATGACGTATTTTAACAGTTCCTAATTGAACTTCATTTGTTGGATTTAAGTTATAATCATAAGCTACTGCTTTATACTCTACAACTCTATTATTTATATTTTCAACAGTATCAGTATATACAGTTTGTGAATTTGCTTTATCTCTTTCTATGAATCCACAAGGCTCACCATTTCTATAAATTTCATACCCTAAAATTCTATCATTACTTTTATCTACTGATAAATTAATTTTAACTTCTTTAGAATCTACATAAGAACCTGTAGTAATTCCATCTGCAAATGATGCACTTAATGTAGTACCCTCTTCCATATCAGCAGTTCCTGCTATTCTTTGTCTTCTAGCTTCATCATTTATATATTGAATCTTTTTAGTTTCCTTAGGGAACTTAGAAACATACGCTAATGTTGTTTCATTTGCAATTATTCCATGAGCCTCATAGAAATCAGTTAAATCTTTACCAACAACTTTAGAAGTTAATCTTATTAGCCATTGATCTCTATCACCATTAACTCTTTCTTCTTCTGACATTTCTCTATATGCTCTATTTAATTTAGCAAAATATGAATCATTAGTTAAGTCAGCATCAACATCTGTAAATAACATTTCATAAGTAATATTATCTTCATATGCTAAATAAGGTTGCCATAACATATTTAAAACTACAGTTCTATCAGTAGATAAACCTATTGTATTAGAAGTAACCTTTTCATATACCTTTTTAAATGAATCAAAGTAAGGACTGTTTTCATTTAACATAGTTCCTGTAATAGCAGTCATTAAGTTATTACTTGTTTCTGGATATAATCTATCACCAATATCCATAACATGTCCCATTTCATGACCTATTAATCCACCATATAAATGAGCAGAATCTGCATTAGTAACCTTTCCATTTTCATCAAATTTATAAGGAACACCTTGAATATATTGAGATGAGCTAAATCCTACACCTATATGATGATTAGATGCATAAGCTGCTGCTCCCATCATCATTCTTTGATATTTAATATTTAATCTTGTAAGTGGTGCTCTGTGCTTTCTAAAGTAAGCTCTATCTTCATCATCAATTTCACCATTACCATTAAAATCTTGAACTTCTTCAAATACACCTTTTTTAGCAAAACCAACTTTTACTTCTTGTTCCCATGCTAAAAGTGCATCATATACTCTATTAACTTGAGCTTCAGTATTACCTTCTAATCCACTTTCTATACCTTTAAGAATTTCTGATGCTGGTAAAGTTAATGTAAATCTATCTCCTTCAATATCAGTTGTATTTAAAGGTGATGTTTGTTCATCATAAAGATATACATTATTAATCTTATCTTTATCAGAAACTTCTGATGGATATAAAGTATTTATATCATTCATATATGTTTTTAATTCTGATATATAATTTCTTATTTTATCTTTTACTTCTTTTTCCTTAGTAGTATCATTTATCATATTGTTAACATTTAAGTTAGGAATTTCAGTAACTCCACTTAAACGTATCTGAACATTGGCAGTTGTTGAACCTTGAGTAACTCTTGCCATAACTTGTCCACCTTTTTCCACATCAGCAGAAATGATTGATGGTATAGTTATTTCTGTTCTTCCTGGTGATACTGTTTGCACTTTACTCATATACGAACCTGGAAGCCCATAATTTTGTAAAAATACTATATCAACTCTAGTATTTGGATCACTTGACCCCATATATACTACAATTTGCTTACTTGTACCCTTGTCATCAACTGAAGGTCTTGCAACACTTCCTAAAGATTGATAACTATTTCCCATTCCTAAAGATGGACCTTCATTATTAGTTCTAATACTAGCATCAAGAGTTGTAATTTTTTCTGAAACTTCCTTATCATCAAATAACTTTTGAGCTGTATCTAACTCTTTCTTTAAAACGTCTTTATCTGGATGATATTCTCCACTAATAGCATCTGGTGTATCTAATCTCTTAGCCAATTCATTTAATACATCTTGAGTAACAGATTTCTTAAGAACTAATCTTAAATCATCTTCATATAAATTCTTTATATCATCACTTAAAGTATCATATTCATAGAACTTAAGCTCTGATATTATTTGTGTACTTCCACCATATCCTGATGTGTCAACTTTTATTTTCTTTGCTCTTATAGGTTCATTTAACTTAACCATATAATAACTGTTGCCATTTGACCATTTTTCATTTATTGATTCTGTATAAACTACATTTTTATTATCATTTTCATCCCAATAAGTAACCTTTACTTTATAAAGTCCCATATAATGACCACTTTGAAGAGTTCTACCAATACCTATACTTCCAATTGTATATGTATCATCAAATGTAATTTCTGAACCTCTATCTGCACCATAACTAGCCCCTGTATCCCAGTTATCAACCTTCCATTCAGTAGTAAAATCTCCATCTACTAATGCATATTTAGAATCATAATGTAAGTAATCATCTTGAGATGCCCATCCATTTTCATCCTTCTTATTACGTACATCAACAATATGAGTAGTTCCTATTTCATTTTCACTTGTTGGTCTATTAATTAACTTGTATTCTTGCATTGATGGTGGAGTAACTGATGTTGTACTTGCTATATATGACTTAGACATTTCACTTGTACCTAAGTGGTTAGTAGCAGTAACTCTTACTTCATAAGTAGCATTATCATCAAGATTATTAACTGTATAACTATGACTTCTTACCAATTTACTCTTATCTGGATTTGTAATATCAGAGCTACCTTCAATAACTTCTTTGTGATTATCATTAGCCTTTATCCAATTTTTATTGCTATCTCCAACTTTTCTATAATATATATCAAAATCTCTTGCTTGAGAATGTTGTTCCCAACTTACTGTAAAAGATTTATATCCTTGATTTGTAGTTAAATTTCTTGGTGGTTCAGGTGAGTTTAAAGGAATAACTTGTATTTCTGATACACTTCCCTTATCACCATTATAATAGCTATCTATTGGATTAAAATCAGCATCTACATTATCTGCTTTTCCATCAAATGCTGTAGGTACATCTTTTTCAGTTAAATATCCACTGCTCCATTCCCCACTTAAAGATTGAATACTTACTCTATATAAATCATAAGGTTTTATATCTTTATCTAATATATTTAAATTTGTTTTATTTGTTTGTAACTTTTTAGTGCTTATAACTTGACCACTTTCATTAAGCTTTTGATACATTACTTCATATGAAGTTACATTTGCTTGTGGTTCCCATGATATTGTTATTCTTTCATCATGAAGATTAGTAGAAGTTTCTAAAGATTTTATTGTTGGAATATTCATATCTGGCTTTGGAACTTCTTTATATACATTATTTAAAAACTCTATTTTTGCAATTTGAGAAATCTTCTTGTTTCCTCTATTTCCTGTTACATTTATAGATATTTGCTTTACAGCAACTTGACTTCCTAAATCAATAACAACATCATTTGATGCACCACTTCTTTTAAGATTTTCTTCATTGAATGGTACAGTTTCTGTGTTACCATCAACATCAGTGTAAGTTATGTATCCTTGTGATGGAATAGATGCATCTTCACCTTCAACTGCAGAACCTTTTATTACAACTGATTCCATTTCAACGCCTTCGCTATTAGCTGTTCTAAGAGTTCCATTTTTTGTAGTATCTAATCCCATAGATATAGTTAAAGGTTTGTCTGCACTTGGTGCTTCTCCATCTGCTCTCCCTAAATTAACAACAGTGTCTGCACTTGTTAATATATCCTTGATATTTTCTGCACCTTTTAAATCTTTAGTGTCTATGTCAATATTTTCAGGGTCTAATATCTTTTCTAAATCTACTATTTCCACTTGTCCTTTAGTTTTTCCAATGTTTGAATTAACATAAGATAAATCTGCTATATCAACACTTCCATCTCTATTTAAATCATATTTACTGTCTTTGCTTCCAATAGCATCAAAAACTAATTTATAATCCTTCATGTCTATAACAAAATCATTATTAACATCTCCTGCTAAGAATACTGGATTATAATTTTCATTTGAAATCATTTCATTTATAGATGTTCCTAGTTTTATTCTCTTAGAATAATCAACTATATCTATATTATCTACTGTTGTATTTATGTATCCTTCTCCATCTATATCAACAGAATAATTTCCTCTTTCTAAACCTTCAAATACAACTCTTATATAATATATTGAATCTCCTTGCTCTAATGGTTGCTTTTTAGAATTTAATTTTTCAACAGTATAAGTAACACCTGAGTTTAAATTTCCATTTAAAATATCATTTATATCAACTTTTCCTATTAATTCTTTATTAGAATTTTTCAGATTTAAAGATATTCCTAAATTTGAAGTATCAGCTAGTGGTAATGGGAAATTCATATCAACTTCTAATTTTCCTACAACTTTACCTTCTGCTTTTTTAACTTCTATTTTTTCCTCTTTTTCTTTTGCTTTAGAAATTTCTTCCGATTTAACAACCTCTTCATCATCTTCTAAAGACTTTTCTTCTATAGTATTATCTTTTATTTCATCTTCAACTACATCTGATTCATTTTTCACTTCATCTGTGCTTTCATCAGATTTATCTGCATCTTGATCTTGAATTTTTTCTGTATTTTCAATTTCTACTTCTACATTTTCCTTTAAATTTTCATCAGCATTATTTTCAACTGAATTATTTTCAGTTGCACTAACTACTTCACTATCAGCATTAGGTACTATTGATGTTGCTAGTGTTGCTGCCAATGTATATGAAACTATCTTCTTATTTTTCACTAAGATATCCCCCTCATTGTTAATAATAAATTAAAAGTAATTTTATTATTATTATCGTAAATTATTAACACTACTTTATACTACATACCTATTCATTGTAAACATAAAGTTTAATATTGTTAAATTATTTTTAAAAAAACACAGAAAAATACTTTTTTCTGTGAAAAATTTTGTAATTTATTCAAATTTAAAATACAACTAACTCAGTTTCTTCTATTGCCTTATTTACTAAAGCTTCAACATCTAATACTGATTCTGACTTTCTCATAGCTTCTAATTGAGGTTTAGTTTTAGGATGTTTTGGTACAAATATTGTACAACAATCTTCATATGGTAATATAGACGTTTCATATGTACCTATTTCTCTTGCTATGTCCATTATATCTCCCTTATCCATTGTTATTAATGGTCTAAATACTGGTCTATCAGCACAATCAGTACTTACTATTAATCCTTCCATTGTTTGACTGGCAACTTGCCCAATACTTTCCCCTGATGATATTGATTGTACTCCATTCTTTTCAGCTAAAGCACATGCACATCTCATCATAAATCTTCTCATTAAAATTGTTAATTCATCTTCTCTGCAACCTTCAATTATTGCCATTTGAATTTCTGTAAATGGTACTATATATAAATTAACTCTTTCTGTATACTGAGCTAATATCTTAGCTAAATCTTTAACTTTATCCTTAGCTCTTTCAGAAGTATATGGATGGCTATGATAGTATACACAATTTAATTCAACACCTCTTTTAGCCATTAAGTATCCTGCCACTGGTGAATCTATTCCACCTGATAACATAAGCATAGTACTACCATTTATTCCGTAAGGAAGTCCTCCAACTGCTTTTATCTTATCTGCACTAGTAAATATGTAAGCATGTTCTCTTATTTCTATATTTAATACACACTCAGGATTCTTAACTTGCACATCCAAATCACCTTCATAATGATGTAATATATATCCACCTACATCTCTTGAAACCTCTAAAGAATTCATAGTAAACTTCTTATTTGCTCTATTAGTTTCAACTTTAAAAGTCTTTGGCTTAACTTCATTAATCTTCTTTAAAGCTTGTTCTTTTATTATATTTAAATCTCTTTCTACTTGAGTTACTGTGCATACTTCTGCAACACCAAATACTTTTCTTACTCTTTCTACTGCTTCATCAATATTATCAGCCTTAATAAACCATCTGTTTTGGTCATTTATTATCTCATAATCTAATCCTTCAAGCTTTTGCTTAATATTGTTTAAAAGTTTTCTTTCAAATTTCCCTCTATTTAATCCCTTTAAAAATATTTCTGCTGCATATTTTACTAAAATTAATTGATTCATTACTTACGCACTCTCCTTAAAAACATTAACGAAGTTTTTAACACTTCAATTACTTTGTCTACTTCTTTCTTTGTATTATTGTGGTCAAATGAAAATCTTATGGCACTTTCTACTTCTTTATTGTTTAATCCTAAAGCTTTTATTACATAACTTCCTGATGCAGCACTACTTTTTGATGTACATGCTGATCCTGTAGCAACATATATTTTAGCATCCTCCAATAAATGTAATAATACTTCTGCTCTTGCTCCTATAAAAGAAACATTTAAAATATATGGAGAAAAATCATCTTCAAGAGGACTATTAATCCTTATATCTTTTATTTCCTGTAATCTTTCAATCATATACTTCTTTATGGCTAAAGCACTGTTATAATTTTCATCAATCTTATTAAAAGTCATTTTAGCTGCTTTTTCAAAACCTATTATAGATGGTAAATTCTGAGTACCTGCTCTAAATCCTCTTTCTTGACTTCCACCAGAAATTAAAGAATTTATAACAGCACCTTTTTTTATATAAACAAATCCTGTTCCCTTTGGTCCATGAATCTTATGTGATGCTGCTGTAAAATAATCTATATTCATTTTTTTCACATCTACAGAAATCTTTCCATAACTTTGAACTCCATCCACATGGAATTTTGCTCTTGAGCTTCTTGATTTGATTATCTTACCAATAGCTTCCAAATCTTGTATTGTACCAACTTCATTATTGATATGCATTATTGATACTAGTACTGTATCCTTTGTTATAGCTTCATCTAAATCTCCTAATGAAATCCTACCGGTTTTATCCACTGGTAAATATGTTACTTTAACACCATTATTTTCAAGTACCTTACATGTATCTAATACTGATTGATGCTCATAAGCTGTTGTTATTAAATGATGTCCTGGCTTAAGCAATCCCTTTAATACAAAGTTATTCCCTTCACTTCCTCCAGAAGTAAAGTATATCTCGTCCTTATCAGCTTTTATAGTTGAAGCGAAATATTCCCTTGCTTCATTTAATCTCTTTTCACACTTTAGACCTATATTATGTAATGAAGATGGATTTCCATAGTATTCCTTCATAGCCTGGCAAGTTTCTTCTATAACTTCATCATAAGGCTTTGTAGTAGCACTATTATCAAAATAAATCTCCATGTTGCTCACTCCTTTCTTACTAGTATTTACATACTACCTATATTCAATTCTTCAATAATTCTGCTATAAAAATGCACTTTTGTCAAATAAAAATAAAAATGATGAATTATTAATAAAAGCTAACAATTCATCATTATTTTTTATTCTATTGCAATAAGTTGTACATTATCAACACCATCAATACTATTTATTTCATTTAAAAATACCTTAAAGTTTTTTTTCATACTACTTATATCCATAGTTATATTTAAATTAGCCACATCATTTATAGGAATACCTTGATTAATAGTTAAGATATTTCCACCTTCCTTGGATATTTCATTTAAAATAGTTGATAATAATCCTTTTTCATGCCTTACCATCATGCTAAAAGTAACTTTCCTACCAGTAGACATCTTAGAAAACTCAAAAACGTAATCTTTATATTTATAAAATACGCTTCTACTTATGCCAGTGACCTTAGTTGCTTCTGTTATTCCTTTTACATCGCCATTTTCTATAAGCTTCTTGGTATCAATTACCTTTTGAAAAATTTCTGGTAATACTTTCTTATCAATTACTAAATAATCATCCTTCATTTTTATCCACCTCTAAAACTGTCGCCCCAATTTTGTCTATTTTTAGTTCAACAACATTGTATTTTAAGTTATTCTCTTTAATAAATTTCTCAATATTGCTTTTAAATGCTTTATCCTCACAGCCTACAACTGTCATTATAGTTGGACCTGCTCCACTTAAGAAGCACCCCAATGCTCCAAGTTCCATGCTTTCCTTAATTACCTTATCATATCCTTCTATTAAGTTGCTTCTATATGCTTGATGAAATTTATCTTTCATTGCATATTTTAACAAATTGTAATTACCATTGGCAAATGCAGAAACAAGTAAAGCAGTTCTTCCAACATTGTAAATTCCATCTTTCAATGAAATTTCCTTAGGTAAAATGCTTCTTGCCTTTTCTGTAGAAAGCTTAAATTCTGGAATAAGAGCCACGAAGCTAACTCCTTCTTTAATATCTATTTCATTAAATATAGGATCATTATCTTCCATTACAGCTATAACCATACCTCCATAAATAGCTGGACATACATTATCAGGATGACCTTCTATCTCTACGGCATATTTTAGTACTTCACTTTTATTAATATCCTTGCCCATTATTGAAAATGCCCCTATAATTCCTGCAATTATACAGCTGGAGCTTGAACCTAAACCTCTTGAAACTGGTATATTACAATTGATAATTTCAATCCTTACACCACTATAATCATAATTATAATCTTTAAATACCTTTTCCATAGCTTTAAATATTATATTATCCTTGTTGGCAAATTCACTATGAAAGCCTATAAATTCTACTCCACTTTCAATTTCAGTAAAAATATATTCATTAAATAATTGAAATGCTATTCCTAGTGAGTCAAACCCTGGCCCCATATTAGCACTAGTTGCTGGAACCCTTACTTTAAAACACTTATCTTTCATATAAAAAACTTAAAAGTTCCTTTTTCATATCTTCCTTCTGACAAACAGCTCTGTGGAGTATAGGCTGACTATCAAGATTCCTTAGGTTTTTAGGAATAGGTATCTTAGTATAACTATTTAATATATCTAACACTTGAAAATCATTATAATTTTCCACTTCAATACCTAAGGCACTGCAAATGCTTCTTGGAAACTTATAAGGACTTGCTGTAGATATTATAAGAGATTGCTTATAATCCTTACTTTCCTTTTTATATTTTCTTAACACTGTATGAGCAACAGCAGTATGAGTATCCATTAAATATTTTTCTTCATGATAAAGCCTGCTTATATCATTAAATACTTCTTCTTTAGTTGCATAGTTTCCATAAAACTCTGATATAAATTCCTTTGAACTTTCATCTAAATCATATAATCCATTATCATTCAATTGTTTCATTAAATTAGAAACCTTTTCTCCATCTCTATGAACTGCTTCAAAAATCAATCTTTCCAAATTAGATGATACTAATATGTCCATAGACGGTGAATCTGTTAATAATAATTTCCTTCTTTTATCGTAAGTCCCTGTTTTAAAGAAATCTGATAGAACATTATTCTCGTTAGATGCACAAATAAATCTATCAATTGGTAAGCCCATTTTCTTACTATAATAAGCTGCTAATATATTTCCAAAATTACCTGTTGGTACTACAACATTAATTTTTTCTCCAAGCCTTATTTTTTGCTTATTAACAAGTTTAAAATATCCATAGAAATAGTAAACTATTTGAGGTACTAGCCTCCCTATATTTATTGAATTTGCTGAAGACAATAGAATTCCATCATTTTTCAACTTCTCTTTTAATGCTTCATCGGCAAATATATTTTTCACTCCTCTTTGAGCATCATCAAAATTACCTTCTATGGCTATAACTTTCACATTATCTCCCACTTGAGTATTCATTTGCCTTTGTTGAATAGCACTTACTCCATCCTTAGGATAGTAAACTACACACTTAAATCCTTCTACATCATGAAATCCTTCTAATGCTGCTTTTCCTGTATCACCAGATGTAGCTGTCAATATGATTATTTCATCATTAATAGCAAGTACTTTTTTTGCTTTTTTCATAATTTGTGGAAGAAATAAAAGCGCTGCATCCTTAAATGCCGATGTAGGTCCGTGATATAACTCTAAAAATGCCCCTTTTTCTAGTATTTCAAATCTACCTTTGTATGCTTTATTAATAGCTTCCTTTAAATCATCCTCTGGAATATCATCAAAAAACTCTTTTATTATTTCAAATGCTAATTCTTCATATGAAATACTTATTTTTTTCTTTAACTTTTCAAAAGCTTTTGGAAAATACTCTGGTACAAATAAACCTCCATCATCAGCTAAACCTTTAATTATAGCTTCAGCCGATGAAACCCTTCCACTTTTTCCTCTTGTACTTATAAACTTCATTGGCGTCCCCCCTATTTTAATTGCTTATATATGTTAAAAATAGCATTTTTTAACTTATAAGAATTCTATCATGTCCTTTTTACAAATACAAGCGTTTTCTTTCCTATATTTTTCATAAAAAAATAGACAGTAACATTACTGTCTATTGAATGCCTAATATACTTTTAGTTCTATTTAATGAATTTTCCAATCTTGCATATACATCACTATTTATACCATATTCCTCTGGATTTGCCAATGCCTCTTCTACAGGAATTATTTTATGATAATATGTTCCATCTCCTTTTTCTTCCTTATAAACCCATGTTGGAATTATCTTATATTCTTTTAAAGACACATTTCCATCTTTCTTTTCTAGAGTAAACTTTATCATTATTCCATCTTCACTTTCAGCTACACCAATTTCCTGCTCTGATTGATTAGACAAAGAATTTCCCTGTGAATATATGACAAAAGTAGAATGTCCACTTTCATTGCATATTATTTCATATGGTTGAATAACATGTGGATGCCCACCTAAAATAATATCTACTCCTAATTCATTAAGTTTTTTTGCTATTTCATTTTGTGTTGCTTCTATATATGTATTATATTCTTCTCCCCAATGCATTGAAGCTATGATAAACTTTACTCCTTCAGCCTTCATTGCTGATATTTCACTTGCAATTCTGTTATAGAAACTTTCTAAATCATTATAATTAAAAGTATTTATAAGATTTTCGCTATTTATTGATACTGGATTGCTATTTATTGTCTTATAGCCATTAACAGCAGCTGTTTCAAAAACATAAGATGCAAACCCGATCTTTACTCCATCTACTTCTTTTACCAAATAACTTTTTTCTTCTTCTGTAGATTTTACTCCTAAAACATCCAATCCCTTTTCCTTTGTAATCTCAATGGTTCTTTGCAATCCTTCATCGTCATAATCATAGATATGATTATTTGCATAATTAACTACATCAATTCCTGTATCCCTTAGAGAATCAATAACTTCATCTGGTGAATTAAAAATTGGATATCCAGTTGGCTCACCACCTGCTAAAGCTCCTTCTAAAATCCCTAGTGATATGTCTGCCTCACTAACCATCTCCTTTATATATTGGAAGCTTGGTGAAAAATCATATCCATTTTCATTTTTCGCTCCATTTATTTGTGATTGATGTATTATTAAATTTCCAAGAGACACAATATCAATATATTTTATTTCTTCATTTTCTATTGCTTCTTCTTCCTTTTCATCCACTGAATTTTCAACTCTTCCATTTTCATCTATACCATTATTTAAATAAATATTTTCTTCATTTCTCTTAGAATATGTATTTGCTAAAACTACTACTGCAGTAAGAAATACTATACTGCTAACTATTTTTAATATCTTATTTTTCTTCATGAATATCTCCCATGAAAATAAAAGCTTGTCTAAAATTAACGCTTTATTTTCTCCATTTCCTATAATAAAATTCTTTTTTATTATATACTTGAGCCTTCACATTTTCAACCATTTATAGGATATGCCCTACATTTCCATGGTAATGTTACTTTAACTTACTATTATATTATTTTCATTCCACTTTTCAGTACTAAAAAATAATGAGTTATTATAAAAGAAAAAAGCTAGATAATATTTAACAGCATATTACCTACCAAATATTATCTAGCAGCCTTATTTTAAATTCTATTCCTTCTTTCCCTTACTTTTAATATATAAATACATACTATTTATTAGGAATATTATTCCTGAAAAGAATAACACTATTGACCATTGCATTAAATTCAATGAAACAGTATTAAATACTGACTTTAGAAAAGGTATATATAAAATACTACATATCATGATAACAGAAACACATACAGCTCCTAATAAATATGGGTTAGAAAAAATCTTAATTTCAAATATAGAATGTCTCTCAGATCTACATTCAAAAACATGCAATAATTGAGACATTACAAGTGTACATAATGAAATAGTCCTACAAGTTGCCAAATCCATACCAAAAAGCCTAGCAAGTTCAAAAGAAAATAATGTACATACACCAATAAGGCATCCTCTTACTATTATCTTTTCCCATAGTCCTCTGGCAAATATACCTTCACTCTTTGCACGTGGTTGCTGCATCATAATATCCTTATCTGGTGGATCTACACCTAAAGCAATGGCTGGAAGACCATCAGTTGCCAAATTAACAAATAAAATTTGTATTGGAGTCAATGGATTAGGTAAGTAAAATATAGATGCTAAAAACATTGTAAGAACTTCTCCTAAGTTACATGATAGTAAATATCTAATAAATTTTCTTATATTATCATAAATGATTCTACCTTCTTCTACAGCAGATACTATAGTTGCAAAATTGTCATCAGTTAGTATCATTGCAGCTGCTTCTTTAGTTACATCAGTACCTGATATTCCCATTGCTATACCTATATCTGCTTCCTTTATTGCTGGTGCATCATTAACTCCATCACCAGTCATTGCAACTATATTATTATTCTTTTTAAATGCTTTTACTATCCTTAACTTATGATTTGGTGATACCCTAGCAAAAACCCTTACTTTCTTAACTGCCTCTTCCAAAGCATCATCACTGATTTTTTCAAGTTCTTCTCCTGATAAGCCTTGATCATTACTATTGCATATATTTATGCTTTTTGCAATGGCCAATGCAGTGTTTTTATGATCTCCTGTTATCATAACAGGTTTAATTCCTGCCAACTTACATTTCATTACAGCATCTTTCACTTCTGGTCTTGGAGGATCCATGCTGCCTGCAACACCTATAAATATTAAATTATTTTCTACATCTTCTGATTTCTTTATATCTTCTTTTTTATATGCTGCTGCAATACACCTTAAGGCTTTATTGGACATGCTATCTATATATGAAGATATCTGCTTCTTTTTTGCCATGGTCATAGGCTTTACTCTGCCATTTTCTAAAATATAATTGCACTTATTTATAACCCTTTCTGGTGCTCCCTTCATATAACAAGTTTCACAATTATCCTCCTTCATTATTACAGTCATCATTTTCCTAGTAGAATCAAAAGGAATTTCATAAACTCTTTTAGCTTTTTCCACAAAGTTTTTCATTTCCTTAACATCTTTAAAAAATGCACTTATAAGTGCTGTTTCTGTAGGGTCTCCCATCAGTGCTTTTTCTACTTTGCTGACGTTATAGTCATAGTTAGTATCATTACAATATACAAATGCTTTTTTCAGCATTTCATAATTACTTGGCAATTCTCTATCTAATTCATATATTCTTCCATTTATAAAGATTTCCTTAACAGTCATTTTATTTTGAGTTAAAGTACCAGTTTTATCAGAGCATATTACTGATGTACACCCTAATGTTTCTACTGCTGGCAGTCTTCTTACAAGTGCATTTCTTTTTAACATTCTATTTACACCAAGTGCTAATGCTACTGTTACTATAGCCGCTAACCCTTCTGGTATTGCTGCCACTGCTAACGAAACTCCAAGTAAGAACATTTCCGTAATATCATTACCTCTTATTATTCCTAAGATAGTTACTACAGCACAAATAACTAAACAGGCAATTACAAGAATCTTTCCTAATGAATTTAATCTTTCTTTTAGTGGTGACCTTTCTTCCTCTATATTATCCAAAAGATTAGCTATTTTACCCATTTCTGTATTCATACCAATAGCATCAATAAGTATCATACCTCTTCCTTTTAAAATTATTGTCCCCATATATCCATGATTTTTATCTTTCGTAGTATCTTTAGAAACTCCTACAGACTCTCCTGTAAGCAATGATTCATCCACTACCATATTAGAAGCATCAATAAACTTACCATCTGCTGGTATTCTATCTCCTGCTTCTACCACCACTACATCACCTAAGGTCAATTCCCTAGACGTAATTACTTTTAAACTTCCATCTCTAATAACCTTACATGTGGGAGCAGCTAATTCCTGCAATGCTTCTAATGATTTTTCCGTCTTAAACTCTTGAACAAATCCTAATATAGCATTGACAAACACAATTATTAATATGGTTACTGCATCTGCCTTATCTCCCATTATACCTGATATAACTGTTGCAACTATTAAAACCCAAACTATAAAATCATTAAATTGAGATAAAAAAATTAATATGGCTGATTTATTCTTTTTATGTTTAAGTTCATTATAACCATATGTTTGTATCCTCTTTTCTGCTTCCCTAGTTGTTAGTCCTCTTGTGAATTCTCTTTCCTGAATCACATCTTCTCCTCCCATAAAATAACTCTTCTATAAATATATATTAAATCCAATATAAATTAAGAATTAAAAATTATGAATTTCATCGATTTTTAATTTTACATTTTTAATTATTTACAACCTTTATACTTATGCGATAAAATATTGTCATATGCTTATTTTTAGAAAATACAAAGGAGGCAATTGATTTGAAAGATATAATATATGTAACTGGTCATAAAAATCCAGATTCAGATTCTATATGTGCAGCATATTCTTATGCTGAATTTAAAAATCTAACAGGAGATACAAAAGCTGTTCCTGTAAGACTTGGTAACGTAAGCCAAGAAACACAATTTGTTCTTGATTATTTTGGTGCTAAAGCTCCAGAATTATTAAAAACTGTAAGACTTATGGTTGAAGACTTAAACTTCGATAAAATAAATCCAGTTTTACCTACACTTTCATTAAAATCTGCTTGGAATGTAATGAAAGAAAACAACATGAAGACATTACCTGTTGCTGATGAAAACAATCACTTATTAGGTGTTCTTTCTGTTTCTAATTTAACTTCTTGCTACATGGACATGTGGGACAACACAATATTATCAAAAAGCAATACTACGTTAGAAAACATATTAGATACACTTTCAGCTACAGCTTGCTATATAAATGAAAACTTAAAAACATTCCCAGGCAAAATAGTAGTTTCTGCTATGGATCCAAAGAGCATGGTTGATCATATAAATGCTGGAGATATTGCTATCGTTGGTGATAGAGAGGAAGCTCAAGTAGCATTAATAGATAAGAAAGTATCATTAATGATTGTAACAGGTTCTCATACACCATGTGAAAACATCATTACTTTAGCTAGAGAAAATGGCGTTACTGTAATAGTTACTACTCATGACTCATTCACAACTTCAAGACTTATTGTACAAAGCGTACCTGTTGAATATGTAATGGCTAAGGAAAATATCGTATCATTTACTAATGATGACTTAGTGGACGATATAAAAGATGCTATGGCTCAAACTAGATTCAGAAGCTACCCAGTAACTGATGAAAATGGTAGAGTTTTAGGAATGGTTGCTAGATACCACTTAATTTCTAAACACAAGAAAAAAGTTATCCAAGTTGACCACAATGAAAGAGGTCAATCTGTTGATGGATTAGAAGATGCAGAAGTATTAGAAATCATCGATCACCACAGAGTTGCTGATATTCAAACAAGCAATCCTATCTTCTTTAGAAATGAACCAATAGGAAGTACTTCTACAATAGTTGCTAAATGCTTCTTTGAAAGAGGTTTAACTCCATCAAAAACTGCTGCTGGTTTATTATGTAGTGCTATAATCTCTGATACATTATTATTCAGAAGCCCTACTTGCACACCTCAAGATGAAGAAATCTGTAGAAGACTTGCTGAAATAGCTGGTATTTCATCTGTTGAAGATTACGCTAAAGAAATGTTCAAAGCAGGAACTTCATTAAAAGGAAAAACTGTGGAACAAATCTTCAATCAAGATTACAAACCATTCTCAATTGAAGATATCAAAGTTGGTATAGCACAAGTTAATACAATGGATATTGATGGATTTATGCCATTAAAAGAAGAAATGTTAGCTTACATGAATGAAAAAGCAAAAGAATCATCATTAGATATGGTTATGTTATTATTAACTGACATAATCACTGAAGGTTCTCAAGTTCTTGTTGTTGGTGAAAGATCTGACATAGCTGAAAAAGCATTCAATGCAACACTAGTAGACAATACTGCTTTCCTTCCTGGAGTTCTTTCAAGAAAGAAACAAGTTGTACCGCCAGTAACAAACGTAATAACAAATGCTTAAAAAATAAGAGATGCTTTGCATCTCTTATTTTTTACCTATTAATTATTTAAGTAATTGTATTATTTGCTCTGGTGCAGAATTAGCCTGTGCCATCATAGATTGAGCTGCTTGTAATAATACATTACTCTTTGCATTTTTAGTAATTTCCAAAGCCATATCAGTATCTCTTATTTTTGATTCAGATGAAATAGTATTTTCAGCTGAATAATTTAAATTATTAACTACATATTGTAATCTGTTTTGATATGCACCTAAAGCTGATCTTTGAGTAGATACTTTTTTAGTAGCTTCATCAATTATTCCTATTGCATTTTGAGCATTTTTTGCAGTAGTTACATCTAGTGAACATTCTACATTATAATTTCCTTCACCATCATCAACCTCATATACAGTTCTAAATCCATCACCTACTCCAACTAAACCTAAACCTTTTGCTGTCATTTCTCCTATAGAAACTAGCATTGATTGATTTTCATTAGAACCAACTTGAAGACTTATTTCAATATCCTTATTATAAGAATTACCATTAAATATTTCTAATTTACTATGTTCACCTTTTGTAGTTGATGTAATCACTAATTTATTATTACCATCTTTTGTTAATTCTACTCCATGTAATTTGTTTTGTGTTTGAGTTATAATGGCATCAACTAACTGTTCAGCATTTGTTACACCTTTTATATCTATTCCTATAGCTTTACCCTTATATGGTTCATCATCTGAATCATAAAACTGTATAGTTTGTCCATTAATACTCATACCTGCATCTACTAGAGCTTTTATATCATCTAATGTTGCTGCTACATTAGAAAAATCTATTGTAGTTGAAGCTCCCTTAGCCGGTATATCTTGCTTTCCTATAGTTGTTCCATTACCAACTGTGTTTCCCGTATTAACATCAGTAATTGTTAATCCATTGCTTGAAGAGTCAATTCCTGTAACTTTCATTTCTGCATTCGAAACTGTACCGTTACTATCTAAAGCTTCAATTATAATTTGACTTCCTTTATTATAAGCTTTAAATTCTCCTCTTAATGTAGCATTACTATCTATTTGTTTTTGAAATAATTCAGCAGTAGATTTTGCTACTTTCTCAACATCACTAGCTGCAATAGTCCCATTATCAGTATTTGTAATTGTAATATTACCGCCTGTAATTACCCCTCCATAATTAGCATATTGAATATGACCTACATTATTAGCTTTATCAGAAACGTATCTTACTGATAAAGCTACACCCTTAAGTTCAAAATTAAATCCATCTGGTTGTGGCATGATACTACTTGATAAATTAGAACTTATTGTAACTCCAACTTTCATTCCTTTGGTTACGGCATCATTCCCTTTTGTGTGAGTAACTTCCGTACCATTAAAATCTAAGTTTATTGCTTTTATTCCTTTGCCATCTCCACCTGTTAATAATTTTTTAGTATTATACTCTGTATTATTAGCAATTCTATTTATTTCTGAAGTAAGGCTATTAATTTCTTTTTGAATAGCATTTCTATCACTTTCATTGTTGGTATCATTAATAGACTGTACAGAAAGTTCTCTCATTCTTTGAAGAATTGAGTTAGTTTCATTTAATGCCCCTTCAGCTGTTTGAATTAATGTAATTCCATCTGCTGCATTTCTTGAAGCCTGCTCTAATCCTCTAATCTGTGATCTCATTTTTTCAGAAATAGAAAGCCCTGCTACATCATCTCCAGCACTGCTTATTCTTAATCCTGAACTTAGCTTCTCTATTGATTTAGAGGAGGCTTTATTATTTATTTTCATATTTCTTTTTGAGTTCATGGCACCCATATTATGATTAATTTTCATTATTTCTTCCTCTGTTATCTAAAATTTCTCTCTATGTTTATTGTCGAAAAAACCCTTATTAAATTAATAGTTTATAAAAAAATAATGGATAAAATTTATTTTAAATTTTATCCATTATTTTTTATCTAAGATTATTTATCATTTCCCACATTTCATCAGCAGCTGTAATTCCTTTAGAACTTAGTTGAAAAGCTCTTTGAGTTACTATCATATCTGTCATTTCTTGTGAAAGATCCACATTGGAAGCTTCTAAATATCCTTGATACATATCGGCATCTAAAGTTCTATATACTTGAACTCCATTTAACTCTTTAAATAAATTATCTCCAACAGACGTAAATGCATCATTGCCTACTGCTGTATATACTGCAATTTCTCCAACCTTTTCAAAGTTACCATTGTTTTCTGCAAATATTTCCCCTTTTTTATTTATAGTAAAATTATCAGCTGTAAGACCTGTATTATTTTGTGAATACCCATTTGCATACTGAACCTCTAAAATATTCCCATTAGCAGTTACAAGTCTTCCATAAGAATCTAATTTAAAACTGCCATCTCTAGTATAATACTCTGTTCCATTACTGGAAATCACTTTAAAATATCCTTCACCATCTAATGCCAAATCAGTTTTTTGATTTGTTGTTTGTAAACCACCTTGGCTATTATCTTTAGTAAAATTACCAGCTTTAACTCCACTTCCTACTGTAGCTGTTTTATCATTTAATGGATTTCCCCATTCATCTAATGAAGATGAAATTAAATCCTTAAAACCTGCATTAACTTTTTTATATCCTGTAGTATTTACATTTGCTATATTATTTGATATTACATCTAATTTCTCTTGATTAGCATTAAGTCCTGATTTACTTGTCCATAATGTTGTTAACATCTATATATCCTCCTACACTTTACCTATGCTGTTAGCAGCTAAATCTAAAGTACCATCTATCATCTTAAAGATACTTTGACTACTTTGGAAATTACGCATTGTACTCATCATATTAACCATTTCATTTGTTACATTAACATTAGACCCTTCCAAATAACCTTGATGTGTGTTTACTACAGAATCCATAATAGGATTTTCTCCTGTATAATAATTATCTCCTACTTTTTTTAATGTACTATAATCTTCAAAATCAGCTGTAACCATTTGATAATTAGCTAATCCCTCAACATTTAAAATATTATTTGCTCCTAATGTATATTGATTATTGCCTACAAAAATAGGTTCCATTATCCCTGTATTCATATTTCTTCCCATTACAGAATCTCCTGAAGTAGTCTTTAAAGTTCCATCAGCTCCCACAGTAAAATCTCCATCTCTTGTATACAAATATTCATTACCTTTTTGAACTACAAAGAACCCTCTTCCATTTATAGCAAAATCCGATGAATCTGATGTACTTTTAAGTCCACCTTGAGTAAATGATTTTTGTACTGTATCAATGGCAGCTCCCAAACTCAAACTACCTATTACACCATTTTCTCTATTACCTATGTATACTTCATTAAAACTCTTAGTAACTAAAGATTCTGATTTATATCCATTTGTATTAGCATTAGATAAATTATTTGTTATTGATGTTTGCTGATTTTCTAAAGTAATCATTGATGATAATGATGCATATAAACTTCTAATCATTAAATATATCCTCCTCATTAGCTTCTGTGGTGCTATTAGTAGTAGCATCATTACTTGAAGAATTATCATTTTCAAAAAAAACCTTACATTCATCTTCATAATGCATTCCCATAGCTCTTGCTGCTTTTTCTATTTCTGCATTTGACATTTTATTAGTGCCAGATAAAAATAATATTAATGTAGATATAATCATTCCAATTCCAATTCCCATTAAAATCTTTTTATCTCTAAATATATAAATACTTTCTTTTATTGATTGTATAATCCTCTTACTAATAATACTTCACCCTTTCCTATACTAAGTGAACTACATATTTCTTCATCACTTTTTCCTTCATCAATCATCATTTTAATATTTTCAAACTTACTATCATTACCATGATTATCCTTTAAATTATTAAAATTAATTTCAGAAATTATATCTTTATCTATACAATCTCTTTTTATATCGTTATCTAATTTCACTTGCTTTATATTCTCTTTTATATTTACATTACTATTTTCTATATTAAAAATTTCAGTTCTTAATTCTTGAATTTCTTTTTGTAAATCAAGAATACTTTCCGCCATATCTTTTCTCATATCTACAAATTTCATATCATAGTCTGTAAATTCTTTTTCTTCATTTTTTAGAATATTAGCAAAAGAGCCTCCATCATCGGCTCTTTCATTTTTTATATCTCTATTAACAACTATTAAAACTATTCCTATAACTATAAGTAAAATATGTATCACTTTTTATACCTCTATGTAATTTATTTTTTGAAGCATAACCCTTAAATTCTTAATAGCTCTACTATGTAACTGACAAACTCTCGATTCAGATACCTCTAGTACTTTACCTATTTCTTTTAATGTCAAGCCCTCATAATAATAAAGATTTAATATTGTTCTGTCTTTTTCTTTTAATTTTTCAATACATTCAGCTAATATTTCTACTTTTTCTTTATCTTCATAAGAATCATGAGGACTTGGGCTATTTTTATCTTCAACAATTCCCATAACAGTTAATTCATCATCTTCTGAAAATAGAATTCCTTCTAAAGATACTACTGACATAAAATTAATATATCTTTCGATATCAGCAACTTCTGACACAGTTATATTTAAATATTCAGCTATTTCATCTATGATTGGTTCTCTAAGTAACCTATTTTGCAATGCATCAATAGCTTCATTATACTTTGCTAATTTATCCATTGCCCCTTTAGAAATAGGCCTGGCTTTTCTTATCTGATCTATCATTTCACCTTTTATTCTTATTGATGCATAAGATGAAAATTTTATTCCCTTATCTGGATCAAATTTACTTATGGCATCCATTAACCCTATCATTCCATAACTAACTAAATCTTCATACTCTATATAAGTACTCCTTCCAATCATTATTCTAGACGCAATATATTTTACTAAAGGAATATATTGTTCCACTATTTTTTCCTTATTATCTATATTAGTCCAGCTCATTGTTACCCCTCCTTAGTTAGCTATAATTTTTGCATACATAATACATCTAATCTTCCATTTATTTTTAATTTAAACTTGGCCATTTCCATCTCCTCCTAAGAAAAAATATCAAATAACTTATTAAATAATCCTTTTGCACCATTTCCTCTTATAGAACTTTCTCTACCCATAATTTTTTCTGATACATGCACTATGGATTTTGCTGCTTCAGATTTAGGATATTTTATTACTATAGGAATTTGATTTCTCACTGCCATGGTAATATGCTTATCCTCATATATACATCCCAAATAACTTGGATATCCATTTAAAAATTTTCTAGTTGCTAAGTCAAATTTATTAAATGTTGATTTTCCCTCTGTTTCACTTATAACTCTATTAATTACTATATTAACATGAGTTTCTATTTTAAAATGCTTAAGTGCTTTAAATAGGCTATATCCGTCCGTCAATGATGTAGGTTCTGGTGTTAAAATAAATATAGCTTCATCAGAACTAGCAATAAAAGCAAGAACTGTTCTACTTATTCCAGCACCTGTATCAATTAATATATAATCATATCCATCAATTCTATCTATTTCTGAAATAAATCTTTCTCTTTGTTCTTCTGTCAAATCTTCAATATTATTTATTCCTGTTCCTCCAGGTAGTAAGTGAATTCCATGTGGTCCTTCAATAATTCCATTTTCAATTGAAACTTCACCATTTATAACATCCATAATATTGTACTTATGATATATTCCCATTAATACATCATCATTTCCCATACCAATATCAGCATCAAAAAGCAATATTTTTTTCCCTTCTTTTGCAAGAGCTATTGCTAAGTTTACTACAAAATTACTTTTACCTACTCCACCTTTTCCTGAAGTTATAGTTATAATTTTTGATTTTTCATTTAATCCACTACTTTTACTAGCTAATTGTCTTAAAATTTCTGCCTGGTCCATCATATTGAATCTTCTCCCATTATAAGCTTAATAATTTCATCTTTACTTGGAACCCTTATGTCATTTGGTACATTTTGACCTGTAGTTAAAAAAGCTACCGGCTTATTACTTTCCTTTAATATGGTATGTATAATTCCATATGATGAAGTTTCATCTAACTTTGTAATAATAAGCTTTTCGTAATCTATTTGCTCATAACCTTTAAGTATCATCTTTACATCTTTGTTTTTAGTTGTACTACTCATAACCATAAGAGTATGATCTGGATTAGCTTTTTGAACAAAAGCTCTTAGTTCTGAAATCTGCATATTATTCTTACTGCTTCTTCCAGTGGTATCTATTAATACCACATCTAAATCTGTCATGGAATTAATTGCTTCTTCCATTTCTTTTATGGTTATAACAACTCTAAATGGTATATTCATTATTTCTGCATAAGTTTTAAGTTGTTCTACAGCTCCAATTCTATAAGTATCTATGGTGATTAACCCAACTTTTTTCTTATCCATAAGAGCTAATTTTCCTGCTAATTTTGCTATTGTGGTGGTTTTTCCTACACCTGTAGGTCCAACCAACACAACTCTACCATTTATATCTTCATTTGATATTTGTACTACCTCTGACAAATAACTTTTCATGGCTTCTTCTTTATCTTCAGCTTCATTCCAAACTCTTCTAAACTCTTCTAAATAAACAGGATTTAAATCAAGACTATTAACATAATTTAATAATAAATCTTCATTATCTTCACCTTTAGTATTATTTAATATCTCATTTAAAATACTCTTCATTTCTTTAACTTCATCTTCAAGAACATTTTTCTCTTCTTCTTTAGGTTTTACAACATCCTTATTCATTATTGCTTTAATACTTTCAACAGATTCCTTTAACACATCACTACTTGCAAAAGTACTTTGTGGTTTTTGTGTTTTCATTGGTTCTGTAGTGTTTTCTAAGGCTGCTGTAACTTCTATAAGCTTAGGTGAAAAGTATTTTTTAAATCCTGATTGTCTTATCTTTCTTTGACTTATAATTATTGCATCTTTTCCTAGTTCATATCTAATTCTCGTCATAGCCTCATTCATATTTTTAACTACATATTTTTTTATTATCATTATAAAGCTACAACTCCTTCTGTTCTTATTTGTACATCATTTGGTATTTCATTTAAAGAAAGTACCATAACATGTGGAAATACCATTTCTATAAGTTTTCTAAATACTGGTCTTATATTAGGTGATACCAAAATAATTGGTTGATTATTATAGAAATAAACACTATCTATTGTTTGACGTATTTTTTCTAAAATTCTTGTAGTTGTTTCTGGATCAACTGACGGGAATGATCCTTGCAGAGATTTTTGTGTATTATTTGCAATTATATTTTCAATTTGTGGATCTAATGTGATCACTGTAACAGTTCTATTTTCATCTACTACCGTATTACATATGGTTCTTGCCATAGCAAATCTTACATATTCAGTTAATAACTCTATATCCTTAGTATTTCTTGAATTATCTGCTAAAGATTCAAAAATTGTTACAGTATCCTTTACTGGTACCTTTTCTCTTAATAAATTTTGTAATACCTTTTGTACTTCACCGATGGTCATTAAATCAGGTATAAGTTCCTCTACAACTGTGCTATACTTCTCCTTCATATTATCAACTATCATCTTAACTTCTTGACGTCCTAATAATTCATGTGCATGAGATTTTATAGTTTCAGTTAAGTGAGTAACCATTACTGTTATTGGATCTACCACTGTAAATCCTCTTATTTCAGCTTCTTCTTTTTGATCTGCATTTATCCATACAGCTGGCAGACCAAATGTTGGTTCAATAGTTTTAATTCCTGGCATAGTGCCACCTTCTCCTGATGGATCCATACAAAGAAGCATGTTTGGCATCAATTCAGAGGAAACTATCACTGTTCCCCTAATTTTTAATATGTACTCATTATTTTTAAGCTGTAAATTATCCCTTATTCTAATAGGTTGTACAATTATACCCATTTCAATGGCACACTGTCTTCTAACTGAAGCTATTCTTTGTAATAAATCTCCACCATTTCTTTCATCAGCTAAAGGTATAAGACCATATCCAATTTCAACTTCCATAGGTTCTACAGAAATTAAATTCATAACATTCTCAGGTTCTTTTCTTATTTGCTCTTCTTGCTCTTCAACTTCTTGAACCATAGCAACTTCTTGTTTCTTTTCCTCTTCCTTTATAAGCATAAATGATAATCCACCCATAGATGCCCCTGCCAATGCAAATGGTACTGTTGGCATTGATGGTATTATTGCAAAGGCAAACATTATTGTTGCTGCAATTCCAAGAGCCACTGGGAAAGCTGATAACTGAGTAGTTAAAGTTTTACCGAAATTATTTTTTGAATTTGATCTAGTTACAAGAATACCAGCAGCAGTAGAAATAAGTAATGCTGGAACCTGACTTACAAGCCCATCACCTATTGTTAAAATAACAAAACGACTAGCTGCCTCTCCAGCTGACATACCCATTTGAGTAATACCAATTATAATTCCACCTAAAACATTTATTACAGTAATTATTATACCTGCTACAGCATCACCTTTAACAAACTTAGATGCCCCGTCCATGGTTCCATAAAAATCTGCTTCAGACTGCAAATCAGCTCTTCTTTTTTTAGCCGTTGCTTCATCTATTAATCCTGAATTTAAATCAGCATCAATACTCATTTGCTTACCAGGCATTGCATCTAATGTAAATCTTGCAGAAACTTCTGCAACTCTAGTAGACCCATTAGTTATAACAAGAAACTGTATTATCATAATTATTAAGAATATAATAACTCCAACAACATAATTTCCACCAACTACGAAATCACCAAAGGCAGTAATTATACTTCCTGCATCACCTTTACTTAATATAAGTCTTGTAGAAGAAATATTAAGCCCCAATCTAAATAAGGTAACTACCAATAGTAATGTTGGGAAAACTGATAATTGTAGTACGCTTGTGGTAAACATAGTAATCATTATTACAATAATTGATAAAGTTATGTTGAGTGCCAGTAAAATATCTAAAGCTATTGATGGTAATGGTATTATTATCATAAGTACAATACCAATTACCCCAAAAGCCACCAACACATCAAGATTTTCTTTTAAATTAAACTTTCTATCGATAGCCAATTTCATCAATCCTTTTAATTATCTTATTTTTTCATTTTATATATAGCCACAAGAATTTCAGCTACAGCTTGATACATTTCCTGTGGTATTTCTCTGTCCAATTCTACCTCTTTATAAATCATTCTTGCTAAAGGTTTATTTTCTATTATTGGAACATCATTTTCCTTGGCCTTTTCCTTAATTCTAATGGCTAAATGATCTATTCCCTTTGCAACCAATTTAGGTGCATTATTCTGTCCATCTTCATACTTTATAGCTACAGCTATATGAGTTGGGTTGGTAATAACTACAGTGGCATCTCCCACGGCATTCATCATACCTTGAGTTATCATGGCTCTTTGTTTTTGCTTTATCTTAGCCTTTACCTGTTGATCCCCTTCCATCTGCTTATATTCATCCTTTATTTCTTGCTTAGACATTCTAAGTTCTTTATTATGGAACCTAAATTGAATAAAATAATCAGTAGCTGCCAGCACTATTAAAAGTATTACTATTTTAGTAAATAAACCAACAACTATCTGTTTTATTTCACTACCTATACTTGAAACATTTAATGTTGATATATGAAGAATATCATTATAATTATCTTTCATATAAGAATATCCAATGTAAGTAACAATAGTTACCACCAATAGATTCTTTAAAAGGTCAAAGGCACTTTTCTTAGAAAACATATTTTTAATACCATTTAAAGGATTAAGCTTTTTTAAAGAAGGTTTTAATGGTTCTCCAGTTAATAAAAATCCTGTTTGCATTAAACTAGCTACTATTCCTGCAACCATTATAGGTATTACTACCAATATAACTGTTGAAGCAAATTTAGTAAAAGAATTACTTGCAATTGACTTTAATAAACCATCTGTCAACTCCATAGAGCCTACATTGCTTAAATAATAAATTATTATTTCTTTAAAGTTATTAATTATCTTATCACTTAAAGTCATAATCACCAATAAAGTTGCTATGGTAGTAAGAGCAATTCCTATATCTTTACTTTTAGCAATTTGACCTTTTTTTCTAGCATCAGACTTCTTTTTAGGAGTAGCTTCTTCTGTTTTATCATCTGACATAAAAATAAGTGCTACAGGAGCTACATTTAATATTCTTCTTATAACTGAAGGTAAATAACTTAAAGCACCTATAAAAACTTTATTTATTATCGCTATAGAAAGTGTAATCATTAATAACCCTACTATCATCTTTACAGGCATACCTAAAATCATTACATTTATTTGTGGAACTACTCTAGATACTAATCCCATACATATATCTGTCATTATAATTATAATAACTATAGGTAATGCAATTTTTATTCCCATAAAGAAATATTCTATTATTATCTGCATACTTTCCATCATAGATTCTGATGAAATTATTGATGAACCTACAGAAACAACTGAAAAACTTTCTATTAATGACTTAATGATCAAATGATGTGCATCTGTTATAAAAAATAATACTAAAGTACAATATTCAAGTAACTTTCCTGTTACAGTGGTAGTTGATGATGCACTGGCATCTGCCAGTGACAACATACTAAATCCTATATGAAGATCAATCCAACTTCCAGCAAGCTTTAATATTTGAAATAAACTTTTAGTTACAAGTCCTAAAAGTGCTCCAGTAATCCCTTCGTTTAAAAAATATATCAGTAGCTTATTATTATTATTTATAATTTCCATACTTACATTGGAAACCGTTGGTTCAATTGCAAAAGCTAAAATCATTGGAATAGCTAATTTCAGTACCTTTGGTGTTCCACTTGGAAAAATAATATTAAAAACTATAAAAAATGCTGATAATCTTACGAAGATAAACATAACAGTAAAAATAATTGCTGAATCTATCATTTATCCCCCTAAGATATCTTAGTAATGATATTATATATATTTTCTGTATATTGAACCATAGTTTTTGATATCCAAGAAGCTAAAAATAATCCTATTGCACATATTCCTAACAATTTTGGAACAAAAGTTAAAGTTTGTTCCTGTATTTGGGTTGTTGCTTGAATTATACTTATTATAAGACCTATAATTAATGCAGCAGCTAAAAAAGGTCCTGCCACCTTTATTACTGTCATTATAGATTCTTTTATTATTCCATTTAATAACGCTTCACTCACTTTTATTCACCTCACGAAAAACTTGTAATTAATGATTTTACAATTAAATTCCATCCATCTACCATTACAAATAATAACAATTTAAATGCCAAAGATATAACTGTTGGTGGAAGCATCATCATACCCATAGACATAAGCACACTGGCTACTATCATATCTATTACCATAAATGGTACAAATAATAAAAATCCTATTTGAAATGCTGTTTTTAATTCACTTATGGCAAAAGCAGGAACAATAGAATATAAAGGAATATTTTTTCTTGTTAATTCTCCACTATTAAGCTTTGCGGCATCAACAAATAATTCCAAATCCTTTTGCCTTGTTTCTTTTAACATAAAATCCTTTATTGGATTAGATGCATTTTCAAGTGCTTGCTCAAAAGTTATTTCTTCATTTGAATACGGCTTTAATGCAACTTCATTTATTTCTGTATATACTGGTTGCATTATGAAAATAGTTAAAAAAATAGCTAATCCAACTAAAATTTGACTAGGTATTGATTGCTGCGCTCCTATGGCATTCTTTAATAATGAAAAGACCACCGTTATTCTAGTAAATGATGTAAACATTATTATAAATGATGGTAATAATGTTAACATTGTAAAAAATATAAGTATTTTTATACTATCCACATAATCTGCTGGAGTATCTCCACTACTAACAGATAAATTAAAATGTGGCGATGCAAAAGCTTCCTTTGGAATCATGAAAGTAATTGCTATTATAAAAAACACTATTAATTTATAAGCTTTTTTATTTTTCATATTTATTTTTCCTTTTCTTTAGTTTATTTATTACTTCCTCAAAAGGCTTTATAATATTATTAAAAGCTTCTTTATTTTTTTCAATTTCAAATTTCTTTAAAACTTCAATCTCATTTAGCTCTTCTTCAGTTAGCTCTTTTATAAATTCACCTTTAGAAGGTGATACTGACATTACATATGCTTTTTTTCCTATCTTTATTATTTGTAAAGATACATCTTTTGATAACTGAGTTCTTTCAATTACTCTTATAGTTTTTCTTGAATTTACCTCATTTAATTTGCTTTCATTAAATTTTAATAGTAAGAGCATTAAAAGTATAAGAACTATTAATGTTCCTATAATTTTAATACTCATCAATACAAATTCCATATATATGTACTTCCTATTATTGAACTAAAAGTTCATTAAATTTAATATCTATAATAGTTCCAGATTTTAAATTTGAATTTAATCTTTGTACTAAATCTCTCTTTAAATTAACTTCATTATCAGCAGTAAAATCTGAAGTTTTTAAAGATTTTAAATAAAATATTGCTGAATCTCTTAAAGCAACAAGCTTAGTAGTAATTTCTTCTCCTACTTCTGTATTAGCACTGTCATAAGTAACAGTAGCAGTCATTTGCACATATTTTTTGCTACCTTCATCACTTAAATTTACAAGCAATTGCCCTAATTCAGTATAAGCTTCTACTATTGGTGCTTCTTCAGAATTTGCCTTTGACATACCATAATATACTCCAGCAAAAACTCCTCCACCTAGCAGTAATAATGCTACAACTATAATAATAATTAGTTTACCTTTACCTTTTTTCTTTTCTTCTGCCATTTCTTACTCCTTATCATCAGCTATAATTAAAATATTTACTCTTCTATTTTTAGCCATATTTTCTTCAGTATCATTAGGCACCACTGGATGATGTTCACCATATCCTGTAGCACTTAATCTTTTTGGATCTATGCCTGTATTTTCAACAAAATATTTTACTACATTTACAGCTCTATCCACTGACAATTCCCAGTTAGAAGGGAATTCTGCTGTAGAAATAGGTCTATTATCAGTATGCCCTTCTACTACAATAGTATTATCTATAGAAGATAATAATTCTGCAATAGATGATAATACTTCCTTGCTATCTTCTCTTAAAGTTGATTTTGAAGTTTCAAAAAGTATACTTTCTCTAACTTGAATGGCAACACCTTGTTCAGTTTCAATTATTTCCACTGATGCTTCTAATTCATGCTCCTTAACAAATTTACTTACTTGATAGTACATACTTTCTTCAATATTTTCACCATCTACAGTATCTGTTGGTGTTTCTCCACCAATTAAAGGAACATCACCATTATATAAATTATATTCTAAAATACTATCACCAACTTCACCTGCCATTACACTTCTGAAAGCTTGAGAAAGTGCTCTCATTTTAGCTTCATCAGTAGAAGACATTGCATATAAAAGAACAAAAAAAGTCATCAAAAGAGTAACACAATCAGAGTAGGTAGCTAACCATTCATCACCGCTTGGTTCATCACGCTGTACTTTTTTCCTTGCCATAACTTATGCAACTCCTTCTGTATTTTCTGTATTACTATTTATATATTCTAATCTTTCTTTTGCAGATAAATAAGTTAAAAGTTTTTCTTCTACAATTCTTGGGTTAACACCTGATTGTATTGCTAAGATACCTTCTAACATCATAGTTCTTGTACCAGTTTCTAATGCACATTGTCTTTTTAAATTTGCACCTATTGGATTACAAAAGTAATTAGCTAAGAATGAACCATAGAAAGTTGTAAGAAGTGCAACTCCCATACCAACAGCTATACTTTGAATATCATTTAAGTTTTGCATCATTTGAACTAGCCCTATTAATGTACCTATCATACCAAACCCTGGAGCGTATCCACCCCAAGCAGTATACATACCTGCCACATTCATTCCTCTATTTTCAGTTTCATATATATCTAATTCTAATATTTCCTTAATAGTTTCCGGCTCAATACCATCAACAACCATTTGCATACCCTTTTTTAAGAATGGATCTTCTAAATTACTTATATCTTCTTCTAAAGATAGTAAACCGTCTTTTCTTGCTCTTTGTGAAAGATTTGAAAACTGTACTATTATATCTTTTTGAGAAGCACTACTTTCTTTAAATGCATTACCAAGACTTCCAAACATCTCTTTTATTTCATCCATAGTATATGTGATAAATAAAGCACTTAAAGATCCTCCAACACATATGAATATTGATGGAATATCAATAAATATACTAAAAGGACCTCCAGAAACAATTCCATATCCTATTAAGGCAGCTCCAAGTACAAACCCAGCCGGCGTCATAATATCTGTTTTCTTCACATCAATTTCCCCCTAAATTCTATACGTAGCTATTCTATTTTTATATCTTATAACCTTATCTTTTACTTCATGTATAGTTTCTAAAACAATATACTTTTTCCCATTGGTAAGTGTTATTAAAGTTTCAGGAACTTCTTCAATCTTTTCTATATGATCTGCATTTAAAGTAAATTCTTTATTATTCATTGCTGTTAAATCAATCATACTAACACCTTTCTTGCTTATTGAATTACCAATAATGAATCAATTAAAAATAATTAACTCATTTTTGGTAATTCAATTTTTTACTATAATTTATGAGCTGAATGATAAATTAAATTTAATCCATCATTCATTGCTCACAATTAATAATTTACAAACTATCTCTTTAAATTAATTATTTCTGAAAGAATTTCATCACCTGTAGTGATTGTTTTTCCTGCTGCTTGGAAAGCTTTAGTAGCAACTATCATATCAGTAAATTGTTCTGCCATATCTACTCCTGACATTTCTAAATATCCTTGAAGAATATCTCCATATCCTGAGCTATTCCTATTTGCACTATTTTTACCACTTGAAATTATTGCTGCTCCTGAACTTCCTGATGGTTCATACATATTATTTCCTATTTCAGTTAAACCAACTTCATTTTTAAAACTTGCCATGGCTATTTGACCAAGAGCTGTTATTTCACCAGTTTCTAATACACCTGTTATTAATCCATCAGCAGATATATTAAAGCTCTTTACTGCAACTGGAGTTTTACCTCCTTTACCATCATCTTTAAGAACTTTATCAGGTATCTTTAAAGATACTAATTTATTATCTATAGCTTTTGTTTGATTATTTGATTCCACATATAACACTTTTCCATCATCTTCTATATTATCACCAGTTTTATTAGTAACTGGATCTGTAGTTTCCATAGCAAACCCTAAAACTCTATAACCTTTTGATGTTAAAAGATTACCTTCATTATCTAATACAAAAGAACCATCTCTTGTATATGCCACTGAACTATTAGCTGGCATATTTCCTATTCCATTATTTGCTATTGTTATAGAGTCATTAGCATTTCCTGTAAGTGCTGGCCCTGTAGCTACCATAAAGTATCCACTTCCATCTACTGCCACGTCAAGAGCTCTTGATGTTGATTGCATTGAACCTTGAGACATTATTTTATCAATACTTGAAATTTGTGCTCCAAGACCTATTTGCTTACCATTAACACCTCCTAAAGAATCTGATGCTGCACTGGCACTACCTAATGTTTGACTTATTGTAGTACTGAAATTTACTCTTGACCCTTTAAATGCTGTTGTACTTACATTGGCTAAGTTATTACCTATAACGTCTAACTTAGTTTGATTTACTTTCATTCCTGAAATCCCTGAATATAACGATCTTAACATAAATATTTCCTCCTAAAAATTTTCCATTTGTTTCTTGCTTCTATCTTTCCACAAGACAAGGCCTCCATATTTGGTCCAGCCTAATAAATTTTTATAATATAACTACACTATCTATATTGGTAAAAACATTATTTTCTGCTCTTTCTTTCTCTACAGCAGTTATTATTGTTCTATTTTTTATATTAGCTATTAATGCCACATCCTTATATATAAATACTGCATTTTTAGCACCCTTTTCTTTTGCTAAATCAAAACCATTATTTATCACATTCATATCATCTCTTGAAAAGCTTATTTCATTGAATCTTTTACAAGCATGTTTAGATAAAATAAATCCTTCATTTTCTGTCTTTACATTATTTAATACATCATTAAAGCTAACTTCCCCTGTATTACCATTAGTTAATTTTGATTCACTTTCCAGGTTAAAAAAATTACCTACAGCATATGCTCTTCCATTAACTATTCTATACCCCATAACTCACCTTCTTTTGTTATATTGGAGTATCTTGCACCTTTTCAACTAAACTATAGTCGTAAGTCTTTACCTCTCCATCTAAAAGCTTAACTTTAATATTTATAGCACCATTTTCTCTAGATACAGACATAACTTGTCCTGTTACCTTTTCATTATTACCATTTTCTTTACTTTCAGTAAGTTCCACATATTTTCCTATATAAGAACTTGCTGTCATCATCGCAATATTTGTATTCATATTATTTAAAGCTGAAAGTGATGAGTCTCCTACATCTAAAACCGTTTGAATACTACTCATTGGAACATCAATATACTTTGTTTGATTATCCTCATAAACCTCTATTGATACTGTATAACTCGTCCCATTGTTTCCACTTACACCTCTAACTATACCAGTATAAGGAATACCTTTATTATCAAGAACATTAACTGTAACACCTTTACCTACTAAGTTATATGCTGCTGAATTAGACATTGTAGTATTTAAATTAGACATTTGTTCCATAGTTGAAAACTGTGCTAATTGTGATATGTATTGTGTTGAATCTGTATCAGCCGTTGGATCTAAATTAGATAATTCTGCCACTAATATTTGTAAAAATGCATTTTTATCTACACTTCCACCTGCTTCAACAATTGAAGTTCCTCTATCAGTTTTTCCTCCAACAGTATAATTACCACCAGCTCTACTTTGCCCTGAAATTGTACTTATATCTGACATATGTATTCTCTCCTATGCTAATAAGTTAACATTAGAAATTTCTTCTGAAATTTCTTCATTTTCTTCTTTATGTATATTTATAGAATCATTATCTTCTACAAAATAATTTTCTTTATTTCTTTCATCATTAAATTCATTACTAAAACCTTGTCCACTATAATAAGTAGTATCTTCATATAAGCCAATATTTACTTCTTTAATAATTAAACTTTCATTGCTTAAATGCTTTTTAATTTCTTCCATATTAGAATTTAACAATGTATATGTTTCTTTAGATGTTGATTTAATATCTGCCTTCATTATTCCATCTTCAGATATTATCTTTATGGTTATTTCACCTAACTCCTTAGGATATATCTTTACAGTAAGTTGCTCCACTTGATTTTTAACCATATACTTAACATTAGAAACCACATCAGTAGCTACTGTTTCTCTTGAAACTGCCACAGGTTTCACCTCTGATATTAGACTTGAAGCAACATCATTTTTACTATTTAAAACTTCTGTAAATATAGGTGTGTCTTCAACTATGTAATCTTCAACTTTATTTATGTCTTCATCCATTGTCATAAGCTTGGCTAAAATATCTTCTTCACCTTTTTGCTCACCATTAGATTTATCTATATTAAATACCATCTTTAACATTTCAACACCTTGTGAAGTATCCTTTTTGCTTTCGCCTTTAGAACTATCCACAACTTCTATAAATTTATCCTTTTTAATTTCATTGCCATCTTTATCGCACAAAACAGTTAATATTTTATCTATATTATCTGTTGTAACAACTTTATCTTCTTCTAAATTTAAAGTTTTAACAATTTCTTTAATAGGCAAATTGATTATATTAGATGATGTTTCTTCATTTAAATCTATATTTTCTAACACATTAGAGTTATTGTTATTTATTAGCTCTGATGAAATATTTAAATCAGCAATTTCACTTAAATAATTTATATTTTTTAAAGTATTGATACAATCTAAACTAGAAGTATTGCCAGATTCTAAATAAATTTTTATAGGTAAATTACTATTATCAATAACTGGAATATTTAATGCTTGAAGTAATACCATTACTTCTTCAATTATTTCCTCCTTAGTTCCATTTTCAATTTTTTCAATAACTTCAGTTTTATCTATAGCTTCATTTATATCTTTAGATACATTTTCAACAGTTGTTTTGTTATCTTCTGTAGTTTTAGAAAGAGAATATTCCTTAGAACTCATCACTGATTTAAAATTACCATTACTGCTTTTATTTTCAGTTTTAACTGAATTATCACCATTAACATTACTGTTATTATCAACTTTTCCAATATTGGCTATTACAGCATTTAAATTACCTAAATCCATGTTCTTTCACCTCCTTTCCAATCTTTCTCATATGAGCATATAGTGCAAATTCATCATTGGCTATTTCTTCTTTTCTTTTTTCATCTGCCATAAACTGATTAAATCTCTTTTCTCTTAATATATCTACAGTTTTTCTTTCAATTTGCCTAACCTTTAATTGCTCTCTTCTATAATCTACTTCTTTTTGTTTTTTCTCTATTTCTATTTCAGTTTGTTCAATACCTTTATTTAAAGCTATTAAATAATTTTTCTTTAATTTTTGATATATAACAGTTTCTCCTGCTGCAATTCCATTATATTGTTTATACTTATCATTAAGATCATTTAACTTATTAATGGACTTTTGCAGTTCCTGCTGACTATTATTAAAAAGCTTCTTACCTTCTTCTTCTCTTGTTTTTCTCATTTCTAACAATTTCTCAAGAGAAAATTTAAATCCATTTGCCAAAATTAATCTCTCCTAAAATTATCATCCAAATATAGCAAATAAATTATTTAAATTATCTGCAAAAGTTGTTTTTTCATCAATTCCTTGCTTTAAATAAGCATTAATACTATCATTAAATTGAATAGCCAAATCTATCTTTTTACTGGAGCCCTTAACATACGCTCCTAAATTTATAAGGTCTTCTGATTCCTTATAAGTAGCAAGTAAGTCTCTTGCTTGCGATGATACTGCTTTATGCTTATCATCAGCTATTTGAGACATTAATCTACTTACACTATTTAATACATCAATGGCTGGGTAATGATTCTTGTGAGCCAATGCTCTTGACAGAACTATATGACCATCAAGTATACCTCTTACTGTATCTGCAATAGGCTCATTAAAGTCATCACCATCAACTAGTACCGTATAAAAACCTGTTATGGAACCAACATCTGATGTACCAGCTCTTTCTAAAAGCTTTGGTAACTTAGCAAAAACTGACGGTGTATACCCCTTTTGTGCTGGTGGCTCTCCAATGGCAAGTCCAATTTCTCTTTGCGCCATGGCAAATCTTGTTACAGAATCCATCATAAGAATAACTTTCTTACCTTTATCTCTAAAGTATTCTGCTATGGCAGTGGCTGTTAATGCACCTTTAACTCTTTCTAAGGCTGATTTATCAGAAGTAGCACAAACTACCACTGATTTTTTCATCCCTTCCGGTCCCAAGTCTTTTTCAATAAACTCAAGAACCTCACGGCCTCTTTCCCCAATTAGACATATAACATTAACATCTGCCTCTGCTTCTCTTGCAATCATTCCTAATGTTGTACTCTTACCTACTCCTGAACCTGCAAAAATACCTATTCTTTGTCCATCACCACAAGTTAGAAAACCATCAATAGCTCTTACTCCTGTAGGTAGTATATCCTTTATTCTTTTTCTTTTTAATGGATCTGGTGGTTGATTTTCTAAAGGATATGGTGTTCCAGTTAAAAGTTCTCCACCATATATTGGTTTACCTAAACCATCTAATACCATTCCCATTAAATCATCAGAACACTGTACTTCAAGAGGTCTTCTTTCAGGAACAACTATACATCCTGGAGATATACCTACAAGTTCACCTAAAGGCATTAATATGACTTTGTTATTTTTAAACCCTACCACTTCACAACTTACAGGATTATTATAAACATTATATATAGTGCAAACTTCCCCAACAAAAGCTTTTATTCCCTGCACTTCAATGGTAAGACCTATAACTTCACTTACTATGCCTTCACAGTAAGTAGTATCTATTTCATTAACTCTTTTCCTAATTAAATTAAAATCTATATTAAGCATCTTCTTCACCACAAAATTCCTTTATAGATTCTTCTAATTTTTCTAAGCTAACATCTAAACCAACTACAACTTTACCTGTACTTTTTTCCAAAACTGCATTTCCAAGTTCCATTAATGGATCTTCAAGAACTAGTATTTCCCCAGAAATAGCATATGACTTTTTCCACTCATTCACTTTAGACTCAATGGCCACAATATAGTTTCCATTACATTTTATAACTATATTTTCTTCACCTCTAAATTGCTCCAGTACAGGATTAATTAAGCTTATAACACTTTCATCATTTTCAAAATTTTTATTTGTTATAATCTTTGCCATTTCCAATGAAAGTTTCACTATTTCCTTCTCTTTTTTTATTTTATAATCTTCCACTTGCTTTTCAGCACTTAATAAAATTTCTCTAGCTTTTTTTACAGCTTCTTCTATGATACTTTTAGCTTCTTCCTTTGATTCTGCATATCCCTGCTTATTGCCATCTTCATATCCATTATTTACACCTTGAGAATATCCTTTTTCATAAGCTTCTTTTTCAATATTTTTTGAATATTGAAAAGCTTCCATAATAATATGATCAGAATCTTTTCTTGCCTTATCTAATATACTTGCGCCAATGACTTCATAGCTTTTAATTTGACTATTTTCAATTTCTTGAAAATGTTGCTCTTCTTCAGTAACAACACATTCTGTTACTATTTCAATATCACCTTTAACAGATGTATTACTAGATTTTATAAGATTACATGATGAGTGCATCTTCTCCACCTCTTGAAATAATTATTTCTTGTGCATCTTCTAATCTTCTAATAACAGCTACAATTTGTTGTTGTGCTTTTTCAACATCAGTTAACCTTACTGGTCCTAAGTATTCAATATCCTCTTTTAATGAAGCTGCTGCTCTCTTAGATTGATTTTTATAAATAACATTTGCCACTTCTTCTGAAGCTCCCTTAAGAGCAAGAGCAAGCTCTTTAGTTTCAACATCTCTAAGAATTCTTTGAATTGCCACATCATCAAGAGTAAGAATATCTTCAAATACAAACATACAGCTTTTGATTTTCTCTGCAAGCTCATAATCTTGTTCTTGTAAGCTTTCAGTTATATTCTTTTCAGTTGTTCTATCAACTTGATTTAATATACCTACTAAAGTATCTATTCCACCTAATACTGTAGTTTCAGTTTTAACAATAGTAGATAACTTATCATCTAATACTTTTTCTATTTCTCTAATAACATCTGGTGATGTAGTATTCATAGTAGCTATTCTTAAAGCTACTTCACTTTGAATTTCCTCAGGTAGCTCAGCAATTATCTGAGCTGCCTTTTCCACTTGTAAATAGCAAAGTATTAATGCAATGGTTTGAGGATGTTCATAATTAATGATATTAAGTATTTGCTGAGCATCTGCCTTTCTTGCTATGGCAAAAGGTCTATTAAGTTGTGATGCTTCTGCTACCTTGTTTAATATTTCCCCTGCTCTTTGTGGTCCTAAAGCTTTAGATAGTAATTCTTTAGCATAGTCAAGTCCACCTTCTAGAAGATAATCTTTAGCCTTATTCATTTCTAAAAACTCTTGTAATATGCTATGTCTTTGCTCTGATGTAACAGTTGAAATATTTGCTATTTCATAAGTTATCTTTTGTATTTCAGTTTCAGGTAATCTTTTTAAAATATCTGCTGATGCTTCTGGCCCTAAAGTAATAAATAATAGAGCTGACTTTTGAATACCTGTTAATTGTTTTTTCGCCATTTATCTATCTCTCACTTTCTACTAACCAAGTTTTAACTATATCAGCTACCTGTTGTGGCTTTTCTGCTGCATATTTCTTAATTTCATTTTCAATATGTATATTTTGATTTGGAACTTCAAACTCTATAGGTTTTAATTCTTCTTCCTCTACTTTTGAAATCTTATCTTCTATAACTATATCCAGTAGATTTCCTTCTTCTTCTGTAACTACTTCTTTATTAACCTTTTTCTTTTTACTTCTTAACACAATAAATACTATTAATAAAATAGCACCTACTACTCCTGCAATAATCATATAAATCATATTGTTATTATTTGCTTCTGGCTCTGCAAATGGATCAGTAATATTTCCTGTATCTTTAGTGTTAAATGTAATTCCTGCTACACTAACTGTATCTCCTCTTTCAGCATTTAACCCTACTGCTGCTGACACAGATTGTTCAATGGCAGTTCTTAATGCATCATTGATTTCTCCATCAACTATTACTGATGCACTTAATGATTTAACTTCACCTGGAGCTTTAATTTTTATTGTTTCAGTTTTTCCAACTTCATAATTAGTTGTTTGTTCTTCAGTTGTACTCTTTGTGTTTTTATCATTGGTAACTATTGTATTTCCCATATTTTCATCAATTACACTTCCACTACCACTTGCATTATCATTACCTTCTGATGAATTACTCTCACTTTTTGAAGTCTTTTGACTGATTATTACTTTATTAGGATCCACCACTGTTTCTGTAACCTTTGTTGAATCAAAATCTAAATCAGCACTTACCATTACTTTAACTTTTCCATTTCCTAATACCGGTGTTAACAGTTCTAAAATTGATTTTTGTAATTGAGCTTCATACTTCTTTTCTAACTCTAATTGAGTTGCAATGGAAGTAGAAGTTACATTTTGATCACTATTTTCATCTAATTTAAAGCTTGAATCTTCTGATAAAAGATTCATATTGCTATCCATTACTTGAATATTATCTTTAGATATGGCTGTACTTCCTGAAACTAAAGCCACTATTGATTTAACTTGCTCTTGTGATAAAGTTTTTCCTGCTACCAACTTAACATATACTGCTGCACTTCCTGGTTCTTTTTCATCGGCAAATACCGAATTTGTAGGAAGAGTAATATGTACTCTTGCATCACTTATTTGTTCAAAACTCTTTATGGTTTTTTCTAATTCACCTTGTTGCATTCTAAGCTTTTTAATTTGAAATTCTTCTTCAGTCATACCAAAAGAGCTTCCTGAGTCCATTAGTTCATAGCCTGTACTTCCCATAGTTAAATTAGAAGCTAATTGTAATCTAAGCTTATCTACTACAGATTTATCTACTAAAATTGAATCACCTTCAACTTTAAAATCTACACCTTGCTCCTCCAATGCACTTAAAACTGTTTTTGAATCTGCTGAGTCTAAACCTGAAAATAAAACAGAATATTTATTGGAAGATTGATAAAAAAACAATGATGAAATAGCTATGATAAGTGTTATAGCAGATATAATTGATGCTATCTTTACACCTTTGCTTAAATTTTTAAATTTTTCTAAAAGCTTTTTAAAAACTTCTAAAAACTTGTCCATGCTTAAGCACTCCTAACTATATTTGTAAATTTGTTAATTCTTTAATTGCTTCTGTTAATTTATTTCTAACTTGAACTGCTGTTTGTAATGCCAATGAAGCTTCTTCTGCCGCCAGCATTACTTCATGAATTTCCACATCTTCACCTAAAACAAGTTTATTTGTCATTTCATCAGAATAAACTTGTTTATCATTGACCGCTTGTAATGCACTTTTAAATACTTGTCCAAATCCATCCTTATTTTCATCTTCTATTGCTATTCTTTTTTCAAATATTTTTTCACTGGGTGTAAAATTGTCTATCTTCATTTGTTATATCCTCCTATTTTCCTATAGATAATGCTGTAGTAAACATTGATTTAGATGCACTTAATGCATCAGCATTAGCTTCATATGTTCTAGTAGCAACTATCATATCTGCCATTTCATTTAATATGTTCACATTAGGCATAGTTACATATCCGTCTTCATCAGCGTCCACATGAGTAGGATCGTACACCCTTTCCAGCTCTGATTCATCATTTACTATTCCCACTGCTGATATACCTTTGCATCTTCCTGCTTCATCTAATGCTTCCTTAAAAACAGCTACCTTTCTCACATATGGTCCACCATTTTCTGTTCTTGTTGTTTGAGCATTTGCCACATTAGAGCTTATAGTATCCATTCTTAATCTTTCTGCTGATAATCCACTGGCGCTAATTCTCATTGAATCAAACATTCCCATTTTAATTTCCTCCAATCACAGTTTTCATTGATGCTAACTTTCCACTGGCACGTGATGTTAATGCTTGATACATTAAAGTATTTGCTGCTTGATTTACCTTTTCTAAATCTAAGTTAACATTGTTTCCATTTTCATTCATACTTGTCTCTTTGTCTCTAACAGTAGTGATACTTCCTGGTTTTTCCTTTTGAATATGTTTTTCATTGGTTGCCTTCATATTAAAACCAGAATCTTTATATTTTTCTTCAAAAACAACTTTAAAAGCCTTATATCCACTGGTGTTAACATTTGCTATATTATTGGCTATAGTTTCACTTCTTACAGCAGCGGCATTTAATCCTCGCTTTATTAAGTCATATGTATTTAAACTATTAGACAATTAATTTCCCTCCAAACTCTATAAATGTCGAAACTTTAGTTTTTATTATATTACATTTAACGAGTGTTTTCTACATGATTTTTAAAATAATTTAATATATATTAGCATTTATAAAACTTTAAATTATTTTTTCTAATAATATTAAATAACATTGAATTTTCAAACTAAAAAACATTTTCAGCTTTTAAATTCAAAATAAAATTTTTATAATTTTTTCCAATTTTATTCCATTATTTACTTCTATTTACTTAATAAAAATAAAAAAAGAACTAAAATGAATTTTAACCACATTTTAGTTCTTTTAAATTTTTTTTAAATATTATCTTCTTAAATTTGCTAATATATTTAACATATCCTTAGGGAAATTATTGCTTTGAGCCATCATTGCTGTGGCTGATTCCATCAATATAGATGTTCTTGCAATTTCCGCCATTTCCAGTGCAATATCAGCATCATTTATATCACTGCTAGATTTTTCATATATATATGATGAACTAGAAGTAATTTCTATGGAATTTTCCAATCTATTTTGCACTGCTCCATATTTAGCTCTACACCCATTTACATTTTTTAAAGCTTCATCAATAGAATTTAAAGCTTTTGTGGCATCATTAACCACATCTAATTTATCAATACCTAAAGTTTCACTAGATACATTAAAGAATGGAATTCCAATGCTATCACCTACATTAGCACCTATTTGCATTTCCACATACTTTGGCTTGCTATTATCAGTTACATTACCATTAACTAAAAGCTTATTTCCATTAAATTCAGTATTATTGGCTGTATCATCAATATAACTTTTCAACTGATCTATTTCACTTTGAATAATATTTCTATCAGCTTCATTAGTTGTTTCACTGGCAGCTTGAACAGTTAATTCCTTCATTCTAATTAAAGCTTCACTTATAGTACCCATGGTACTGTCTGCAACTTGAATCATAGATGAAGAATCTTGTAAATTCTTATTAGCCATTTCTAAAGCTCTTATTTGCATTTTAAAATTTTCACTTTGCTCAATTTTAAGAGGATTATCTTTAGCAGAATTAATCTTCTTACCACTAGATATTTTATTCATAGCAGCAGAATTATCAATAATATTTTTCTTATATCCACTATATATCCCTAAGGATTTCATATTTATATTAATTCTCATGTCTTTCTCCTTGCTATCTCACTAAAATAGTCATATATGCTAAAGTATCATAACCTGCTTCTTTAATATCTTTATATATATTAGATAAAAATACAAGGTTATGCTCTATTTCTCTTGAAAACAAATAAAATACTTCCACAAAGTCTTCTTCATTAAGTTTTTTATTATTTTTATTATACCTTGATAAAAGAAGCATTTTCATCATGGCATAAGAAAGAATAATATTGTTAACTTCAGCATTTAAATCTTTTGTATACAATGATTTCATAAAATATTTATATATTAAATAAATCAATAAATTTTCAATTATATTTTCTTGTGCTTTTAAATATGTATTAAATTCTTTTTCTTTTTTTATTATCTTTTCTATGTTACCTTTAAAATCAATATCTTTATCAAATAATTCATTATATTCTCTTAATAAATCGTTAAATTTTTTATTATTTGTACCTTCATTAGCTCTTACTTGCAGTGCACTTTGAATAAATTTAACTTTCACCTCTGGAATAAGCGATATTTTATCCAAAGAATTAATTGCATTAATGTCTGTAATTTGATCTCTAAAATTACTTAATACTTCTTCATAATTATCATATTGTTTTTCATTTATTATATTTTGCACTTTATCAGTAAGCATTTTAAAGAAAGCTATTCGCTTCCAAATTTCAATTTCTTTAAATTGAATTATTTCCATAGCTAAACTACGAGTATCCCAAAGAATATTATATAATTTTTCATTATATTTATTATTAACAATATAATCTTTGTCTAAGTCACTAAGCTTTTCATTTTCTAAGTTAAAAGAAAAATTATATTTACTTTTAATAATATATCTAGCAACTTCAGGGCAAGATATACTTAAATTTCTTTCATATATTTCTCCATATTTCCTTATTTCCCTTGGGTAAACTCTACATGTGTTACATAAATAATCTTCTCCTAAAGAACCATGTATTGTACATAAACCATCTTCACTTAATAATGAACATTTATTATTTTTTAAGTTTATTTTTCCATATTGCAAATAATTAGGGTTACTTCTTTTTCTACTAATATTACTATTTATTTTTTTACCCCATTCCCCTTTTAACTTTTTATACTTTTTATATGTTTTTTCATCTATATCAATTCTCCAATTACTACTACAACAATTATCTATACACTGTCCTCCAATGCATTTAAAATCATCATAATAAAAAGGTTTTAATACCCTCATATCTATCGCCTCCAAATTTATTATAATTAATTTATCGAATATAAATACATTTTCTTTATAGAAAAAAGAGTGAAGAAAAGTCTTCACCCTTTGATTATTAATCTATTATCTTAATAAAGATAATACGTTTTGTGGTTGTTGATTAGCTTGTGCAAGCATTGCTTGTGCAGCTTGATTTAATATGTTATTCTTAGAGAATGTCATCATTTCCTTAGCCATATCAACATCTCTTAATGTAGATTCAGCTGAAGTTAAGTTTTCAGTAGTATTATCTAAGTTAGAAATAGTATATTCTAATCTATTTTGAACTGCCCCTAAACCTGCTCTTTCAGTTGAAACTTTTTCTATGGCTGCTTGAATTGTAGCTGTAGCTTCTTGAGAACCTTCTGCTGTTTTTAAATCAACATTTTTAACTCCTAAAGCTTCAGCTCTCATATCTCCTATTGATATAGATATAGTTTGGTTTGAATTTGCTCCTACTTGGAATGTAGCTTCGAAGCCTTCATTTTTAGCTCCATCTTGAACATTAACTGTCGAATTAGCACCCTTATCTAATGATTTCACAGTTAAACCAAAACCAGCCTCAAGTTCTATTGTAGCCCCCTCAAGTTTTCCCTGAGTTTGATTAAAAATAGCTGTAGCTAATTTATCTGCATCATCTACTCCATTAATATCAACACCTATAGCTTTTCCAGAATATGCACCTTCTTTAGCATTATAAAATTCTATCTGTGTTTTTCCTATTGTTATACCTTTACCATTTAAATCACCTGTTGGTGCTGCTGTCCCCAATCCTGTTAAATCTAATTTAATACTAGCTCCTTTTGCTGCATTTGTTACACCTGTATTTGTGATATTATTAATATCCGTATTATTATTTTTTAAGTTAGTTGCATTATTATTTGTCTTACCTACTTCAATAGTTCCTTGACTTCCTTCATATTTCCCGCCTTTTATTGCTTCTATTGTTACTTTTTCATTAGATACACTAACTTTATATTGATCTTTAAGAGAAGAATTTTTTTCTATTTCTTGTTGAATTTGATCTGCTAACTCTCTAGCAATTTCATTTTTCTCTGTTTGACCATTTGCACCTTTTTGTGTAACATCTACTTTTATTTCTTGTCCATTTAATTTTATTGTAGCCTTTGTATCTGCAGTCCCACTAGAAACTGTTAACTCTAGCTTAGCTTCTATAGTTGTTTCATCAGCACCTGGTACCATATCCTGCATAGCTATACCAACACCTTCTAATTTAGTAGATCCGTCACCTTTTAATAAAGATTGAGTATTGAATTCTGTGTTATTACCAATTCTATCGATTTCTTCTGTTAATTGTTCAATTTCTTTTTGGATAGATGCTCTATCTGCAGAAGTGTTTGTATCATTTGAAGATTGAACTGATAATTCTCTCATTCTTTGAAGAATGTTTTGAGTTTCATTTAAAGCACCTTCAGCAGTTTGGATCATTGAGATACCATCAGAAGCATTTCTTGAAGCTTGAGTTAACCCTCTGATTTGTCCTCTCATTTTTTCTGATATTGCAAGACCTGCAGCATCATCACCAGCTCTGTTAATTCTTAAACCTGAAGATAATTTCTCCATTGATTTACCAGCAGCTGTATTGTTAACGTTCATGTTTCTGTGCGCATTTAACGCATTCATATTGTGATTAATAATCATTTCAGTGTTCCTCCTTGATTTTTCCTTTTTGACTTCCTTGTCAATTATTTATATATTTTGTAATGTTTAATAACTAACCTTACTCTTATATACTCGACATTTTTTTGATACACTTTACACTTTTTATAAAAATTTATTTAAATTTGTTTATTTAAAAAGTATATATCTTCAAATTGTCTTCCATATACTGAATTAGCCATCTTTTGACGCTTTGTTTGCTCCATTTCTTCTTTAATTTCTATTCTCTGTTTTTTTATTTCTTCTGCTATTTCATTATCTAAAGAATAAATATTAAATTCTTTCTCTAAATTTATAGTTTTATCTATAGTCATTCCACTTAATTTATATAATATTTGTTGTCTCTCTTCACTAAGTTTAAAAGCTTCATTTAAGTTGTCTTTTTTAAGTTCATATAAAAGTTTTAATGATATTTCTTTATATTCTTTTAATAAAGTTCTCATAAATAACACTCCTAACTAGAAAGCATTGAAGTTAAATAATTTGATTGAGAGTTTAAGTTATTCATCAATGTTTCAAGTCTTGAATATTTTGTATATAGAGCTTGTTGTTTACTTGAAAAAATAGTTTGCATTCTTGATATTTTTTCTTCATATTTTATAATTTGTTTACTTAAAGTATTATTAGATGCTGTAGATGATCCAACTATACCAGCTTTTTTAATTAATGAGCCCTTGTTAGTTTGAGTTTCTGTGTCAAAAACTGATTTTAATTTTTGTAATAAACCTTTATCACTCTCATCTTTATCAGTACCTGTACTTACAAATAGCTTCATTACATCTTCCATATTACTTTCTAAAGCACTAGTTAACTTGTCTTCATCTATGGTAAATGTTCCATTTTTAGTTCCGTTATAATCTGATACTGGAGTTATTCCAATAGATTTTAATGAGCTTGAAGTTCCGCCGACTAAACTACTCATGGTACTTTTCATGGCATTTCTTATTCTTGTTAAATCACTATCTCTACTTAATTGACCTTCTTTAACTTTCTTTTCCCAAAGTTCAATTTCACTTTCGCTCATTTCTTTCTTTTGAGCATCAGTTAATGGCATATAACTTTTATCTCTTTTTTCAGTTATTAATGTATTTAATTTTTCCATTAACTTATTATAGTCATTAACAAACTTAACAATATTTTCTTTTACTTTTGTAACATCTGCTTTACCAGTTATTTGTATCTCTTCATTTATTATATTATTAAATTTAAATGTAACACCATCTAAAGTAATATTGTTAGTTTTATTACCTACAACTTCATATGTTTTTCCATCTTTAGTTATGGTAGCTCTACAATCTGTTCCATTGACTATATTTGTTGCACTACTGTCAGCTGGATAAGTTATTTTAAATCCACCACTCTTTTCTTCAACAACATCCATACCAGCCTTTTTCATAGCTGATTTTATCTTATCTTCAGAAATTCCATCAGTACAATCAACTTTTACTTCTGTAGCATCTACTTTAAAAGTAAACTCTTTTTTACCTTTATCTGTAGTTACACCCTTACCAGCTTCAAAATCTTTAACTAATTTTTCAAAGTAATCACTACCTTGATTTTCTGTTTTAGGTGCTTGCGTTGTAAAGCTTATAGTTTCATCAGAACCAAGCTTAGTAGTAGTAAGAACTATTCCTTTTTCAAAATCACTATATTTAGCTGTAACACCTTTGTCTTTTAATGCTTCATTAATTAATTTAACTTTTTCAGCATCACTTTTATCATTACCTAATTCAACCTTCACATTATTTATATAAACAGTTCCATTTGCATTACTACTTTCTAATTTAAAAGAAGCTGCTTTTGCTATACTTTCAACTTTTACTGAATAGTTTGCTGCTTCTGCCCCTGCTCCTCCAGTTACTGTTACTGCTGAACTTGAAGATTCAAAAGTAGTTGCTGACCAATTTTTTTGTAATATAATACTGTTAGATTTAGATATATCAAAGTAATCATTATAGAAATTTCTACAATCTGTTATTACCTCTCTATACATTTCTTGTTGAAGTTCAACTACTTTCTTTTGTTGATCTACTGTATCTATTTTTGTTTGATATGCTTGCATTGTTTCTTGAACTAATGAATCTACATCAAGACCTGTGGCTAACCCTGTTATTCTTGTCATTTGTTAACACCCCTTATCTTTGACCTATACTTAACTTATAAGCTTCATTCCATATATTTCTTACTTCTTCTATTAAAGGTATTACTTCATCCATAATAGCTTCGTCCTTCTTTATATTAGCTTGAAGTAATCTATCATTTATAAATGAATATACATTAAACATTTGCTTTGCCCAATCTCCTGCATTTGGGTCAAGAGTTACTTTTAACTCTGTAAATATATCTTGTGTTCTTGTTATACTATTATGAGCCATTTTTATATCTTTTTCTTGTATTGCAAGCTTTCCTCTCTTAGCAAACTTAACGGCTCCATCTAAAAGCATTAAAAGCATCTGTTCCTTAGATGCAAAATTCACACTATTATTTTTATATACTCCATATGCATTTGGATGCATAATTATTCGCCTCCGTATGTTAATTATTTTAATTTTAAATTTTTTAAAATATCTATATTTAAGCTTACAGCTTCTTTGTTTTCTTTTTCTACTTCTATGTATAGTTCTTTTCTTAATATTTGAACTTCTTTTGGAGCATTTATTGCTAGTTTTACAGTACCATTTTCTATGGCTGCAATACTTATTTCAATATTGTCTCCAATTAAAATACTTTCACTTTTTTTTCTTCTAACAACTAGCATTTATATCACTCCTTAACTAAAGGATGTTTTATTTTATATTTTTCTTTATCTATAATTACTTGTTCACCTAAGTTTTCATTAACATTAATAACCACTGGTGCTTTTAAATTAGCAGTAATTTTTTTGATATCACTATTTAAAGTTACTAAAGAAAATACACTGACATCGCTAGCAAATTTGGCTTTTATTCTTTCTATAGTTTCATTGCTTAATTTAATTTCATAATCACTTTCTACATCAAAAGGAGATACAAGTACAAAAGAGATTTTTTCATCTTCAATGGATTGAAGTATTGTAAAGTTACTATTTTCCACTTTTCTTAATATGAAATTATGCAATTCATCAAAGCCCAATATAGTTTTTTCAAATTTAATTATTTCATTTTCATCATAAGTTATTTTTCCATGAACAGGTGATATAACCTCCATAAATTTTCCCTCCTAAATATAATCTACCAGTGATTTTTGAATTATAGATGCACTTACTTGAAGTGATGCTTGATATATAGCTTGAAGAGTTGCTAAATCTATAGTCTTTTCTGCTATATCAATATCTTCAGTTTTTGAAAGTACATCTTTCATGGTTAAGTTCTGCTCTTCATTTTGAGTTTTAGCTGAATCCATTCTGTTTTGCTTAGCTCCAACTTCACCTCTTATACTACTTACATTAGATACAAATAAATCCATTTCTTCTAAATTACCTTTTATAACATCACTACTATCTACTTTATCTAAGTTGTTAACAACATCATTTAATAACTTCATAACGTTATTTCCATTTTTTAAAGTTAATATACTTGGCGTTCCTACGTTATAATTCATGTTTACACCATTAGATACTTCAACACTTAAATTAGCATTCATTTGATTTAATAATTTTTCATATTCTGGCTTTGGATTTGGTTCCACTGCTAAATTTCCATTGGCATCTCTTGTAATAGTGCCATCGGCATTTTTTATATAGGCTTTTCCTTCTTCATTAAAGGAATTTCCATTGTCATCTTTAAATACTAATATATTGTTTCCATTGCTATCTTTTTCTACTCCAACAGGTTTAGATAAACTTTTAGTTCCTCCAAAGATGTATTTACCATCATAATTAGTGTTTAAAACTTGTGCTATTTCATTGATTTTTTCATTGATTTCTTCTTTAAGAGCATTTTTTTCATCACTACCATAAGAAGCATTTCCTGCTGAAACCATCAGCTCTCTTATTCTTTGTGCTGAATTCCCTATTTGTTCTAAAGCTACATCAGTGGTATCAAGCCAGTTAATAGTGTCTTTAATATTTTCATTATATTGTTTATTGGCAGATATATCTGAGTACATTTGCATTATTCTTGCTGTTTTAAAAGGATTATCAGAAGGCTTACTAATTTCTTTTCCTGTAGTTAATTGTTTATTTAAAGTATTTAAATTATTTAAATTTTTATTTAAGTCTTTTAAATACGTTGTGCTCATCATTTGATTTGTAACTCTCATAATTTTTCTCCTTAAATTAATCCTAAAATAATATCTAGCATATCACTAACAGTAGTTATTGTTTTTGCATTGGCACTATATGCCTTTTGATATTGAATTAAGTTAGTCATTTCTTCATCCAGTGAAACACCTGAAACTGAAAGCCTGTTTAAATCTAATGAATTTAATAAATCTTCTTCATTAGAAACAACTCTCTTGGCATGTTGTGCTTCAACTCCTAATTTATCAACTACATCTTGGAAGTATGACTCAACCTTTGTTCCACTGGCAACATCATTAACTAATGACATAGTGCTACCATTGGTAAACTTACATAATTGAGCCCTTGTTGTAGTGCTATCTATTTTGCTTATAGATATTAATGTGCTTTGTAATTGTGCTATGGCTAAGGCTCTACTTCCATCTCCTTCTCCTGCATCAGCATTTTCTTTAGTATTAATAAGTGAAGGATTTTCTAAAATTAAAGCATTTATTGAAATATTTTTAGCACTTATACCTGCTTCATCTTTTCCATCAGAAGCTACAAAAAAGTCTAAAGTTTTAGTTGTATCCTTTATATTAGAATCCATTGAACCACTGTGAATAGCATTTACTGATAATGCTAACCCTTTAGCCATTTTATCTAATTGATTCATATAACTTCCAATACTATCTTGAACTTCTATAGCTCCAGCTATTTCTCCTGATTTTGGTATGAACTTTTCAATAGGATTTGCTATAGTTCCTCCATCTTTCACTATATTTCCTTGACCATCAATCATTTCTCCATTGCCATCTGTAAGTAATATTCTTGTTTTCTTTAAAGTATCTACTTCAGTGGCTGCTAATCCTGATACAGTTATAGTTTTAGGTTTTTCAGTATCACCATTAACAAAGTAGCTTATTGTATGACTACCATTTCCATTATCTTTAATTTCTGAAATAAATGATAATCTTGTTACTTCACCATTAGGTTCTGAATTAACTAATGGGTTTAAATTTTCTCCAATTCCAGTAGCAGTAATATCATTACCATTAAATTGAGTTTTATCAACATCTATACCAAATTTACTGCTTAATTCATCTAACAGATTATCTCTACTATCCATTAAGTCATTTGGATTATCACCTGTTATACTAGCAATTCTAATTTGATTATTTACTGTTGTTAATTGCTCTAATATACTATTAACTTCTTTTACACTATTTTTAAGTGATTCTACTGAATTTTCTTGTAATTTTTCAAGTTTTGAATATGTGTTATTTAATAAATCACATAAAGTTTTTGTCTTTTGAGTAACAACAACTCTTGTACTGGAACTTGTACTTTGCTTTGATAACTCTTGAAAAGCATCAAAGAAATCTGATAGTGCTGTAGAAATTCCTGTATCTGAAGGTTCATTAAAAATCCCTTCCACTTGTGATAAGTAATCTAACTTTGTTGAATACTTACCAAGTTCTGCTGTTTCAACTCTAACTTGATAGTCTAAAAAAGAATCTCTTACTCTTTCAATGGCTGAAATTTGAGCTCCTGTACCTACTTGCCCTGCTTCTGCTCCTAACGTAATAGGTCTTGATGTCTGTATTTTTGCTCTTTGTCTTGAATACCCTACTGTAGATGAATTGGCAATGTTATGAGATGTAACATTGATTCCACTTTGATGTACCGTCAGTCCACTTTTTGCTGTGTTAAACGTAGAAAATATACTTGCCATATTAAAATTCTCCTTTTATTTTATAATCTTCCATAGGAATTATAAGTTCCTTTTTCTCTTTTAGGATTTATTATATTTAACATTCTATTTGTAAAAACCAATTGTTGTTTTATTAATAAGTCGTTGGTTTCATTTTGATGTTTAATACTTTCTAAAACCATTTTTATTTCTCTATAAACTCTGTCTAACTCTTTATTTCCGCTTTCATTAATTATATCTTGTACTTTTTTTCCATTAAGAAGCTTTCTTCTTTCAACTTCCTGCTTAGCTACTTCTCTATTAGCTAGTTTTATTTCATCTACTATTGCATCTAGTTCAAAGGTTTCTTTATTTATGATACTCTTATATTGTTTTTCTAAAATTACCAATAGCCCTTTTAATGCTTCTGTTTCTTTTTGAATAATACCTATAAGATTATTTATCATTTATTCATCTTCCTTCTTTTATATTATTTAAAATACTTTGTGCTGTTAATTTAGCATCTACATTATAAGTGCCATTTTGGATTTTTGCTTTAAGCTCTTCTATTTTAGCACTATTATCTATATTAAAATCTACATTATCATACATACTTAAGTTTCTTCCCAATTCAGATATTTCAATTTTATCTTTTCCTATATCTGTATTAGTTTCCTTTATTCTTTTAGCTCCATTAGAAGCATATATATTTGCAATTCCTTGTGTTCTTATTCCGTTAATATTCATGTCTCTTACCTCCCTTATGAATATTCCCTTTAACTAATTATCGTAGCAGCATTATAAAAATTTATAGTATTTATTATGTTATTTATACAAAAAATACTGACTTCTTTATATATGAGCCAGTATTTTTAATTTATTACTTTTATTCCCTTTCCGTTTTACTATTTTCTTCTACTTAAAATATCATATCTATTTTTATATATCATCAACATACTCTATCTTAGCTCTTCAATTTTACAATTATGTTCTTTTGTTTTAGAATCATAGCATATAGCTACAGCTAAAATTAAGTGATTATTATTTTCTCTCCTAAATTTTTCTATATACTCTTTTTCTTTTATTTGATTTATTGCCACTTCAGGAGTTTCATCTTTTTTTAACTCTACTATAAAAGCAGTATCATTTTTTCTTCTTGGATGAAATGTAAAATCAGCATAACCCTTTCCACTTTTTTCTTCCCTTTCAATTCTATAAGTATCTCTAGCTGCTAAATAAGCCAATGTTAATACACACGATAAGCTGTTTTCATCATTATATTGTAATATTGGTATTTCAGAATTATGAATATCATGAAGAATTGATTTTATAGTATCTGTATCACCATTAACTGTTGCTTTTAACATATTTTTAGAATTTTCTATTATTTTTGATACATATCCAAAGGATTTATCTTCTAAAGCTTTCTCAAACTCCTGCATAAGTTCTTTGTTGGGAATTTTTAAATAACCATCATAATACGATAAAAATCCTAATACTATCATTGCTGAATAAATTTCTTTTTTTGTTCTAGGTGCTCTTTGTCCTGCTCTAAATTCTTCATTTATTGTTATATCAATTTCCTCTCCTGAAACCATTTCTATAACATCATCACAAATATCTAAAGTATTATATTTAAGATATTCTACTACTTCATCCATAGCTCCAGTATTAGTCCAATAACTTTCACAATAATTATTTTTAAGTGCTTTTACTACAGAACGTGGATTGTAAATTCTTATGCCTGTAGCTGTTAAATAACCATTATACCAAGCTTCAACTTCTTCAAATCTTAGCTTTCCATTTTTATTACAAAGCTCTAGTGTTTCATATTCTGTAAAACCAAAATACTCACCAAAGCTTCTGTCCTTCAAAAATGTATATTCATCAAACATATTAAGTGCTGAGCCACTTGAATATTTTTTTATTGGTAATACTCCTGTCATATAACAAAGAGATACATAGGGCTGATCCTTTAATAAATTTCTCAAAAACTCTAAAAAATCATTTTGATTTTCTACAAACATATTATTATTAAAAATATAATCCCATTCATCAAAGATAAAAATAAATTTTTCTTGTGTATCCATAAGCATGGAACTTATATTAAAATATTTATCTTCTTTAATATGAGTATATTTTTCTGTTATATCTCTAATAAGTTGTGTTCTAATCATATTTATATAGTCATCATAACTCTTCATGTTATCAGGTATTTCATTAAATGATATACTTATAACATTGTATTTATTAAGATTTTCCATATAACTTTCACTACTACTTATTTTAAGATTATCAAAAATTTCTTTTGACTTTACGGCTTTTGAATAATAAGCTCCAATCATACTTGCTATTGAAGATTTTCCAAACCTTCTTGGTCTTGTTATACATACATACTTATCAGAGGTATTTAATAATTCATTTAAACTATCTATAATTAAAGATTTATCTATAAAATATTTACTTCTATATAAATTTTTATAGTTTTCTAAAAGTACATTAGTGTTTAAATAATTTGACATTTATATCACCTCACATCTAAATAATATTAACTTCATTATTAAATTATAAATATTATAACATACCTTAATATTTTTATATAATACAAATAAGACAGCATATAATCATAAGATTTATATACTGTCTTTCTTATTTTTACTTATCTTAAACTCTTTATTCTGTCTGCTCCACTAACAATGTTATTAATTCTTACTCCGAAGTTTTCATCTATAACAACAACTTCTCCTTCAGCTATAACCTTACCATTTACAAGTACTTCCACTGGCTCATCTGCTAATCTATTTAATTCTATAAGAGATCCATTTCCTAGATTTAAAATATCTCTTATACTCTTTTTAGTTCTTCCTAAAACAACAGATATATCTAATGCAACATCTAATATTAAATCAATATTATCATGAGACTTTCTTACGTGTTCTGTCCCTAATGGTGCAAAGTTTGCTTTTTGTACTTCCACTGATGGTTGCATCATTGGTTGTGTATGACTCATAGGTGCCGCATAATTTACAGGTGCTTCATATGCCGGCTGTTGATATGCTGGCTGCCCATGTACCGGTGCTTCATATGTTGGTTGTGATGAACTTGGCATAGTAGGTGCTGATGCCGGTGTTGGTGCTGGTGCTGTCTCACTTACAGGTGCATCCACCGGAGCTTGTACTTGCTCTTCTCCCATCATAATAGAAACAATTTTTTTTGCTGTATTTAAAGGTAGTATTTGCATTATACTAGACTTTAATACATCTCCTACTTCTAAATCAAAAGAAATCCTAACTACCTTTTCTTCTTCTTCAATATCGTTTGAAAGACTTTGTTCTTTACTTTCCCATAATGTTGATTGAGGAGGTGATATATCAACTCTTCTGCCAAACATAGTAGCCATTGAAGTTGCTGCAGAACCTATCATTTGATTCATAGCTTCTTGCACCGCACTTATTTCTATTTCTGATAATTCATCACTTTCTATTTTTCCATCCCCACCCATCATGCAATTGGCGATGACAGCTGCATCCGATATTTTCATCATCAGCATATTTCTTCCAGAAATACCTTCAACATATTCTACATCTAGTATTATATTAGGAACATCAAAATTCTCTTTAATTTGTTTTATTGTTGTCACCGTTACTACTGGTGTTGTTATGTTAACTTTTTGATTAAGTAATTGATATAATGCTGTGGAAGCAGAACCCATAGATATATTTCCAACTTCCCCTAGCAAATCTTTTTCTAAATCACTTAATAATTCTTCATTATTTTCAACTTCATTATCATTATTTAACTCACCATTTAATAATGAGTTAATTTCATCTTGAGATAAAAAACCATTACTCATCTGTTTTCACATCCTTATTTATAGTGTCTAAAAGTTCTACTCCTGCCATTTTCCCAATAATTCCTGGTTTTCCACTATAGCATAACTCATCTTCTACATATACCTTTATAGGCTCTATTGTTTTAGTATCTAGCTTTAGTACATCTCCAACTACTAAATCCAAAAATTCTTCAACATTTATTTGAGTCTTACCAAGTTCAGCTTTTATTTTTAACTCTACAGGTTGGATTGTTCCCTTAATAATTTCCACTAAATCTTCTTCATCTTCATCATCAGAACTTCTTAACCAATATTCTACTACTAACTTATCTAGAAGCTTTTCTATACTTAAATAAGGAATACATAAATTAATATATGTACTATCCTCTCCAAATTCCACTAAAAAGCTTATTAACGCCACAGGCTCATTTGGTGCTAATGTCTGGTTTGCAGTAGGATTTGTATCTAATGATTCAAACTCTGGAGTTACTTCCATTATTTCAGACCACCCAGATTCTAATTGTTCAATAATTTCTCTACACACTTTAGATAGTATATTTTTTTCAATTTCAGTTAAATCTTTATCTATTCCTCGTTTAACTCCAAAACCACCCAAAAGTAAATCCAATATTTGAAAACCAAATTCTGGATTTAATTCCATTACTATATTTCCTTGCATTGGATGTAATTTAAAATATGAGATTATAGTAGGATTTGGAATAGATCTTATGAACTCTTCATAAGGAACCTGTTCAACATTTTCTACATTTACTTTAACACTCTTACGAGTTTGCATAGTTAAATAATTGCTTATTAATCTCGCAAATTTAGTATGAACCTTTTCTAATGTTCTGATATGATCTTTGGAGAATTTTTGTGGGGTTTTAAAATCATATTGTTTCACTTTATGTATGTCTTCTTCCACAGAATCTATAGTTTCTGGCTCTACATCTCCTGATGACAAAGCTGATAAAAGTGCATCTATCTCTTCCTGAGATAGTACTTCCGCCATAAATATTCCTCCTTATTTTTTACTAAATCTATATATTAACAATTTTATTTATATCAATAACAGTTAATAAATATTTATTAAATTCTATTACACCTTTAATATATTCTTTGCTGTCTATTGATGTGTTTTGCAACATATTTAAGTCTATATCTGCCACTTCTATCACTTCATCAACAGCTATTCCCACTTCTTCTTCATCAAGTTTTAATATTATTATATTTTGATTTTCACTTTGATTTTTAATATTTAAAAGCATACCAATATCAACTAAAGGTTTGATGCTACCTCTTAAATTAATAAGACCTTTTATATAAGAAGGTGCTGTAGGAACTTTAGTTATTTGCATAATATCACTTATATTTTGTATTTTTTCAGTTTCTGTAGCAAAATATTCGCTACCTAATCTAAAGATTATAAATTGCATAGCTACTCCTCCGCTATAAAATATTATCCTACTATTTTCTTAACTGCTTCTAAAACTCTATCTGCTTGGAACGGCTTAACTATAAAGTCATTTGCTCCTGCCTTTATAGCATCCATAACCATTGATTGTTGCCCCATTGCTGAACACATTATAACTTTTGCAGCTGGATTAACTGCTTTAATTTGTTTCACTGCTTCTATTCCATCCATTTCAGGCATTGTTATATCCATTGTTACTAAGTCTGGTTGATGTGATTTATATAATTCTACTGCCTCTACTCCATTTGCTGCTTCAGCTACTACTTCATATCCATTCTTTGTTAAAATATCCTTTATCATCATTCTCATAAACGCTGCGTCGTCAACTATTAATATTTTTGCCATTTTTCTATTCCTCCTAAATTTAAACCATTCCTAATTGCTTCAATATATTTTCTAAAGACCCTGGCTGCGGTATGTAGTAAAAATGTCCTAATACATCTTGGCCATTGTGTCCTTTAAATAATGTTTCTATATCTAAAATATAATCATCATATTGACCTGACTCAATAAATGTCGAGGTCAGAATTGCATTAAACATATCATGAGTCACTGCTGGAACAGAAGCAATCATTTTAATCCCTGTAAATGATACAATGGAATTCATATAAGATGATGCTATTATATTACCTATTTCAGCTATAGCAGACATTCCTATATCGCTAAATACATCACTATTAGAAATCAACGCTTCTATTATTTCTTTAGCAACATGCTTATCAAAGGCATATAATATATTTCCTGGAGCTTCTCCTATGACTTTTACCAATACTGCAATGACCTCATTATTTAAGTCATTTTCTAAAATCTCTTCTAGCCTTACTATTTTTATATTGGGTATCCCCATATCTATCTTTCTATTCAAAAGAAATGACAATGATGTAGCTGCATTTCCTGAACCTATATTAAATACTTCTCTCAATGCATCTAACTGCATAGAACTCAAGTTTCTATAATCCATCGTTCTCACCTCATCACTATACCAATGAACCAACATCTAATATTAACGTTACTAAACCATCACCTAATATAGTTGCTCCTATATAAGCCCTAGTATCTTTAAATATCTTTCCTAATGGTTTTATAACTATTTCTTGTTGTCCAAGTAAAGAATCTACTAATAACCCGCTTAATTTATTGCCTATTTTAACGATTATTACATACTCTTTTCCTCTTGAACCTGATTCAATGCCTAATATTTTATTTAATCTTACTAATGGAATAATTTTATCTCTATATACAATCACTTCTTCTCCATTAGTTTGTTTCACATATTCATCTTTAAACTCTATAACTCTATCGATAAATCCTAAAGAAATTGCAAAAGTTTCTTCTCCAACTTTAACCAATAGAGCTTGAATTATTTGTAATGTTAATGGAAGAGTAACTATAAATGATGTACCTTTTCCTAGTTCACTATGTAATTCTACTGTTCCACCTAAAGCTTCTATCTTAGTCTTTACAACGTCCATTCCAACTCCTCTTCCTGAAACATCTGTAACAACTTCGTTAGTTGAGAATCCTTGATGGAATATTAAATTCTTTATTTCTTGTTCAGTAAGCCCTGATGTAGAAATACCAACCTTTTCAGCTTTAGCTTTTATCTTATCAACATTGATTCCTGCACCATCATCAGTAACCTTTATGATAGCTTTTGTACCTTCTTGATAAGCCATTAGCTTAACTGTACCTTGCACTGGCTTTCCAGCTGCTATTCTATCTTCCTTCTTTTCAATTCCATGATCAGCAGAATTTCTTAATAAGTGAATAAGTGGTTCACCAATTTCATCAATTACAGTTCTATCTAGTTCTGTATCTGCTCCTTCAATGATAAAATCTATTTCTTTACCTAAATCAACAGCTAAATCTCTCATCATTCTAGGGAATCTATTAAATACAACATCTAACGGAAGCATTCTAATCTTCATTACTAAATCCTGTAAATCAGAAGTAGTTCTCTCAACTTGTTCTAACGTCTCCACCAATTCTGGTGATTTGTTATTTACAACTATCTGTTCAAGTCTTGTTCTATATATTACAAGTTCTGATACCATATTCATAAGTGTATCTATTCTTTGTAAATCTACTCTTACTGACTGATGAGCCTTCTTGTTGTTAGCTCTAGGTTCTCTCTTAACTTCTGGAGCTTTTTTAGTTGCAATATCTTTAGGTTTAACAGGAGTTGCTACCACTTCAGATTTTTGAACTTGCGCTTCTTCTTGTTCTAAATCTTCAATATCTATATCTACATCTTCAACTGTTACACTTACAACTTCTGAAATATTTTCAACAATATCACTGATTTCTTGTGCAGATTTTTTAGTTACAAGAAGGAAATAAATATCAAAGTCAAAGTTTTCAGTTTCTATATCTTCAATTGTTGGTTTTGATTTTATTATTTCACCTTGTGATTCTAACTCTTGAAATATTAAGAAAGCTCTTGCAGATTTTAATAATGTTTCTTCACTTAATCTTATCTGAACATTTAAAGTGTTAAATCCACCTTTAATAGCTTGCCTTACAATTGATATATCATATTGATTTAACTCAACCTTTATTTTCTTATCTTCTTTTCCGTCTTCTTCACCATGTTCAACAACAACTTCTAATTCTTTCCCATTACCATTTACTATATTTCCCAAGGATTGTACTATATCTGTTACATCAACTTCATCATCTACCCCTGCCTCTATATTATTAACCATAGTTTCTAAGGTATCAAGACAATTAAATAGCACTGTAACAACATTTTCACTTACCTCTAATTTACCTTCTCTAAAATTAGATAAAACATCTTCCATTTTATGAGTTAATTCAGCCATTGCTGTGAACCCCATAGTTGCTGCCATACCTTTAATAGTATGTGCCACTCTAAAAATTTGATTTAACATTTCTATGTCATTTGGATTTTGTTCTAAATTAAGTAACGCTTCATTAAGTGTTTGAAGATTATCCATTGACTCATCTAAAAACATACTTAAATATTGTGATGTATCCAATTTTTACCCTCCTTATATTTTCTTATAAATAAATGGTGATAATTTTTCTAATCCACTTGTCTTATATGTGTTTATACTTTCTGTTGCTCCAACAAAAAGTAGTCCTCCTACCTTTAAAGATTTAATAAAATCTTCTATTATCTTTTGTTTTACTTCATCTTTAAAGTAAATTATCACATTTCTACAAAGAATTAAATCAAAGTCTTTTTCATAACTATCTAAAATCAAATCATGTCTCTTAAAATTTACTTTTGACTTTATTTTTGAATCTACTATATATTTATCGTCATATTTATTAAAATATTTATCTAAATATTTTTTATCCAAAGTTTTAACATCAGCTGCGGAATAAACTCCTTTCCTTGCTTTTGCCAAAATATTTTTGTCTATATCTGTAGCAAGAATAGAGTAACTAACTTTATCATTCATATCATCAAACATCATTGCAAGACTATAAGCCTCACACCCCATGGATGATCCTGCACTCCAAATTTTAATATTATTTCTATTGGGAATTATTTCTGATAGTAAATTTTTTCTTAACGCTTCAAAAAACTCTGGATTTCTAAAAAATTCTGTTACATTTATTGTTATGTGATCCATAAACTTTTCTCTTTCAACTGCATCTTCTTTTAGCAGTTTAGTATATTCCTCCAGAGTTTTTACACCTACTCTCTCCATAAGGCTTCCTATTCTTCTATTTAACTGAGTAGGCTTATATGAATTTAAGCTTAATCCAATTTCTTTATATACCCAATTATGAAATTCTGTAAATTCCATTATTCCTCCTATCAATCAGTAAACCATTTAAATTTCCTTAATTCCTTGCCCCACTATTCTAATTAATACTTTTCCACTTTCAGATTCAACAAACATTGTTCTTCCTTTGCTGCCTCCAACATCTTCTGCTGCTATAATTATTCCTTCTCTATTAATCGCTTCTCTTACAGCTTCAATATTTCTATTTCCTATATAACTATTAATAGATTTCTCAGAAAACTTAAACATGGAAGCTCCTCCAGCTATCTTTGCTACCACATTCTTTTTAATACATCCTCGTTTTGTCATTTCCTCTAATATTAAAGGAATAGCCAAATCTGCAAATTTATACGGATTAGTTACACTTTTAAAGGCATGACTATCAGGAAGCATTATATGTATAAGTGCTGCAATTTTTTTCACTGTATCATATAATGCAATTCCAACACAAGAACCTAGCCCTATGGTCATAATACTGTTAGGCGCTGATATTATTTTAGCATCAGCAATTCCAACTCTGACCTCATTTTTTCTTACTGCTTCCATGTGCCTTACTCCACCCTTTCAAACACAAGCTCCTCTTCTTTTTCTAACAAAACCTTATTTAAATCTAATAAAATAATAAGATTTTGCTTTTCTTTTATAATACCTTTAATATATTTTTTTGAAATTATAGTTGCTACAGATGAAGAATAATCTATTACTTCTTCATTTACTGTAGTTACTTCATTAACATCATCTACTATAACACCAAATTTTCCTAACTCTTTTTTTACAACAATAACTTTATTTGTTGAATCAACACTACAGCTATTAAAACCAAATTTATTACTTAAATTAATAACTGGTATTACTTCCTCTTCATATTTTATAATTCCTTCTAAAAAGCTAGGCGAATCTGGAAGCTTTGTAGTTCCAATACTTCCTAATATTCTTTCAACTTCCATTATATCTGTTGCAAAATATTCACCATTTAATTTAAATACTAATATTCTTATCTCTTTCATATAAACCTCCCTATAATACTAATTTTTCTACAGCAAGCTCACCTTTGTTATCTATGTAACATTTAACATTTCTACAAGGTTCTGTAACCAAATATCTTTTATTATTTATGATTATCAGTGTATTGCTATAAGCTTTTTCTATAGTTACTATTCCTTTTTTTCCAAAAACCTCTAAAACATTATGTGCTCCAGCTTCACTACCTACTACAGATGCATTTATAAATTCTCCAGCTTTTAATACTCCACCTCTACATACTGATTGTTTATTTAAAAACTTAATACTTCTAACAGCATACATATCTGTGGAATAAAGACCTTTGCCATTTATTAAAATATCACCTGAAGATTGAATACTAGCCTCCTGACAATAACTCAAAGTAATAGATGACATATTGGCCATATATTCCTCTAAATATTGTATTTCCTCCAGTAAACTTATAACAAAATTTCTTAGCTCTTTAATAGAGTTTATATTGGTTCTAGACATAGGAAGAAGTTTTTCCTTAATAAACTTTGACACTTGGGAATTTTTATCTCCATCTTTTATTGCCAATTTATAAGATACTTGTCCACTAATTTCTGCAATTATATTATCGTCTAAAATATTACAACCATTACCGCATCTTATTATTTTTCTTTTATTTTTTTAGGTTTTACTTCTTGCCCAAAAACGTTTATGCCAAACTTACTGTCTTCTCCCTTTATAACCTTACCTATAATAGCAGTAGCTTCAACACCATTAATTTTATTTATATTTTTATAATCAATCTTTTCATATTCACCAATACTGACATCTTCTTTATTAAAAACAAATTCTATCTTTTCATCTATAGCATCTATAGGCTTAAGTCCTTCTGCCACCAAAACTCTTCCACCATTCTGAGCTTTGGTTATTTCTTCAATAGCTTCCTCTTTTACTCCATATATCACATTTGCTTCTTTAAGTAGTTGCTCTATTTCCTCTTTACTTAAAAGACCTCTGCAATCCATCTCTTCTTCATATACATCAATAACCAAATTTTCCACAGGATTGCTATCTTTTATATTTATTTTAACTGCATTCTTATATTCAAAGGAAATATAAGCTTCCATTTTATCTTTTGAAATATCTACTTTAATATTTTTAGAAAGCTTATCATTAGATAAAAACTCTATTTCATCACTTTCATTTACCTTAGTAGTTTCATAAATCTCTTTACCATTTATAGTCAACATTCCCTTACTTGATGGAGTTATAGTTGGATATTTTCCTTCGCCAACTGGATTAATAACTATAATTTTACCTAAAACTACTTTTATTTTTCCATTTTTCGCCATCTTCCTCCACTTTTTATCATTTCACCCCATTATTATTTAAATTATATCATAATATAAATTAAAATAAAATTATATTTATATAAATTTAATTATTTTTTTAATGCCATTTAAATGATTTTTATTAAAAAAATAAGGCATATCAACTTTCATTGATATACCTTATTTTCACTATTCATATTTATTGTTTTATTTCCACTTTAATATTTCTATTTCATGTTTCTTTTTATAATTTATTAAATACGGGTTCCCTACAAGATCTAACAGTGGCTTATCCGATAAAGAATCAGAAAACATATAAGAATTTTTAAAGTCAGCTTCTATATTCTTTTCTTTCAATACTGCTTTCAATCTACGAACCTTTTCCTGACCTTTGCAATTATTACCATCCATACTTCTTATGAATTTACCATTTTCAAATTTAAATCTTGTACCAATGATTAAATCCACTTCATCTATTGCGTAAAATTCCTTGATATAAAATTCCGGTGATGCTGAAATCAAAATTACCATATATCCTTCATTTTTTAACTTTTTTATCATATCTACAGCATCTTTATATAAAATTTTGCTTAATCTATCATGATAAAATTCCTTTGTTAAAATAGCTAATTCCTTTTCTTCTATATTTTCAATAAACTTTAAAAACGACTCCTTAACCCTTTTCTCATCATATATTCCAACACCATACATGGCACCTGAATATAATGCTCTAGGTAAAAATTTAATATTTTTTATATCTCTACTTACTATATATTTATAAAACTCCATTAACGTTTCTTTTTTTGTTATGGTATAATCCACATCAAATAAAGCTAATTTCTCCATTTCTTCTACCTTTCTCTAATGTACATTAGAAAAAACCACGGTTAAAAATCCGCAGTTTTTTTATTTAAGCTTGCCTAAAAAAGATTTAATTCTATCCAATCCTTCTTCGATAACTTCCATAGATGTAGCATAAGATAATCTTATAAAATTTTCTAAACCAAAAGCTGCTCCAGGAATTACAGCTACTTTTTCTTCTTCTAATAACATTTTTGCAAATTCAATAGAATTATTTATCTTAACACCATTGATACTCTTACCAATAAAGTACGTTATATTAACCATAATATAAAAAGCTCCTTGAGGCTTGATAAAGCTCACTTCATCTATTTCTTCTAGCTTCTTCATCATAAAATTTCTTCTTTCTTCAAAAGCATTTTTCATCATATTAATACTATCTTGTGGTCCAGTTAAAGCCTCTAATGCCGCATATTGTGATATTGAACACACATTAGAAGTCATATGGCTTTGCACACTACTCATTATCTTAGCTAATTTAGCAGATGACGCCGTATAACCTACTCTCCACCCTGTCATAGCATAAGTTTTTGATAAACCATTAATTACAATTGTTCTTTCATATGCATCTTCTGATAAACTTGCTATACTTACATGTTCTTCCCCATCATATATCAACTTCTCATAAATTTCATCTGAGATGATTATAAGATTATACTTTTTAGCTATTTGTGCTATTTCTTCAAGTTCATTTTTGTTATAAACAATTCCCGTTGGATTATGGGGAGAGTTTAATAATATTGCTTTTGTTTTACTTGTTACTGCTTTTTCAATATTCTTTGCTGAAAGCTTATATCCATCATTTTCATCACAATTAACTATTACTGGTACTCCATCTGCTAATTTAATTAACTCAGTATAACTTACCCAGCAAGGATTTTGTAAAATAACTTCGTCTCCCTTATTCAAAATAGCTAAAAAAGTATTAGCTAAGCATTGCTTTGCCCCTGTAGAAACAACAATTTGCTCCTCGCTATAATTAAGATTATTTTCCTGATGCAATTTTTTACATATAGCTTTTCTAAGTTCAACTATTCCTGATGTCTTTGTATACTTTGTATATCCATCATCCATTGCTTTAATTGCTGCTTCTATTATATTCTTTGGAGTATTAAAATCTGGTTCTCCTGCAGCAAAACTCATTACATTAACACCTTGTGCTTTAAGTTCATTTGCTTTCCCAGTAATCTCCAAAGTTATTGATGGTGAAATACTATTTGCTTTTTTTGATAAATTCATTGTCAATCCCCCATATACACTACTTAAAACTTTTCATAAACTTATCTAGCATTATTTCATCTAGACCGCAACTACCTATATTATTCTCCTTATACGTGCTTCCACCATGAAAATCACTTCCTCCAGTAATTGCTAGTTTATACTTTTTTGCTAAATTGTAAAATTCATTACTATCCCTCTTATCATGACTAGGATGGTAAACTTCAACTCCACTAAGCCCAAAGCACTTTAATTCTTTTAAGATTTTTTCCACTTCCATACGTTTATAAATCTGCCCTGGATGAGCAAGAACAGCCACACCACCGGCACTTTTTATTATATCGATAGCTTCTTTATATGACAATCTAAAACCTCTTTCATAACCAGGCTTTCCCTTGATTAAAAAACTTTGAAACGCTTGCTTGTAATTGGAAAAATACCCCTTTTCAACCATAGCATTGGCTATATGACTTCGACCCAAAGTTTCGTTATTATTTTTATACAGTTCATCAATTCCTAACTGTATATCATATTCTCTTAAGTTAGTTATTATTTTTTGCACTCTATCTAACCTTTTATCATTGAGCATCTTAACACTTTCTCTTAACCGTTCATTATTTACATCAATACAATACCCCAAAATATGTAGTTCCATCTCATTATATTCAGCACTGAGCTCAATTCCAGAAATAATATCAATATCTTCTACCTCTTTGCCATTAATATATTGGCCACCAATAGAATCATGATCAGTTATAGATATATATTTAACTCCATTTTTCTTGGCAATATCTATTATTTCTTCAGGAGTATATGCACCATCAGAATAACTTGAATGAATATGTAAATCTGCATACTTCATTTTATACACCTTTTTTCTTTCGTTAAAGTAATCTTTATATATTATAAGATAACTTATATTTTCAATTAATTATAGTTAAAATATATCATTCTGGTATAAAAAAGTAAATGTATTAATATGAAAAAGTACCCATTAAGGGTACTTTAAATTATTGATCTGCTAATACTTCTTCGTAGTACTTAGAAACTTTATCAAATTCAGCTTCTTCTGGTACTGTTAATTCACCATTTTCTGATGATTTAAATAAGTATACTGAGTTATCTTCTGGATTTTGAGCTAAAACATATTCAGCTTCTTCATATTCAAAAGCATCAACGATTGGACATGAAATTATATTTCCATTATCGTCTTCTAAATCTATTACAAAGTGTTCATGTTCGTGTTCTCCACATCCACATCCACATGCATCATGTCCGTGGTTATCTCCACATCCACAGTTATCTCCACATCCACATTTATCTAATTCTTTTTCGCTCATTTTTCTTCCTCCTAATATTAGTAGTCTTTATCATTGTACCCCCAATTATTAAAAATTAAAAGTAAAATCTAATTATATTTAAGAAAAATTTTCTATTAATAAAAAAACTCATTATATTAGTAATATATGCCCTCATCTATGTATTCACCTTTCCAAAGTAACTTAATCCAGTATTCACTTTCATTAGCCTCCTTTAAAGCAATATGCATTTTTGAAATAAAGTCTTTCTTACTTTGTGCAAATCTACTTTCAGCAACATTAGCACCTATAGATGTTGAACTTTTTAGTAATTGTTTTGACATAACAAATTCTTTCTTATCTATTAACAATTTATAGATTTCTATAATTAGCACTGAGAAATTTTCGCATTTTACATATATAATGCTTTTATTCACTTTATCCCCTCATTAAAAGCATTGACATATATCCTCTTTTATAAACTCTTAATAAATAAACTTTTCACTATTGCTTGCAATAACTTAACCGAATTATGACTTTAGTCCATAATTCCCTTAACAAAAAAGAGACCGTTTGGTCTCTTTTTTACTATTCTTGATTTGCAAGTCTCTTGTAGTTGTTTAATCTTTCAATAGCATCAGCATGTGTCTTTTCAAATAATTGATCAGCCACTTCTGGGAATGCTTTAGCAAGAGATGCATATCTTACTTCACCCATTAAGAATTCTTTAAAGTCACCCTTAGGTTCTTTAGAATCTAAGGTAAATGGATTCTTTCCTTCAGCTTTTAATGTTGGGTTATATCTGTATAATGACCAATATCCACAGTCAACAGCTTTCTTAGCTTCTGCTTGTGAATTTGTCATACCAGCTTTAATACCATGGTTAATACATGGAGCATAAGCTATTATTAATGATGGTCCATCATAGCTTTCAGCTTCTGCAATGGCTTTAAGTGTTTGATTCTTATCAGCACCCATACAGATTTGAGCTACATATACATAACCATAGCTCATTGCCATCATACCTAAATCTTTCTTCTTAGTTCTCTTTCCTGATGCAGCAAACTTAGCTATTGCAGCAGTTGGAGTAGCTTTTGAAGATTGTCCACCTGTATTGGAATAAACTTCTGTATCGAATACAAATACATTTACATTTTCTCCTGAAGCTAAAACATGGTCAACTCCACCGTATCCGATATCATAAGCCCAACCGTCTCCTCCAAAGATCCATTGAGATCTCTTAACGAAGTATTCTTTGTCTTTTAATATTTCTTGTGCTATTGGAGCATCGCATCCTTCTAAGGCAGCAACCATATCCTTTGCTCTTTCTCTAGTTCCCTCAGAATTATTCATGCCTTCAAGCCATGCACTTAATACTTCCTTTACATCTTCAGATATTTCTTCTTCTAAAGCATTTTTAACATTTTCAGCAATTCTGTTTCTTATTGCTTCAACACCTAAGAACATACCTAAACCATATTCAGCATTATCTTCAAATAAAGAGTTAGCCCATGCTGGTCCATGTCCTTCTTGATTTACAGTGTATGGTGTTGCTGGAGCAGAACCACCCCAAATTGAAGAACATCCTGTAGCGTTAGCTACCATCATTCTATCACCAAATAATTGAGTTATAAGTTTAGCATATGGAGTTTCTCCACAACCTGCACATGAACCTGAGAACTCAAGTAATGGTTGTTCAAATTGACTTCCCTTAACTGTATTCTTGTTCATTGGATTCTTCTTATTTTTAACCTTTGATACTGCATAATCCCAAGCTTCTATTTGATCATGTTCAGAATCTTGTGGTTTCATTACTAATGCTTTTCCTGGAGCTGGACATACTTCAGCACAGTTTCCGCATCCTGTACAATCAAGAGGAGATACTCCTAATGAATAAATATATGGTGTTTCACTCTTTAATGCTTTAGCAGCAACCATCTTCATACTTTCTGGTGCATTAGCCTTTTCTTCTTCAGTTAATAAGAAAGGTCTAATTGCAGCATGAGGACAAACAAATGCACATTGATTACATTGAATACATTTATCTTCTTGCCATTCTGGAACATTAATAGCTATTCCTCTCTTTTCATATGCAGCAGTACCTGCCATGAAAGTACCATCTTCCATTCCATTTTTAATGAATGTTGAAACTGGAATAGTATCACCTTGTTGTCTATTCATTGGTTCAACTATTTCTTTAATAAATTCTGGAAGGTCAGTTGTAGCTGCTGCTTCATCATTTGAAGTAGCTGTAGCCCATGAAGCTGGTACATCTATCTTAACTATAGCTTGTACACCTGCATCTATAGCAGCATTATTCATGTTTACAACTTTTTCACCTTTCTTACCATAAGAAGTTACAACTGCTTGTTTTAAGTATTTAATTGCATCTTCTACAGGAATTATATCTGCTATCTTAAAGAAAGCAGCTTGCATTATCATGTTAATTCTTCCACCAAGACCAATTTCTTGTGCAATCTTAACTGCATTTAAAGTGTAGAAGGAAATATTATTTTCAGCAATGAATTTCTTCATAGAAGCTGGTAATTTTTCTTCCACTTCTTCTGGAGTCCAAATAGTATTTAATAAGAAGCTTCCGTTCTTCTTTAATCCTTCTAATACATCATATTTATATACATAAGATTGATTATGACATGCTACAAAATCAGCCTTATTGATTAAATATGGTGATTTAATTGGCTTCTTACCGAATCTTAAGTGAGATACTGTAATACCACCTGATTTTTTAGAGTCATATGAGAAATAACCTTGAGCATACATATCTGTATGGTCACCTATTATCTTAATAGCACTCTTATTAGCACCTACAGTACCGTCAGATCCTAATCCCCAGAACTTACATGCTTTTGTTCCTTCTGGTGTAGCATCAATGTCATCTGTAGCTACCAATGATGTATTTGTAACATCATCTACTATTCCAATAGTGAATCCATTTTTAGGTTCATCAGCATTTAAGTTTGCATAAACTGCTGCTATATGAGATGGATTTGGGTCTTTAGAACCTAAACCAAATCTTCCTCCAACTATCATTGGAGCATTTTCTTTTCCATAGAATGCTCTTACAACATCTAAGTATAAAGGTTCTCCAATTGATCCTGGTTCCTTAGTCTTATCTAATACAGCAATTTTCTTAACTGTATCTGGAATAGTATTTAATAATCTTTCTATTGAGAATGGTCTGTAAAGTCTTACTTTAACTAAACCAACCTTTTCTCCTTTAGAATTTAAATAATCAACAGTTTCTTCAGCAACATCTATCACTGATCCCATTGCAACAATTACTCTATCAGCATCTTTTGCTCCATAGTAATCGAAACAATGATATTCTCTTCCTGTTAATTTAGTGATTTCAGCCATGTAGTCTTCTACTACAGCTGGAATATCATCATAATATTTATTTACTGCTTCTCTAGTTTGGAAGTAGATATCAGGGTTTTGTGCTGTACCTCTTGTAACTGGATGATCTGGATTCATTGCTGTCTTTCTAAAGCTTTCCACAGCTTCCATATCAACTAATGGTGCTAATTCTTCCTGATCTAAAACTTCAATTTTTTGAATTTCATGTGATGTTCTAAATCCATCAAAGAAGTTTAAGAATGGCATTCTTGTCTTTATAGCAGTTAAATGTGCAACTGCTGCTAAATCCATGACTTCTTGTACTGATCCTTCAGCAAGCATAGCAAAACCTGTTTGTCTTGCAGCCATAACATCTTGATGATCTCCGAATATATTTAATGATGATGTAGCTAATGCTCTAGCAGATACATGGAAAACACCTGGTAATCTTTCACCTGCTATTTTATACATATTTGGTATCATTAATAGTAAACCTTGAGATGCAGTATAAGTTGTAGTATATGCACCTGCTTGTAATGAACCATGAACTGCTCCAGCTGCCCCTGCTTCTGATTGCATTTCCATTACTTTAACTGGTCTTCCAAAAATATTTTTTCTTCCTTGTGCAACCCATTCATCAACATGTTCTGCCATTGGTGATGATGGTGTTATTGGATAGATTGCAGTAACTTCTGTAAACATATATGATATATGTGCAGCTGCAGTATTACCATCCATAGTTTTCATCTTTCTCATAATATCCCATTCTCCCCTTTAACTTTTCTATAAAATTGATGGAAGATATTCTTTTATGAATATCTTCCTCCTTAAGTATATATTAATACCCTTGCTTTTTAGCAAGACTGATTAACCTTATTAGCTAAAGTGCTACCTAAATCTTCAGCAAACTTAATTTCCTCTTTCGTAAGTGATTCTTTTATTGCCAATTTACCAATTACATCAAATCCTGCTTCCTTCATAACAGACGACCATTTGTGTATAAATTTATCATCTCTCCATCCACAAGATCCAAATAATACTACGGGCTTATTTTTTATATTAAGCTTACTTAGTTTATTTATAAATGGCTTCATATCAATCCTTTCAATATCATCCTCTACCATTGCTGGACTTCCTAAAGCGACTGCTCCAGCTTCTAGTACTTCATCTACAGATGAGTCATTTACATGTTTTATATCAACTTCTACATTGCTCATCTTAACGCCTTCCGCTATGGAATTAGCTAACTTTTCTACATTTCCACCATTACTCCAATAAATAATTGAAACTTTACTCATAATAGCACCTCATCAAAGATTGTTAATTATTTGTCGCTCTATCTTTATTATATATCACCACAAATAATTTTCAAGATACCTTTTCCTTATTTTCTATTTTTTAACAAATACTTTTCATTATTATATCTATTATTGCATCTACTCCATTTTTTGCAGTACTTTTTTCCATATTCATTATTAATTCACTTTTCTTACTCTTTAATTCTTCTAGCTTATTCATTAATAAATCTTTTTCCATCATTTCATCTTCATCTAATACTAAAGAATAACCTTCTTTTTCAAAAGAAGCAGCATTTAAAATTTGATCTCCTCTACTTACCTTCTTTGATAACGGAATTAATAATGTAGGCTTTTTAAGTGCTAGAAGCTCAAATATTCCATTAGCTCCCGCTCTAGAGATAACATAATCACACGCTTTAAGCATATGTGGTAGCTCTTCCTTAACATATTCATATTGCTTATAACCTAAAGTTCCTTCTAAACTAGCATCTAAGTTTCCTTTTCCACATATATGAATAACATTAAACTCCTTTAAGATATTTGTTAAATTTTTTCTTACTTCATCATTTATGCTTTTTGCACCTAAGCTTCCACCTATTACTAATAATATTTCCTTTTCATCTTTAAACCCACAGATTTCCTTACCTTTAATTCTGCTTCCTTGTAGTATTTCTTCCCTAATAGGTGTTCCTGTAAGCACTCCCTTACCTTCATTTATATATTTTAAGCTTTCTCTAAATGTTACACATAATTTATTACAAAATGGTGCTGCTAACTTATTAGCAAGACCTGGTGTTAAATCAGATTCATGAGCTATTACTGGTATTTTCTTAATTGAAGCTGCCATGACTACTGGTACAGCCACAAAGCCACCTTTTGAAAATACTACATCTGGTTTTTCCTTAGATAATATACTTAATGCCTGGCAAATACCTTTCATAACTTTAAAAGGATCTGTAAAATTTTTAACATCAAAATATCTTCTTAATTTTCCTGAAGAAATAGGATAATATTCTATGGCTGCATCAGTTATTATTTCTTTTTCTATACCATTGTAACTGCCTATGTATTTTATTTCAAAACCCTTTTCTCTAAGCTTTGGAGCTAAAGCTAAATTTGGAGTAACATGTCCTGCTGTGCCTCCACCAGTCATTATTATCTTATATTTACTCATTATATTGCACCCCTATAATTATTTATTTCATTACCATTTTACCACTTCAATATTTTTTTTCCACCATTTCCTTGAATTAAATAAAATAGAGTTTTAATATTGGGGCAAGATATTACTGTCAAAGGAAAAGGAGATGAATAATTAATGTCAAACTCAAATTCAAAGTCACAAACATTAGTACCTGAAGCAAGAGGCGGATTAGAAAAATTTAAAAACCAAGTATCTAGCGAAATGGGAGTACCATTTAGTGATTACAATGGCGATTTAACTTCTAAGCAATGTGGTAGCGTTGGCGGAGAAATGGTTAAACGTATGGTAGAACAATACGAACAAGGCTTAAAATAAAATTTCACAAATCCTTTGATTTATAAAAAAAAGGAGCTATTTTAAATAATAGCTCCTCTACTTTTATAATATTCTTCTAGCTGCATAGAAGTTAGTAACAGGTGTAACTCTTATAGTTGAACCTGGATATGTAGCATTAATGTACATTCCACTTCCCACATAAATTCCAACATGTTCATTGTTATAAGTAAATACCAAGTCACCTGGTTGCATATTATTATATGAAACTGGAACTCCTACATTAATTTGAGTGTATGTAGTTCTTGTTATTTCTATACCTGCACAATGTCTATATACATAACTTGTAAATCCTGAACAATCAAAAGTATCAGGTCCAACTGCTCCCCACACATATGGACGACCTAAGAAATTATATGCATAATTAACAATATCCTGTCCCGTTACCTCTCCCTCACCTTTTTCAAACCAATAATCTGGGTTTTGATTTTTAAATGCCTCTTCCTGAGCAATACGTTCTGCTTCTAAATAATTAATTCTTTCATTTGCCTCATTTATTAGTGAATCTGCTTTCTTTTTAGGGCCTTCCATAGTTAATTGATTGTCTTTTACAGCCTTCAATTGACTAACTGCACCTCTTAAGCTACTAATAGAACTTTTAGAATCCTTTATTACATCTTCCTGAACTTTTAATAGTGCCATTTCTGCCACTTCTAAAACTTCCACACTGAACTTTTTCTGTTCCTCTTTCAGTTCTGTTAATAACTCTTCTTGCTCTTTTTTCTTTTCTTCTAATACTGCTCTCTCATCTTCAAGCATTACTAATAACTTTTTAATTGTCTGCTTATTTAATTCTTGTTGCTCAAGTATATTATTTATTTCTTCCTTATCTTCATTAATACTATCAGCTATTTCTCTATCCATTCTAATAAGCTTTGTAGTTACATACATCTTATCTAACAAATCTATAACATCTTCAGCTTGAAAAATTAGCGTAGCATAATTAATATTACCACCATTTTTTTGATATTCTCTTAGACGCTTGTCTTTAATTTTTTCTCGTTCTTTTATTTGCTCTTCTAAACCTTTAATTCTTAATTCATTATTTTCAATTTGTAAATTTAGAGTAGATAACTCACTTTCTGCATCTTCAATAGTTCTTAAACATTGCTCTATTTCACTATTAAATTTCACTACCTCTTCAGTCATTTTATCTATACTTTTTTGATATTCTTCATATTTAGCTTGAGCATTAATAACATCTTCTTCAACATCAGCAAAAGTAACACTTGAAAAAGAAGATACCACTACTCCAACAGCCAATAAAAATGAAATTATTTTCTTGTTATTCATATCCATCCCCTAATTTTTTCTTTTGTACTATGAATTACAAAAGGGATATGCTCCCTCTAATGAACATATCCCTTTTTAATCAAATACTATTTTACTTAGTTTTTATTATTATGTCTAGACTTTATATTAACACAATTTATATTTTATTCATTTTTATAATTATTGCGATACTCTAAAATTATTTATCACCATCTGAACCTTTTTATTGCCCATATATTCATTAATTTCTGGATAGTAAACAAAATCCATTTTTATAGTTCTTGCATTACCATCTAAAAGCTTCATATATTCCATTTCACCATAGTTATTTTTAACTTCTTCCTCGAAAACTTCAATATTGCCAAAATATATTCCATCAATAAACATACTGCCATCTGTTAAATTTAATTTTAAAACATTTTTATCTTTACCTAATATCCTAGCTCCTCTGACAATTAAATTTTTCACTGCAAAATTTGGCTTGGAATTTCCTTTACCATAAGGTTCTAGCATAGATATTTCATCAATAAGTCCATAATTTATCTCACTTAATTTAAGCGCCATATCAATGGATACCTTAGGAATTACATCTTCATCAGTTAACACTGTAAGTTCATTAAGCCTTTTTCTAAACTCATCTATATTTTCCCTAGGAATAGACATTCCTGCTGCCATAGGATGGCCACCGAACTTTCCTAGAATATCTTTACATTTTATTAATTCTTCATACATATTATATTCTTCTATGGAACGCCCTGATCCCTTAGCTCCATCATGTGCCTTTGTAAGCACAATAGCTGGTAGATTATATCTTTCCCTAATCCTTCCTGCAATTATCCCTGCTATACTTTCATGAACATCTTCTAGATATACCACCAAAACTTTATCTTTATCCATATTGTTGCTCTCAATTATTTCAATGGCTTTTTCCAAACCTTCCTTTGTTAGTTCTTGTCTATCTTTATTTAATTCATGAAGCTTGTCAGCTAATTCTTCTGCCAACTCTTTATTTTCTTCCATTAATAATTTCAATGCCCATATGGCTTGCTCCAATCTTCCAGAAGCATTAATGCTAGGTCCTATAACAAAGCCTAAGGAATAAACATTAATAGTTTTTCCTTCTAAACCAGTTGCCTTAAACAATGCCCTTAAGCCAATGTTGTTTGTATTATTAATAAGTTCCAATCCTTTTTTAAGCATTATTCTATTTTCATCTACCAAATCCACTACATCACAAACAACAGCTATAGCAACATATTGTAGTAATTCAATAGCTTCACTTTCTGGTATATTAAATTCCCTATAAAGTTCTTCAATAAACTTAAAAGCAACCCCAGCTCCACATAAGCTTTTAAATGGATAGTTGCAATCTTTTCTCTTAGGATTAACTACACAATCTCCCTTAGGAATTATATATTCCCTACTACCATCCTCTTTTTCTATAAAAGGAATATCATGATGATCTGTTACTATAACCTTTAAGCCTAATTCTTTAGCTAAACGTATTTGATCTATAGCAGATATTCCATTATCACAAGTAATAATTATATCTACATTATCCTCGGCAGCTTTTCTAATTATACTTTCATTTATTCCATAACCTTCTTTTATTCTATCTGGTATATGAAAACTTACATTAGCATTACATCTAGTCAATGCCTTATTTAGAATATAAGTACTTATAACGCCGTATATCGATAGGTAAGACTTTGATACTATCTCCATCTTTTCCCCCGATTCACACCGTGCATGAGAGTTTCCCGCTCACACGGCGTTCCATCAAAATTAAGTTATTATTTTATAGAAAATATAGTTTTACCAATTTATAGCTTTGTTTCCGCTCTTAGTTCTCAGCGTGTTTAGTTTTGCAAGTTTCTTTTTATCCAGACTAAGTTTTCCTAATAACTTCGCTATAACTTCTTCATCAACTACATGTATCAGAGTATGTACCTCTCTTTCAACTATAACAAGGTTATTATACTCATCCGTTCCTCCCATTTTTCTTGGAATTTTATGATGACAGTGCATGTTGTAAAAATCTAATACATTTCCTGTTACAGCACATTTACCTTGTTGTCCTACATATAATGAAATACGGTTATCATTGTATTCAATACTCCTGTTTTCAATAGGATTGTTAAGCATGTATTGTATTGCTGTCTGACTCACTGATATATTTTTGTATATCAGTTCCCTTCCTTCAGGCGTATACTTGTTAACTTTCTTTTTCTTATACATTGGATTTTTATGTTTGCAGTATCCAATAGGCGCTATAGCAACTTCATTTATATACCTTAGCTGTTTACTGGCTCCATATATTTTCTCAATATATCCTTGCTTTGTTCTGCCAGTTTGTTCAATTCTTCTTTCTAATTTGCGAGATTTACATTTGTGTTGAATTTCATACGATATTTTTGAAACATCTTCTGAAATCATAGTTACCAGTTGAAAATATTGATGTATACCAATAACTTTCGCATTATATATACTGATTGCTCTGCCAGTATTGGCTGAACCTTCTGTATCTTTGATAACATCCATGGCTTTTTTTAGCTCTTTCCTTGTTCTATCATAGGCTTTGTCACACATATGAGATTTAACTTTCCATTTGTCGCCTTTTTGATACACTTTCATTTTAAATCCCAAAAATTCAGAGTATTCTTTTCTTAGATTCGTGATTTTTGACTTATCCTCACTTATTTCCAAGTTCAATCTCTTTTTTAGGAAATCTTTTGTTGCAAAGAATATTTTCCTTGCGTCCTCATAGTTTAAGCAAAAGATTTTGAAATCATCGGCGTATCTAATGATATAACATGGTTTGAGTGTACTCCACTGTAACATTCTGTATTTACTCGATAGGTTAGTGCCTTTACCATCTGATCTTGGTTTTTCTACAAAATTTCTCGCAGGGAACCTCTCCCATTGGCTCGCCACCCACCAGTCCAATTCATTCAAAACCACATTTGCTAATAATGGTGAAAGAATTCCTCCTTGTGGTATACCTTTCTCACTTTTTACAATACTCTTGTCTGGCATAACAACTTCGGCTTTTAGCATTTTTGATATCATAGCTATTACTCTTTTATCTCTAATACCAATTGTCCATAGTTGCTTTAACAATTTTCCATGATTAACGTTATCAAAGAACCCTTTGATGTCTACATCTACTACATAATGCAATTTATACATCTGCATCATTTTGTAGCTTTGTGCAATGGCGTTTTCTACAGACCTATTTGGCCTGAATCCATTACTTCTCTCAAAGAATTTCGCTTCACATATTGGTTCTAAAACCTGTAGGAAACACTGTTGAATAATCCTGTCCCATATTGTTGGGATACCCAGAGGTCTCATCTCCCCATTTACTTTTGGTATTTCAACTCTTCTTACGCGTTTAGGATGATAATTTCTCATCTTAGATTTCACTATTCTTAGAAATTCATCCTCGCAAATAGAGTTGATATGATTAATCGTTAAATTATCTATACCAGGAGTCCTATCACCACTATTCTTCCTCATATTCCTATAAGCAAGCTTGATATTTTCCTCCATTTGTATTATTTCTAGAAGGTTCGTGAACTTTTGGTTCTTCAAACTTTTGGCATATAAATCATCAAATACATACGTCATATCGTAGTATTCCGTATTTCGAATTTTTGTTACTTTTAACACTTTATTGGTTATAGTCATCACCTCCAAAGATTAACTATACTTTGGATTTGATTCTCTTATTCACATTAGAACCTATTATTAACTATATTACTTAAACAATTTCCAAATATTGACTGATACCCGTCCCTCCGCAGCTTATTATCACTGTTTCACTGGTACCATGGCATCACTTTCATTTGATTAAACGAATTTACTAAATCAACTTTAGTGAAATACTAAAGAATCTTATTTATATTTCGACCGCTTCTTTGATTAGCTAAAATCTCCACGTACCAAACTTCCGACGTTCCGTTTGAGTTATCCATTCTATCTGCCCTTAGATGCTCTCTATGGTCCTGAACACTGGACGGTGCCTTTAACACCGTAAGGTATTTCATAACGTCAGATTTTTACTTTACCTCATGTTCACTCCTCTTGGAGCCCCTTATGTTTCCATAAGGTCTACGTATAGTCCCGTACATTCGAGAGTTCGTCAGTAGGCCTTACCCCACCATTCTCATCATAGACAGTTTATAGGACGACCGGCATATCATATTCCATATACTTTCATAACCTTTTTGGGCAGGTGGACTCTGACCGCTTTTAACCAACCTTACTTTAGTCACTTCTATACTTAGGAATACTTCTGCCGACTTCACCGAGCTTCTTACGATTTTTATTTAGCTTTCAAACCGCAAGTCGGAGTATCATCGAAAATGTTTCAAGGCGTTACCCAATCATTCCATTTCTCACTCAAACAGTTCTCTACAGATTTACGTCTGCATGCCTAACCTTTTCAGTTAGGAACGTCTCGCACCTACATCATAATCTCCTACTATAAGTACTTTCTTATTGTTTTCTATACTCTCTTTCATTAAAGCTACTGCTTTAGATAAATCCTTCATACTCTTTCCATCATGAAAATTATCTATAGTTGAATTTAAAAAAGCCTTTGCTTCATTTAATTCATATATACCTCTATTAACCATAAGCTTTGCCACAACGGGGCTAACTCCTAATGCTTTTGCAAAGCCTACAGTATTAAATTTTACATTTCTAATGGTCCACTTTTCCATATTTTCTCCTCACTAAATAAAATGCACGCATTTTATAAATTATGAATGATGAGTGATGAATTTTGGAATAAACTCTCTGAGTCTCATCCTTAATTCATCATCTAAGTCATCATTAATTAAAAAGCATTGCTTTTTTTATTTCTTCTACTTTCTCTGGTGCTATTTGTTTTAATATTTCAAAAGCAAAAGGTATGGCAGCAGCTGGTCCTCTTCCTGTAATTATATTGCCATCAACAACCACTAACTCCTCTTGATAATTACAATTACCTAATTGATCTTCAAATCCTGGATAACATGTTACATTTTTACCTTCACTTAAACCTGCTTTACCTAAAGATATTGGTCCTGCACAAATAGCCGCAATCTTCTTATTGTTACTGTTAAATTCTTTTAATAAATTAATAACTCTTTCGTCATCTCTTAAATTTACTGATCCTGGCATTCCACCTGGTAATACTACCATATCATATTCTTTAATTTCTTCATTGAAAACTTTATCTGCCTTTAATGTTATATGATGAGATGTTGTTACTTCTTGATTTTTTGTAGCAAATGTATGACATTCTACACCTGCTCTTCTTAATATATCTACTGTTGTTAATGCTTCTATAGTTTCAAAGCCTTCTGCTAATAATACAGCTACCTTCATATCTATCTCTCCTTATTAAATTATATTTCTATGTTATATTTTATCACTAAATCCTTATTTTTATATAAAAAAATGAGGTATATAATTTATACCTCATTTTTTCATTTTTAATTTTTCATTCTTAATTCTTAAAAGTTTGCTTCTACAACTTCATCATCAAGATCAGTTACCATAACTACAGTTCCTCTTCCAGCCCTATTTTGTAGCTTGATATCCATAGCCTTAATATCTTTCTTTTCCTTATTCTTAGATATTAATGTTATTGTATCATCATTTATTATACCTAAGTCTTCATAGTTTTCTTTTACTTTTGCAGCAATTGCTTCATCGCCATCTTTTAAACTAATTCCAGTAACACCTGACGCTATTCTTCCCATTGGATTTACATTTTCACTGGAGAATTTAATAGCCATTCCACCTTTAGTTACTATAATAACATCACTTAAAACATCATCAGCCATTCCCACAGCAATTATCTCATCATTTTCATACTTGAATTTATAACCTTGCTGAACCAAATATTCTCCACCATACTCACTTAAGGCAGTCTTTTTAACCATTCCCTTTTTCGTGAAGAAGTACAGCATCTTTTCCATAGTGAAATCTTTTATAGAATAAATATTTATAATTCTTTCACCCTTACTAAATCCATCTACTAAACTTGTTAATGGTATTTCTTTTTCATTGATCTTTGTAAGTAAGAATCCCTTAACCTTATATACATTACCCTTATTACTAAATAATATTAAATCACTTAAATTATCAGTATTCACCTTTAATCTATGGTTTTTCTTAGCTTTGGCAAAAGCTTTGAAATTATTCTTCGCCGTAAGTCCTACAGAGAATTCACAGTATTCAAACTCATTAGTATAAGCTACTTCAACCACTTCATCATCTGCTGTAAGATTAAATAGCTGCTGTCCTAAGACATTTCTTTGCATATCTTCAATCACCGGTACCTGTAACTTGAATTCTAAACCTAGTTTTGATTTTACTTCTAAGAATTGTCCATCAAATTCACTATCTACAAGTACACAGCTTACAACAAATTCTTTTTCTCTAAGCTTTAAAGCTTGTAGCTTGCTATAATTTGTTACAAACTTATCTAATGTACTTCTCTTTACAGTACCTTTATTAGTAATAAACTGAATGCTTCTCTCTGCATCAAATATATTTATTGACATTGCAGATACAATATTTTCTTCTTCTAGTTTTAATGATTTGATAATAGAATCAATTCTTTCACCTTTTTCTTTCCATTTACATTCAGGAATATTTATACCTTTAGTTTGATACATATTCCCTTTATCAGTAAATACTAAGACATTCTCTGCTGTATTTGATTTAAATAGATATTTAAGTTCATCACCATCTCTATAATCTATATCATCAGCATTAGAATTAGATCTTGTGTAGCTTCTTACTGGTAGTCTCTTAATAAATCCATCCTTTGATAAAGTTACCATTACATCTTCAACTACAATAAGCTCTTCCACATCTATCTTAGCTTCGCTATCATTTTCCACCACCATGGTTCTTCTTGGATTTCTATATTTATCAGTGATTTCTTTTAATTCTGTCTTAACAACCTTTAAAAGTTCTCTTTCACTGGCTAAAATTTTCTTTAATTTTTTAATTTTCTTTTCCAGCTCAGCATATTCCTTTTGGAATACTGTTATTTCAAGACCAGTCAATCTATAAAGCATAAGCTCTAGGATTGCTTCTGCCTGCTCTTCTGTAAATCCAAATTTGGCAACAAGGTTTATTCCTGCATCCTTTTTAGACTTTGAAGATCTTATAGTAGCAATAACTTCATCTAATATATTAATTGCCTTAATAAAACCTTCAACTATATGGAATCTCTTTTCTGCTATTGCTAACTCCCTTATAGTTCTTCTTGTGATAATTTCCTTTTGATGTTCAATATAATGCATTAATATAGTTTTAAGCCCCATTGTTTTTGGTTTTCCATTGGCTAAAGCAACCATATTAAAACTTAAGTTACATTGTAAATCAGTCTTCTTAAATAAATATTTAAGAACCTTATCTACTGATTCTCTTGTGGCAGCTTTTTTGAACTCTATTACAGCTCTTACTCCGCTTCTATCTGATTCATCTCTAATATCAACTATACTTTCAAGAACCTTTTGATGCTTTTTATCACCAGTCATTTCAGATATTGTTTGTAATAATTTTGCTTTACATCTTCTGTATGGGAATTCTGTTATTACAATTCCCAGTCTACCATTTTCCAATGTCTCTATAGATGTTTTAGCTCTTAAGGTAACTTTTCCTTCTCCTGTTTCATAAGCAGAAAGTAAAGATTTTTTACCTATAAGTATTCCTCCTGTTGGTAAGTCTGGAGCTTTTATATATTCCATTAACTGTTCTGTAGTTATTTCTGGATTATCTATACATGCTAGTACTCCATCTGTTACTTCTCCTAAATTATGTGGAGGTATATTTGTTGCTAGTCCTACTGCAATACCAAATGTCCCATTTACTAAAAGGTTAGGATATCTTGCTGGAAGCACTTTAGGTTCAAAATCACTATCTGAATAGTTTGGAACCATATCCACTGTGTCCTTATCAATATCCCTTAACATTTCCATAGCTATACTTGAAAGCCTTGCCTCAGTATAACGCATTGCTGCTGCACTATCTCCATCCATTGATCCAAAATTCCCATGCCCATCAAATAAAGGCTCTCTTGTTGAGAAATCTTGCGCCATAATAACCATTGCTTCATAAACTGATGAATCACCATGAGGGTGGAACTTACCTAGTACATCCCCAACAATTCTTGCTGATTTATAATATGGTCTGTCTGGAAAAGCTTTTAACAGATATGATCCATAAAGAATCCTTCTATGAACCGGTTTTAATCCATCTCTAACATCCGGAAGTGCTCTTTCCTTTGCAACTTCAACTGCATATGGAAGATAATTATCTGGCATAGCTTCTTCTATTGGCACTGTCATGATGTTCCTATCTCTAGGAATATTAATCTCTTTCTTTGCCATCCTTAATTCTCCTCTCCTCCACTCTAAAACTCTGCGTATTTATACATATAATTTTTTCTCGGCTCCACTACATCACCCATGAGAAGTGATACCATTTTTTCTGCTTTTGCAGCATCCTCTATGGTAACTTTATAAAGAGTTCTTGTTTCTGGATTTAATGTTGTATCCCAAAGCTGCTCTGGATTCATTTCTCCAAGTCCTTTATATCTCTGTATTAAGAAGCCCTTTCCAATTTCTTTTTTAACTTCTTCCAGCTCATCATCACTAAAAGCATATTTAAACACTTCTTTACCTTTTACAGTTTTATAAACTTTATATAAAGGTGGCTGTGCTAAATATAAGTGGCCATTAGTTATTAATGGTCTCATATATCTATAAATATAAGTCATCCATAATGTTCTGAATAGCGATAGGTAATCCTTTGATATTATCTCCAAATTTTCCCCCGCTCCACACCGTGCATGCGACTTTCACCGCACACGGCGTTCCCTCAAATTATAGCTTTAACTTCACCCAATTTTTTACTACCACATAATTTGCGTAGTGAATTAACTTTTTTTATCATCTCGCTTGTAAGTTTAAGTTTTTCCATAAGCCTTTTTTCTGTGTTTTCAGATGTACAATGAATTAATCTATGTACATACGTATTAACATATATTAGATTTTTATATTCATCTGTTCCACCTTTACTTCTTGGCTTTTTATGATGTACTTCCATTTCCTCTATTTCAAGAGGTAGCTTAGTGATTGCACATAATCCTAATTGTCCAGAGTATAACGAAATTCTGTTATCATTGTATTCTGCTGTTTGGCTTTTTACTGGATTATCTCTTAGATACCTAAGTATCTTCCAGCTTATCGTTTCAAGCTCCTTGTGAATTAACTTTCTACCTGATTCTGTGTAATTACATATATCATTGTTAAAGTTCATAGGTGGCTTATTCGTTATCGCCTGTATTGGAAGTATTGCATATGTGGTTTCTTTTTTATTATTATTCACCTTATGGACATAGGTTTTTATTTTGTACCTATTGTACCTTTTTAGCTTTTCTTTCGCACCCACATATTTAGTTGCTTTAAACCTTCGCCGTAGCTGATTATATTGTTTTCGTAAGACTCGATAAGCGATTATTTTGAAGTCTGTGTTGACCTCTGAGGCTATTTTGTAGTAATTATGCTGTCCCAGTATAACTGAATTGTATCTCATAACCCCTTTTCTACTCGGTTCAGCTTTTAACTTTTTAATTTCTTCTTTAATCTTGTTCTGTATTCTTTCCATCTGCTTATCAGCAATATGTGATGTGCAGACAAATTGTTTTCTCTTAGGCTTTAATTTTAGTTTAAAACCTAGGAAGTCTGTATAGTTCTTTCTTAAATTGGTAATTTTAGATTTATCAGGGCTTACTTCTAAGTGAAGTCTTTCTGACAGCCATTGCTTGGTTGCTATAAATATTTTCTGAGCATCTTCATAACTGGAGCAGAATATTTTAAAGTCGTCTGCGTATCTGACAATGAACATTCTTTTTAGCTTTGTTGATTCTTTCATCGCCCTGTATTTATTTGAGTGGTCTAAATATGCTTTTCCTGACTTTAGTGTTCTTATTTTACTATAATTTTTCCTAGTCGGAAAAGCTTCCCACTGACTACTGACCCACCAATCCAGTTCATTAAGAACTATATTAGCTAATAGTGGCGATAAGATTCCACCTTGCGGTGTACCTTTATTAGGAACTCCAACTCCTTTTATTTCTGCCTTTAACATCTTATTTATAACACATATCAAGTTTTTGTCTTGAATACCTAAGCTCCACATTTGTTTTATTAGTTTGGAGTGGTCTACATTATCGAAGAATCCTTTGATGTCTATATCTACAACATAGTGTAGTTTTGTTTTATTCATTAGTGTCATTGCCCTTGATACTGCATGGTGAGTTGACCTATTAGGTCTAAAACCATAGCTATGGTGATAAAATTTTGCCTCACATATTGGTTCAAGGACTTGCTTTATACACTGTTGTATAAGTCTATCTTCTATTGTAGGTATACCTAAAGGTCTTGTTTTACCATTCTCTTTTGGTATCTCCTTTCTCCTTACAGGTTGTGGATTGTAATTTTCCAATCTTTTTCTAACATATTCAATGACTTCCTCAATGCTCATTTTAGAAATATCTCGGATATCTCTGTGATTTGTACCACTTGTTTTACTACCCTTATTCTTTCTAACGTTTCTATAAGCTAATTTTATATTTTCTTCGCTTACTATTAATGGCATTAAGTTTTTAAACTTTTTATTAGCCTTACTTTCTTTATAAAGCTTATCAAAGATTTCTTGAGTACTGTAGTACTCATTATTCCTAAGAGAAGTTTTCTTCGCTATTTTCTCTCCGTCAAAATGTGTCATTAGTTAGCTATTACTCCTTACGGTGTTTTTCGCTTCTCTTAGTCTTACTCGAACCTAATTTTCAAAAATTGTTTTACTAGATTGTTCTAGTAGTAAAGTTTAAAGTTATAATCTGACTTGTGCCTATCCCTCCACAGCTTATTATCACTGCTTCAACGGTACTGTGGCACTACTCTCACCAAGATTAAGAAATATTATAGTTCAAATTTAAGTTTCCCTAAATCTGTATTACCTTTCTATCTCAACACTTCATAGGATGTAGCTCCTCCATGTTCTTGGCTTTCCACGTTCCAACAACTAATATCCTTACATATGTCTTTAGGTGCTTCCTTTAATCCTGTCTTGCGTAATGTTGCCTGTAACAACATAAGGAATTTCATGACCACAAATCTTACTTTTCCTCACAAGACCACACAACTTCGGTGTGAGTAACATTTCGATTACTTCAGGCTTATAGGACTGTACATTCGGAAGTTCGTCAGTCACTTTGCTTACACATCGTAACATTCTCACCATGGACATTTTATGGACCCCCGACCTATCATACACTCGACCACCTCTGGTTCGCTTTTCCTCTATGCTATCTTAGATACCATGTTAGGGTGTACTCTCAGCCGTCTTCACCGAGCTCCACACAGTTCATTGTCTACCCAAATTCCTGCATGTCGGAGTATTAGGGGTGCATTTCGGGACGTTACTCCTTCATTCTACATCTCTCAAATTGTTAGTTCTCCTAGCTCCTAGGAGCTAGTGGCTAGTCTTTTCAACTAGCAACGTGTCGCACTATGATATCCATCAACATCGGCATCACTCATAATAATTATTTTGTCATATTTTAAATCTTCTTCTTTATAATTATCTAATGTTCCTGTACCTATAGCAGTATTAAATATCTTAAGTTCTTCTGATGCTAAGACATTTTCAAGCTTTTGCTTTTCAGTATTCATAATCTTACCTTTTGATGGCATTATACTTTGGAATCTTCTATCTCTAGCTTGTTTTGCAGAACCTCCGGCAGAATCTCCCTCCACCACAATAAATTCATTTACACTTTTATCTTTTAAAGTACATACAGCTATCTTTCCTGCAAGAGGTGCTGTTCCTTTTCCTACTTTTTTCTTTTCTGCTTCATTGATTTTTTTGATTTTTTCTCTTCTTTGAGCTGCTGCTAAAGCATTGTTTATAAGGCTTGTAGCTACTTCCTTATTATCTTCTATCCATTCACAGAATTTTGTATAAGATAAATCATTCATCATTGTATAAGCTTCTGAACTTCCTAGCTTAGTCTTAGTCTGTCCTTCAAAGACAGGATTTGTTATCTTGATTCTAACGATGGCAGTCATACCTTCTCTTAAATCATCACCTTCAAATTCCTTATCTTTTTCCTTAACTAATCCCAATTTCTTAGCCCATTCTTTAAATGCTCTTGTCATCCCAGTCTTAAATCCACTTTCATGTGTACCAGCTTCTGTTGTTGGAATGTTATTTACATAACTTGCTATATATTCAGTTGTTGAATCTGTAAATTGAATACATACTTCACCAAACATCTGTGTATTATCTACATTTCTTTCTCCTTCAAATATAATAGGATTTTGATGAATTGGTGTCTTACTTTCATTTAAATACTTAATGAAGTCTAAAAGACCATTTTCTGAATAGTATTCCTTCTTTACTTCTTCATCTTTTCTTCTATCTATAAGCTCTAAATATATCCCCTTATTTTGGAATGATAACTCTTTTAATCTCTCATCTATGATATCAAACTTAAATTCTGTAGTACTGAATACTTCCTTTGATGGTTTGAAAGTTACTCTTGTACCAGTATCCTTTGACTTACCTACTATTTCTAAAGGAGTAACTGCTGTACCTGGCATATCCTTACCTATTTCTTTATCAAAGGCATATTCAAATCTCTGTCTATATATATTACCATTTTGATGAACTTCTACTTCTAGCCATTCTGATAACGCATTTACTACAGCTGCACCAACACCATGAAGTCCTCCTGATGTCTTATAATTTTTATTATCAAACTTACCACCAGTATGAAGTTCAGTATAAACCATTTCCACCCCTGTTTTTTTCTTAATTGGATGTACTCCTGTTGGAACCCCTCTACCATTATCTATAATTGTTACACTTTTATCTCTATTTAAAATAACGCTTGCTTTATTTCCATAACCATTAGAAATTTCGTCAATGGAGTTATCTAATATTTCCCATATGCAATGATGTAATCCCTTTGTTCCAGTAGACCCAATATACATCCCAGGTCTAACTCTTACTGGTTCAAGTTTTTCAAGTGACGTTAAGTCAGTTACATCATACTTAACTTTATTTTCCATGTCCCTTCGAACCTCCAAAAACCATTCTTTAATTTTTTAACTATACTATTCTATCACATTTTTATATTTTAACAAAACATACTTTCGATTACATCTATTTATTTTTTCCTTTTACAGTTATTATCTCTTGCATTAAAAACTTTTAATTATAATATTTTAATTTCTCTTTACATATTATCCCGCAAAAAAGAAAAGAGTTCCCAAAATCTTTGAGAACTCTTCTATAATTTTTAACTTCTTAACTTTCTTAACTTCTAAACAATTCCTTGTGCCATCATAGCATCTGCAACTTTTATAAATCCTGCTATATTAGCTCCTGCTAATATATTTCCTTCACAGCCATATTCTTTAGCTGCTTCTGCAGAGTTTTTATAAATATTAGTCATAATATCTTTTAATTTTGCATCTACTTCTTCAAATGTCCATGATAATCTCATGCTATTTTGTGACATTTCAAGAGCAGAACAAGCAACTCCACCAGCATTAGCTGCCTTAGCTGGCCCAAATAATACACCTGCTCCTTGTAATTCTGCTATAGCATCTAATGATGTAGGCATATTAGCTCCTTCTGAAACAACTTTTGTTCCATTAGCAATTAATACCTTTGCTGATTCTAAATCAAGTTCTCCTTGTGTAGCACATGGAAGAGCAATATCACATTTAATATTCCATATACCTCTACATCCTTCATGATACTCAGCAGTAGGTACATAATCTAAGTATTCCTTGATTCTTCCTCTCTTAACTTCCTTTATTTCCTTTACAGCATTTAAATTAATTCCATTTTCATCATAGATATATCCATTAGAATCACTAAGTGCAACAACTTTAGCTCCTAATTCTGTAGCTTTTTGAGTTGCATATATAGCTACATTTCCTGAACCTGAAATTACAACTCTCTTACCTACAAAAGACATGTTATTATCATTCATCATTTCTTCTGTAAAATACACTAATCCATATCCAGTAGCTTCTGTTCTAGTAAGGCTACCACCATAATTTAATCCCTTACCTGTCAAAACTCCCATATGGCTTGCATTTCTTAATTTCTTATAATATCCATAAAGATAACCTATTTCTCTAGCTCCTACTCCAATATCACCAGCTGGCACGTCAGTATCAGGTCCTATATGTTTATAAAGCTCTGCCATAAAACTTTGACAGAATCTCATAACTTCTCCATTTGATTTACCTTTAGGGTCAAAATCTGATCCACCTTTTCCTCCACCTATTGGAAGTCCTGTTAAAGAGTTTTTAAATATTTGTTCAAAACCTAAAAATTTAATAATACTTGCATTAACAGTTGGATGTAATCTTAGCCCACCTTTGTATGGTCCAATTGCACTATTAAATTGAACTCTATATCCTCTATTTACTTGTACTTTTCCTTTATCATCTACCCATGGAACTCTAAAGAATATTTGTCTTTCAGGTTCAACTATTCTTTCTAGAATCCCAGCTTCAACATATTCTGGATGAACATCAAATACTGGAGCAATAGAAGTTAATACTTCCTTCACAGCATCATTAAATTCCTTCTCACCATTATTTCTTTTTTCAACTTGTTCCAATACGTAATTTACATATTCAATTCCTCTCACGTTTGTAGGCCCCCTTAAAATTTCTTCACCCTCTATTATAATCCTTTTGGAAGAAAAAAAGTAATGTTTTGTAAAAATTTAATATTTTCGTAAAATAAACCTTATTTTTTTATTATTTTATTTCTTTTATTAAATCAAATATATTTTCACAAGATTTACTTTTATCAAAAGCAATACATGCCTTTTTCATTGTTTTTAACTTTTCATCATTAGTTAATAGAGCTTCAATGGTGTTTCTTATACTTTTATCATTACTACTTAATCTTATAGCCATATTATTCTTAACAAGAAAATCTGCATTTTCTTCTTCTTGACCTGGTATTGCATCAAAGATTACTAAAGGTGTATTACATGCTAATGCTTCAGTTACTGTAAGCCCTCCTGGTTTGGTAATTATCATATGGGCACATTTCATATACTTAACAATTTCATCTGTAAAATATATAAGCTCTATATCTCTGTTACTTAAAGCAACTTTTTCCTTAAACTTTTCATAAAGTTTTTTATTTTTGCCAGTAATTATAATTAATTTAAAATCATAGTTTATATCTATAATATCCTCATAAATTGCAAGTATATTCTTCACGCCAAAACTTCCTGCCATCATAAGGATAACTTTTTTATGATGATTAGAATTAACATCATTTATATAAAAGCTTTTCTTTTTTTCATCATAAAAATCCTCGTCAATGGGAATACCAAAAGAATGTATTTTTTCCTTATCTACACCTACTTTTATCATTTCCTTCATCATATCATCATTGGATACTATGTACTCATTTACATTATCTCTTATCCAAGCATTATGTGAACTATAATCTGTCATTACACATATAAGAGGGATATTAATCTTATTTTTCATCTTTAAATAAGCAATCATTTCAGTAGAAAAAGGATGAGTTGTAAGTATTATTTGTGGTTTAAATTCCTCAATAAGAGGTATTAACTTTCTGGCAAATATACTATTCATCCTATTAATATAATTATTCATCATTGGTTTATCATTACTTAACTTATATAGCTTTCCATATAATTTAGGAGTTTTCTTAGCTAGATATAAATATCCATTGCTCACTGTCTTATCAAGCAACGGATTTATATACTTAAAAGTGTCCACTACATTTACGTTAATGGCCTTATCTTTTTCTTTAAAATAATTCTTTAACGCATTTGACGCCCTTATATGACCACCACCAGTAGCTGCAGTCAGTATGAGTACATTCATGTCATATCATACCCTTCATAACCATTTATATAGTTTCTTACTTTACCTATTTATTTCATCAATAATCTTTTCTATAAAAGATATATTTTTTCCTTTGATGTATAAATATATAGGTATATTAGCTATTATACCCATAATACTTCCACATATAATATCCATCATTGTATCTATAAGACTATTATTTTGTGAATGAAATCCAAAAAGCATATCAGTGGAAAATTCCCATATCTCCCATAATCCTGCTGCTGCAATAGAAAATATAATAGAAAATATAACTACAAAATAAGTATTAAAATCCCCTTTAATATTTCCGTTATTTAAATATAAAAATAATACAAATCCTATGATAGCAATTATTACACCCGATAATAAATGTAGCAATTTATCATAGATAGGAATTATTCTATATAAATCCCATACATTTCCTAAGTATATGGAGGAAAAAGTAAAAGCTAATATTACATAAAAGCATATTTCAGATTTTTTTAAAAATGTTATTTTACATACAAAATAAACAATCCATGCAGTGACTGCTGCTAAACCTATCCTAAACAACTCATCATAATCCTTTATTGCATACTTATATATAAAAGTTATAATTAGTACTGCCATATAAATGAGATTAACTAAAAGTGGTTTGTTTTCTTTAATGGTCATTTTAACGATCTCCTCTCACCTAATAATAATGCTATTAATGCCCCAACAATAAGGCCACCAAAGTGAGCTGCATTATCTATATTGCTGCTACTTATACCTATTATTACATTTACAAAGATAACCTGTAAAATATTCATCATATATGCTTTTCCCATTTGCTTTCTATGTTTTATGCCAAATATGAGCATTGCGCCAAACAATCCAAATATAGCCCCTGAAGCTCCTACTGAAACTGATTGCGGTCCAAAAATATAGCTAAATATACTTGCTGCAATAGCTGACAGTAAATATATCACTAAATATTTTACTTTTCCATAAACATATTCAATTTCTGGCCCTAATATTTTTAAGGCATACATATTAAAAAATATATGAATTAACCCTCCATGAAGAAAGGCACAGGTTATCAACCTCCAAACCTGCCCTTTATCAATAAGAGAATTTACTTTTGCTCCCATGATTATTAAAGTATATATATCTATATCAAATATATTTTTCGAAATCCAGGCAGATATTAAAAATACTAACAAATTAATAGCTATTAATATGTTAGTCAACATCATATATTTATCTCTTTTATTATTGGTCTTTTTCGTAATATCCATTTCATTAATAATAGGAATAAGTAGTTTACAGCTATTGCTGCTGTAAACTACTTTCTTATCTCTTAATGAATAAATAAGCATATTATCATGTTCATAATAATCATAAGAACCTTCAATAGTTACAATTTCATTTATCACAATGTTTTTGTTATATAAAGACTTAAGATATTTATATGTTTCATCATAAAGTGAAACATTATATGAGTTTTCTGCTATTATTATAGAATAAAGCATACTTTCATTTTCTAAAATTGCTATCCATTGTTCTTTCTTAAGGCTTTCACTATAAAAACTTCTTATGTAAAAACCTGCTTTGCTTACCAAAGTATTAAAAAGCTTTTTTTCAAATTTATCCATTACTATATTTCTTTCTCTAACATCTCTAATAATTCATTAAATCTATCGATAGTTGCTTGTAGTGGTTCAGATGTAGTCATATCTACGCCAGCTTTCTTTAATATTTCTATTGGGTAGTCGCTTCCACCACTCTTTAAGAATCCTACATATTTTTCTACAGCATTTTCTTTTCCTTCTAAAATATTTTTAGCAAAAGCTGATGCTGCTGCATATCCTGTTGCATATTGATATACATAAAAATCGGTAAAGAAATGAGGAATTCTTGACCATTCAACATCTATATCTTCATCAACTATCATATCCTCACCAAAATATTTAACATTTAACTCATGCCATTTTGCATTATAATCTTTAGCTGTTAACGCCATTCCTTGCTCAAAGCTTTCATGAGTCCAAAGTTCAAATTCAGCAAACATCATTTGTCTAAATACAGTAGTCCTAATTTGCTCTAACTCTTGATTAATTAAATATAATCTTCTCTTCTTATCTTTTTCAGTATTTATTAAATGATGTATTAAAAGAGCTTCATTTGTAGTTGATGCTACTTCTGCACAGAATAAAGTATATCCTGCATAATAATAGCTTTGTTCTTTTCTTGAATAGTATGAATGTATTGAATGACCCATTTCATGAGCTAATGTTGATACATCACCTAATTGATAATTATAATTTAAAAGTACATATGGCTTAGTATCATATCCACCCCATGAATATGCGCCGCCTCTTTTACCTTTATTCATATATTTATCTACCCAACCATCCTTAATTCCTTGAGTAAATATATCTAAATATTCTTTTCCTAAAGGTGTAAGTCCTTCAATAATCATTTCTACAGCTTTATCAAACTCTATATGCTCCTTATCAAGTTCAATAACAGGAACATATAAATCATACATATGCATTTCATCTAACCCTAATAATCTCTTCTTCAACGAAACATATCTATGAAGACTTGATAAGTTTTCATCAATTGTCTTGATGGCATTAGTATATACTTCAACTGGTATATCATTTGGTTTTAATGATGCTTCTAGTGCACTATTATAATTTCTTATTTTGGCTCCAAAATTAAAAGTTTTAATAGAGCTTGATAAAGTGGTTGCTAAAGTATTTTCAAAGGCCTTATATTCTTTAAATAATCCTTCAAATGCAGCTTTTCTAACAGCTCTATCTTTTGATCTTATAAATGAAGAATAATTTCCTTCTGTTAATTCAACAGTGTGTCCTTCTTCATCTTTAATATCACCAAATTTCATATCTGCATTAGTCATTATATTATGAATAGACGATGGTGCATCAAGGCAATCAGATGCTGCTGCTAAAAGTTCTTCTTCCTTTTCGCTTAAAACATGTGGTTTTTCCTTTAGGATGTTTTCTAGTAAAAATTTATATTCTTTTAAGCCATCTAATCTTTCTATTTCTTTTTCAACAAATCCATCTTCCAGTGAAAGAATTTCTGGTACAAAATAAGCTGAATATGTAGCATATTCTGCCATATAGGCATCTATTCTATTCATCATACTTTGATACTTAGTATTGGCAGTATCTTCATCACTTCTTAAATGTGCATATATATAAATCTTTTCAGCTTTTCTAGATATTTTTTCATTTACTTCAAAGTATTCTAATAGCTTTTCCCCAGAACCAAGCTTTCCTTGAAATTCTTTTAATTTAGGTGCTTCTGTCTTAAGCTCTTCAAATTCCTTTTCCCATACTTCATCACTGCTGTATATTTCATTTACAAGCCATTTATCTTCTTCTCTTATTTCCTCTCTTTTCTTTAAAACCTTATCTTCCATAGCCCTATCGCTACAATCTACACTGTAGCACTCCTTTCTTATTTATACTCTTCTTCTTTCCCCTCAATATCCTTAAATACCTTTTCCATTGATTCTTCAACTAATTCTATACAAAGATCTAATTTTTCTTTTAAATAATCATAATCATCCTTATATTCAAACTTTACTAAAAATGTTGGATTATATTCATCTTCTATATCCTCTATATCTAACCCTTCACCTTTAAATAATTCATAATCAAATAAATCATAAATAGCAGAATATTGCCATTCTTCTACATCCTCTTTTGTATCAAATATGAAGTAAACTGTATCACCTTTTACATAGAAGTTTTTTACAAATTCAGCACCTTCTGAAACTTGAAAACTTCCAACCTCCTTCGATACAAATCCTGTTTCATTATCTCTTTCCATTAATATTAAACTTGAATAATCCATTGCATTTCTCCTATTTCTCTCTTGTAAAATTTTCATATATTTTTATTATAATATTAGCTTAAAAGTTTATCAAATTTTCTTACTGTTTCAAAACAATGATAATTCATTCCTTCTTTTGAGTGATTATTAATGAAATCTTTTACTTCTACAGTAAAGTTTTCTGACTCATCTAATTCTATATCCACAGTATCATCTTCATTAAAAGTAAGACTTGTTACTTCTCCATGAGAAATTTCTTCATCTTCATAATAAAAAGTTACTCCTGCATCCACTAGTGTTTCATAAATGTCCATTAACTCTTCTATTTTATCGCTTCTCATTTGTTAATCTCTCCTTATATTATTCCTTTTAAAAATGTTATATAAAATGTAGTACCTTTATTAAGCTGGCTTTCCACTGTAATAGTGCCGTTATGTGCCTCTATTATTTTACGGCTTAATGACAAGCCAATACCTATACTGGTAGGATTCAATGAATTTTCTCCTTTATAAAATCTATTAAAGATTTTTCTAAGTTCATCCTTTTTTATGCCTTCTCCATTATCCTTTATTGAAATTCCTATAGATAAAGGTGTTTCTTCTAATTTTATATCTATAATACCATTATTTTCTGTATGTTCAATAGCATTTTTTATAATATTACTAATAGCCTCTTCCATCCATTTTTTATCATGAAGATAATATCCTTGGCTATGACAATTTAAAATTATTTTTTGACTTTTTTCTTCTGCTTTTAACCTTAGAGGTCCTATGGCATTAACTATAGTTTCTTTTAATGGTATTGTATCTTTATTATATTTCACAACATTACTTTCTATTCTGGCATATTTTAATAAGGTTGTTATAAGCCATTCCATTCTATCTAATTGCTTTGAAGTAAATTCTATAAACATATTTTTATCTTCTACAGACATACTTTCATGATTTTTTAAAATATCATTATAAGATATAAGTGCCGCAAGAGGTGTCTTTAATTGATGTGATATATCGCTTATTATATCTTTCAAAAGTATTTTTTCATTTTGAAGATCATTTAAAGCTTTTTTCAGTCTTTCTCCCATAGATAAAAACTTATTATAGAATATAAAAAGCTCCCCTTCTTTAAAATCAATAATCTCACTATTAAACTTTCCTTCAACCATATTATCAGCTAAATTTCCCAATACTTTTAATTTATTAAATATAGGCATGATTATTTTTATATTTACTAAAATTAATAATAATAAAAAGGTTGCCTATACAATTATCCATATTTTATTAACAACTCTTCTTTCATTGTTTATAAGATAATTTTTATACGCTGGTAAAGTTATACCATATGAGTATTTATCCATATAACTTAATCCTAAATTATAATTTTCTTTATTATATCCTTTAATAATTATAGGTATTATTTCATCTTCTAACTCTGGATATTTTTCTAATATAGCTCCTGCTAAAGCAATATTTTCTTTGGCATAATTCTTACTTATGTTATTAAAAGTTAAATTAATACTTAGAAATGAAATACAATAAAAAATTATTCCTAACGTCACTACAGCAATAATTACTTTTTTTATTTCACTATTTTTCAATATATTACTCATGTTACCTCTCCCTAACATCCATAGCCCATCTATAACCAATTCCTCTTACAGTTTCTACGTATTTTGGCTTCTTAACATCGTCTTCAATTTTTTGTCTCAATCTTTTAATATAAACATTTAATGAATTTCCATCTACAAAGTTACCTTCAATATCCCAAAGCTTTTCTAATAATTTATTTCTTTCTAATACATTTCCCCTATTTTCTATAAGTATCAGCATTAATTTATATTCAATAGATGTAAGTTCTATAGGCAACTCATTTTTATAAACTTTATATTTAAGTGGCTCCAACTTTATATCACCTGAAATAATATATCCTTTATTTTCTTCCCTGCCTTCATTTATTCCTCTTCTCCTTAATACAGCTCTTATTCTAGATGTAAGCTCCTTCACTCTTATAGGTTTAGTAACATAATCATCCCCACCTAAATCTAATCCCATAACCACATTAACTTCTTCATCACAAGCTGTCATGAAAATTATAGGAATCTCACTTTTTTCTCTTACATATTTACAAAAATCATATCCAGTTCCATCTGGTAACATAACATCAAGCAAAATTAAGTTAAAGTTACCTTTTTCAAAACTTTCTCTAGCTTCCTTTAAATTTTTACTATGAACTACATCAAAACCTTCACTCTCTCATTTACATAATTTTTCCATATAAATATTTATAATAATGATGAATTATGAATTAAAAATTATGAATTAAGGATGAAACTCAAAGAGTTTCTAATAAATATATATTTTCTAAACTCCCTTAAGGAGTTTATTCATCAATTCATCATTCATCACTCATAATTCATCATTATCAAAGTTTACTCGCTTGCTTTTATGGTTTCCACCAATGTCATTTTCTTAAGTTTTCTAAGTGGAATAAGTGAAGCAATTAAAACAATTATTAAATTAGCTATAATCCCTATAATAAATGGTGATAAATACAGTCCGTCATTTAAAATAAATCTTTATCCACTATCTTTTTCACTTTAAATTCCATATAATTATTATTTTTAATATCTTCATTAATAGCCTTTTTACACTCTTCCATATCCATAATCTTCATATATTTCAACGAAGCTGCAGGTATTTTTATAATATCCCCTTCTTTATAATTTGTAATATCTATTTTTTCTAATTTTCCATCTTCATTATACCTGCTAATACTATTTATAAGTATTATCTCATCATCCTTTAAATTATCTACTTCTATTTCCTTAAGTGTATTTTCTGAATAAGAAAACACTTCATTAGTGAAATATCCATCTATTAACAATCCTGGATATAATCTTTTAAATTCATCAGTTAAATTGTTACTATCTAATACAATATTACAAGTTATTTGCTGTCTTCTATATATATTATCTATATCTTTAATCTCTTTTAATTTATCCTCTACTTCACTTGAATTTTCTGCTTTATATTCATATATTCTTCCATGAATGAAACTAGTTTTCTGTATATATTTTAATTCATTTATTCTTTTTAAATTTAATGTGGTAAAAGTTATAAACATAATAAGTGAAATACTTAAGGAAAGTATTGTGACTACAAATCTTTTAGAATTTTTTCTTATATTTTTATAAGCTATCCATCCTTCCACTCCAAAAATTTTTCTTACTAATGTTCCTTTATAATATTTTATTTTTTCACCATGATCATTGCCTTTGATAACATTAATAACATTAACTTTTCCTGCCCTTTTTGCTGATCCATAACATGCAAATAAAATAGTAATTAATCCTAAAACAAGTGTAAATAATATAATACTTGGATAAAACTTTACTGTCATTGAGTCACCATTAAATATTGATGCTATTTTACTACCTAGAAGGCTAACTGTCACTTTTACACCTAAATATCCAAAAATCACTCCCAAAGGCACTGATATTAAACACATTATTATACCTTCATTAAAAACTATGGAGCTTATTTGCCTTGGAGTAGCTCCTATACTTCTCAATATACCAAACTGCTTAACTCTTTCTGCCACTGAAATATTTATTGCATTGTATATTAAAAATATAGTTGCTATTACTATTACAGCAAAAACAAATGCTACTATACCTTTAATTACAATATTTATTCCATCTCTTGTACTTTCTCCTTTTAATAATAAAAGATCATTATTAATATTCATTATATCTTCAACATTAAACCTTTTGGCTTTTTCATAAATTGTATTTATTTTATTACCACTATCAATTACTGAAAAATAAACAAAATAGTCTTTATTTGCTTCTATATTCTCTAATAATGTATATGCCGAAAAGTAAGTACCACCAATATATTTATCTTTTTCAAATCCAACAACTTTATAAGTCTTAGTTTTATCAGTTACTTCATTATTTTCATTTATTATATTTAATACAATTTCATCATTAATATTAATACCAAAAAACTTCTTAGCACTTTCATTTAATATTATTTCATCACCATTTTCTGATACTCTCCCTTCTTTAATCCTATATGAAGTAATTATATTAAAATATTCTTCATCACCTTTTAAAATATCAATATAGTTTTCTTTTTCATTTTTTATATCTGTAAAAACTCCTTCATAAGTGGTTACAGCCACCTTTTCTAAATCAACATCATATTTAAGTGCTTTAATATTTTTATAATTTATCCCATTAAAACTGCACTCATAATCTCCACCATCATTTATGATTAAATTATACATATAATCTTTTAAACTTAATCCTAAAAAGCCCACTCCACTAATTAATGATAGTGATATTATTATGCCAACAATGGTGAATAAGGTTCTCTTCTTTTTTTCTTTTAAATACTTTACAGTGATTTCACTATAATTTTTCATTATTTATTCACCTCATTGCCTATTATTTCTCCATCAGCAATGGTTATTACTCTATCAGCTTCCTTTGCTATGGCTAAGTCATGAGTTATAAGAATCAACGTTTGATGATACTTTTTAGCAGAATACTTTAATAATTCTAAGATTTCTTTTGAATTTTTAGAATCAAGATTTCCTGTTGGTTCATCAGCCAAAATTAATGATGGCTTATTAGCTAACGCTCTTCCTATGGAAACTCTTTGTTGCTGTCCTCCTGAAAGTTGAGCTGGATGATGTTTTTTTCTTTCTTCTAAACCTAAAATCTTTAATAACTCAGCCTTATATTCTTTATCCATCTTACCACCATCTAAAAGTACTGGCATTTCAATATTTTCTTCTGCTGTTAATACAGGTATTAAGTTAAAAAACTGAAATACAAAACCTATTTTTCTTCTTCTTAAAATAGAAAGTTCTCTTTCTTTTAAGCTATACATATTAGTACCATTTAAAATTACCTCTCCGCTGCTTGGTTTATCTACTCCCCCTAGTAAATGTAAAAGTGTACTTTTTCCTGATCCTGATGCCCCTACTATAGCTACAAATTCTCCTTCATTAATTTCTAAATTTATATTATTTAAAGCCTTAACTTCAACTTCACCTTTGCCATATATCTTATTTAAATTCTTTATTTCTATAAAAGCCATTATTATTTCCCCTCTCTCTCAAACTTTATACTTATACTATAATTTACAAATATTACTTTACCATAAATTTAAAAATTACAATTTTGTAATAAACATAAAAATAACTAGAGCTTATATTAAGCTCTAGTTATTTTTTCTATACAATTTTGAATATACTTAGGGAAGTACTTTGTAAGCTCTGCATGACTATTATATTTCATTACATCAAACTCACAATCATAATTTAATTTATTAATCTCATTAACCAAGGGCTTTAAATCACTTTCATAAGTTTCCTCTTCACTGGAATAATGCAAAAATATCTTAGTATTATTTTTAGTGCTTTCTTCTAATTTTTTCTTCATAAGTACATTTAAATACTCTATGGAATCTTCACATGTATTTCCCATAATATATTCTAAAATTTCTTTATGACCTGGTAAATTTAAATAATTACCTAACATATACTGAGGAGCCCCTGCAATAACATAAGTGTTCTTTCTATCTAAAGCAAAATATAATGCTCCATAAGCACCTTTGCTTGAACCTATATAAACTTCTTTTTTAGGCTTTATCTTATTGCAAATGCTATTTATCAAACTTTTTACATCTTCTACAATCTTAAAATCCTTATCTTTTCCTAAATAATATGCCCCTCGTCCATCAAAGCCAAAATCATCTAAGATAAAAAGCTTATTGACATCATACTTTTCAACGGTTCTCATATAATTATATCTTGCCTTTTGACCTTTAGCTGTACATGAAGTAAAAAGAATTAATAAAACTTCTGAATTTTTATTTTCCTCCAATATATACTTAACTTTATATTTTTCACCCTGATATACTTTTTGTTTCATTGCCATTTTATATTTTGTCTTTAACAAATCTATTGCTTTACTTATCTTGCTCATTTTCACCTCTTAGTTACTTATCTTTAATTTCTAATTTTTCTAAACTCTACGAGTTTATTCCACAATTCATCATTCATAATTCATAATTCATCATTAACCTAAGTATTTATCATCTATTAGCTTTATGAATCTACTTTCTTCTCCTCTTCTTCCATAAGCTCCTTCAAGACTGCATGTCATATAAAGCCTTTTCTTTGCTCTAGTGATAGCAACATAAAAAGTCCTTTTTTCTTCATCAATATTATTTGCTTTCACTGACATATATGAAGGGAAAGTATTTTCCTTTAGTCCTGCTAAAAATACCGTATCATATTCTAGTCCCTTTGACTGATGCACTGTAATTATAGGTATCTTAGGAAATTTGCTTCTATTTATAATAAGTGCTTCTAAATCGCCATTAGATAATGCAATGATCTTAATTATTTCCATAAGAGCATCCCTATTGCTCTTTTCTTCTTCATCTAACTCCTTTAAAAGCATATAAAAATCCCTCAGACGCTCTATTTTTTCACGTCCCTCTTCTCCTGGATATAAGGTCTTTATACTAAACCCATTAATAACTTCAGCCACAATATCACATGGTCTTAAAGATTCAGCCTTAATAAATAAAGCATTTAACTTATTTCTTATAGCTGTAAAAGCCTTCATATGCTTTGACATATGAGCAATTCTCTCTAGTGATGTAGGTTTTATCTTATTTTTTATTGCCATCACTAAAAGTTCTTTTGTGGCTAAAATATCATCCATAGCATCATGGCTTGGTTTGTTAACAGTTTCAAAAATCCTGCTTAATGTATCTAATTTATGATTAGGTAAATTGGAATAAAATCTCTTATAAATATCTAAGGTATCAAAAAAGCCTTTAAATTTTACTTTTCCTAAATTTAATCTACTTAATTCACTAGTTAATATATTTATATCAAATTGTACATTATGCCCTACAATTATTGCATCTTTTGAAAATTCTATAAACTCTTTTAATACAACTTCTTTATCTTCTCCATTTTCCCTTAAGAACTCATCACTAAATCCATGAACATGCTCCGATGATTTTACTGACTTCTTATTCTTTAAGAACTTTTCAAATTTTTCTGTAACTTCACCATATTTATTTATCTTTATGGCAGCTATTTGAATTATTTCATCTTCAGTAACATCAACACCAGTGCTTTCCACATCAAAGACAATAATATTATTATTTTCAAATTCATTGATTAAAAGCCCGTATTTCTCACCAAATAAAACAGTATTTTCATCAATATAATCACAAAGGCTTATGCCTATTGATTTATACTCATCAGATTCTATAGCCTCAAAAGCCTTATCTCCTACACCAGTAGGTAGTCTTTTTACAATTCTTTTTAAACTAATTGCATCATTCTTATTGCCAATAAGCTTTAAAAAAGCAATAATATCTTTTATTTCCTGCCTTCTAAAGAATCTAAACTGATCCACTAAGGCAAAAGAAAAATCTGCTCCTTCTCTAGATAATATATTCTCAATGTTTCTGCTAAGCTCAACATTATATCTATTATCTCTTGTTAGTACTGCTATCTTATTTAAATCTTCACCTTTAGCTTGTAGCCTTCTTATTTCATCCACAATGAATCTTGCTTCTTCCATGGAGTTATTTAAAGCTTTATATTTAATCTTTTCACCTTCAGCTTCCGTAAAAGCCTTTATTTCTTCTTTATATATTTCATTTACTTCATTTTCAAAGGCATTTTTTAAATATGATAAAGATGCCTCTGTAAGATTCTTAGTTGCCCTATAATTTTTTACAAAGATAATTTCCTTTGGTTTATATTTACTTTTAAACTTATCAAATATCTTATTTGGTTCCGAACCTCTCCATTTATATATAGTTTGAAAAACATCTCCACAAATTAAAATATTATTATTGCCAAATATCTTTTCTATTATTGAATATTCCAAGAAACTAGTATCTTGTACTTCGTCAATATTTATATATTTATACTTGCTTCTTAGGCTATTTATTAAATCTTCATTCTTAAACAGCTCTTTTGCACTGACAATTATATCAGCAAAATCAACGGCATGATTATTACGTAAAGCCCCATTATAGCTATTAATAAGTGTATGACCATTTTCTTTAATGAATTTTTTAAAATTTAAATTTATATTACCTCTATCTGAACATATGCCATTAAGCTTCTCTTCATTCTCTTTAAAAGATAAATTTATTACTTCTTCATAATCCTTCTTTTCATCTTCAGAATAAATATCTCTTCTTGCTCTTTCTAACTTTATAAAATCTAGAAATCTTTGAATTAAGGGAATAGGAAAATTGTAATAATTACATGTTTTTATTATTTCCACACAATCATCTTCATCAAAAACCACAAAATCAGTAAATATATCTGTTCTTTTTTTGGCTTGTAGCTTCATAATATCGAAGCAAAAACTATGGAAAGTGCTTACATTAACCTTATTTCCTTCAGCACCGGCAATCTGCTCCACCCTCTCCTTCATTTCCTTGCATGCCTTATTGGTAAAGGTAATACATAATATTTCATCACCACTGGCCTTTTTAGCTTCAATTATATTAGCAACTCTTCTGGCTAAAGTTTCAGTCTTGCCAGTTCCTGCTGAGGCCAAAAGCATTATATTTTCATTTAATTCATTAACAACTGTAACCTGCTCTTTATTCAGTGCCACAAAAACACCTCCGAAATTTTTATACTATCTACTATTATAGCCAAAATTAAATAAACTGCGAAACTAATTGTTTAATTAAACAATTAAGAATGAAAAATTAAAAATGAAGAATGAAGAATTGAGGATGAAATTCCTTGAGGAAATTTCTTAAATATATATTTAAAAAGAATTTCGTAGAAATTCTACCCTTAATTTTTAATTCTTCATTTTACATTCTACATTTTCAATTGGTGACTTAATTAAAATGACCTTTTCCTTTAGAAAAAGATCATTTTGAAGGCAAAGAGAATAAGAATGATTCCCCCTAGAAAGTCTGCATATTGGGTTATGAAATTTATCTTTCTTATAAAACGACAAAAATAAAATCCTGAGGTACATATAATAAGAGTTATGATTCCTATAAAAATAGAATCAATAAAAATAATCCAATAAGATATTGTAGTACCTATAGTAGTAAATCCTACTACCAATGCATCTATACTTACTGAAACACCTAAAATTAAATACATAATATTTTTTAAAACTAGATCTTCATTTTCATTTTTTTCAAATCCCTCTTTTATCATCATTGCCCCTACTATCCCTATGGCTGTTCCTCCAATAATATTGGGAATTGCAGTAATATATTTTTCAAATAAAAAGCCCATAATAGCGCCACTAAAGAAAAATAAAAATTGAAATAATGCAAAAGAAATAATAAAACCTATTTTCTTGCTTCTATTTACACGTTTATTTAATCCAATACTTATAGTTACACCAAATGCATCCATAGCCAAAGCTACTCCAACTATAAGGATATCTTTTATATTCATATGCCCACTCCTAAATTATACTTATATAACATTGTATTATTGAATATTTTTACATATGTTACTTGGCGACATATTTTAATTTTCCTTTTGATTTTTACATTAATTTGTACTTTATTATAAAAATAATACTTTTATTTATCTATTTTTTGTTGTATAGTATATATTGTATTACGAATTAACTTTAAATAGTATAGCACATTTAGAAAAGGAGCGTATTTTAATGGCAAATTGTATCATAGCACAATCAGGTGGTCCCACTTCTGTAATAAACTCAAGTGTAGTAGGACTTTATAATGCAAACAAGGAATTAAAAGCATATAATAAGGTTTTTGCAGGCTTAAATGGGATTGAGGGTATTTTAAATGGTAATATAATTGACTTAACTTCTTATAGTGATGAAGAAATTAATAAATTTAGATTTACTCCATCTTCTGGCTTAGGTTCATGCAGATATAAGATGAAATCATTAGATGAATCAACTGAAGAATATGACAAGTTATTAGATGTACTAAAGGCTAATGATATAAAAGCATTTTTCTATGTAGGTGGTAATGACTCTATGGATACCACTGCCAAGCTTAGCAGATATGCAAAAGAAACTGGCATAGACATCACATTTATAGGAATTCCTAAAACTATAGATAATGATTTAATGTATACAGATCACACTCCTGGCTTTGGAAGTGCTGCACAATTTATCGCAAATTCAGTTTTAGAAACATATTTAGATTCTTCTGTATATACTAACAATGGTATATTCATACTAGAAACTATGGGAAGAGATACTGGATGGCTAGCTGCTGCTGGAGCATTAGCACAAATGAATGGTAAGCCAGTTGCAGATTTTATTTATCTTCCAGAAAAAGCTTTTGAAATTGAAACATTTTTAAAAGATGTTACAGATAAATTCGAAGAACAAAACCAAGTGTACATAGTGGTTTCTGAAGGCATTAAAGATACAAAAGGAAAATTCATTTCTGAAATGCAAGCTGATGCCAATGATAAATTCGGACATGCTCAATTAGGCGGCGTAGGTAATTACTTAAAAAACCTGATTATAAATGCAGGTATAACAAAAAGAGTTAAATCTTTAGAACTTGGTGTACTTCAAAGATGCGCAATGCATTGTGCTTCAGAAATAGATTTAAAAGAAGCTTATGAAGCTGGATATGAAGCATTAAAATATTCACTTACTGGAAAATGTGGATACATGGTTACAATTGAAAGAACTTCTAATGAACCATATGAAACTTCTTATTCACTTGTTGAAGCTAATAAAGTTGCTAATAACATTAAATACTTTCCAACTGACTGGATTAATGATAAGGGAAATCATATAAAACCACAAGCTCTTAAATATTTACTACCACTAATTTCTCCTCTTCCAGAGTTCAAAGTATTTAATAAATAATATAACAAAAGGCCCTAGTTTAATTACTAGAGCCTTTTATTTACTTATATTCTTATCTACATATTATCTTCAGATTTTCTATAGCCTTCTCTGTTTCTATTTGAACAGCTATTACAGCAATTATTTGAATAGTTATTTGAATAGTTATTTGAATAGTTATTTGAATAATTATTTGAATAATTGTTTGAATAATTGTTTGAATAGCCATTAGAATAGTTATTTGAATAATTATTAGAATTATTATTGTTCCTTCCTAAGCATGAACCAACTTGACAATTACAAATTAAATTAATATTTTCTACATTAATATCATCTTTGTATATCTTTAGCATATAAGTTGAATTTGGGCATAAAGGTCCAAATACAAACTGGCCATATCTATCTGTAAAAGTATGAGTTATTGGTGTTGGAATTGAACATCTATCATTAACTTTTAATAATACAACTACAGCGTCAGCTATTGCTCTCCCACCATTATTTACTACAGTTCCTAATACTGCACATCTATCTTCATTTTCTATTTTTGCTACTGCATTAATTTGCTGATTACACCCAGTTGAAAAAGTACAACTACCTATTCTTCCGCTCATAACGTTTCCCTCCTAAGTTTCTTATACTATAAAATATGATAACTCTACCAAAAAGGTGAATTTTATATAAAAAATATATTATTTACAAGCACTTTTTGCATATATATTCTATGGTTTCTAAAAATATATTTACTTCCTTTTCTGAGTTATATGCTCCTAAACTTACTCTTACCATACCTGGCATACCATTTTTTTTAATATATTCTTCTATTTCATCATTTTTTATCCCCAGCAATCTTCGTGTATATGGGTGCGCACAAAATCCTCCCTGTCTTACTGCAATTCCTCTAATACTCGCTAAATATTCTCCAACCATTTCATAACATAATCTATCTATATTAAATACCATTATTCCTAATCTATCTTCAATATTTTCATTATCACCATACAGAATTACTCTTTCAAAATTCTTCATTCCATCAATCAACATTTTCAGCAATTTCTTTTCATTACTTTCAATTAATTCAAGTCCAATTTTATTCATTTCTTTCAATGCTTGCATTAATGCAACTGCACCGAAAAAATTTGGACTTCCAGCTTCATTTTTTTCAGGTGTAGATAGCCATATTATCTCATCATCTAAAACCCTTTCTACAGTTCCTCCACCTTTAGTATCAGGTGGGTACTTTTCCAATTCATCCCGTAGCCCTATTATTGCACCACTACCAAATGGTGCATATACTTTATGTGCTGAAAATATTAAAAAGTCGATATAATCATCATTTTCTTGCCCACATATATTTACTGCCCTATGTGGCACTAATTGAGCTCCATCGACTATAAGCTTAGCTCCATATTTATGAGCTAATTTAGCTACCATTCTTATATCAGTAATATATCCAGTGACATTAGAAGCACCTGTAATAGTTACATACTTTATTCTGTCCTGATAAATACTAAACATCTCTTCTAACTCTTCCATGATTATACGACCTTTTTCATCTACTTCCACATATTTCAAATCACACTTACCTCTCCAGGGAAGGTCATTAGAATGATGCTCCATTCTGCTGGTTATTACTATATCATTTTTATTTTTAATTAAAATATTCGATAATTTATTGATTCCTTCAGTGGTATTGCTTACAAATATAGCAGTATATTTATTTAGAGGTGCATTAAAATACTTTATAACATATCTTCTACATTCCTCATATAAATCACTACTATACTGTGATTTTTGTCCATCACCCCGAGCAATAGATCCATAATTTTCACTAGCCTTTAATACAGCTTTCATAACTTTTTTTAAAACTGGAGTAGTAGCGGCATTATCTAAATTTATAGGAATAACTTGTTTTTTTCCATTAATTACAATCTTATTGTCTAACCCTATAAATAATTTTCTAATTTCATCTATATTATCTCTATGCATGACATTCTCCCCTCCATTACATACTATTCATTCCAATTTGACATTGCTACTACCTCTTTTCATTATATTTCTTTTATAAGATTCTAAGGTTACAGACCTATTCATAAACTTAAGTAACAGATAAATTAATTTTTTCATACATTATTAATAAATTATTTTTGGAGGATAAAAATTAAAGTGGAAAAGAAAAAAGTAAAAAAAAATAATAATAATGATGATTTAAAATTTACACCTTTAGATATTAATCCGCCCTTGAATATGGGTAATTCCAAGCTTAATTCAATTACTACCCCCAATGCTTTAGATGGAATTTCCATAAATAGTGATTGTAATAATATTTATATAGGCTTCCCACCTTTAGGATTAAATTCATCTACTAATATGAATACTCCATATATGAACACTGAAAATATAGCAGATACTAATATGAGTAGCACTAATATAGGTAATCCATATATGACTAATTCATCATTACTTAATCCTACATTTAATTCCGGTAACACTACAGGGTATTATCCTGCAATGCCTTATCCTAATAATATTCCTTCAATGGATACCAGTAATACTACTTCTATTACTTCATCTAATGAGAATGCCTTAAATAATGAATTTCCATCTGAACCGTCTTCTAATGATTTATTTTCATATAACACCACTGATTTTAGAAATATAAGTTATTATCTTCCGCTTATAAATCCGTTAGATATATTAAGAAATTTTAACTTATCCTTATATGATGATTCTAGAGACTCTGCTTCTAATAAGGAAATTGATGAAATATTTGAATCCATAAAAACTAATAATTCTCATATCTTTTCTACCCTAAAAGCCTATAGGATACCACTTCCTATAGCATCTTTAATAATTAAAAAGATAATCAAAATTACTTTAGAACATAAATAAGTAGGTGATTCAATGAGCTTATTTAATAGAAATGCACCTGTTACCGATTCTAATATTAGAATACTACATGCTGTTCCAACAGCTAATCCTATTGATATATATGCCAATGGTAATCTTATTGCCAGCAATGTATCCTTTGGAAAACTAACTAAATACTCTGCTTTACCAGCAGGTAACTACCAATTCCAACTCTATGCTGCAGGTACTTATGATACACCATTGCTTTCACAGGATATCACCACCATTCATGGTTCAAATTACACAATATCAGTAGTTACACTACAAGATAACCTATATCTTTTTAGGCTTAAAGATGATAATGTTCCTTCTACCAAGATATATACTTTCCTTAGGTTTATAAACCTTTCTCCTAACTCTCCATTACTTAGCCTTTCATTGCCTAATAATATAGAACTCTTCAATAGCGTTGAATATTTAGAAACTACAGGCTACTATATGCTTTCTTCTGGCATTTATAATCTACAAGTTACCGTTGCTTCAGATCAAAGCATTACAAAATATATAAAGAACATTTCTTTTTATAATGGTAACTTCTATACCATTTATATAATTGGTTTATTTAATGATACTCCTCAATTAGGATATCTTCTTACTGTAGACTACCAATAAAACTTAGGAACTGTTTTAATTGAATTAAACATTCAAATAACACAGTTCCTAAATTTTATCTTTATAAATCTTCATTGATTAATTTTCCACCTGAGCTTATTACTTTACTTTTACAATAGCTTTAAATTTCTTATTATAGTATAATAATTACGACTCTACTTAATATGGAGGTTAATTATAATGATAGTTTTAAGTTGTAAAGATATATGTAAAAGTTATGGTATTAGAGATATATTAAAAAACATTACATTCTCTATAAATGAAGGAGATAAAGTTGGTGTAATAGGTCCAAATGGTGAAGGTAAATCAACTCTTTTTAAAATATTAACAAAAGAGCTTTCGCAAGATTCTGGTGAAGTATTTATAGATAAAACAAGTAACCTTGGATACTTATCACAAAATTTATCCCTTGATTCTTCAAAAACAATATATGAAGAAACTTTATCTGTCTTTGAAGAATTATTAAACATTGAAAATAGATTAGCTACTTTAGAAGTGAAAATGAACGAACCTTATGATGCTAGCAATGCAGCCTATCATGATAAACTTATAAAGGATTATACTACATTGCAAGATATCTATTCACATAAAGGTGGATATATTTATAAAGGTGAAATATCTAGAGTATTAAACGGGCTTGGTTTTGCAGAAGAACATTTTGACAAAGAAATATATACTTTAAGTGGTGGACAAAAAACAAGAGTAGCTTTATGTAAGCTTCTTTTAAGAAAACCTGATATACTACTTCTTGATGAACCTACCAACCATCTTGATTTAGAAGCAATAACATGGCTAGAGGAATACTTAAAAAGCTATAAGGGAACTGTATTAGTTATATCTCATGATAGATTCTTCCTTGACTCTGTAACAAACAAAACTTTTGAAGTAATCAGCGGAAGCGTTGAAACTTATAATGTTCCTTATACTAAATATATTGAACAAAGGAAGAAAAAATATGAAGCTTTGCAAAAAGCATACGATCTTCAACAAGCAGAAATTAAAAGACAGGAAGCAATAATTGAAAAATTCCGTTCTTTTAATCGTGAAAAAAGTATTAGAGCTGCTGAAAGTAGAGAAAAGGCTCTAGAAAAAATGGATAAGATTGATGCTCCTCCTACTGATAAGGAAAGCTCTAAAATTAAATTTGAAACTCAAGTTAAAAGTGGATATGATGTTTTACATATTGAAAACTTGAAGAAATCCTATAGCGATAAAACACTGTTTACAAATCTTTCATTAGATTTAAAACGAGGTGAAAAAGTTGCTTTAATAGGTGAAAACGGTAGAGGAAAAACAACATTATTTAAAATAATAATGGATAAGATTGAACCTGATTGTGGCTTAAAAGTATTAGGTACCAACGTAAATGTAGGATACTATGATCAAGAGCAATCTAACCTTGATTTATCAAAGACTATTTTAGATGAAGTATGGGATGAATTCCCTAATATGACTACAACTAAGCTTAGAAGTGTACTTGCCTCATTCTTATTTACTGGTGATGATGTCTTTAAAGAAATAAGTAAACTAAGTGGTGGAGAAAAATGTAGGATTAACTTATTAAAGCTTATGCTTTCTAAGTCTAACTTACTTTTACTTGATGAGCCTACAAACCATTTAGATATACTATCGAGAGAAGCTTTAGAAGATGCTATCCTTGAATATGATGGTACATTAATGATAATATCTCATGATAGATATTTCTTAAACAAGGTTATAAATCGTATTTTAGAACTTAAGGAAGATGGAATTACTGAATATCTTGGTAATTATAGTTACTACCAAGAAAAGAAGGAAAATCCAAATCGATTCCAGCAATATGAGGAATTAGCTTCTGGAAAAACAAAAACACAAATAAAAGAGGAAAAGAAGAAAAAGAGAGAAGCTGATAAAGAAGCAAAAGCGTTAAAACTTCAAATAAAAAACATAGAAAAAAGTATTACCGACTTAGAAGAAGCATTAGAGGAACTTCAAAATCAACTATGTCTAGAAAGCGTATATTCTAACCCTGAAGAAAGTAATAGGGTTAATAAAGAAATACGTTCAACAGAAAGTAAACTAGAATCTCTTTATGAAGAATGGGAAAAAATTGCTGAATAAATTTCAGTAAGTTTTTTATTTATCACATAAAAAACACTTGAATTTTTTTTTATTTAGTTATAATATAATGTTGCTTAAAGAGTATATTCGGTAAAAGTAAATTTTTGTGAGAAAATTATTACTAAAGAAAAATAATATCTAGGAGGTGCTTTCTATGATAAGAGTATGCGGATATTGTTCTAATGTTGATATTGATGCCATTAAAACAATTGTTGGTGATGAAAATGTTGAAGTTGGATGCATCGGTCAATGCGGACAAGAATTTGTTGCATATATTAATGATGAATTAATTGAAACTTCAACTGAAGAAGAACTTTTAGATTATATAAAAAGAGTTTGCTAATTAATTCTAAATTTAATATTTAATATTTTACATAATTAAATGTAATTTTAAAAATAAAATGCATTAAGATAAATCATGATGACTTATCTTAATGCATTTAATATTAATATTGGAAATAAAAATTGGATGGTTAATATGAATTTTAAAGATTTAAATATAAGTGAAAATTTAATTAAAGTTTTAAAATCCTCTGGAATTACTGAACCTACAGAAGTACAAAGTCAAAGCATTCCTGCCATAAAGTCAGGTAATGATGTTATTGGTGAGGCTCATACAGGTAGTGGTAAAACACTGGCTTTTCTACTTCCTATTTTTGAAAAGATAAGTATAAAGGATAATAATATACAAGCACTGATACTTACACCTACTCGTGAATTAGCACTACAAATAACAGAAGAAGCCCATAAGCTTTCTAAAGGCAAAGAAGTAAACATACTTTCTCTTTATGGTGGAAAAGATGTTAGTTCACAATTAAAAAAACTGAAAGGTAATATACATATTATTGTTGCTACTCCTGGAAGACTTTTAGATCATATAGATAGAAAAACTGTAAACTTATCAAAATTAAAAACCTTTGTTTTAGATGAAGCTGATCAAATGCTTCTAATGGGATTTAAAAATGAAGTTGAAAAAATCATGAAAGTTTTGCCAAAAAAACGCCAAACTTTATGTTTTTCTGCCACAATGGATTCAGCTGTTAAAAAATTAGCCTATAGATTCACCACTGACCCATTTGTCTTTTCTGTAAAAAAAGAAGAACCTACTCTTGATAATATAATTCAGGAAGTGGTGGAAACTACAGATAGATGGAAGAGAGATTCATTATGCAATGCCTTACTTGAAGATAATCCATTTATGGCCATAATATTCTGTAGAACAAAAAGACGTGCTGATGAGCTTGAAATTGCTATGCACCAAAGAAAATTTAATTGTGCAAAGATTCATAGTGATATTCCTCAATCTAAAAGAGAACGAATTATTAAATCATTTAGAAATGCAGATATACAATTCCTTATTGCCACAGATGTAGCTTCTCGTGGACTTGATATAAATGGAGTAACACATATCTACAACTATGATATTCCTGAAAAAGCCACTGATTATATACACAGAATTGGTAGAACTGGAAGAGCTGGTGAAAAAGGCTATACATGCCTTTTCGTTGACCCTAAAAACTTCAAGGTACTAGAAGAAATTGAAGAAAAAATAGGCTTTACTATACCGAGAAGAAAGCTATAAAAAAAGGGGAAGCAAACTCTTCCCTCCCCTTTTTAACTAAATTCTCACTAGAATATCATTTATGTCTTCGCTTACCCTTCTTCTTTCGCTATAGACCCATTCCACATCAAAGTCTAAATTAAATATCTTTGAGAATGAATAATACATATTTATTTTTTGATAGTATATTTCCAAATCATCTAAATTTCCTGCAAAGCATTGAGGTTTTGTTAATTCCTTATATTTTAATACAAATAGCTCATCTACATAGAATAAGAACGCTTCCATTAAATCATCTCTGGAAACATCAAAAGGAACTCTTATTAATTTCCACTGATCTATTTCCTTTAACTTATACTTTTTAATTCTATCAAGAATTAGTAAGTATTCACTTATATCCATCTTTGTATAATAATCTAAACTTTCTTTTCTATCTTTCCATAATGCCAATTTTTGATTTAATGGTAAATTTTTAATTTTTAATATGGCATCTGATGGACCTATAACTGCCTTATCTATAAGCTTATCCTTCATCTCTAGCTTTTCTTTAATAAGATCTTGTGTACCTCCTATAGACGCTACATATCCTACATCATATATACCTTTTCTACCTGCTCTTCCAGCAACTTGTTTTACTTCTTGTGATGTAAGCTCTCTAACTTCCTCTCCATCATATTTAGAAACTGACATAAAAATAATTCTTCTAATTGGGAGATTTACTCCCATTCCTATTGCATCAGTAGTAACTAATACTTTAGTTTCCTTATTTAAAAATTCTGCATACTGCATTTTTCTTACTTCAGGTGGTAAGTCTCCATATATAATACTTGCCTTAATACCTTTCTCTGAATAGCTTTGTGCTATTTCTAAAACTCTTTTCTTAGAGAATACTACAATAGCATCTCCTTCCTTAGTATCATTGTAGCTAAAGTTTTTATTTTCAACTTCCAATGGCGTATTTCTTGTATATTCATTTATTTCATAATCATCATTACAATCAGTTAATATCTTTTGTAATAGTTCTTTAGTATTTAAAGCTCCACATATATGTATTTCTTTACATCTTAAGCCTAATAAAGCCCTACTCCATGCCATTCCTCTTCTACTATCACCTATCATTTGTATCTCATCAATAACAGCTATATCATATTCTTCATTTAAATTTACTTTTTCAATAGTACATGATACATGAGTAGAATTTTCATTTATTATTTCTTCCTCACCAGTCATTAAATCACAAGTAACACCTTCGTTATTAAGCTTTTCATAATTCTCTAGTGCAAGAATCCTAAGAGGAGATAAATATATGCCTTTCTTTGCATTTTTTAAACGTTCAATGGCATTATACGTCTTTCCTGTATTGGTATCACCTAAATGAATTATAACCTTTCTCTTTATTGCTCTTGCTAGTTTATACTCATCCTTTGGATTTTCTGGGAAATTCTTTTCAAATTCTTCACCTACTATTTTAGGAATATGAAGCTTAGTAAGTACCGTCATAAATCCAGAATTAAGAAAGGAATTATAATTTCCCGCAATTACATCATAAAAATCAAATGATGTTTTATTTTTTCTATTATAATCTTCTAAGAGTTTCTTAGATGCTTCTTCTAAAGCTTCTTCATATTTCATTACTACTTCTTTATATTCCCTAAAACCTTGATTTTCCATTTCCTTTAAAGCTTTAAGTTTCTTTCTAAGTGCAGTTTCCTGCTCTACTAAAGCCCCTGCTTTAGAATGCTTTATTATATCCTCAATATTAGCTATTTGTCCCTTTAATTTTTTAAACTCTCTTTGAGCAGCATTTTTTTTCATGCATTTAAGCCCCTTTCCAAAAGTATCCTTATAACTTATTTTAACATATTCTACTTCATATCTTTTATTATTTCCTTGAATTTGTTCTTTAATTTGCACTTTAAAAATCACAACTATATAATTTATATATAATTATGTGAAATTTAGAATGTTATTATGCCTAGTTTAATTTTAGAAAATTAAAAAAAAGTGCTAGATACAAAATATATCTAGCACTTTTATCTTTAATTCATCATTCATAATTCTTAATTCATAATTAATTTCTATTCTCCTAGTCCGCTTTCATGGAACTTTTTAGTGAATCCACTTAAAAGGTTATTGATTGGTTTCTTTAAGAATATTGAAATAAGTATTGCTACTACTATATAAATTAACATTATAACTATATCCTTCACAAGTACTGACTGAACCACTCCACCTATTGCTTCTCTAGCAAATGAAATAGCATACGTAAATGGTAAATATGGATTTATCACTTGGAAGAACTTAGGTGTAAGCTGTATAGGAAATGTTCCACCTGAACCTGCTACTTGTAAAACAAGTAATATTATAGCTACTACTTTTCCTACATTGCCAAATACCGATACCAGTGAATACACTATAGCCACAAATGTTATACTTGCAAATAAAATTCCTACTACAAACAATGCTGGATTTACGCAATATATTCCTAATAAATATAAATCCCCCAATGCTACTATTAAAGCTTGTGTTATTCCTATTGTAAGGAACAATAACATTTTTCCAAAGTATACTTCCATAGGTTTATATTCTCCATGTGCTTGAACGCTAAACATAGATACCAATAAAGTCATACCTACCCAAAGTGCTAATACTGAATAAAACGGAGTCATTGCACTACCATAATTACCCATAGGGTATAAAGTATTTTCTTCTAATTCCACTGGTGAAGCAAGATAATTAGCTCTTTCCTCAACATTATTTTCTATTAATTCTAATAAGTCTTTTAAATCGTCACTATCCTTTAGGCTTCCTATCTTTGCAGTTATGTCATTTAAAATATTTTCTACTTTTGGTAAATTATCCTTTGCATATTGTATACCTTCAATACCTTTGTCGCATAAAGTAGAAACTGTTGTTAGTATTTCTTCAACTTGTGGTAATTTATCCTGTGCTCTTTGTAATATTTCTAATGCACTTTTTGCACTATCATTGGCAGTATTTAATATAGAATTTATATTTCCTAATATCTCTGAATCAAATCTATCATATAAATTACCTGTAATATTGCTCACATCATTTAATACAGTTTTTACATTTTCAAGTTTTGATGTATCTATTAAGTTTCCATTAGCTAGTGAATTTTTTATACTTTCAATTTCATTATATAACTGATTTAAAGTATTTTCAGCTGTTATTAAATTATTAAGCACATCTGATAATGCTCCATTTTGTGAGTGACCATTTATTTTTTCTACTAATACTCTTATAGATGTAAGATAATCTCTAAGTCCACTTACTTTAGTATTTAAGTTTCCTAATAATACATTTGCATTTTCACTACCAGTGTTTATAGCATTAATAACAACATCTACATAAGATGATACTTCATCTGCTAAGTCTCTTACTAAACCTATATCAGTTTTAATGGTTGGCGCTATATTATTTATCTCTGTTTGAGATTTACTGATAAAGTCAATTATATTTGTTGCTAACCCTCTTGTATTGCTTAAAGTATCTGTAATTAAAGGGATATCCTCTTTAAGACTTGTTGCTAAACTCTTTATTTCAGTTACTCCATCATAAGCTATATCCGTTGTTTCATATAAATCCTTAAACTTAGATTGAATCTCCAAAAGCTTATCATACATACTGCTTAACTTAGGTAGCTGTCCTTCAATCTCTATTCCAAAATCTTTTGCTGTTGAAAGAACTATATCGCTTACCGTATTAATAACTGTTTCATTAACATTTTCCTGCACTGCTGTTGCACCTTTACTAGTAATCTTCGGCGCTATTGCATTGATCTTTTCATTAACAGTATAAATAATTTTACCTTTGGTAATATTATTAGTTATTAATGATAATATATCTTGAGAGAACTCCTCTGGAATAGTAAGCATTGCATAATACCTACCTTCCTCAACGGCTGTTACAGCTTCTTTTTCACTAACAAACTGCCAGCCCATAACATCATTTTCTTTTAACTGTTCTATAATCTGGTCCCCTATATTTTTAGGCTCTCCTCGAAGTTCTGCTCCCTTATCATTATTTACTACTCCTATTTTTATTTGGCTAGTTGCTTCCTTTCCATATGGATCCCAACACGCTTTAATATTGAACCATGCATACAAAGAAGGTAATATAGAAAGTGCTATAAATACTATTAATGCTGCATAATTAGTAAAAATTTTCTTCATATCTTCTTTGTAAATTTTTAAAATGTTCTTCACTTTTTTACCCCTTTCTTATCTTAAGTTATATAATGATGTTTCCATCATCCTTTTTATTTATATATATTATAATTTTTAGATAAACTCTTCAAACTTCATATTAGGGCAAATTTTCTTTTTTATGTCCATTATGTTTAATTATGCTTTAAAAATATGCCTTTTTATATTTTTATACTAATCAGTCTAAAAATATGAACATACTTTAAATATTTGTTCATATTTAAAAATATAATTGTTAAAAATTATCAGGCAATATTATAGTAAACTTGCTACCTTCTCCTATTTTACTCTCTACATATATTTTACCCTTATGTAGTTCAATTATTTGTCTTGTTATAGTTAGTCCTAATCCACTTCCGCCATTTTTTTCTGAATTATTATCTACAATTTGATTAAATCTATTAAATATTGTCTCATGATATTCCTCTGCAATACCAATACCTGTATCAATAACCTCAATTTTAACTTGAGATTTTTCTTCTATTATCCTTACAGTTATACTATCTCCTGCTTCGGTAAATTTTGCTGCATTACTTACAAGATTAATTATACATCGCTCTATTGCATCATTGTCACAATTAATAGTTTTTTCCTCCATTTCAGGATCTACTATAAGATTAACCCCTCTTCCTTCTATATAATCTTTTAGTGTTAATACACTTTCTTCCACTAAATAAACAATATTCGTTTCTGTAATATTTAAATGATAACATCCGCTTTCCATCTTTGTGGTATCTATTATATCATTAATCATCTTCAATAATCGCTTGCTATTACGTCCTATAATATCCATATAGTTATCAAGTCTTTCCTTTAATATACCTTTCTTATTCAATTCTATAATAAGCTGTTGTGTTGAATATATTACATTTAAAGGAGTTCTTAATTCATGTGATAGATTTACAAAATAACTATTCTTTTTTCTTTCTAAATCTATAACTTTGTTAAGTAATCCAGTATTCTTTTCCATTTCATTACTTAATTGCTTAGTTCTCTCCATAACCATCTTATCTAATTTTTTTATTTTAACTCTATTATTTATAATAAAAAATATAATAATAATAATATAAACTAAAATTGCTTCCTTACTCTTCCAAACTTGTGGGTTAATTTTGAATCGAGCTATCTGAGTATCACTGTAACTTCCATCTGCTGACCTTGCTGTTACCTTTAATTCATAATTTCCTGGTGCTAAATTAGCTAAATTAACATAATTATTTCTAAGAGGTATCCAACCATCTTCTTCCTCATTTAAAGTATAATAATACTGTATATTTCTCATACTTTTATAATCTGGAAGGAAAAAACTCACTCTTATATTATTTTCTGAAAACTTAAAGACTTGATTATTTATACTCTTTCTACTACTTCCATTAACTTCAAAATCATCAAAAACAATATTTAAGTTTGGGCCTTTAATTACAACTTCATCAGGAATAAATAAATTAAAACCATTAATTCCTCCAAAAATAAATTCACCTTTCTTTGTTTTAAAATATGAATTGCCATTAAACTCATTACTTTGCAAACCATCTGTTATATTTAAATTATTTATGACATTAGTATCTATATTAATTTTAGCTATACCTAAATTTGTACTTACCCATGGATTATCTTTATCATCAAATAATATACCATAAATTGTATTATTGGCTAAGCCATCTTTAGTAGTATATGAAGTAAATGTATCATCTTTTTCATTATACCTATTTAATCCAAAGTTTGTCCCAATCCAAATCTCACCTTTTGAATTTTCTCCTATACACCTTATGGTATTATCGGATAAGCTTAAACTATCATTTTCCTTATTTTTAAATATATCTACAATACCTGTATCTGCCTCAATCTTAATAAGCCCATCATCTATAAAAGTTCCAAACCAAAAATTTCTCTTTGAGTCCTTATATATTGCGCTAATATTTTTACTATTCATTCCAATTTCATCTAAAATATAATTTAACTTTATTACTGACCTACCATTTAAGTCTAAGGCATCTAATCCTGCAATGCTACCTATATATAAATATCCTAGCTCATCATAAAATAACTTCTTTACTATATTACTTGCTAATCCATCTTCCTCATCATAAATTTCTATTTCACCACTTATTCTATTTACAACATTCAATCCATTATAAGTAGCTATAAATATATAATCTCCAGCTCCAGTTATATCTGTTATTCTATTATTGCTTAAACCATTAGCAGTGGTTAAGCATTCTATAACGTCTCTATCTTTATTTAAAATATTTACTCCACTGGAAGATGTCCCTATCCAAAGCAGTCCATCATCATCTTCATAAATTCCTGATACAGCCTTTTCATTTATACTTTTGCTATTAAACGGATCATTCTTGTAATGGCCTATGGTGCTATATGGGTCAAAAGTGCTTACTCCAGAATATGTACCAATCCAAATTAATCCACTATAATCTTCTAAAATAGAAAATGTATTATTATCTATTAAACTATGAGGATCATAAACCTTATTTTCATACCATGTAAATATATTTTTATCTATATCAAATAACACTACACCTTCATCAGTACATATCCACATATTTCCTCTATGATCCTTCAAAAAATTCTTCACAAAGGCTCCCCTTATTGTGCCATCCTCTCTTGTTAGTAAATATCTAGTTACTTTATTATTTTCAATATTTAATTTACAAAATCCATTATCATAAGTTCCTACCCATATGTGCTTATCTCCATCATAATAAACCTTATAAATATAATTTTCACTTATGGTATTTACATCATCAGTACTTTCAAATCTTTCAATAGCATTGGTAACAACATTTATCTTATATAACCCATTTTCAGTACCAGCCCATATATTACCATACTTATCCTCTGCTAAAGAATTTACATATTCTTCTTTTAATTCTGGATATATTAAGTTAAATTTATCTGTTTTTTTATCATATAAATTTATTCCTTCAGCTGTTCCAACATAAATTTTATTAGAACTTGATATTAACAATGTAGCAGTATTATCATTAGATAAATTACCTGACTCACTATCACTAGTATAGTTCTGTACCTTTTCTCCATCATTATATATCTTACTTATACCTGCTGCTGTGGCAACCCATATATTTCCTTCACTATCTTCTTTAATATCTAAAATATAACCATTTACTAAACTATTTTTACTTCCTTTTTCATAGGAATATTTTTTAAATGTATATCCATTATACCTATCTAAGCCATCATTTGTTCCTAGCCATATATAACCTTTGCTATCTTGCATCATAGTTTCAACAGTAGCTTGACTCAAACCATCTTCAATGGATATATTGTTAAATCTGCTATATTCTTCAGCTTTAACATTAATACTGAAATTAATTTTAATAATAATTACTGCTAAAATTATAATTAAATATTTACTTTTTAAATTCATGCCAACAAATTTCCCTTTCATTTCGACTGCTTTTTACATTATACCATATTTTATGAAAAAAATACCTAAAGAATAAACTTTAGGTATCTTATATATATTATGCATTTTCAAACTGACTATTATATAGTGATGCATAGAACCCGCCTTTTTTTAATAATTCATGATGGTTTCCTTGTTCAATAATATCTCCATCTTTCATTACTAATATCAAATCTGCATCTCTTATAGTTGATAATCTATGAGCTATGATAAAGCTTGTTCTTCCTTCCATTAATTTATCCATAGCTTTTTGTATAAGTAGTTCTGTCCTTGTATCAACAGAACTTGTGGCCTCATCAAGAATAAGTATTTTAGGATCTGCAAGTATTGCTCTTGCTATAGTAAGAAGTTGTTTTTGTCCTTGTGATACGTTACTTGCTTCTTCATTTAATTCCATATTATATCCATCTGGAAGTGTTTTAATAAATGAGTCTACATGGGCTGCCTTAGCAGCTCTCTTAACCTCTTCATCACTGGCATCCAATCTTCCATATCTTAAATTTTCCATTATAGTACCATTAAATAACCAAGTATCTTGTAGCACCATACCAAACATTTTTCTTAAATCGCTTCTACTAAAGTCCTTTATATTATGTCCATCTATGGTTATATTTCCTTCATTAACTTCGTAGAATCTCATTAATAACTTCACCATAGTTGTTTTACCAGCACCTGTAGGCCCTACTATAGCTACTCTTTGACCTGGTTTAACCTTAGCTGTAAAATCATTAATTATTATTTTTTCTGGATTATATCCAAAATGTACATGGTTGAATTCTACTTCACCAACAATATCTTTAGTACTTATAGGATTTTCTACATCTTTAACTTCTTCCTCTTCATCTAAGAATTCAAAAACTCTTTCAGCAGCAGCTGCTGTAGATTGAAGAACATTAGCAATTTGTGCTGTTTGTGCTATAGGCTGTGTAAAAGATCTTACATATTGAATAAAAGCTTGAATATCCCCTACCTCTATGGCACCTTTTATAGCTAAAAACCCTCCAATAATTGATACTAACACATATCCTAAATTACCAACAAACATCATTATTGGTTGCATAAGCCCTGATAAAAATTGAGATTTCCAAGCGCTTTTATAAAGAGTATCATTTAAATCATTAAATGTATTAATTTCTCTTTCCTCTGCATTAAAGGCCTTTACTATATTATGCCCTGAATATACCTCTTCCACTTGGCCATTTACATGTCCTAAATATTCTTGTTGACTCTTAAAATATCTTTGTGACTTCTTAACTACAATTGATATAAGACCTAAAGATACTGGTACTATTAATAATGCTACCAATGTCATTATCCAATTGATTGAGAACATCATAATAAGTACACCAATTAAAGTTGTGGCTGAAGTTATTATTTGTGACATACTTTGATTTAACGTTTGGCTCACTGTATCAACATCATTAGTAACTCTTGATAATACCTCTCCATGGGTTTTAGTATCAAAATACTTTAAAGGCATTCTATTAATTTTTTCTGAAATTTCTTTTCTCATCTTATAAGAAACCTTTTGTGCTATTCCTGACATAGCAAATCCTTGTATCAATGAAAAAACAGTACTAATTATATATAACACCAATAATACTATTACTATTTGTCCTATATAGCCAAAATCAATTCCTGATCCTGACTGCCCTGTAACCTTACTAATTAAACCTTCAAATAAAGCCGTCGTTGCTTTTCCCAATATCTTAGGTCCTACAATTGAAAATGCTGCTGAACCTATGGCAAATATTATTACTATTATTATCATCAATCTATAAGGTCTTAAATAAGACATTAATGTTTTCATAGTCTTTTTAAAATCTTTAGCTTTTTCACCACTGGCTTTCATTCCGCCCATGTGTCCTCCCATGGGACCTCTCATTTTTCTTTGCTGATTACTCATCTTCAAGCTCCTCCTTTGAAAGTTGTGATAGAGCTATCTGTCTATAAACTTCACAATTTTCCATAAGCTCTTTGTGAGTTCCCTTTCCTACAACTTTTCCCTCATCTAATACTAATATCTGGTCAGCATTCATTATAGTACTGATTCTTTGAGCTACTATTAATAGCGTACTATCACTTAACTCCTCATTTATAGCCTTTCTTAACTTAGCATCTGTCTTAAAATCTAAAGCTGAAAAACTATCATCAAAAATAAATATTTCTGAATTTTTAGCCAGTGCTCTAGCAATAGCTAATCTTTGTTTTTGTCCTCCTGATACATTAGTACCACCTTGTGAGATTTCTGTATTAAATCCACTTTCCTTACTGGATATAAATTCAGTTGCTTGAGCTATAGCAGCTGCTTTATTCATATATTCATCACTGATATGTTCTCCACCATATTTTAAATTAGATTCAATAGTTCCTGAGAAAAGTATTCCTTTTTGTGGTACAAATCCTATCTTTTCTCTTAAATCATATAATGAAACATTTTTAATATTTTCTCCATCAATTAAAATCTCACCACTAGTAACATCATAGAAACGTGGAATTAAATTAATAAGTGTTGATTTACCGCTACCTGTACTTCCTATGAAGGCAGTAGTTTCTCCAGCTTTAGCTTTAAAATTAACATCCTTTAATACATATTCATCTGCACCTGGATATTTAAATGAAACATTTCTAAATTCAATTTCACCTTTCTTTTCAACGTTAAATCTAACTGGATTTTCAATATCTTTTATAGCAATGTCAGTATTTAATACTTCTGATACACGTCCTGCTGAAACTAATGCTCTTGGTAAAATTACTGATACCATAGAAATCATTAAGAATGCCATTATTATCTGCATAACGTATTGCATAAATGCCATCATATCTCCAACTTGCATTAACCCAGAATCCACTCTATGAGAACCTACCCATACGATTAGAAGGGTTATTCCATTCATAACAAACATCATTAGTGGCATCATCATAGACATTATTCTATTAACAAAAAGATTTGTCTTTGTTAAATTCATATTAGCTTTTTCAAACTTTTCTTCTTCATACTTTTCTGTACTGAAAGCTCTTATTACAAGCATTCCTGTTAAACTTTCCCTTATTACTAGGTTTAATTTATCCACTAGTTTTTGTACAACCTTAAACTTAGGAACTGCAAACACAAATAGCACTCCAACTAAACATAAAATAGAAATTACAGCTACTACTATAATCCATCCCATTCCAGCACCTGTCTTAACTACTTTTACTATGCCACCTATTCCTAATATTGGCGCATAAAATACTATTCTAAGTCCCATAACTATCAGCATCATTATTTGCTGAATATCATTTGTAGTCCTTGTAATAAGTGACGCTGTTGAGAATTTATCAAACTCAGCATTAGAAAAACCTACAACTTTATTAAATACATCTTTTCTTAAATCTCTTCCCAATGCTGCAGCTGTTCTTGCTGCAATAAATGTAACTATCACTGCTGCAATAGTTCCAACTAAAGCAACACCTAGCATCTTAGCACCTGCTACAAATAAGTAATTTGTCTGTATTTTATCAGTATCTACTCCTAATTCTCTATATTGCTCTCTAACATATGTAACTGCAGATTGAGTAATCATACTTTCAGGCATTTCATCTAACTTTTTATTAATTCCTTCAACAATTTCTAAAACTTGCTCTTCTGGCATATTAGATAAAATTATAAAAGGATCCATATTTCCCATGTCAGCACCTTCTGGTGCAGCCATGTTATTATTAAAAGTTTCTATAAATTTAGCTGCATCTCCACTTTCAAATAGCGATGTTATTAATATAGGTCTACCTAAAATATCATTTAGCTGTTCCTTTACCTCTTTGTTCTTGGTATTTAATTCATATATTTCTTCATTGGCTAACTCAGGATATTTTTTTATATATTTTGCGTAATCTTCATCAGATAACTCTTCTTTACTTATGAGATTATAATTATCTTGAAGTAATTTTTTTTCATCATTATTAATAAATAATAATAATTTATTAAATTCAGAAGATTTTATTGCTTTAGGTACTGCATCTTCAATTCCCTTTTGCTGTATTCCAATATTAACTATATTAGACATATAGCTTGGCAGTGATAGATCACTTATTGCTTGAACAAATAGTAACATTATTGCAATTACTATACTTCCTGCAAAAGGCCTTAAATATTTTAGTAATTTTTTCATTGCTTTATTCTCCTTATGCATTAAACTTATTATTTAATAACTATTATATTTTTATAACCTTTTTTCGTCAATAGATTTTATTATATTTATATAATAATTATATTTTTATCACTATTTTATTGTAAATTTTTATACATTAGATTATAATGATAATATTAAGAAATTCAGGAGGTAACTTATGAATTCTATAGACCATATACCTAATAATTTATATATACTTTTATTATCTCTAAATAGACGAGTTTTTAATCCAAATGATGCTTTAAAATCATTAAATCTTCCTTCATCTCATGCTAAAGTTTTATTTTATTTAATACATAACGGAGCAAATCCTATTTCAAAAGTAGCTAAAGATTTATCAATATCTAAACCTAATATGACTCCAATTATTGATAAACTAGTAAACGAAGGTTATGTTGAAAGGTATTGTGATGATAATGATAGAAGGGTTATATTGATTAAACATACAAAATCTGCATGCAATTTATTTAAATCTTTAGAAGAACAAGTTAAAATTAACATCTATAATAAAATTAAAAATTTAAATGAAGATGAATTAAATATGCTTTCTGAATCAATAGATAATATTTTAAAATTAATTCCTAAAATAACATAGTAAAAGCAATAAAATAGACATACTTTTTGATATAAAATCAAATAGTATGTCTATTTTTTATTTTCAATTTCTAATTTTTAATTCTTAATGTATTAAGATAAACTTTAATACAAATACTACTCCAATTATCCATGTAGGTATTGATATTTCTTTTACTTTTCCAGAAAATGCTTTTACACCTATATATGATAGTACTCCAAATGCAATCCCATCTGCTATAGAATACGCAAAAGGCATCATTATTATTGTAAGGAACGCAGGAATAGCTTCTGTATAATCTTCTAAGTTTATTTCTTTAATATTTTCAATCATAAATAATCCAACTATAACTAAAGCTGATGCTGTAACTGCTGGTGTAACCATTCCAAATAATGGTGAGAAGAATAATGCTAAACAGAACATACCTGCAGTAGATACTGCTGTAAGACCTGTTCTTCCTCCTTCTGCAACTCCAGATGCACTTTCAACAAAAGTACTTACAGTACTTGTTCCTAAGCAAGCCCCTACAGTTGTACCAATTGCATCGGCAAATAAAGCTTTTTTAATATTCTTAACTTTGCCATTTTCATCAAGCATGTTTGCTTTTGTAGCAACTCCTACCAGTGTTCCAATTGTATCAAACATATCCATAAATAATAATGTAAATAACACTATTACCATATCAAATGAAAAAATATTATGCCATTCAAATTTCATAAATGTTGAGCTAATTGATGGTGGCATACTAATTATAGAATTAGGTAACTCAATTACTCCCATAGGAATACCAATAATTGTTGTAATAATCATTCCTAAGAATAATGCACCCTTAACTTTTCTTGCTACTAATATACCTGTAATTACTATACCAATTAATGATAGAAGAATTGTATTGTTTCTTACATCACCTAATGCTAATATTGTTGCTCCATCACCAATTACTACTCCAGCAGCTTCAAGACCTAATAGAGCTATAAATAAACCAATTCCTACTGAAATAGCTTTCTTTATATTAACTGGAATTGAATCAACTATTGCTTCACGTACATTAAATAATGTTAATAAAATAAAAATTAAACCTTCTAATAAAACCGCTGTTAGTGCAAATTCAAATGAATATCCCATTTGCAATACTATTGTATATGCAAAGAAAGCATTTAGTCCCATACCTGGAGCTTGAGCAAATGGCAGTTTTGCATATATACCCATAATTAATGTAGCTACTACAGATGATAATGCTGTTGCTGTAAAGACAGCCCCTGAATCCATTCCTGCAGCTGATAAAATTGTAGGATTTACTATAAGTATGTATGCCATGGTCATAAATGTTGTAATTCCAGCTACAACTTCTTGTCTAACATTCGTATCATTTTCCTTAAGTTTAAAAAATCTTTCCATTTTTTATCTTCCTTTTCTTATATTTCGCTGAGTACTAAATTATAATATCATATTTTGGCGTTTTTTCAATAGTTTCGTCGAATATTTTTATATAACCAAAAATAATCATTCGTAAAAGTATTATTTCATCTATTATTTTAAATTTTTTGTTCTAAAATTTATCTTTTTAGTTTATAATATTATATGCAAATGCAAACTATTCTTATTTGAATTTAGGAGGATATTAATGAAAACCAAATTAACAAAAATTTTAACTATAGTTTTTGCAGCATCTATGCTTCTTACAGGATGCAATAATTCTGCAGAATCTAATAATTCTATTGAATCTAATAATAAATTAACCATAGTTACTTCTTTTTATCCAATGTATATTTCTACTTTAAATATAGTTAAAGATATTCCTGATGTAGAAGTAATAAATATGACAGCTCCACAAACTGGTTGCCTTCATGATTATAGTCTTTCTACAAAAGATTTAAAAACCTTAAGCAGCGCTGATATATTTGTAATTAATGGTGCAGGAATGGAATCATTTTTAGATGATGTTATAGATGAATATTCTGATTTAAAAATAATTGAAGCTAGTAATGGTATATCTTTAATTGAAGATACAGATCATGATGAACACGAACATGATGTTAATCCTCATGTGTGGGTAAGTATCTCTAAAAACATTGAAGAAGTTTCTAATATAGCTAAAGAACTTTCTGCTTTTGACCCTAATCACGCCAGTGAATATGAAGCTAATGCAGATGCATATATTGCAAAACTTGAAAATTTAAGAACTGAAATGCATGCAGCTTTAGATAATGTAAATAATAAGGATATTATAACTTTCCATGAAGCCTTTCCTTATTTTGCAGAAGAATTTAATCTTAATATTGCTGGTGTAATAGAAGTTGAGCCTGATTCTGAACCTTCTGCAAAAGAAGTGGAGAACATTATTTCAATAATTAATGAAAAAAATATTAAAGCTCTATTTACAGAACCTCAGTATTCTTCAAAAATTGCCGATACTATTGCCAAGGAAACTGGAGCTTCTATTTATACGCTTGATCCAATTGTAACAGGTGATGCCAATGAAGATGCATATGATGACTACATTGTCAAAATGCAAGAAAATTTAAACACTTTGAAAGAGGCCTTAAAATGATAAATAAAGATAAATTTTCTAATATTGATAAAAACTGTAAGAATTTTTGCTGTACAAAAATCGAAAATTTCTCAGTAACCCTTGGCAGTAACAAGATTTTAGATAACGTTAATCTCCACATTCACTGTGGAGAATTAACTTCTCTTATTGGGCCAAATGGTGCTGGAAAAAGTACACTTTTAAAAGCATTATTAGGCGAAATAAAACATGAAGGAAGCTTGAAATTTCTAGGTACAAATGATTCAACATTTCATCAGCCTATAATTGGTTATGTACCTCAATATCTTACTTTTGATTCTAATTCACCAATAAGTGTTTTAGATTTATTTACTTCTTGTAAATCTCCTAGGCCATCTATATTTAAGCCTAAAAAGAAAATTAGAAACGAAGTATATGAAAGCTTATGCAAGGTAAAAGCTTCTCATTTAATTGATAGACGACTGGGAGCTTTATCTGGTGGCGAAATGCAAAGGGTATTGCTAGCTTTAGCTTTAGACCCAATACCTAATATACTTCTATTGGATGAACCTATTTCTGGCGTGGATCAAAATGGAACTGAACTTTTTTATGATATGCTGATGGAAATAAAGAAAAATTATGATTTATCTATTATCCTAGTTTCTCATGATCTTGATTTAGTATATAAGTACTCTGACAGAGTTGCTCTTATTAATGGTACTGTAGTATGTTCTGGAACTCCTGCACAAGTATTTAATAATCCAGCCACAAAGAAACTTTTCAGTTTAAATTATAATGATAAATCATCAAACACAGGAGGACTATAATAATGCTTGATTCTATTTATAACTTGATGGATACAATCTTACCATTTCAATGGCTATCGTATGATTTTATGAAAAATGCTTTACTGGCAGTATTAATAGTAACTCCTCTTTTTGGACTTCTTAGTACTATGGTTGTTAACAATAAAATGTCATTCTTTGCTGATTCTTTAGGACATGGTGCTTTTACTGGAATTGCTTTAGGCATTCTTTTTGGTGGCTTAAATCCAATGTGGGGTGCAACACTATTTTCAATTTGCTTTGCCATAGCAATTACTGTAATTAAAAATAAAGGTACTTCATCCACTGATACTATCATTGGCGTTTTTTCATCTACAGCTATTGCTTTAGGATTAGTACTTATGAGTTATTCCAGTAGCCTTAGTAAATTTTCTTCATATTTAGTTGGAGATTTACTTAGCATAACTGGCTCTGAAATACTACTGCTTATATTAGTATTTATAGCCGTAATTATTTTATGGTATTTTATTTTCAATAAACTACTTATAACTAGTTTAAATACTTCCTTAGCAAATAGCCGTGGCATTAATACACTATTAATAGAAATACTCTTTACATGTACTATTGCTGTAGTTGTAACTCTTACTGTAAGCTGGGTAGGACTTCTAATTATCAACTCCTTATTAGTACTTCCAGGAGCTTCTGCTAGAAATATCGCCAAAAATGTAAGACAATATCATTTATTCTCTATAGTTATTGCGTTGTTTTCAGGTATAACAGGCCTTATATTATCTTATTACTTAAATACAGTTACCGGAGCAACTATAGTATTAGTTTCTTCCGTGGTATTTTTCATAACTTTAATTTTAAAGAAAAAATTTATATAATATAAATAATTAGTAATAATTATATAAAAATTTGGAGGATTTAAGTTTGCAAACAAAAACTGATTTTATTACAGTGCTAAAGAAAAAGGGCTTAAAAGTAACAAAACATAGAAACTCACTTTTAGAAGTTTTAGAAATTGAAAATCAGCCTTTAACAGCAGAAGATATCTTTTTAAAACTAAAAGAAAAAGGTATATCCATAAATTTATCATCTGTATATAGAATACTTGATACTTTAGTAGATAATAATTTAATAAATAAATATGTACTTGGGGATACTAACAAAACTTTTTATGAAATAAATACATTAAAGCATAAACATCATTTAGTTTGTACATCCTGCAAAAAAATATTTCCTTTAGAAAACTGTCCACTTTCAAAATATGAAAGCGAATTAGAAGATAATTTAGATTTTGAAATAACAGGACATAAGCTAGAAATATACGGCATATGTAAAGAGTGTAGAAAACACTAAAAATAGAGATTACAAAAATTTTTGTAATCTCTATTTTAATTATGAATGATGAATTACGAATTATGAATTAAAGATGAAACTCTCAGAGTTTCTATAAATTTTATTCTTTCTAAACTCCCTTAAGGAGTTTATTCCACAATTCATCATTCATCACTCATCATTCATAATTATTTAAGTTCATCATTATCTAAGTTCATCATTTACTAAGTTTTTAATTTTTATTATATATCAATATTTTCCTTTCTCAATACCACATCTAAATTATCCACAATTATATTTAAATTCTGTAGAATTTTATCATTCCCTTGGATAAATAGGTTATTTAAATTTTCTTTAAAATTTTCTGGCTTAATGTTACATTGATTTTCAACTATATCTATCAATTTTTTCTCTCCAGGATGAGGGATTTCATTAATGGCAAATAATATATCAAAATAACTTGCTAGAAATGCTGCTAACCTATGATTAACGCTAACTAAATCATTTCTCATTAATGCTTTAGCTATTTGATTATAATATGAAGAAAAACTTCTTCTTAAAATAGGATAATTTTTCTTCATAGTATTACTTTTTAATTTTTCTGGATAGGCTGTGTTACATTTTTTTTGCAATTCAGTAAATACACCATTTCTATCATAAACAATAACTGCATTCTTTACATTATGCCAAAAGCAGGTTGAGTATCCTGTACATGCAATATTCTTATCTAATATATTTGAAATCTGCTCCTTTAGCCACTTCATTTCAAAATATGCTATATCTACTTGTATATCTGAACTTCTTAAAAGAAATTCATCTCCATCTCCCCAATAATCATTGCCTACTTCCATATAATCTGAAACCTTTTTAATAATTTGTTCCCTTCTATCATTATCAATTTCTTTTGATACTATAATATCTATATCTATATCCGAATAATTATCTTTTCTACCGTTAGCTCCTGAACCTGCTAAAGTAATGGCCTCAACTTCTGAAAGTCCTTTGTACTCGTTTACAAGTTGATATACTATCATATTCATTCCCACAAAAATCACCCCTATTTTTATTATATTCAAGTTAATAATGAATAGAAATAAAAATTAAACTATTCATTATTAACCTTTTAGCTGAAATTTACTTTATTAAGATTAACGCACTCCTTGCTGAAACATTGACAATAGAATCCTCTATTTTATATTGAACCTCACTATCAGCTTTTTCACCATCTACAAGCACATTCCATTTACCTTCATCCAAATCAACTTCCACATTATATTTATTAGCATTAAATATTACGGCTATTTTGCTATAGCTATCATTATAATCTTCTATATTAATAATGTAACCTACTATATGATTATCTTTAAACTCATTACCTTTAGCCATAAAAGAAATATTATTTTGTATCTCTTTATTACTATTCATTCTAAAGGCTTTATATTCCTTTCTTAACTTAATAAGTCCTTTATAATAATTAAATAAATCAATGTATCTCTGTTTTCTAAGCCATTTAAGTTCATTTGTATAATCTGAAGAATTATAACTATTTTCTATTATTTCTCCTTGTAAATTTTCTTTAACTCTTGCAAACTCCTCCCCTTCATGTAAAAAACTTATTCCTTGAGATGTTAAAACTATAGCAGCAGCTAGCTTATTCATTTTTAATAATTCTTCTTCATTTTCATCCTTGCAAGACATTCTAAGCTTGTCAAACAAAGTGTTATTATCATGTGCTGAATCATACGTAATTGTTTGATATGGTTCATTAGCCCAAAATGATTTTGAATAAACTACTTTAGATAAATCTATTTCATCATGCTTTGTAGAAGCACATATTGTATATTTTATAGACTCTTCATAATTGTCCCCTCCATTAACAAATCCCAAAGATTCTTTTAAGAAAACTGAACCTTTTATGGAATCTCTAGCATCATCACTAAAAGCAGCAATTTGTAAATCATCAAATTTACATATATTATTTTTAACTGCTGATTCATTGATATTTAGAGGTGTATCATAACAAGTCCATCCTTCACCATACATAATAATTGATTTATCAACCTTATTTAGCTCGTTCCTAATAATCCTCATAGTTTCTAAATCATGAAGACCCATTAAATCAAACCTAAAACCATCAATATGATATTCTTTTGCCCAATACAACACAGAATCAATCATATATTTCCTAAACATATACCTTTCAGATGCTGTCTCATTGCCACAACCTGAGCCATTGCTATAACATCCATATTTATCTTTTCTATAATAGTAACCTGGAACAGTAAGATTTAAAGGAGATTCTAAATTATAGGTATGATTATAAACCATATCCATTACTACTCTAATTCCAGCTTGATGAAATCTATATACCATTTCTTTAAATTCACTAATTCTTACTGCACCTTCATATGGATTTGTAGAGTATGACCCTTCAGGAACATTATAATTTTGAGGATCATATCCCCAATTATAATTATCTGGACTATCATACCTTTCATCAATAGATTCGTAATCAAATACTGGTAATAAATGAATATGAGTTATTCCTAACTCCTTTAAATGGTCAAGCCCTGTAGTTATGCTTGTCCCTTTAATTTTGCTATTTTCCAACACAGCACCTATATACTTACCTCTTAGTTCTGTAATTACTCCTGAAGCTTCATCTTTAGTCAAATCTCTTATATGCGCTTCATATATTATGGAGTCAGTTACATCATTTAATATAGGCTTTTTATCATTACTCCATCCCTTAGGATTAGTGCTTTCCATATCTATTACCATTGATTTTTCTCCATTTATAGAAACAGCTTTTGCATATGGATCCACTGACTCATATGTTTTACCATTATTTCTAACTAAATAATTATAATATTCACCACTTAAATCTTCATTTATTCTAGCTCTCCATACGCCCCTATTTTCTTTATTCATTTTTATGATAGTTTTATTAGATTCTAGAGCATTATAATCCTTTCCATATAGGACTAGCTCAACTTGTTCTGCTAATGGTGCCCATAGTTTAAATTCACTACTCTTTTTAGAATATATTACTCCTAGCTTGCCATCATAATTATACTTTTCATTAAATTCTTTTGATTCAAAATAATTACTTTCCATAATATATATTCCCTTCTTACTCTTTTACCACAATAAATTTCCAAGTATTGCTTTATATTTTATTCCATTTTTACCATTATTTTCTTATTATATCATATGTTATATTTTTTACGCTTCATTTGTGAAAATTTATAATATATCTAAAAATATATAGACAATTCTTTATGAAAATAATAAAAGTGTAAGCATATTAAAATACTTACACTTTCATTATTAACCCATTGAATTTATTATTATTATCATTGGAATAAAAAATATTATTATCCCTAATATAATACTTGCCGCTGATAAAATAAAATACTTCTTACATGGTTCCTTTGAACTTTTTTTAACAACGCCCAATATTAATGAAATAAAAGATAAAGCTAATAATATGTATGGTAATATTATTACAATCTTATATAGAACTTTTTCAAACATATGTCATATCTCCTTCTATTTATCTACATAAATAGAATAATATCCATATATAAAAAAGACAATATAATTCTAAATATAAAAAATATTTTATTTTTTATATTAAAATTCACTGAAAGTTCACATACTATATCTATAGTGTGGAACAAGAAAATATAATTTTTGTTTTACATCAAGTTTTCAAGGAGGTATTTATATGAAAAAAAAATCTTTATCTTTAATGCTAATTTCTTTGTTAGTATCTACCGAAACATTAATTATGCCTGCAGCTCAAGCTTTTGCTTCAGTAGATACTACTAATATCCTACCATGTTCTTGTGACGATGATCGCCATAAAGATAATTGTGAAAAAGAAAAGAAAGAAACTAAAAAAGATAAAAAAGATTGTGAAAAAGATAAAAAGGATGTAGAAAAAGACAAAAAAGATTGTGAAAAAGATAAGAAGGATATGGAAAAAGACCAAAAAAAAGAAGCATGTCCTGATATGAAGTTTTGGACTGAAGATAATATGAAATTATTAAACTCAGACCAAAAAAAGAAACTATGTGAAATTCAAGAAAAAATAAAAAAAGGAACTGCCCTTGATGAAAGTGATAAGAAAGCCTTATTTGAATTAAGAGATGTAGTATTCAAATGTAAACTTGGCGATAAAAAATATGAAGAATTTAAAAAATTAATTGAAAAGAAAAAATGTGGTGATAAATTAACAGAAGAAGAAGAAGAAAAACTAAAATGTTATTTTAAAGAATTAAAATAAATTATAATTACATATTTTTATTTGCAAATAAAAAGGCTGTAATGAATACTCATTATAGCCTTCCTTAAATTAAACAATAATTATCTGTTATTGTTATTTGCTTTTCTTGCTCTTCTGCATTCTACGCATCTCTTTGGTTCATTATCGAAACCTTTTTCTTTGTAGAAAGCTTGTTCACCTTCTGTAAATATAAACTCTTTTCCACAATCTTGACACACTAATGTCTTATCCATTATTAATTCCTCCACTTCAAAAGATTAATTAAATAATAATGTCTCTCTAACTGTTGGAGAAATTTATTATCATCAGAATCTTTTTATTAATTATCACTGTTTAATTATACCATTTTATAAAGTTTTTACAATGTTTTTTACTAAATTAATCATAATTTTACAGCTTTTATTTAAGAAGGAATGCTAAACAGCACTCCTTCTTTTATTTAAGACAAATACTATTGCTTAAGTTCAAATGACTGACAATCTGTACATTCTACTTGTTTTGGATGTGCTTCATGTGTTCCTACTTGAATTACATCTAAGGTACAATATTGTTTATTAGTATTATTATATTTACAACTATCTACACTACATTTAATACCTGGATTAATATTCAAAATACTCACCTCCTAACAAGATTATTATTAGTAGGTAATGATGAAATTATTCTCAGTAAAACTGCATTATTTATTTTCTATTTTGAATATCTTGTTACATATCCACATCTCTTACATAACTCTTCTACAGCCTTTCTATTAGAAAATCCTTCATATAGGTCTTTTGCTCTCTTAGAATTTAAAATATTTTCTAATGAACTTTCAAATATGTTTCCTAGTGGTATATTTCCTTCACTATCAAGACAACATGGTACTACAGTCCCATCCACCAATATGCCTATCTGATCCCTTAATCCATAACAAAATGCACTTTCACTAATAACATCTCTATTTATATTAGGCCATTCAAACTTTTCTGCACTGTTTATATAAACATTCTTACTTACCTTTATTCCCGGTTTATTACTTAAAGCTTCTTTAATATCTATTTCAGAATTCAATCCTTCTTGCAACATTTTTAATATATCATCATTTAAGGTATTCTTCCCTTTTAAATTCAAGATCCCATTATCCATATTCCATAATCTTATAGAACATATAATATTTTCTTTTGCTTCATTAATAAAGTCTATTACCTCAGATACATATTCCTCTAGTTCTTTAGTTACTTTATTTGCTTCAAAGCTATGAAGTGATATATTTACTTGTCTTAATGCTTTTGCATTTATAAGTACATTTTTTTCTTTTGCTAGCAAAGTTCCATTAGTTGTTATATTTACTTTTAAGCCATTTTCATAACAAATATCTAAAAATCTTGCTAAATTCTTATTTAATAAAGGCTCTCCCATTAAGTGAAAATATACATAATCAGTATAAGGTTTTACTTTTTCTATTATTTCTTTAAACCTTTCTTCATCACTAAATTGAAGCTTTCTTCCTGTCTTAGGACAAAAGTTACAACTTAAATTGCAAACATTAGTTATTTCTATATAAACTTTTTTAAATCTTTTCATTTGTTTTCTCCTTTACATAATCTTGATGGAATATACAACAAGAAAACCCAGCACAAGCTGAGTTTTCTAATAATTCATCATTCATAAAATTAGCGTAGCGTTAATTTATAGAAACTCCCTTAAGAGTTTCCTCCTCAATTCATAATTCATAATTCATAATTCATAATTCATAATTATCTAAATGGGTTATAGAATCTACTTCCATTTTTAATTGTCATTATCATAGCTATGATAAATATTATGCTTACTAAAAGTATAGCTATATAGTCACGTTTTTCAAACTTTCTTCCACTATACCAAGTACGGCTTTTACCGTTACCAAATGCTCTAAGTTCCATTGCCGAACTTATAGTTTCAATTCTTTCTAAACTTGAAAAAACAAGTGGCATTATAATAGCTGCTGAACTCTTTATACGGTTAAATAAGTTTTCCTTATTTGACATTTCAATTCCTCTTGCTTGTTGAGCAAATGATATTTCTTGATAATCTCTTTGTACATCTGGAATATATCTTAAAGCTATAGCCACTGAATAAGCTATTTTATAATTTACACCTATCTTATTTAAAGATGCGGCAAATTCACTTGGATTTGTAGCAACTATAAATAATAACGCCATAGGTATTATTGCAAAATATTTTAATGTTATATTTAATTGATAAAATAACTGTTCTGTAGTTACAGTATAAGGACCTGCAATATGGAATAAATCCGTCCTACTTCCATAAATATATGTTCCTTCTAAAGGTGAAAATAAAAATATAGCAATATTATTAATTAGTAAGAATACTAAAATTAAATAAAATACAAATGATACAGTTTTAAATTCAACCTTTGATATCTTAAATATAGCTATGCTGCAAATAACCATCACAACAAGAATTCGTGTGTCATAAGTCACCATTGATGCTAATGCCCAAATAACTAGACATATAAGCTTAGTTGCTCCAGTTAATTTATGTATAGGTGAGTTTATCTCTGAATATTCTAGCATTGCGCTCATATTCCTCTTATCCTCCTATCATAATTTATAAATCTTCTTACAAATTCTCTTGGGTCATCTATACCACACTTTACTGCTAAAGAATATAATGAAGTTTCTTTTAGATTAGCCTCTTTTATGATATTCTCATTAGTTAAAATATTAGCTGCCGTATCTTCTGCTAGCTTCTGTCCATTTGATAATACAATTGCTCTATTAGTATATTCTAGCATTAAGTGCATATCATGAGTTATCATAACGATAGTAACTCCATTTTTATTTAATTCCCTTAAGAACTCCATAATTTCTGTATAGTGCTTAAAATCTTGCCCTGCTGTAGGCTCATCTAATATTATCACTTCTGGGTTAAGCACTAATATAGATGCTATGGTAACACGCTTCTTTTGACCAAAACTCAAAGCAGAAATTGGCCAATTCCTAAATTCATATAATCCACATATCTTTAATGTATTGTATACTCTTTCTTTAATTTCATCTTCTGGAATGCCTCGCACCTTTAATCCTAAGGCAACTTCATCAAAAATCATGGCTTTTGAAATCATTTGATTAGGATTTTGCATTACTATCCCTATTTTGTCTGCTCTTTCTTTTATACTTTGCCCTGCAATATCTTCATTTTTAAATAAAATTCTTCCACAAGTTGGCTTATAGAAACCACAAATAAGTTTTGATATAGTTGATTTTCCAGCACCATTTTTTCCAACTATACTAACCATTTCACCTTTCTTTATATCGAAAGATACATCATGTAGTATTTCCTTTTCTTTTGAATAACCAAAACTTATATTCTCTAATCTTAAAATACTTTCATTATCATATGAAGATTCTTCACTACTCAGTGCTGTATACCAATCAGTAAGCTTTTCCTTGAAAACATCAACATTTAATTTATCTATATGCTCTGGATTACACTGAGGATTTATCTGGCAACCAGCATATTTTAACGCTGAAATATATAGAGGTTCTCTAATTCCTGATTCAGTTAGTAAATTGCAACTTAATAATTTTTCTGGTGTTATATCACTAACGATTTCCCCATTATTCACCACAATTATCCTATCAACATTGCAATGTAATACATCCTCTAACCTATGCTCAATAATTATTATAGTTTTTTCATTTTCCTTTTGAATCTTATCTATAAGCTCAATAGCACTTTTTCCTGTAGCTGGATCTAAGCTTGCTAATGGTTCATCAAATAAAAGTATATCAGCTTCTCCCACCATGGCTCCTGCTAGTGTTACTCTTTGTTTTTGTCCTCCAGACAATCTATGTGGAGCGCTATCTAAATGTGTATCTATTTCTACTATCTTTGATACCATTTTAACTCTTCTTTTCATTTCTTCTTGTTCTATACAGTCATTTTCTAATTTAAAAGCTATATCTTCTGCCACTGTAAGACCTATAAATTGGCTATCTGGATCTTGAAGAACTGTCCCCACCATGTTTGAAATCTTAGCTATGCTTAGTTCCTTGCTTTCTTTCCCATTTATCTTTAAACTACCTTTAATTTCACCTTTATAAGAAAATGGTACCAGTCCATTTATACAATTTGATAATGTACTTTTACCAGAACCTGATGGTCCTACAATAAGAACCTTCTCACCTTTATAAATAGTTAAATTTATATTATTTAATGTAGGTTTTGCTTGAGCTCTGTACTGAAAACTAAAATCCTTAAATTCAATTACTGGTTTTTTCATACAAAATTCCTTCTCCATTTTATTTTATTACCACTAACAAATATACTATATTTTAAGCTATATGTCATTAACTTAATTATGATAAAAGTAAAAAGACAAAGAATGTTGTCAAAAAACCACATTTCTTTGCCTTATTTTCTATTCTCTATCTAAGCTTCCTTTTTTAACTCTTGTCTTTACATATGTTGCAATAAGAATACTTCCAAGTATTCCAACCATTACTATATTAAAGCCAAAAGAAACAGCGCCTTGTGTAAATACTTTTTTTGCAGGTTCTGCATAAATAAGTATGTCTAATGCTGGTGCCACTAATAACCATGCAACAGCATTTGCTATTACTTGATATATATTAAATACTATTACTTTCTTTCTTCCAAATTCACCATCTTCAACATTAAGTCTTTTTTTAGATAATCCTATTACTAATCCAACTATTCCTGAAGCAATAATCCAACTTATCCAAGGTGAACCATAAAGAATTAAATCCTTTAATAAATGTCCAACAAGTCCAATTGATAATCCAGCAACTGGTCCATAAATTACAGCCATTAATGCTAAGAATGCATATGCTGTTTCAACATTGGTATTTGGTATAAATGTTGGAATAGAACCAAAACGGCTTAAAATTATAAATACCGCTGCTCCTATACCTATAGCTACGATAGTATTTATAGATAATTTACTTTCACTCACAAGCTTTACCCCCTTCTAATAATTATATACATCTTAGAATATATTATTAATGCCCCTTCGTCAAGATTATATGTCATTCAACAAAATTCTATATTATTTAACAAAATTATTTATTATCTACTTCCTTTTTCCATCTAAATATAAGCTTTAATAATTTTGCTCTATCAAAAGGTATTAATGGATAAAGATATGAATCGCCTGTAATTGTCTTAGTACTAGATATCATTATTATGTTAATTATTATGCCTACAATAAAACCTATTGGACCAAATATTCCTGTTAATACAAGAAGTATTAACCTAGTAAATTTAAATGCATAGCTTAATTCCACACTTGGCTGAACAAAACTAGTAAGTGCTACTATTGCCATGTAAAGAATAGTTTGTGGTGTAAACCATCCTGTCTGAACAGCATAATCTCCTAATATAAGCCCACCAATTATAGATAATGAAGTACCTAATGAATCTGGTGTATTAAGCGATGCCAATTTCAACCCATCAATAGCAAATTCTCCAATAATAAATTGAAAAAATATGGGTATGTTATAAGCATCCTTTGGTAATAAAAAACTAAAAAAACCACCTGCAAAATTTATTAGCCAACCTGGATTATCTGTTAGTAATACATATACAGGTGTTAAAAATAAATTAGCAAAAAGCACCGCCATTCTAATGAGCTTTAAGTAATTACCAGTAAGTACAGGAAGATAATAATCATCTACTGACTGTAAAAAACTAAATACTGTAGTTGGTAAAATCAATATGGATGGAGTATTATCTATTATTATAATTATACTTCCCTCTACTAACTGTGCTGCTGCAACATCTGGCCTTTCAGTATACCTTATCTTTGGGAAAGGCGTTATCCAACTTTTACTATTTATTGATTCAACAAAACTTTGATCTCCTAAAGTAAGTGATTTAATATCTAAGCTTTCAATCATATCATTTATCTTTTTTAATTCATCTGGTTTTATCTTATCAGAAATATATCCCACAGCTACATCTGTCTTTGATATACTACCAACACTATGCATTTCAAAAATTAAGTGCGGATCTCTTATTCTTCTTCTAATTAATGCTGTATTAAATACAATTGTTTCTACAAATCCATCATGTGCTCCTCTTAATACCTTTTCCTTATTAGGTTCATCAACACCTCTTGAAGGATATGTTCTAAAATCTAGAACTATAGCCTCATTCCAAGGTCCAAGCATTATGGTTTGACCGCTTAATACAGCTGTAATAAGGTTATCTACATCATTATCTGTACTTGCTTCTATGGAGCTTAAAGCCTTTTCAATTAATTCATTGGCACTTTTTATACTAGCAAAATCTTCTTCTTTTAAATTGTACATATCTCTTCGTGCATACTCTAAGTTAGTATCCTTTACAAAGCCATCTAAATAATATAGATAAAATTTAGTGTTATGAACATCTATTATTCTTGTTAGCATATCAAATGTCTTGCCTACATTTAACTTTTTATCAATGATTTCTACATTTTTCTTTAAATCATTAGTTAACTTCATCGTACATATGCCCCCTAAATCTTTAGTATTACTCTTAGTATGCTTATGTTTACACTATATTATTCCAAGAAAGCCAATTTAATAATGCATAATATAGTTTGAAAGTCCATCAGGACTTTCTTGAAGTTAACTAATTTATTAAATTAATTCACCATTGATAATTATTTTTTTGCTCTTTCCACCCTAAGCTTCTTTCCTTTTATGGTCATATCTTTTAAAGCATTTAAAACTTTATTGCCTTTACCATTTAATATATCTACATATGAAGCAATATCTTGAACATCAATAATACCTATATCTTCAGAATTAACTCCTTCAATTCTTGATATAGCTCCAACTATATCTCCAGCTCTTATTTTCTTTTTCTTACCACCATTTAAATATATTTTTGTAATTGATTTTTCAACTTCCTTAGCCTTAATTTTTTTGGCTTTAGGGTTTGTTTTAAGTTTATTGGCACTTGCCTCTTTTTCTCTTATTTCATTATTTGATATTGGCTCCATCTCAGTAATTTCAAAGCCTATATAACCTTGAATTTCATCTAAAAGCCTACCTTCATACTGATTTACTAGACTTATAGCTTTTCCTTTAGAACCTGCTCTTCCTGTTCTTCCTATTCTATGTACATATGCTTCTTTTTCCACTGGAAGATCATAATTAATTACATGAGTAAGACCTTCAACATCAATTCCTCTTGCTGCAACATCTGTAGCTATAAGTATTCTAAAGAATCCTTTTTTAAATTTCTCCATGGTAGCCATTCTATCCTTCTGCATCATTCCACCATGTATTTTATCAACAGAATATCCTTTTCTCTTAAGATTTTCTGCTACCTTATCTACATTTTCCTTTGTTTTACAAAATACAACTGCCCCTTCAGGTATTTCTTTTATCAATACTTTACGCAGTTCATTTAATTTATCTTCTTCATTTATTTTATACATCTCATGAGTAATTCTATCAGTTATCAATTTTTGAGCCTTAATTTCAATACTCTCAGGATTATTCATGTAATTATTGCTTAAAGCTAAAATTTCTTCTGGCATTGTTGCTGAAAACAACATTGTCTGTCTTTTTGAATTAAGTTTGGAAACGATAGATTTTACCTGATCAACAAAGCCCATATTTAACATTTCATCTGCTTCATCAATTACTAGGATATTTATATCTGATATATCAAATGTCCCTCTTTCAATGTGATCAATAACCCTACCTGGTGTTCCTACTACTATATGTGTTCTTTGCTTTAATTCTCTTATTTGCTCTGAAAAAGGTTGTTTTCCAAATACAGCAGCTGCCCTTATTCTTTTTAATCTACCTAAACTCTGAATTTCCTCTTTCACTTGTATAGCAAGTTCCCTTGTTGGTGTCAATACTAAGGCTTGTGGCTTACTATTATCCCATATCACCTTTTCACATAATGGTATGGCAAAAGCTGCTGTCTTTCCACTACCTGTTTGTGATTTTACCACTATATCCTTTCCATCTAATGCTTCAGGAATAACTCTTTTCTGAACATCAGAAGGACTCTTGTATCCTATTGCATCTATAGATTTCTTAATTTCCTCACTTATTTTATATTTTTCAAATCCATTTTCCACTATCTTTACCTCTTTATTAATTATATTTTCATCTTTCTAGTATAACCTAAAAATAAAAGAATGAGATATTTTCTTTATCAAATATCTCACTCCTTATCATTAATTATACTTCCATTATTATTGGTATAATTGTAGGCCTTCTCTTAGTTCTATCATAAATATAATTCTCTACTGACCTCTTCACATTACCCTTTAATACATACCATTCAATTATTTCCTTATCTAAGCACTTTGTTAATTCTTCTGTTGCTAGAGATTTTACAACTTTAATAAGCTCTTCAGATTCTTTAACATATACAAAACCTCTAGTGACAATATCAGGTCCTGAAACAATACTTAACGTATCTTTTTCTATGGTAACAACTATTATTACCATACCATCTTGTGCTAAATTTCTCCTATCTTTAAGAACTATATTGCCAACATCACCTACCCCTAGACCATCTACATATACTGCACCTGCTCTTACCTTACCGTCCTTTTTACAGCTATCTTTAGTTAATTCTAAAACTTGACCTGTTTCTAAAATAAATACATTCTTCCTAGGCATTCCCATATCTACAGCTAAATCTCCATGATGCTTCAAATGTCTATATTCACCATGTACTGGCATAAAGTATTTAGGCTTCACTATAGTATGAATCATCTTTAATTCTTCTTTATAAGCATGACCAGACACATGTACTTCCTCTAAATCATCATAGATAACTTCTGCACCTCTTCTAAATAATTCATTGATAACTTTTGATATTAATTTATCATTTCCAGGTATAGGAGATGCTGAAATAATAAATGTATCTTTAGGCTCTATACTGATTTTTCTATGGCTTGAAAAAGCTATTCTTGCCAGTGCAGCCATAGGTTCACCTTGACTTCCTGTAGTTATTATGGTTATCTGTTCATTTGAATATTTAGATATATCATCTAAATCTATTATGTCTTCATCTGGTATATGTAAGTAGCCTAACTCTCTTGCTACTTGTGATATATTTTCCATACTTCTACCACTAAAAGAAACCTTTCTCTTATATTTAAGAGATAAATGTATTATTTGTTGCATTCTATGAATATTAGATGCAAATGTCGCAACTATAATTCTACCTTTACTATTGGCAAAGAGATTATTTAAAGTCTTTTCAATTGATTTTTCAGATGGTGAATGTCCAGGAATTTCAACATTTGTGCTATCTGCCATTAATAATAGAACCCCTTCACTACCTAAATTAGAAATTCTCTGTAAATCTATTACCTTACCATCAATAGGAGTATAATCGATTTTAAAATCTCCTGTATGTAGAATTGTACCTACTTCTGTATATATTGCTAATGCGCATGAATCAGCAATACTATGAGTAACCCTGATAAATTCTATCTTTATCTTATTAAACTCTACAATATCTCCTGCCTCAACATTTATAAGTGTACTTTTATTATAAATATTGTGCTCTTCTAATTTTGATTTAACTAATCCTAATGTGAGTTTTGTCCCATATACCGGAACATTTAACTGTTTAAGTATATATGGCAATGCGCCTATATGATCTTCGTGTCCATGTGTTAAAAAAAATCCTTTAACTATTTTTCTATTATTAATTAAATAAGTTATATCTGGAATTATTAAATCCACGCCATACATATCTTCATCTGGAAAAGCTATTCCGCAATCTATTACTATTATTTCATCTTCATATTCTATGGCTGTGATATTTTTCCCTATTTCACCTAATCCACCAAGTGGAATTATTCTAATTGTGCCTTCTTTCATATATAATCACCTTTCAAACTAATATAACTAAACATTCTAATTTTGTAATTATTATTTGTTTTTATTAATTATTTAATTCTTTATATTTACTTTTATTAATATTCATTAAAGTATATTTATTACTATAATGTCTACAACTATTGTAAAAAGTATTGATTTATTTAAATTTATATATGAAACTCTTAAATGGAAATATTGTATTAGATGCACTAAAGATATTGGAATATCCATTGCCGGTAAAAGCAAAATTAAAAAATTAAATAAAAACTTATTATTAGTATTTCAATAATTAAATAAAAATATAACTGGAAATAAAATTTCCAGTTATATTAACTAATCTAATTTATAATTTACACAATTTTTTAGACATTCTCGATTTTCTAGAGTCAAGATTATTCACCATTAAGAACTCGCTTTAGAGCTGCATCTATAGTATCAGTATCTTCTGGATATTTTATATATAATGCTGTTGATTCTGCAATAGCAGCAGAATATGGGGTTTGTACTGATTGTTTAACTTTAGGATCATCAATAGAATCAATATAATCCTGTTGATGTTGTTTAGCTTCTTTTATTATCATATAGTATTCTTCTTCAGTTAAGCCTTGTTTTTCGTTGGTGTTAGTGTTTTGTTGTGTATTTTCTTTTATTGAACTTTGAAGACTATCTAAGCTAAACGTATTACTAAAATCCTTTCCATTTATAGTTAGGATAATCTCTAATTCACCAGTAGTTGAGTCGGCTATAGGAACTTCGGCTACGTAATGAATGTTTCTTGTTTCTAGTGGATTTACTGAAGCTGATTTTTCTAAATTAGTTCCATCAATACTCTCCACAAGAGAAAAACAAGAATACTCATTGTTTTTGATTTTTATTTTTGTAGTTATTATATCATTAGACATTTTAGATTCATTACTCAAATTATATACAGTAAGAATTACGTCTATATAAATAGTGTTATCGTTTTTTACATCATAGTAGGAAGAGTTTTTAGTAATAATTGAAGGCTTAATTCTTGGGGTAATATTAATTTCATATAAATAATATTCGCAAACTCCAGGTACTTCATTGCTTCCTCCTGCAACAGCAAATAATTCAGGAGGGGCATCGTCTTGATTTATATTATTTTTTTCTTTTACATCAGGGAAAGTGTCTTGATTTATGTTATTCTCTTCTTTTTTTATAGAACTTTGAGTTTCATTATTAGATTGAGAAACCAGATTTTTTTGTCCACATGA
>FR883429.1:174323-175908 GCA_000435835.1 Clostridium sp. CAG:221
ATAATAATAATAATAATAATAATAATAATAATAATTTTAAAGACAGCTTTTTATTCATTCTACATACTACATCTCCTATTTAATATATCAGGGTGATTAAAAAGATACTTCTAGATTTATTTTAATATAATATTTAGGTTGTTAATTTAATCATTTCATTATCTACTCTCATTTTTACGCCTCGAAAAAATAATGACACTTTACTATTTTACCATTATTTGGAGTTAAGAAAATTATAAAGGGCTCCTATTTTATTTGCATCATTTCCATATTTCGCCTTTCTTATAACTGGTATAACTTTCCCTGCTCCTACTATATTCATAAGCTCTTTAATTTTAGTATTTATTTCATTAATAAATCCTGGTCTTTCACATATAGCTCCGCCTAACACAATAACTTCAGGGTCAAAAGTATATTGAATATTATATATTCCTAATGCCATATATCTAAAAAACTTATTGATTTCTTGTATCGCTATTTCATCTTTATTATCATATAACTCAAATGCTTTTATTCCATCAAAGTTATCCATATCTATACCTTTTCTTTCAGCAATAGCCTTAGCTGTGTTATATGTTGACCCTACTTGACTCCATGTTAAATATCTTATATTATTTTCATCACTTATATCTATATCAATAACACAATACCCAAATTCACCTCCATGCTTATGAATTCCCGTATGTATTTTCTTATCTTTAACTAAAGCTCCTCCAATTCCAGTACCACAAACAACAAAAGCTGAATCTTTTTCATCTTTTGCAGCTCCAAGCCAGCATTCACCTAATGCAGCACAATTAGCATCATTTTCTATAGCAACATCTAATCCTGTTTTTTCTTTCAATATCTCTTTAAAATTTGGTCCATGAATATAAGGTATTGCACTTACTCCACCTATTATTCCAGTTTTTGAATCTACTGCTCCTGGTGCACTTATAGCTATACCTTTAAGATCATATTCTTCCTTTTTATCATTAACATTTTGTGCTAAAGTATAAAATAATTCTTCAGCTGTTTTAGGTATATTAATTTTTCCACTAACTAAAATACCACCTTCTTCATCAATAATTGACCATTTAACTTATGAGCCACCTATATCATATACCATATAATTTCGCATATTTTTGACAACCTCACAATCATATACATAACTTTATTAATATTTTCACAGTTAATTATATATTCTTTTTAAACTAATTGTCTATACTTTGGAATTAAAAAATTATTATGGAATTTATTTAAAACTATTTCTATATCAATACCAGCTTCAATTAAATTTTTAGCTACTTCTATAGTCCCTTCTTTTTGGTCTTATGTCAATATTTTGGACACAAAAAGTCAAACTTTTTTATACTAAATGATTGTATAATATTAAACTCTTTACATAACTCTTTTAAATCATTACTAGTATATTGAGAACCTAAGTCTGTATGAAATATTATATGCTTTTTTTATCAGGATTTTGGTTGTAATAGGCATTTTTTAAAGCTTTAACAACTAAATCTTCTGCTACCTTTTTACTTGAATGAGGCTTGTATTTTTTTTACAGTTATTGCACAAAGGCCAAGTTCAGTCATTCGTCTTT